>NZ_JAPTYD010000007.1 GCF_026913015.1 Paracoccus benzoatiresistens
CCCGTCCGCCTTCACCCGGGCCTTCACGTTGTAGTCAATCACCCGCTTCACGGGCACGAGGATCTTCATGGGTTATGCCCCCCTTATCTACGTGTCGGGGGCAGTGTTAACGGCTGGCCGGCGCGATGCACAATACAAAAGCGTCCCCCGACGCTGCGTTTGCGGCGGCCCCGGTGCGCGGGGGCGTCAGCGGCTGGCGCCCGGCACCCACAGGATGTCGTCGGCCCCGCCGTTGTTGGCGACGCGGGCCGCGACGAACAGCCAGTCCGACAGGCGGTTGAGGTAACGGACCGCCGCCCCGTTCACATCGCCGCCCGTCGCAAGATCGGTGGCGCGGCGCTCGGCCCGGCGGGCAACGGTGCGCGACAGATGCAGATGCGCGGCGAGGGCCGATCCGCCCGGCAGGATGAAGCTGCGCAGCGGGTTCAGGCCCGCATTCATCGCGTCGATCTCATGCTCCAGCCGGGTCACCTGCGCGTCGATGATGCGCAGCACCGGATAGCCCGCCTGACCGTCGGCCGCCATGTTCGGTCGCGCCAGGTCGGCGCCCAGATCGAACAGGTCGTTCTGGATCACCGCCAGCCGGTCGGCCAGTTCGCCCTCCGCATGAAGGCGGCAGAGGCCAAGGGTCGCGTTCAGCTCGTCCACGGTGCCATAGGCCTCGACCCGCGGGTCGTGCTTGGCCACGCGGCTGCCATCCGACAGGGCGGTGTCGCCCCCGTCGCCGGTGCGGGTATAGATCCGGTTCAGGACGACCATCAGCGGCCCCCCAGCCAGACGAACAGCATGATCAGCGCCACGGCAATCGCCTGCGCGATGAGCCGCCAGCGCATCATCCGGTTGCCGTGCCTGCGGTTCCATTCGCCGCCCTTGGCAAACCCGCCGATGCCGGTGGCCAGGATCACCAGCACCGCCAGCATGGCCAGCGCGATCACATAGAACAGGGGTTCGTCGGTCATGCTGCCGCCTTTCGTTGGCAAGGACCCTAGCCGTGGCGCATGAGCCAGTCCAGTGCGCGCGTGGGCAGGACCCTGCGGCTGATCCCCGAGATCCAGGTGGGCGTCGTCACGTAATAGCGCGTCCGCGGCCGCGGGGCGGTCAGCGCATGGACGATCCGGTCGCTGACGGCCGAGGGCGGCAGTTCGAACCTGTCCTTGCCCGAGGGCTCGTAAAGCCGCTTCAGCAGGCTGGCGCGATATTCGTCGGCCCGCGCGCTGTCCTGCCAGTTCACCCAGCGTTCGAAATGGGGGATGGCGTTCACGCGGATGCGGCTTGCGATCGGGCCGGGCTCGATCAGGATGACCTTGACGGGCGTGCCCTGCATCTCCAGCCGCAGGACATCGGTCAGTCCTTCCAGCGCGAACTTGGTCGCGACATAGGGCCCGCGCCAGCGGATGCCGACCAGACCCAGGACCGAGCTGATGTTGACGATCCGCCCACCCCCCTTGCGGAAATGCGGGATCAGCCGGACGGTCAGGTCATGGGTGCCGAACAGGTTGGTCTCGAAGATCGCGCGCAGGGCGCCGCGCGGCATGTCCTCGACCGCGCCGGGCAGGGCGAAGGCGGCGTTGTTGACCAGGGCGTCCAGCGGCCCGCCCGCCAGGACCTGATCGGTCAGCCGGGCCACGCTGTCGCCGTCGGACAGTTCCAGATGGTGACACTCCATCCCCTCTGCCCGGCGGGCGGCGATGTCCTCGGGGCGGCGGCAGGTGGCCACGACCTGCCAGCCGATCGCCTGCATCCGCCGCGCGGCATCCAGTCCGATGCCGGAGGAGCAGCCGGTGATCAGGACGCGTCCGCTCACGGGGCGGCCTGCGACAGGAAGCGGCTTGCGACATAGCCCACCCGGCCATCGGTGTCGCGGATATTGACCCATTCGGCATCCGTGGGTCCAAGCGGCTGGACCGCCGCACCGCGTGTCAGGGCCGTGACGACCCGGTCGCCGGTCGAGGGGCCCGCCCGCATGTTTACCCGGTCGCCGGTGACATAAAGCACCGGACCCTCGGGCAGGGGCGTGGCGACGGCGGCAGGGGCCTCGCCCGCGTGTTCGGGCGAGGGGCGCAGCACCGGGCCGGGAAAGCGCTGCACCTGCTGGGGGGTCTGCGTCGAGGCCTGCACCACGGCCGGAGCCGCCGGCGGTTGGGCGGCCGCCGGGGGGGGAGGAGCCTCCTGTTGCGCGGCGGGTTGCAGCGCGGGCGCGGGCGCGGGCGCGGGACGGCGTTCGGCGCGCAGGTTGCCGTCGCCCCAGATGGACAGGACCAGGAACAGCCCTGCCAGGGTGGCCAGCATCAGCGCGACCAGTCTGATCATCAATGCCCCCAGCGATCCCCTTGCGGGTCTTTTTATCCCATGATGCATCGCAACGCCAAAGCCCGCCCGGCCGTTCCGCGATTCACGCTGGACCGGGCGCGCGCTGCGTCCTATCTGATGGCGCATGTCCGAACCGCATATCGACCCCGACGACAACACCCAGTCCGAACCGCTGAGCCGCGCGATCGGCGAGCGTTATCTGACCTATGCGCTCTCCACCATCATGCACCGGGCGCTGCCCGATGCCCGCGACGGGCTGAAGCCGGTCCACCGCCGCATCCTTTATGCGATGCGGGAATTGCGGCTGGCGCCCAACGGGGCGTTCCGCAAATCGGCCAAGATCACCGGCGACGTGATGGGCAACTACCACCCCCACGGGGACGCGGCGATCTATGACGCCATGGCCCGCCTGGCCCAGGATTTCGCCATGCGCTATCCGCTGGTGAACGGGCAGGGGAACTTCGGCAACATCGACGGCGACAACCCGGCGGCCGCGCGATACACCGAGGCGCGGCTGGCGCTGGCATCCGAAAGCCTGATGGACGGACTGGCCGAGGACGCGGTCGATTTCCGCCCGAACTATGACGGCACGCTGCACGAACCGGTGGTCCTGCCCTCGGCCTTTCCGAACCTGCTGGCCAACGGCGCATCGGGGATCGCGGTCGGCATGGCCACGAACATTCCGCCGCACAACCTGCACGAGGTGATCGACGCCTGCCTGCACCTCATCAAGACGCCGGATGCGCGCGACGACACCCTGGCGGGCATCATCCAGGGGCCGGATTTCCCGACCGGCGGCGTCATCGTGGAAAACCGCGAGACGATCGCCGAGGCCTATCGCACGGGCCGCGGCGCCTTTCGCGTCCGCGCCCGCTGGATGCAAGAGGATCTGGGCCGGGGCCTGTGGCAGATCGTCGTGACCGAGATCCCCTATCAGGTCCAGAAGTCCAAGCTGATCGAACGCCTGGCGGAACTGATCCAGACCAAGCGCATCCCGATCCTGGCCGATGTCCGCGACGAATCCGCCGAGGATATCCGCATCGTGCTGGAGCCCAAGGCCCGCACGGTCGATCCCGAGCAGCTGATGGCCGCGCTGTTCCGGGTCAGCGACCTTGAGGTTCGTTTCAGCATGAACATGAACGTGCTGATCGACGGGCGCGTGCCCAAGGTCTGCTCGCTCAAGGAGGTTCTGCGCGCCTTCCTGGACCACCGGCGCGAGGTGCTGGTGCGCCGCGCGAATTACCGGCTGGACAAGATCGCCGCCCGGCTGGAGGTGCTGGAAGGCTATCTGATCGCCTATCTGAACCTTGACCGCGTGATCGAGATCATCCGCCACGAGGATGAGCCGAAGGCCGTGATGATGTCCGAATTCGCCCTGACCGAGGTGCAGGTCGAGGCGATCCTGAACATGCGTCTGCGCGCCCTGCGCAAGCTGGAGGAAATCGAGCTTCGCGCCGAACGCGATGCCCTGCTGGAGGAACGGCAGGGGCTGGAGGCGATGCTGGCGGACGAACGCGTGCAATGGGCGCGGATCGCCGACCAGCTGAAAGAGGTGCGCAACCTCTTCGGCAAGTCCAAGCCCGCAGGCCAGCGCCGCACGCAGATCGCCGAGGCGCAGGAGATCGCGCCCATCGACCTCGACTCCATGATCGAGCGTGAGCCGCTGACCGTGATCCTGTCGAAGATGGGCTGGATTCGCAGCATGAAGGGCCACCAGCCCCTGGATGCCGAGGTCAAGTTCAAGGATGGCGACGGCCCCGGCCTGGCTGTTCATGCCGAAACGACCGACAAGCTGATCATCTTTGCCAGCAATGGGCGTTTCTACACGCTGCCGGCCAACAACCTGCCCGGCGGCCGCGGCATGGGCGAGCCGCTGCGCCTGATGATCGACCTGCCGAACGAGGCCGAGGTGATCACCATATTCCCCTGGCGGGCGGACCAGAAATACCTGGTCGCCTCGAAGGCGGGGGACGGCTTCATCGTGGGGGCGGGCGACATTCTGGCCCAGACCAAGACCGGCAAGCAGGTGCTGAACGGCGACGCGCTGCTGTGCCGCCCTGTCAGCGGCGATCATGTCGCGGTGGTCGGCACGAACCGCAAGATGCTGGTGTTCCCCCTGTCCGAACTGCCCGAGATGTCCAGGGGCAAGGGCGTGCGTCTGCAGAAATACGGCAGCGGCGGCGGGCTGGTGGCGGGCGACACGTTGTCCGATGCGGCCTTCATCACCCTGGCCGACGGGCTGCGCTGGCAGGAAAGCGGCGGGCGCACGCGGACCGAACCTGATCTGACCGAATGGCTTGGCAAGCGCTCCAGCGCCGGGCGCATGGCACCACGCGGCTTTCCGCGCGACAACAGGTTCAACTGACGAAGGGCTGACGCCCTTCGGCGCCGGTTGGCCGGGGGGCTTCGCCCCGCCCGCCGGGGCGGGCTCCCCAGGATATTTACAACCAAGATGAAGGGGCGGCCCCCCGCCGCGCCGGCATGATGCAGCAGGCAGGGGGCTTTCACCTTGGACGGTCATCGGCGTCCCCGCCTGTACCGTGCCTTCAGGATGGACTCGAAATTCTTTCAGCTTGGTTAAGATATCCCCGCCGGAGGCAGGAATCTTCTGGCGCTACAGCCCCGCGCCGCCGACCGATCCGAAATACTCGCCGGTGATGTAGCTCGCCTCGTCGGACGCAAGCAGCACATAGATCGGCGCAAGCTCGACCGGCTGGCCGGGGCGGCCCAGGGGCTGCTTCTTGCCGTGTTCCGCCGCCTTTTCGGTCGGTTGCCCGCCCGAGATCTGCAGGGCCGTCCAGAAGGGGCCGGGGCAGACCGCGTTCACGCGGATCCCGCGCGGGGCAAGCTGCTTGGCCAGCGATTGCGCAAAGGCGACATTGGCGGCCTTGGTCTGCGCATAGTCGAACAGGATGTCGGATGGCGAGAAGGCCTGCACCGACGAGGTGATGATGATCGACGCGCCCGGCTTCAGATGCGGCAGCGCGGCACGGGTGACCCAGAACGGCGCATAGACATTCGTCTTCATGGTCGCGTCGAAATCCTCGGTCGTCAGATCCTCCAGCTTTTCGCAGAACTGCTGGCGGCCGGCATTGTTGACCAGGACGTCCAGACCACCCAGGCCTTCGGCCGCCTGGCTCACCAGGGACTTGCAGAAGGCCTCGTCCCGCAGATCGCCGGGGATGGCGATGGCCTTGCGGCCCTCGGCCTCGATCAGGGCGATGACC
The DNA here is from genome assembly GCF_026913015.1 of Paracoccus benzoatiresistens. Lineage (GTDB taxonomy): Bacteria > Pseudomonadota > Alphaproteobacteria > Rhodobacterales > Rhodobacteraceae > Paracoccus > Paracoccus benzoatiresistens. The sequence goes on from NZ_JAPTYD010000007.1 coordinate 5,538, forward strand.
TTGTCGGCATCCTCCTGCTCCTCGGGCAGGTAGTTGATCGCGACATCCGCGCCTTCACGGGCAAAGGCGATGGCGGCAGCTGCGCCGATGCCGCTGTCGCCGCCGGTGATCAGCGCCCGCTTGCCCGACAGGCGGCCGGTGCCGCGATAGCTGGTCTCGCCATGGTCGGGCAGGGGATCCATGCGGCTGGCGAGGCCGGGGGCGGGCTGTTCCTGTTTGGGAAAATCAGGCCGGGGCAGGCGCGGATCTTCGATCGCGCCGCTGCGAAAGGGTTGGTCGGTGGTGTCGGAAGACATGGGCTTTCCTTTCCGGTTGCCCTGCCCAACATGCCGCGGCGGCAAGGGTTCCACCCTAGCGCCGCCGCACCCACTTCCAGCCGGTGATCATCGGATCGACCAGATTCTCGCGCTTCCACAGGCGATAGAAGAGGATCACCGCCCAGTGCAGCAGGACCAGGATCAGGATCAGGTCCGCCCCGCGATGGTGCCAGCGCAGGGCGGCGCGCGACGTGGCCGAACTGACCTGCGAGGCCAGCGGCCCGACATTGATATAGTCCTCGGGATCGGCGAACAGGCCGGTGATCACCTGCAGGATCAGCACCACCAGCATCGCCACCACGGCCAAGGCGCCAATCGGGCTGTGGCCCGGCCAGTTGCTGGGCCGCGGGCGGACCATCTCGCCGGCATAGGCCAGCACGGCGCGGGGGCCGCGGACGAACTGGCCGAAGCGCGCCGAGGGCGGGCCGACAAAGCCCCAGACCAGCCGGAACAGCAAAAGCCCGATCACGGCGTAGCCCAGCCAGAAATGCAAGGTCATGTCCGAGGGGCCGATCTTGCCCAGCAGCCAGTTGGCGACCACCAGGATCGCCAGCGTCCAGTGAAAGGCGCGCAGCGCCGGATCCCAGATCCGTTCGCGATGCGCAGGGCCGCCAGCCATCAGTCTTTCTTGCGGTAATCGTCGTGGCAGGCCTTGCAGGCGCCGCCCAACTTCTGCACCACCGCGCCTACATTGCCCTGGCCGCCCTTCACGGCATCCGGGCTGCCGGCCGCAGCCTTGCTCAAGTCCGCGAACTTGGCACCGAAATCATCGGGCTTTTCCCAGATGGCAGGCAGGGCATCGGACTCATCGATCTCCTCCGAGGAGGTGCCCGGGGTGAACAGCGCAGGCGCATCGTATTGCGTCAGGGCCAGGATATTGGCCGCGGCGCGGCTGGCCAAGGCCTCGTCATAGGCGACCTCGCCCTTCGCCATGCCCGCAAGCTGGCCCATGTTGATGCCCAGCATCGTCATGTAGCCATGCCGCGCCTCCAGCGCTTCCTTGGCGGCGTCGTCGGCGGACTGGGCGACGGCAAGGGTCGGCAGGGCAAGGACGGCGGCAAGGGTGAAGGCTTTGACGGGGATCATGACGGGCTCCTGCAAGGGCTGGCGGTGGGACTCTGACACGGAGAGTGGCAGAGGCAAAAGCCCGGATCAATCGTCCTGAAGTCGGTCACTTAATGGCGAAAGGGCCCCTTGCGGGGCCCCTTCGTGGATCAGGCCTGCGGCGCGGCGATCCCGACCTGATCGTGGATTTCCTGGACCGCCGGGCGATCAAGCTTCAGCGCCTGCGCCAGCCGGCCCAGGTAGCGGACCTCGTCCTCGTGATCCAGGTCGATGGCCAGAAGCGACATCAGGTAAACCTGCGATTCCAGGCCCTGCGGGACATCGCGGGCCAAGGCCTCGGGATCGACGGGTGCGGCCATCTGGTCGCGGATGAACTGGCGTTCCTCGTCATCCAGGTCATCGCCCAGCTTGCCCAGCAGGCGCTGCTTTTCCGCCTCGTCGATGGTGCCGTCGGACTTGGCCGCCTGGATCATCGCGCGCAGCATGAGGCCGGCGACCGCATTCTGTTCCGGAGTGGGCGCGACCTCGGGTTCGCCCTGCTTGACCACCGCGTCGTTGAACAACTCGCCAAAGCTTGCGTCATTCGTCGGCTGCGAGTCCTTGCGCGCGAGGTTGCCCGCCATGCCGCCCGCCGCGGCACCGCCCAGAAGGCCGCCCAGAATATCGCCAAGCCCCCCGCCGCTGCCGGCGCTCCGGGTCTTGCTGCCGCCGCCAAGCTGGCCCAGCAGGTCTCCAAGGCCGCCGCCGCCGCTGCTGCCGCTGCGGGCACGGGTCGTCAGACCATCCAGAAGCCCGCCAAGCCCGCCCGAGGCGCCGGAAGACTGAGGGCCGCCATAGCGCGTCCCGGTTCCGGGACGGCCGCCGCCGAGGACCTGGCCCAGCATGTCGTTCAGGCCGCCGCCCGCGCCCGGGCGGCTGTTGTTGCCGAACAGCTCGCCCAGAAGGCCGCCTTGGCTGCGGTTCCGGGTCACCTGGCCGGGCCGGCCCTGCTGGTGCTGCTGCATCGCCGCGCCGATGCCCTTGGCAAGAATGACGCCGGCTGCGACCCGGCCCAGGGTTTTCATCAGGCTCATGGAAAAACCTCCTCCGATACTCGGTGTACGGACGGCAACGCCGCCCCGTTCTGCGTTCCCCGAACAGAACTGTGCCGCGAATGGTTCCGGCGGGCAATCGGCGCGTGCCCCCTCCCAGCCACAAGGCACCCGCGCGCCCTTGATTTTTCCCGGTCCGGCTTATAAATCGCGGCGCACGTCAAATTCGGGGCCGTCTCGCCATGCCCCGCGATCAGGAGAGGCCGTAGATGGCAAAGGCAAAGTTTGAACGGACGAAACCGCACGTCAACATTGGCACGATTGGTCACGTTGACCACGGCAAGACGACGCTGACGGCTGCGATCACGAAGTATTTCGGTGAATTCAAGGCCTATGACCAGATCGACGGCGCGCCGGAAGAGCGTGCGCGCGGGATCACCATCTCGACGGCGCATGTGGAATACGAATCGGAAGCGCGCCATTATGCGCACGTGGACTGCCCGGGCCACGCCGACTACGTGAAGAACATGATCACCGGCGCGGCGCAGATGGACGGCGCGATCCTGGTGGTGAACGCCGCCGACGGCCCGATGCCGCAAACGCGCGAGCACATCCTGCTGGGCCGCCAGGTGGGCATTCCCTACATGGTCGTCTACCTCAACAAGGTCGACCAGGTCGACGACGAGGAGCTGCTGGAACTGGTCGAGATGGAAGTGCGCGAGCTGCTGAGCTCCTACGACTATCCGGGCGACGACATTCCGATCATCAAGGGCTCGGCGCTGGCGGCGCTGGAAGGCCGTGATCCGGAGATCGGCGAGAACTCGATCCGCGCGCTGATCGCCGCCGTGGACGAATACATCCCGACCCCCGAGCGGGCCATCGACCAGCCGTTCCTGATGCCGATCGAGGACGTGTTCTCGATCTCGGGCCGCGGCACGGTTGTGACGGGCCGGGTCGAGCGCGGCGCGGTCAACGTCGGCGACGAACTGGAGATCGTGGGCATCCGCGACACCCGCAAGACCACCTGCACGGGCGTCGAGATGTTCCGCAAGCTGCTGGACCGCGGGGAAGCCGGCGACAACATCGGCGCGCTGCTGCGCGGCGTCGACCGCGACGGCGTGGAGCGCGGCCAGGTGCTGTGCAAGCCGGGTTCGGTCAAGCCGCACACGACCTTCGAGGCCGAGGCCTACATCCTGACCAAGGAAGAGGGCGGCCGCCACACGCCGTTCTTCGCCAACTACCGCCCGCAGTTCTACTTCCGGACCACGGACGTGACCGGCACCGTGAAGCTGCCCGAGGGCACCGAGATGGTGATGCCGGGCGACAACCTGAAGTTCGAGGTCGAGCTGATCGCCCCGATCGCCATGGAAGAAAAGCTGCGCTTCGCCATCCGCGAAGGCGGCCGCACCGTCGGCGCCGGCGTGGTCTCGAAGATCCTGAAGTAAGGATCGCCGGGGCAGGGGTGCGTGTGAACACGCGCCCTGCGCCAAGCTTGCAGGCTGCGTGCTGGCACGCACCATGCCACAGGGCAAAGAGCCGCTCCCGAAAGGGGGCGGCTTTTTGCATCGGACAGAAGGATGGTCGTAAGGTGGGCCTGTGCCTCGCCCAAAAGGGAAGGATGCCATGACCGTCTTTCGGGCCGCCTTGATCTATTACGCCATCATCTTCGCCTGCGGCACGGTGCTGGGCATAGTGCGCAACATGCTGCTGGTGCCGCGCCTTGGTTCCACGGCAGCCGTTGCCTTGGAAATCCCCGTCATGCTGGCGCTGTCCTGGCTGGTCTGCGGCGCGATCCTGGGGCGGCTTGCCGTTCCCGCACCCATCCCCGCCCGCATCGCCATGGGCGCGACCGCCCTGGCATTGCTGTGGCTGTCCGAGGCGCTGCTTGCCATGGTCTTGGGCGCAGGCGCGTCCAGCTTCTTCACCGCGTTCACGACACCCGCGGGCGCGCTTGGTGCCCTTGCGCAGCTTGCCTTTGCGGCATTCCCGGTGCTGCGCCGCCAGACGGGCCGGGTGGCGCGGGATGACCAAAGGTTGCATTGACCCATCGCCCGTGATGCCGCAGGATCGGCCCACAGGAACTGCCGGATCAAGCCCATGTGCCAGATCTTCGCGGGGCAACGCCCCGAACGCTATGAAACCGTCACCCGCAGGCTGCGGCTGAACGGGCAATCCACCTCGATCCGGCTGGAACGGGCATTCTGGGGCATCCTTGACGAGATCGCCGCGCGCGAGGGGGTTTCCACCCCCGCCTTCATCTCCAAGCTGCATGCCGAGGTTCTTGAACTGCATGGCGAGGCGCGGAATTTCACGTCCTTGCTGCGTTGCGCCTGCACGATCCACCTTGGCGAGGACCAGCACCTGCCGCAGGCCTTCGCCGCCGAATAAATGCGCCTGTAGTAATCCGATACTACCCGCGCCCGCGTACGATCCCCTAGCCTTGGGAGAAGAAAAGGCTACGGAGGCTTGGCATGGCGAAATATGTCCACTCGATGATCCGCGTTCTGGACGAAGCGCGTTCGCTTGAATTCTACGACCGCTGCTTTGGACTGACGGTGGCCGAGCGGCTGGATTTCCCGGAATTCACGCTGATCTACCTGGCCAATGGCGAAAGCGAGGTCGAGCTGGAACTGACCGTCAACAAGGGCCGGACCGAGCCTTATGCGCTTGGCGACGGCTATGGCCATGTGGCCTTCACGGTCGATGACGTGGATGCCGAACACGCCCGCATCACGGACCTTGGCTATGCCCCGCGCAAGCTGGTCGATTTCGCGCCCGGCGGCGAGGTGATCGCAAGGTTCTTCTTCATCGCCGACCCGGACGGCTACCAGATCGAGGTGATCCAGCGGGGCGGCCGCTACAAGTAATCGCGCCGCCGCGGGAGGGGAGCCCGCCGCGCGCGACAATGACAGGGGAGGAGAGAATGTCCCAACTACGCAAACAGGGGCTGACCCGGCGTGCGCTGCTGTCGCGCGCCGTGGCGGCCGGGGCGCTGGCCGTTGCCGGGCCCGGTTTCATCGCGGCCCCGGACGCCGCCTGGGCGGTTGAGGTCGCTGCCATCAGCGAACACGAGATGGCGACGCTGCTGCAGATGACGCGCGACATCTTTCCGCACGACCGGGTGGGCGATCGGTATTATGCGGTCGCGGTCAAGGGCTATGACAGCGAGGACCAGAAGGCCGATGTCGCCCAGGGCATCGCCGCCCTGGATGCCGCCGCGAAACAGGCGGGCTTCGACAGCTATCTGTCGGTGGGGTGGGAAGCGGACCGCGTCGCCATCCTGCGGATGATCGAGGACACGCCCTTCTTCCAGACGGTGCGCGGCGGGCTGGTGACCGGACTCTACAACCAGAAAGAGGTCTGGCCGATCTTCGGATACGAGGGCGAGTCCTTCTCGCAGGGCGGCTATATCGCCCGCGGCTTCGACGACATCGACTGGCTGTAAGGGGGAGGACAGCAACCATGGCAAAGGCAGCCAAATTCGATCTGACCGACGACAGCGTGGTCGTCATCGTGGGCACCGGCGCGGGCGGCGGGGTGCTGGCCAACGAACTGGCGCAGAAGGGCGTCAAGGTCGTGGCCCTTGAAGCGGGCGGGCGCTATCTGCCCGAGGATTACGTCAACGACGAATGGGAAAGCTTCGGCCAGCTGGCCTGGACCGATCCGCGCACCACCAGCGGCGACTGGCGGGTGGCCAAGGATTTCTCGGGCCTGCCCGCCTGGATCGTCAAGGCCGTGGGCGGCACCAGCGTGCACTGGGCCGGCGCGTCCCTGCGGTTTCAGGACCATGAGTGGAAGGCGCTGTCGAATTACGGCACGGTCGAGGGCGCAAGCCTGCTGGACTGGCCCATCGACGGCGCCGAGATGGCGCCCTGGTATGACAAGGCTGAGACCAAGCTGGGCGTGACGGGCGTGGGCGGCCGGGCGCGCCTGCCGGGCAGCAACAACTACAAGGTGTTCGAGAAGGGCGCGCTGGCGGTGGGCTACAAGGACGTCCACACCGGCAACATGGCGATCAACAGCGCCGATTACGACGACCGGATGGCCTGCCAGCAGACCGGCTTCTGCTTCCAGGGCTGCAAATGGGGGGCAAAGTGGTCCACCGCCTATACCGACATCCCGCGCGGCGAGGCGACCGGCAACCTGGAGGTCCGCGACCACGCCCATGTCGCCCGCATCCTGCATGACGACAGCGGCAAGGTCACGGGCGTCGAGTACTTCGACAAGGACGGCAACCTGCAGATGCAGAAGGCCCGGATCGTCGCGGTCGCTGGCAACAGCTTCGAATCGCCGCGCCTGCTGCTGAATTCGCACAGCAGCATGTTCCCGGACGGGCTTGCCAACCGCTCGGGCCAGGTGGGCCGCAACTACATGCGCCACACCACCGGATCGGTCTATGCGACCTTCGAGCATCCCGTGCGGATGTGGCGCGGCACGACCATGGCAGGCATCATCCGGGACGAGGCCAAGCATGACCCGTCGCGTGGCTTCGTGGGCGGCTATGAACTGGAAACCCTGTCCCTGGGACTGCCCTTCATGGCGGCTTTCCTGGATCCCGGTGCCTGGGGGCGCGAGTTTACCACCGCGCTCGACAGCTATGAGAACATGGCGGGCATGTGGATCGTGGGCGAGGATATGCCCCAGGCCGAGAACCGGGTCACGCTGTCCGATACCGAGGACAAGTTCGGCCTGAAGGTCGCGAACGTCAACTTCAGCGACCATCCGAACGACATCGCGATGCGCAACCATGCCTATGCGCGGGGGCAGGCGATCTACAAGGCCGTGGGCGCGACGCGCACCCTGCCGACGCCGCCCTATCCCTCGACCCACAACCTGGGGACCAACCGCATGTCGGAAAAACCCGAGGACGGCGTGGTCAACAGACACGGGCAAAGCCACGACATCCCCAACCTGTTCGTCTCGGACGGCAGCCAGTTCACCACGGGGGCTGCGGAAAACCCGACGCTGACCATCGTGGCTCTGGCGATCCGCCAGGCCGATCACATCGCGAAGGAAATGGCGGCCGGAAACGTCTGAACCCCTGCTGACAGGATTTGTCAGGGCCGGCGGCCTATGCTGCCGGTCAGGAGGTTTCCGCCATGATCGACCATATCGGCATTCCGACGCGCGACAGCGGCGCGGCCCGAAGGTTCCACCAGACCGCGCTGGAGCCCTTGGGTATCCGTTTGACGAAAGAGGACAGGGACGCGCCTGTGCTGCATTTCGGCACGGCTCGTCCCGCCTTCCCGCCAAGGGCCGCCAAGCCGATCCATTTCGCCTTTGCCGCCCTGGATCGCGCGCCATGAGGACCTATCGCGGAAGCTGCTTCTGCGGTGCCGTCGCCTTCGAGGCGGATGGCGACCTGGCGGACGGGACCATGCGCTGCAACTGCCGGTTCTGCCGCAAGATGCGCTATTGGGAAATGCGCCTGCCCGATGCCGACGGGCTGCGGGTCCTGCGGGGCGGGGACGCCATTGCCGAAACGCCACGCGCGCAGGACGACAGCGTGGACATGCACCATGTCTTTTGCAGCCGATGCGGGACGCGGCTGTGGACGACGGGCGATATCGCGCAGATGGGCGGGCCCTTCACGATGATCTTCATCCCGGCCCTGGACGATGTTCCCGAGGCGGAACTGGCCACCGCGCCAGTCTTTTACGCCGATGGGGTGCATGATGACTGGTGGAACGAGGCCGCCGAGACACGGCATCTGTAGCACTTGCGCCGCAGCCTTGTGCCAGGGCTGCGGCGTATTAGCCCGATGGGCGCCTGTCAGCCGTTCGCCGCGGCCTGGTTGACGCCGCCCTCGGCGATGCGGGTCATGTGTTTGTCGCCTTCGCGCGTGTTGTCCAGGCAGTCCTGCAGGGCAGCGCCGTCATCGTCATGGCCCAGGCGATTGGCAAAGGTGCGAACGCAGCCATAGCCCGCGATCGCGTAATGGGTCAGGCGCTGATACTGGGTGATGATCGCCGCGTCCTGGGTATCCTCGTCGCCGAAGTCGGTCTCGATCGCGTGCTTGCGGGCCTCGACGACCAGCCCCTCCATTCCCCGGCAATGCTCGCCGGTGGGATCCGCATCGTGCCGGGCGCAAACGCTGGCCAGAACCTCCATGCCGCGGGCGATGCCCTGGTTGCCGGCGATCAGCGCCTCGGACAGTTCGCGCGACTTGGCGACGCGGCCCATTTCGGTGACCACCGCCATGGACTGCTTGCAGGCCGAGTAAAGGTCCTTCAGCTGGTGAAGGTAAAGGTCGTTCAGGTTCTTGATCGCCATGGCGGTGTCCTTTCGGGAGGCATCATTCTTCCTCTGTGCAACGTGCGGCCTGTCGCATCGTTCCAGAAGCGCGACTTGACATGCGACGCCGGAAGGTCCAGCAAACGCACCCTTGCCTGACCCCGTTCACGACATTCCGGTGACACCATGTTCTCGTGGTTCGAGCAACGCATTGATCCCTATCCGACCGAGACGCCGGACATGCCGCCCCGATCGCTGGTCCGCTTTGTCCTGTATTACAGCCAGGGCGCTATCCCTTGGCTGCTGCTGGTCGGCGTCAGTTCCGCGCTGATCGCGATCGTCGAGGTCGTGCTGTTCGGCTGGCTGGGGGATTTGATCGACCAGTTGTCGCGGGTTCCACGCGACCAGTTCTGGGACAGTCAGGGCGGGCGGCTGGCCTTCATGGCCGTGGTGCTGCTGGTGCTGCTGCCCGCGCTGCACCTGCTGGCGTCCCTGGTGCTGTACCAGGGCCTGATGGGCAATTTTCCGCAGCGCATCCGCTGGCGGGCGCATCGCTACCTGCTGCGCCAGTCGGTCGGCTATTTCCAGGACGAATTCGCGGGCCGGATCGCGCAGCGGCTGATGCAAACGGCGCTTGCGGTGCGCGAGGTCGCGATGAAGGCCATGGATGTCGGCAGCTATGTCGTAATCTATTTCCTGGGCGCGCTGATCCTGGCGGCCAGTCAGGACTTGCGGCTGGCGCTGCCCTTCCTGGCCTGGGCCACGGCCTACGGCGTCATGCTGTGGCAGATCGTCCCCCGCCTTGGCCGGGTCGCGCAGGAACAGGCGGATGCGCGCGCGCAGATGACGGGCCGCGTCGTGGACAGCTATACCAACATCGCCACCGTCAAGCTGTTCTCGCATTCCTCGCGGGAGGAGGGCTGGATGCGCGAAGGGATGGATGCCTTCCTGCGCACCGTCCATCTGCAGATGCGGCTGTCCTCGATCCAGGACATCGCGCTGAACACGATCAACGTGGCCCTTGTCGCCTCGGTGGCGGGACTGGGGTTGTGGCTCTGGACGCACGGCCTAGTCGAGGTGGGCGCAGTCGCCGTGGCCGTGCCCCTGGCGCTGCGGCTGAACAACATGGCCCACTGGATCATGTGGGAATTCGCAGCCCTGTTCGAGAACATCGGCACCGTCCGCGACGGCATCGCCAGCCTTGCCCTGCCGCGAGAGGTCAAGGACGCCCCTGACGCTAAACCTCTGGTCCGGGGTCCGGGCGCGGTCCGCTTCGACAACGTCACCTTTCGTTATCGCGGGGTCCGGGGCGCGCGGCCCATGGCGGTGCTGGACGACCTGACGCTGCATGTGGCCCCGGGCGAGCGGGTGGGGCTGGTCGGACGGTCCGGAGCGGGCAAATCGACGCTGATCAACCTGCTGCTGCGCTTCCACGACATCGAATCGGGCCGCATCACGATCGACGGGCAGGATGTGTCAAGGGTCACCCAGGACAGCCTGCGCGCGGCCATCGGCGTGGTCACGCAGGACAGCTCGCTTCTGCATCGCTCGGTCCGCGACAACATCGCCTACGGCCGCCCCGACGCTACCGAGGAGGAGATTGCCGCCGCCCTGCGCATGGCCGAGGCGCAGGACTTCGTGCCCCTGCTGTCGGACAGCCATGGCCGCCGGGGGCTGGACGCGCATGTGGGCGAACGCGGGGTGAAGCTCTCGGGCGGGCAGCGCCAGCGCATCGCCATCGCGCGGGTGGCGCTGAAGGACGCGCCGATCCTGATCCTGGACGAGGCCACGAGCGCGCTGGACAGCGAGGCCGAGGCCGCGATCCAGTCGCGGCTCGATGTACTGATGGCAGGCAAGACCGTGATCGCCATCGCGCACCGCCTGTCCACCATCGCCGCCATGGACCGCCTGATCGTGATGGACGGGGGCCGGATCATCGAGCAGGGCAGCCATGCCGAGCTGCTGGCCCGGGGCGGGCTTTACGCGCGGCTCTGGGCGCGCCAGTCGGGCGGTTTCCTTTTGGAGGATGTGGAGCTTGAGGGGGCTTGATCCGCATCCGCCGTCATGCGCTGATCGCCGGGCAGCGCCAGCCAGGAACCTGCCATGAGCCAGACGCAGCCGCCCGGTAGCCCGACGATCCGCACCATCGCCATGCCCGCCGACACCAACCCGGCGGGCGACATCTTCGGCGGCTGGCTGATGAGCCAGATGGACCTGGCCGCCGGATCCGTCGCCACCCAGGCAGCGCGCGGCCGCAGCGCCACCATCGCGGTCGAGGGGATGAAGTTCCACCGCCCCGTCAAGGTGGGCGACGAGGTCTCGCTTTACGCCGAGATCGTGCATGTCGGCCGCACCTCCATGCGCATCCATGTCGAGGCCTGGCGGCGCGAGCGTCACCGCGACGATGGCGAACAGGTGACCGAGGCGACCTTCACCTTTGTCGCGCTGGACGCGAACGGGGCCGCGCGCCCGGTCAAGGGTGACTAGGCCCGCTTTCCCCGCTTGACGCGGCGGGCGGCAGATCCTATCAGGACCGCACCGCAGGGGTTTAGCTCAGTTGGTAGAGCATCGGTCTCCAAAACCGAGGGTCGTGGGTTCGAGTCCCCCAACCCCTGCCAGTCGGACCTATCCGACAGGATTTCCCGCCATCAGTGCTTCAGGGTTCCGGTGATTCTCGGGACGCAGGCTTTCGCGGGCCAGCGCGGCGATCAGATCCGTCCGCGTGACGATGCCGACAAGCCGTTGATCATCCAGAACGGGCACCGCGTCGGTGTCGCTGGCGGCCAGCCAGGGCAGCAGGGCTGCAATCGGCGTATCGGGCGCGGCCACCGGCAGCCGGGCTTGCATGATATCGGCGGCCCGCAGGTCGTCATCGGCCCGCGACAGCCTGCCATCGGGGCGAAAGTCGGCATGGGCCTTCATGATCAGGTGAAGCTGGAAGATGACGCCCAGGTAGCGGTTGGTCCCGTCCACCACCGGCAGCGAGGTGAAGCTGTGGCGCACGAACAGCCCCGCGACATCGTGCAGCGGCGTATCCGGGCCAACGGTCACCAGATCGCGCGACATGATGTCGCCAGCGCTCTGCGCCCTTGTGTGGTGGCTGGCTGCCTGCAATTCGGCGGCGGCGATCAGGCGGGCCAGATCCTCCACGCCCAGGTTCAGCGACTGGTTGTAGCGCACAAGGATGCCTGACAGCTCGTCCTCGGTCAGGCCCAGCCGTTCAGGCGGCTCGGGATCGGCAGTGCCGTGCACGTTGGCTTCGCCGAACTGGCGGAAGGGATAGCGCCGCCCGGTCGCGTGGGCATAGACAAAGGCGATTGCCACCAGCAGCGTGGTTCCGGCAGCCACGGGCATGAAGGCGAAGCCCATGCCCATCGGGGCAATCGTCTCGGCCCCGATTGCGACGGTCATCGCCACAGCACCGCCCGGCGGATGCGTCGCGCGGCACAGCGCCATTGCGGTGATCGCAAGGCCCACCGAGGCAGGCACCGCGATCATGGGGTTGGCGACCATGCGGCAGACCAGCAGCGCGACCAGGGCCGAGATCGTGTTGCCGACGATCGCGGGCCAGGGCTGTGCCAAGGGGCTGTTCGGCGCGGCGAAGATCAGGACCGAAGTCGCGCCGAACGGGGCGATCAGATAGATGCCCAGCCACAGGTCGGGCGAAATCGCCAAGGCCAGCCCCGCCGCCGCCGCAAGGCCGATCAACGCGCCGATGCCGGCGCGCAAGGCCTCGGTCGCGGGGACGGCGGCGGTGGAAGGCCCGAGCGCGCGAAGACGGGAATGGCCATGAAAATCGGCAGAACTGCGCAAGTCCGGTTCCTTTCTGCTGGCGGAACGATCACTAGGAAGATGCGGGGCAGGCTGCAAGCAGCCTCGGGCCCGTCCGGGACCTTCGGCGGGGTGGCGCTTGAATTGCGGCGCCCGGCGCGCTATGTGCCGCGCTGCAAAGATCAAGGAGCGCCGCCGTGGCCAATCCCGTCCAGTTCATCAACCAGGTCCGCGCCGAGGCCGCAAAGATCGTCTGGCCGACGCGCCGCGAGGTGGTCACGACGACCATCATGGTGCTGATCCTGGCGGCGCTGTTCAGCGTCTTCTTCTCGCTGGTGGACCTGGCGATCCGTTTCGGGATCACCGAAGGGCTGCGTCTGATCAGCAACTGATCGGGTCTTGCATTTTGGACCGTGCGGGGGTATTTGCCCCCGACTGTCCGACAAGCGGCGTGCATCGAATCCGCATGCGCGCCGATTTCAATTTTGGCGGACATGCAGGAATTCAAGGGGTTGCCCGGCGTCCCGGGTGATTCCCCCGCAGATGAACAGGGGTCGATCGGAACATGGCAAAGCGTTGGTATTCGGTCAGCGTCCTGTCGAACTTCGAAAAGAAGGTCGCCGAGGCGATCAGGCAGGCCGTCGCCGAGAAGGGTCTGGAAGACCAGATCGACGAGGTCCTGGTCCCGACCGAGGAAGTGATCGAGATCCGGCGCGGCAAGAAGGTGACTTCGGAACGCCGCTTCATGCCGGGCTATGTTCTGGTCCACATGGACATGTCGGACCGGACCTATCACCTGGTGAACTCGATCAACCGGGTGACGGGCTTCCTGGGCGCGCAGGGCAAGCCGATGCCGATGCGCGATGATGAAGTGAACGCCATGCTGAACCGCAGCGGCGAGGGCGAGAAGGCGGCGCCGCGCAACCTGATCCGCTTCGACGTGGGCGAGAAGGTGAACGTGACCGACGGCCCGTTCGAAGGCTTCTCGGGCATGGTCGAGGAGGTGGACGAGGTGTCCTCGCGCATCAAGGTCACCGTGTCGATCTTTGGCCGGCCGACGCCGGTCGAACTGGAATTCACGCAGGTCGCCAAGACCGCGTGATGGGTCGCGGGAGGCGCGGGGTCCCCGGGACCCAAGCCGCACCGCTAAGTCGGCCCCGATCCGGGGCGTGATGATGAAGGAGAAGGCCAGATGGCCAAGAAAGTTGTCGGCAGCCTCAAGCTGCAAATCAAGGCGGGCCAAGCCAACCCGTCGCCCCCCGTCGGCCCGGCCCTGGGTCAGCGCGGGATCAACATCATGGCCTTCTGCAAGGAGTTCAACGCCCGCACGCAGGAGATGGAGCAGGGTTCCCCCGTTCCGGTCGTGATCACCTATTACGCCGACAAGTCGTTCAGCTTCGAGACGAAGACCGCGCCCGCGTCCTTCCTGCTGAAGAAGGCCGCTGGACTGAAGCCGGTCGGCAAGCGCAACCGCGCCAAGGGTTCGGACAAGCCGGGCCGCACTGTCGCCGGTTCCGTGACCGTCAAGCAGGTGCGCGAGATCGCCGAAGCCAAGATGGCCGACCTGTCGGCCAACGATGTGGATCAGGCGATGAAGATCATCCTCGGCTCGGCCCGGTCGATCGGTATCGAGGTGAAAGGCTAAGCCATGGCGAAGATTTCCAAGAAAAAAGCCGCCGCCCGCGCGCAGTTCGAAGGCAAGGTCAACCTGTCCGTCGAGGATGCGATCAACCTGGTGAAGGGCGCTGCCTCGGCCAAGTTCGACGAAACGGTCGAGATCGCGCTGAACCTGGGCGTCGATCCGCGCCACGCCGACCAGATGGTCCGCGGCGTCGTGACGCTGCCCGCAGGCACCGGCAAGGACGTCCGCGTCGCCGTCTTCGCCCGTGGTCCCAAGGCTGACGAAGCCCGCGCCGCCGGTGCGGACATCGTGGGTGCCGAGGACCTGATGGAGACGATCCAGTCCGGCAAGATCGAGTTCGACCGTTGCATCGCGACCCCGGACATGATGCCGCTGGTCGGGCGCCTGGGCAAGATCCTGGGCCCGCGCAACCTGATGCCGAACCCCAAGGTCGGCACCGTGACGGTTGACGTGAAGGCCGCCGTGGAAGCCGCCAAGGGTGGCGAGGTCCAGTTCAAGGCCGAGAAGGCGGGCGTCGTCCATGCCGGCATCGGCAAGGTGTCCTTCGACGCCGAGAAGCTGGCCGTGAACCTGCGCGCCTTCGTGGACGCGGTCAGCCGTGCCAAGCCCTCGGGCGCGAAGGGGACCTACATGAAGAAGGTCTCGATCAGCTCGACCATGGGGCCGGGCGTGTCGGTGGACGTGGCTTCGGCGACGGCGCAGTAAGAATTTTCCGGCGCCCGATTTGGTTCGGGACCGGGAATGGCGGGGCGCAAGCCGCCCCGTCCTGTCCGAGACGGAGGGCGCGGGGAAACCCGCTTAATATCCTTCCTGAGATGGGGAAGCATTTTTCCGGAGGTCTGACCTTCGGGTGATCTTGCCCTAGCGGACCCGACCTGCCTTCGGGCGGGAAAAGTGAGAGCCGGGGGGAAACCCCCAACTTGGAGTGAAACCGTGGATAGAGCACAAAAAGAACAGGTGGTCGAAGAACTCGGCCAGATCTTTGAAAGCTCTGGCGTCGTGGTGGTTGCCCACTACGAGGGAATGACGGTTGCACATATGCAGGACCTCCGCTCGCGCATGCGCGAAGCCGGCGGTTCGGTTCGCGTCGCCAAGAACAAGCTCGCCAAGATCGCCCTGGAAGGTAAGCCTTGCGCAAGCATCGCCGACTACCTGACGGGCATGACCGTGATCACCTATTCGGAGGATCCGACCGCTGCCGCGCGGATCGCCGACAAATACGCCAAGGACAACGATCGTTTCGTGATCCTGGGCGGTGCAATGGGTGATTCGGCCCTGGATCCGGCCGGTGTGAAAGCCGTCGCCTCGATGCCGTCGCGTGAAGAGCTCATCGCTCAGATCGTGTCCTGCCTCGGTGCGCCTGCCTCCAACATCGCCGGTGCCATTGGCGCGCCTGCATCGAACATCGCGAGCATCCTCACGACCCTCGAGGAACGTGAGGCTGCGTAAGCAACCCCCATCCCGCGTGTGGCTGAAAACCCGACGTTGGAACACTAACTGAAAGAACGGAAAAATGGCTGATCTGAAACAACTCGCCGAACAAATCGTGGGCCTGACCCTGCTGGAAGCCCAGGAACTGAAGACCATCCTGAAAGACGAATACGGCATCGAGCCGGCCGCCGGTGGCGCCGTCATGATGGCTGGCCCGGCTGCTGGCCCGGCTGAAGCCGCCGAAGAGAAAACCGAATTCGACGTCGTTCTGGTCGACGCCGGCGCCAACAAGATCAACGTGATCAAGGAAGTGCGCGGCATCACCGGCCTGGGCCTGAAAGAAGCCAAGGATCTGGTCGAAGCCGGTGGCAAGGTGAAGGAAGGCGCTTCCAAAGCCGACGCCGAAGAAATGAAGAAGAAGCTCGAAGCGGCTGGCGCCAAGGTCGAGCTGAAGTAATCGACTTCATTCATGCCGCCGGCCTCTGGTCGGCGGCATTTTTCCTGCCATTGAGGGATGATGGCGCGCTTTCTGTTCTACATACCTGGAACGGCAGTCCCTTGTGGCGGGGTAAGCGTCATTCTCGACTGGGTCCGCCTTCTGCGGCAGAACGGTTTCGAAGCGGATGCGATCTGCGAGACGCCGGGCTTCGACTACAAGTTCGGTCGCCAGGCTACTCCCGTCCTTTATTCTGCCGAAGTCGCCAGACTCCTCCGTTCACAAGAGCCGCTTTGGCGCAGGATCCGCCTTCCAGATTTCAGCGCTCCCAAGTCGGAGACCTTGAAACTTCGGGATGACGACATAATTGTTGTGCCGGAATACTCGGCATCATGGCTCCCTTCAGCTTTTCCGCGCCATCGCATGGTTCTTCTTGTGCAGGCCTTCGTGTGGCTGAAAGAGGCTGAAAAGCGCGCGGAATGGGATCCTGCCCGTTTCTGCGGTGCAGTTGCGATTTCGGAAATATGTCTCGGGTTCTCGCGCCTGATCGATTTGTCGCCGCTCTACAAGGTCCCCTTGGCCATCGATACGGCTCTGTTCAGCCCCGGGCGGAAGGAGAACATGATAGCCTACATGCCAAGGCGCCGCGCCGATGAGGTTGATCTGCTGGTAAGATCGTTGAAGGACCGGGGGCAGGTTTCTGATTACCAGTTTCAGCCTATCGACGGGCTGCCGCTGTCGGAGGTGGCCTCCCTTCTTGGGCGCGCTCGTATCTTTCTGTCGTTTTCCGAGGGGGAAGGCTTCGGTCTGCCACCGGCAGAGGCAATGGCCTCCGGCTGTATCGTTATCGGCTACACCGGCGGTGGCGGAGACGAGTTCTTCGATCCGGGCTGGTCCTTCCCTGTTCCGGACGGGAACTTGCCCCGATACCTGCAGAAGGTCGAAGATGTCGTCGCTGAGTATCGTCGTGATCCCCGGCGTTTGGAAGCAATGGCCCATCTTGCCTCGAGTGGCATCGCCGCTCGCTATGGGGCGGAAGTGCAGGAGAAGGAGTTGGTCAAGGTCTTTGGCGAGCTTGCCGGGTCTTGTGCTCGCGCCCCAGTATGCTAAAGGTGCGCGCTTGCGAATCGTTTTTTCTGAGGTTCCTGCGGGTTTCGTGGCCGATGGTGGGCCAGTCGAGGGACGCGTTGCTGCTGGTCATACCAAGTCCCGTCCGCGGGCCTTTGTAGGGTCAGCATTCTGGTTCGGGTGGGGCGCTGTGGGAAGCGCCCCTGGTATTGGGCCGAACTGACCGACAACCCTGCACCGCTCGCCATCCCCAGGCGTGCCGGTGCATGACGCGTTGAAAAGGGAAGTCATCCGCATGGCGCAAGCTTATGTCGGCCAGAAGCGTATCCGGCGCTATTATGGCAATATCCGCGAAGTCCTGGAAATGCCGAACCTCATCGAGGTTCAGAAATCCTCCTACGACCTTTTCCTGAACTCGGGTGAGGGCAAGAGCCATCACGACGGCGAGGGGATCCAGGGCGTGTTCCAGTCGGTCTTCCCGATCAAGGACTTCAACGAGACCGCGACGCTGGAGTTCGTCAAGTACGAGCTGGAACGCCCGAAATACGATGTCGAGGAATGCCAGCAGCGCGACATGACCTATGCCGCGCCGCTGAAGGTGACGCTGCGCCTGATCGTGTTCGATGTCGATGAAAACACCGGCGCGAAATCGGTCAAGGACATTAAGGAACAGGACGTCTTCATGGGCGACATGCCCTTGATGACCCAGAACGGGACCTTCATCGTGAACGGGACCGAGCGTGTTGTCGTGTCCCAGATGCACCGCTCGCCCGGCGTGTTCTTCGACCATGACCGTGGCAAGACCCATTCCTCGGGCAAGCTGCTGTTCGCCTGCCGCATCATTCCCTATCGCGGCTCGTGGCTGGACTTCGAATTCGACGCCAAGGACCTGGTCTTCGCGCGCATCGACCGCCGCCGCAAGCTGCCGGTGACGACGCTGCTTTACGCGCTCGGCATGGACCAGGAAGGCATCATGGATGCCTTCTATGAAACCGTGGGCTATACGCTGCGCCGCGAGGGCCGGTCGCAGGGCTGGGTCACGCGCTTCTTCCCCGAACGCGTGCGCGGCACCCGTCCGTCCTATGACCTGGTCAACGCCGACACCGGCGAGGTCATCGCCAAGGCCGGCGACAAGGTCACCCCGCGCCTGGTCAAGAAGCTGCAGGAATCGGGCGAGGCGCTGAACCTGCTGGTTCCCTTCGAGCGCATCATCGGCCGCTTCGTCGCCAAGGACATCGTCAACGACACCACCGGCTTCATCTATGCCGAGGCCGGCGACGAGATCACCGCGGAATACAACCGTGACGGCGACCTGAGCGGCGGTCTGCTGAAGGTCCTGCTGGACAACGGCATCACCGAGATCCCGGTGCTGGACATCGACCACGTCAATGTCGGCCCCTACATCCGCAACACGATGGCCGCCGACAAGAACATGGGCCGCGAGGGTGCCCTGATGGACATCTATCGCGTCATGCGTCCGGGCGAGCCCCCCACCGTGGAGGCCGCGCAGACCCTGTTCAACAGCCTGTTCTTCGACAGCGAGCGTTACGACCTGTCCGCCGTGGGCCGGGTCAAGATGAACATGCGCCTGGATCTGGATGCGCCGGACACCCAGCGGACCCTGCGCCCCGAGGATATCGTGGCCTGCGTTCGCGGATTGGTGGAACTGCGCGACGGCAAGGGCGAGATCGACGACATCGACCACCTGGGCAACCGCCGGGTGCGCTCGGTCGGCGAGTTGATGGAAAACCAGTATCGCGTCGGCCTGCTGCGCATGGAGCGTGCCATCCGCGAGCGCATGTCCGGCGTCGAGATCGACACCGTCATGCCGCAGGACCTGATCAACGCCAAGCCGGCGGCGGCTGCGGTGCGTGAATTCTTCGGCTCCAGCCAGCTGTCGCAGTTCATGGACCAGACCAACCCGCTGTCCGAAGTGACGCACAAGCGTCGCCTGTCGGCCCTCGGGCCGGGCGGTCTGACGCGCGAGCGTGCCGGCTTCGAGGTGCGCGACGTCCATCCGACCCATTATGGCCGGATGTGCCCGATCGAAACGCCGGAAGGCCAGAACATCGGCCTGATCAACTCGCTGGCCACCTTCGCCCGCGTGAACAAGTACGGCTTCATCGAGACCCCCTACCGCAAGGTGATCGAGGGTCGCGTGACCGACGACGTGGTCTACATGTCCGCGACCGAGGAAATGCGCCACACCGTGGCCCAGGCCAACGCGACGCTGGATGCCGACGGTCGCTTCGTGGACGAGCTGATCTCGACCCGTCAGGCGGGCGACTTCACGCTGAACCCGGTCGATGCGATCGACCTGATCGACGTGTCGCCCAAGCAGCTGGTCTCGGTCGCCGCGGCGCTGATCCCGTTCCTCGAGAACGACGACGCCAACCGCGCGCTGATGGGCTCGAACATGCAGCGTCAGGCGGTTCCACTGCTGCGGGCCGAGGCGCCGTTCGTGGGCACCGGCATGGAAGCGACCGTTGCCCGTGACTCGGGTGCCGCCATCATGGCGCGCCGGGGCGGCGTCATCGACCAGGTCGATGCGCAGCGGATCGTCGTGCGCGCGACCGAGGGTCTTGAAGCGGGCGATGCCGGGGTGGACATCTATCGTCTGCGCAAGTTCAAGCGGTCCAACCAGTCCTCGACCATCAACCAGCGTCCGCTGGTCAAGGTGGGCGACAAGGTCGTGGGCGGCCAGGTCATCGCGGACGGTCCCTCGACCGACCAGGGCGAACTCGCCATCGGCCGGAACGTGGTCGTGGCCTTCATGCCCTGGAACGGCTACAACTACGAGGACTCGATCCTGATCTCCGAGCGGATCCACCGCGACGACGTGTTCACCTCGATCCATATCGATGAATACGAGGTTGCGGCCCGCGACACCAAGCTCGGGCCCGAGGAGATCACCCGCGACATCCCGAACGTCGGCGAGGAAGCCCTGCGCAACCTCGACGAGGCCGGCATCGTCTATATCGGCGCCGAAGTCGGGCCGGGCGACATCCTAGTGGGCAAGATCACGCCCAAGGGCGAAAGCCCGATGACGCCGGAAGAAAAGCTTCTGCGTGCCATTTTCGGCGAAAAGGCATCCGACGTGCGCGACACCTCGCTGCGTCTGCCGCCGGGGGCCTACGGGACCATCGTGGAAGTCCGCGTCTTCAACCGCCATGGCGTGGACAAGGACGAACGCGCCCTGCAGATCGAGCGCGAGGAAGTCGAGCGTCTGGCCCGTGACCGGGACGACGAACAGGCGATCCTTGACCGCAACATCTATGCCCGCCTGAAGTCTCTGGTCATGGGCAAGACCGCCGTGAAGGGTCCGAAGGGGGTCAAGGCCAACACCGAGATCACCGAGGATCTGCTGGGCACGCTGTCGCGCGGCCAGTGGTGGCAGCTTGCCGTCAGCGAGGAAGACACCGCCAAGGAAGTCGAGGCGCTGAACCATCAGTATGACGCCCAGAAGAAGGCCCTCGAGGCCCGCTTCGAGGACAAGGTCGAGAAGGTCCGCCAGGGCGACGACCTGCCGCCGGGCGTGATGAAGATGGTCAAGGTCTTTGTCGCCGTGAAGCGCAAGCTGCAGGCGGGCGACAAGATGGCAGGCCGTCACGGCAACAAGGGTGTGGTGTCCAAGGTCGTCCCGATCGAGGACATGCCGTTCCTGGCGGATGGCACCCCGGTCGACCTGGTGCTGAACCCGCTGGGCGTGCCGTCGCGCATGAACGTCGGTCAGATCCTGGAAACCCACATGGGTTGGGCATCGCGCGGTCTTGGCATCAAGATCGACGAGGCGCTGGAGGATTATCGCCGCAACGGCGACATGGCTCCGGTCCGCGAGGCGATGCGCATCGGCTATGGCGACGACCTGTATGCCGAAACCTTCGACGGCATGGATGACGACCTGCTGGTCGAACACGCCAACACGGTCCGCACCGGCGTTCCGATCGCCACGCCCGTCTTCGACGGCGCGAAGGAGGCGGACGTGAACGACGCGCTGCGCCGGGCGGGCTTCGACACCTCGGGTCAGTCCGTGGTCTTCGACGGCCGCACGGGCGAGCAGTTCTCGCGCAAGGTGACGGTGGGCATGAAGTATGTCCTGAAGCTGCACCACCTTGTCGACGACAAGATGCACGCGCGTTCGACCGGGCCGTACTCGCTTGTCACGCAGCAGCCGCTGGGCGGCAAGGCGCAGTTCGGTGGCCAGCGTCTGGGTGAGATGGAGGTCTGGGCTCTTGAAGCCTATGGCGCCGCCTATACCTTGCAGGAGATGCTGACGGTCAAGTCGGACGACGTCGCGGGCCGCACCAAGGTCTACGAGTCCATCGTCAAGGGCGACGACA
This sequence comes from Paracoccus benzoatiresistens, assembly GCF_026913015.1. Classification (GTDB taxonomy): domain Bacteria; phylum Pseudomonadota; class Alphaproteobacteria; order Rhodobacterales; family Rhodobacteraceae; genus Paracoccus; species Paracoccus benzoatiresistens. The sequence continues at coordinate 26,873 of NZ_JAPTYD010000007.1, forward strand.
ACTTCGAAGCCGGCGTGCCGGAATCGTTCAACGTGCTGGTCAAGGAGGTCCGGGGTCTGGGCCTCAACATGGAACTCCTGGATGCGGAGGAGGAGGAATAAGGGCGAACCGAGTGGTGGGGCTGGACCCCTCCGTTTGACGCCCGGCAGGGTGGGGTTTGCCCCATCCTGCGCCTCCCCCGCGCCCCTCATTAGGAATCGAGAATGAACCAGGAACTTGCCACCAATCCCCTGAACCCGCTGGCCCCGCCGCGGCAGTTCGATGAAATCAAGATCTCGCTGGCCTCGCCCGAGGAAATCCTCGCCTGGTCCTATGGCGAGGTGAAGAAGCCCGAAACGATCAACTACCGCACGTTCAAGCCCGAGCGTGACGGGTTGTTCTGCGCGCGCATCTTCGGTCCGATCAAGGACTATGAATGCCTTTGCGGCAAGTACAAGCGCATGAAGTATCGCGGCCTCGTCTGCGAGAAGTGCGGCGTGGAAGTGACCCTGCAGAAGGTCCGCCGCGAGCGCATGGGCCATATCGAACTGGCCGCGCCGGTCGCGCATATCTGGTTCCTGAAGTCGCTGCCGTCCCGCATCGGCCTGATGCTGGACATGACGCTGCGCGATCTGGAACGGATCCTGTACTTTGAAAACTATGTCGTCATCGAGCCGGGCCTGACCGACCTGACCTATGGCCAGCTGCTGACCGAGGAAGAATTCCTCGACGCGCAGGACCAGTACGGCGCCGACGCCTTCAGCGCCGATATCGGGGCCGAGGCGATCCGCGCGATGCTGGCCAATATCGACCTGGCGGCGACTGCCGACCAGCTGCGCGAGGACCTGAAGGAAGCCACGGGCGAGCTGAAGCCGAAGAAGATCATCAAGCGGCTGAAGATCGTCGAATCCTTCCTGGAATCGGGCAACCGTCCCGAATGGATGGTGCTGACCGTGATCCCGGTCATTCCGCCGGAACTGCGCCCGCTGGTCCCGCTGGATGGCGGCCGGTTCGCCACGTCCGACCTGAACGACCTGTATCGCCGCGTCATCAACCGCAACAACCGCCTGAAGCGCCTGATCGAGCTTCGTGCGCCCGACATCATCGTGCGCAACGAAAAGCGGATGCTGCAGGAATCCGTTGACGCGCTGTTCGACAACGGCCGTCGCGGCCGCGTCATCACGGGCAACAACCGTCGCCCGCTGAAGTCGCTGTCCGACATGCTGAAGGGCAAGCAGGGCCGCTTCCGCCAGAACCTTCTGGGCAAGCGCGTGGACTTCTCGGGCCGTTCGGTCATCGTGACCGGGCCGGAGCTGAAGCTGCACCAGTGCGGCCTGCCGAAGAAGATGGCGCTCGAGCTGTTCAAGCCGTTCATCTATTCGCGGCTTGAGGCGAAGGGCCTGTCCTCGACCGTCAAGCAGGCGAAGAAGCTGGTCGAGAAGGAACGCCCCGAAGTCTGGGACATCCTGGACGAGGTTATCCGCGAGCATCCGGTCCTGCTGAACCGCGCGCCGACGCTGCACCGCCTGGGCATCCAGGCCTTTGAACCTATCCTGATCGAAGGCAAGGCGATCCAGCTGCACCCGCTGGTCTGCTCGGCCTTCAACGCCGACTTCGACGGCGACCAGATGGCCGTGCACGTCCCGCTGAGCCTTGAGGCACAGCTGGAAGCGCGCGTCCTGATGATGTCCACGAACAACGTGCTGTCGCCCGCCAACGGCGCGCCGATCATCGTGCCGTCGCAGGACATGGTTCTGGGCCTGTACTACGTCTCGATGCAGCGCGATGGCATGAAGGGCGAGGGCATGGCCTTCGCCAACGTGAACGAAGTCGAGCACGCCCTGGCCGCAGGCGAGGTGCATCTGCACGCCAAGATCACCGCGCGCATCAAGCAGATCGACGAGAACGGCAACGAGGTCGTCAAGCGGTACGAAACCACGCCGGGCCGCGTCCGGCTGGGCGCGCTGCTGCCGATGAACGCCAAGGCGCCGTTCGAGCTGGTCAATCGCCTGCTGCGCAAGAAGGACGTGCAGCACGTCATCGACACCGTCTACCGCTACTGCGGGCAGAAGGAATCGGTGATCTTCTGCGACCAGATCATGGGTCTGGGCTTCCGCGAGGCGTTCCGTGCCGGCATCAGCTTCGGCAAGGACGACATGGTGGTGCCCGACAACAAGTGGTCCATCGTCGAGGAAGTCCAGGAGCAGGTGAAGGAGTTCGAGCAGCAGTATCTCGACGGCCTGATCACCCAGGGCGAGAAGTACAACAAGGTCGTCGATGCCTGGTCGAAGTGCAACGACCGCGTCACCGATGCCATGATGTCCACCATCTCGGCCACCAAGAAGGACGAGAACGGCGCCGAGATGGAGCCGAACTCGGTCTACATGATGGCGCATTCGGGTGCGCGGGGCTCGACCAACCAGATGAAGCAGCTGGGCGGCATGCGCGGCCTGATGGCCAAGCCCTCGGGCGAGATCATCGAGACGCCGATCATCTCGAACTTCAAGGAAGGCCTGACCGTTCTTGAATACTTCAACTCGACCCACGGCGCCCGGAAGGGTCTGTCGGACACCGCGTTGAAGACCGCCAACTCGGGCTACCTGACCCGCCGCCTGGTCGACGTGGCGCAGGACTGCATCATCCGCGAGCATGACTGCGGAACCGAGCAGGCCATCACGGCATCCGCCGCCGTCAACGATGGCGAGGTCATCAGCCCGCTGTCCGAACGCGTGCTGGGCCGGACCGCGGCCGAGGACGTGCTGGTTCCGGGCGGGGACGAGATCATCGTCCGCAAGAACGAGCTGATCGACGAACGCAAGGCCGACGCCATCGAGCAGGCTGGCGTTCAGGCGGTCCGCATCCGTTCGGCCCTGACCTGCGAGTCCGAGGACGGCGTCTGCGCGCTGTGCTATGGCCGTGACCTGGCCCGCGGCACGCTGGTCAACATCGGCGAGGCTGTCGGCATCATTGCCGCGCAGTCGATCGGCGAACCCGGCACACAGCTGACGATGCGGACCTTCCACATCGGCGGCATCGCGCAGGGTGGCCAGCAGTCGTTCCAGGCCGCCTCGCACGAGGGCACGGTCCAGTTCCGCAACGAGAACATCCTGACCAACGCCAATGGCGAACAGGTCGTGATGTCGCGCAACATGCAGTTGCTGATCCTGGACGACCAGGGCCAGGAACGCGCCAGCCACAAGCTGTTCTACGGCTCGAAGCTGTTCGTGAAGGAAGGCGAGCGGGTCATCCGTGGTGCCAAGCTGTTCGAATGGGACCCCTATACCCTGCCGATCATTGCCGAAAAGGCGGGTCTCACGAAGTTTGTCGACCTTCTCTCGGGGATCTCGGTCCGCGACGAGACGGACGATGCGACCGGCATGACGCAGAAGATCGTGACCGATTGGCGTTCCGCGCCGAAAGGCAACGACCTGAAGCCCGAGATCATCATCATGGATGAGAACGGCGAGCCGGTCCGCAACGAACAGGGCAACCCGATCAGCTATCCGATGTCGGTGGACGCGATCCTGTCGGTCGAAGACCAGCAGGAAATCCGCGCGGGCGACGTGGTGGCGCGTATCCCGCGGGAAGGCGCACGGACCAAGGACATCACCGGGGGTCTTCCCCGCGTGGCCGAACTCTTCGAGGCCCGTCGTCCCAAGGACCACGCGATCATCGCCGAGATCGATGGCTATGTGCGCTTCGGCAAGGACTACAAGAACAAGCGCCGCATCACCATCGAGCCGTCGGAAGAGGGCGTGACGCCGGTTGAATACATGGTGCCGAAAGGCAAGCACATCCCGGTGCAGGAAGGCGACTTCGTGCAGAAGGGTGACTACATCATGGACGGCAACCCGGCCCCGCACGACATCCTGCGGATCATGGGGATCGAGGCGCTGGCGGACTATCTGATCGACGAGGTGCAGGACGTCTATCGACTGCAGGGTGTGAAGATCAACGACAAGCACATCGAGGTGATCGTTCGCCAGATGCTGCAGAAGATCGAGATCACCGACAGCGGCGATACGACCCTGCTGAAGGGCGAGCATGTCGAGCGCGACGAGTTCGAGGAAGAGAACGCCAAGATCGAAGCCAAGGGTGGCCGTCCGGCCACGGGCGAGCCGGTGCTTCTGGGTATCACCAAGGCATCGCTGCAGACCCGCAGCTTCATCTCGGCGGCCTCGTTCCAGGAAACGACCCGCGTGCTGACCGAGGCCGCCGTTCAGGGCAAGCGCGACAAGCTGCTTGGCCTGAAGGAGAACGTCATCGTCGGCCGTCTGATCCCGGCCGGGACGGGTGGCGCCACCGCCCGCGTCCGCCGCATCGCGACCGAGCGTGACAACGAGGTGATCGAGGCCCGCCGCGCCGAGGCCGAGGCCACCGCGGCCCTGATCGCCCCCGCGCTGGACGAGGCCGCGACCGGCATGGTCGCCGACCTGCCCGAGAACCGCGGCGACGAGTGATCGCATCCCTTTGAAAACCCGAAAGGCCCGGCCCCGCGCCGGGCCTTTTCACATCCGGGCCTGCTTGACAGCGCTGCCGGATTGACCCTCTCTCGCAGGGACAGGCACGAGGTTTCCATGCGCACGCCCATCATGTCGCCGATCCGCCGGGTCAAACCGGCGTCGGTCCTGCCGCACCAGCATCAGCCGGGTGACAATTTGCGGGGGGCCTCGATCATGACGCTGTGCATGGTCACCTTTGGCCTGAACGACACGGTGATGAAGTTCGTCGCGCAGGAGATGCCCTTGTACCAGGCGATCACCCTGCGCGGGCTGTTCGTGATGGCCTTCATCGCTGCCGTGGCGCCGCGCCTTGGGGGGATTGCCCTGCGCATCCCGCCTGCTGCCCGCAGGCCAATGGCCTGGCGCATGGTGGGCGAGGTCGCCTCGACCCTTCTGTTCCTGAATGCCCTGCAGAACATGGCCATGGGCAATGTCTCGGCGATCATGCAGGCGCTGCCACTGGTCGTCATGGTGGGGGCTGCCACGTTCTTCGGCGAAACGCTGGGCTGGCGGCGGATCAGCGCGGTGGTCCTGGGGTTCCTGGGCGTGCTGCTGATCCTGCGGCCCGGGGGCGATGTCTTCGGCATCTGGGCGGTCGTCGCCGTCAGCGCGATGGCCATGGTCGCGCTGCGCGATCTGGCGACGCGGGGCTTTGGCCGGGACATCACCTCCGCCACGATCGCCTTCTATGCCGCGGCAGGGGTGACGGCGACCGGCTTCGTCTTCAGCTTGGGGCAGGGATGGATCATGCCCAGCCCGGCGCAGGTGCTGCTGCTGGCCCTGGGCGCGGCCTTCCTGACGGTGGGCTATGTCAGCGCCGTGGCCTCGATGCGGGTGGGCGAGATTTCCTATGTCGCGCCCTTCCGCTATACCTCGCTGCTGGTCGCCATCGCCATGGGGCTGGTGGTCTTTGGCGAATGGCCCGACTTCTGGACCTGGGCAGGCTCGGCCCTGGTCGTCGCGGCAGGCACCTATACCATCTGGCGCGAGGCGCAGCTGGGCAAGGTGCGCTGATGCGCGTGCAGATGCTTGGCCTCTGCCGGTTTTCCTATGTCGGCCTGCGCGGCTATCAGCAGGACCATGCCACGTTCGACGAACGCCGGGCCTTCCTGTACGACCCCGGTCGGCTGGCCCGCCGCTGGAGGTGGTTCGCCACGCTGGCGCTGCCCGGCTGGCTGGCCCAGACGGACCCCGATTTCACCCTGGTCATCATGACCGGGCCGGACCTGCCCGAACCATACATGTCGCGCCTGCGCGACCTTGCGGAGGCGACGCCGCAACTGCGGCTTGAACTGGTCCCGCCGATGGAGCTCCACCTGGACGCCTGCCGCGCGGCAATCGCGCCCCATGTCGATCCCCGCGCGGATGTCGTGGGCCACTTCCGCCACGACGACGACGACGCCGTGGCGCTGGACTATGTCGCCTCGGCCCGCCGCGACTTCGCGCAGGTCCAGGGGTTGTGGCAAGCCGAGGGGAAGCTGTCGCTGGATCATTCGCGCGGGCTGATGCTGCGGGCCGGGGCAGGGGGCGCCGAATTCGTCCCGCGCATCGCCCATAACATGGGCGTGGCGCTGACGATCTTCCTGCGCCCCGACCAGCCCCAGACTGCGCTGCATTTCAACCATATGAAGCTGCCCCTGTGGATGCCGGTGGTGGCGGTCACGCGGCCGTTGATGTTCATCCGCTCGATCCATGCCGACAGCGACTCGGGGGACATGGGGCCGGGCATTCCCTGGCGTATCGAGGAGGCCGAACTGGACCGCCAGCTGTCCCGCCGCTTCGGGCTGACCCGCGCCGACCTGGAAAGCCTTGCGCGCGCAGGCAGCTGAAGGGCGGTCATGTTGACACCTCAGGCGATTCCCCATATATGCCCCACACCCGGCGGGAAACCGCTTGGGGGCCAGAACCTTTTGTGGTCACGATCCGGGCCTTCGACTGCCCCGATCCTCTGGAATTTTCCCGTCCACCCCGGAAACCGGGGCCGGATGGGTTTGGCGTTTCGTGATTCGCACGGAATGCCGTCGAGAAGCGGCGCAACCGGTCTGGTTGCGAGTATTGACAGAGCAAGACGGGGAACCGAATGCCGACGATCCAACAGCTGATCCGCAAACCGCGGCAGCCGAAAGTGCAGCGCTCGAAGTCGCAGCACCTTCAGGGCTGCCCGCAGAAGCGCGGCGTCTGCACGCGCGTCTATACCACGACGCCAAAGAAACCGAACTCCGCTATGCGTAAGGTGGCCAAGGTCCGCCTGACGAATGGCTTCGAGGTCATCTCCTATATCCCGGGCGAAAAGCACAACCTGCAGGAACACAGCGTCGTGCTGATCCGCGGCGGCCGCGTGAAAGACCTTCCGGGTGTCCGTTACCACATCCTGCGCGGTGTGTTGGATACCCAGGGCGTCAAGGATCGTCGCCAGCGTCGTTCGAAATACGGCGCGAAGCGTCCGAAGTAAGGAGAGGCATCAATGTCCCGTCGTCACGCCGCTGAAAAGCGCGAAGTCCTGCCCGACGCCAAATTTGGCGATCGCGTGCTGACCAAATTCATGAACAACCTGATGGTTGACGGCAAGAAATCGGTTGCCGAGCGCATCGTTTATTCGGCCCTGGACCGCGTCCAGTCCCGCCTGAAGCGCGAGCCGATCGAAGTCTTCCACGAGGCCCTCGAAAACGTGAAACCTTCTGTCGAGGTGCGTTCGCGCCGCGTCGGTGGTGCCACCTATCAGGTTCCCGTCGAAGTTCGCCCGATCCGCCGCGAGGCCCTGGCCATCCGCTGGCTGATCACGGCTGCCGCCAAGCGCAACGAACACACGATGGAAGAGCGTCTTGCGGGCGAGCTGGCCGATGCCGTGAACGGCCGCGGCACCGCCGTCAAGAAACGCGAAGACACGCACAAGATGGCCGACGCCAACAAGGCGTTCAGCCACTACCGCTGGTAAGGCAAAAGGATCCAGACCATGGCACGCGAATATCCGCTGCAGCGTTACCGTAACTTCGGCATCATGGCCCACATCGATGCCGGCAAGACGACAACGACCGAGCGCATCCTTTACTACACCGGCAAGTCGCACAAGATCGGCGAAGTGCATGACGGCGCCGCGACCATGGACTGGATGGAGCAAGAGCAGGAGCGCGGCATCACGATCACGTCTGCCGCGACCACCACGTTCTGGCAGCGCCAGGAAGACCCGACCTCGGAAGGGACTTCGGACACCAAGTACCGCTTCAACATCATCGACACGCCGGGCCACGTGGACTTCACCATCGAGGTGGAACGTTCGCTGGCCGTTCTGGATGGCGCGATCTGCCTGCTGGACGCCAACGCGGGTGTTGAACCCCAGACCGAGACCGTCTGGCGCCAGGCCGACCGCTACAAGGTTCCGCGGATCGTGTTCGTCAACAAGATGGACAAGATCGGCGCCGACTTCTTCAACTGCGTCAAGATGATCAAGGACCGCACCGGCGGCACCCCGTGCCCGATCGCCCTGCCGATCGGCGCCGAGGACAAGCTGGAAGGCATCGTCGATCTAGTGAAGATGGAAGAGTGGGTCTACAAGGGTGAAGACCTGGGCGCGAGCTGGGTCCGCCAGCCGATCCGCGACGACCTGAAGGACGTGGCCGACGAATGGCGCTCGAACCTGATCGAACTGGCCGTCGAACAGGACGACACCGCCATGGAAGCCTATCTGGAAGGCAACGAGCCTGACGAGGCGACCCTGCGCAGTCTGATCCGCAAGGGCACGCTGTCGCTGTCCTTCTTCCCGGTGACCGCTGGATCGTCGTTCAAGAACAAGGGTGTGCAGCCCCTGTTGAACGCCGTGATCGATTATCTGCCTTCGCCGCTGGACGTGCCGGCCTATCTGGGCTTCGCGCCGGGCGACGAGACGGAAACCCGCAACATCGAGCGGAACGCGGACGACGCGCAGCCCTTCTCGGGCTTGGCGTTCAAGATCATGAACGACCCCTTCGTGGGCTCGCTGACCTTCACGCGGATCTATTCTGGCCAGCTCAAGAAGGGCGACCAGATGCTGAATGCGACCAAGGGCAAGCGCGAGCGCGTCGGCCGGATGATGATGATGCACTCGATCAACCGCGAGGAGATCGAGGAAGCCTTTGCAGGCGACATCATCGCGCTGGCGGGCCTGAAGGACACCACCACGGGCGACACGCTGTGCGATCCCGCCAAGCCGGTGGTTCTGGAAACCATGACCTTCCCTGAGCCGGTGATCGAGATCGCCGTGGAACCGAAGTCGAAGGCCGACCAGGAGAAGATGGGCCTCGCCCTTCAGCGCCTGTCCGCCGAGGACCCGTCCTTCCGCGTCGAAACCGATCTGGAATCGGGCCAGACGATCATGAAGGGGATGGGCGAACTTCACCTCGACATCCTGGTCGACCGCATGAAGCGCGAGTTCAAGGTCGAGGCGAACATCGGCGCCCCCCAGGTGGCCTACCGTGAAACGATCAGCCAGCCGGCCGAGATCGACTACACGCACAAGAAACAGACCGGCGGTACCGGCCAGTTCGCGCGCGTGAAGCTGCAGATCGACCCGACCGAGCCTGGCGAGGGTTACTCGTTCGAATCGAAGATCGTCGGCGGTGCGGTTCCGAAGGAATACATCCCGGGCGTCGAGAAGGGCATCAAGTCGGTCATGGACTCGGGTCCGCTGGCGGGCTTCCCGGTGATCGACTTCAAGGTCGCCCTGCTGGACGGTGCGTTCCACGACGTCGACTCCTCGGTCCTGGCCTTCGAGATCGCTTCGCGCGCTGCGATGCGTGAAGGCCTGCGCAAGGCCGGCGCCAAGCTGCTGGAGCCGATCATGAAGGTCGAGGTCGTGACGCCGGAGGAATACACCGGTTCGATCATCGGCGACCTGACCAGCCGTCGCGGCATGGTCCGCGGGCAGGACTCGCGCGGCAACGCCAACGTCATCGACGCCTTCGTGCCGCTGGCCAACATGTTCGGCTACATCAACAACCTGCGCTCGATGTCCTCGGGCCGCGCGGTGTTCACGATGCAGTTCGACCATTACGAGGCCGTGCCGCAGAACATCTCTGACGAGATCCAGAAGAAATACGCCTGACATGCGCGGCGGGGCGAAAGCCCCGCCCGCATCACATGAACAAGACGAACCAAGGAGCCCTGCGCCATGGCAAAGGCAAAGTTTGAACGGACGAAACCGCACGTCAACATTGGCACGATTGGTCACGTTGACCACGGCAAGACGACGCTGACGGCTGCGATCACGAAGTATTTCGGTGAATTCAAGGCCTATGACCAGATCGACGGCGCGCCGGAAGAGCGTGCGCGCGGGATCACCATCTCGACGGCGCATGTGGAATACGAATCGGAAGCGCGCCATTATGCGCACGTGGACTGCCCGGGCCACGCCGACTACGTGAAGAACATGATCACCGGCGCGGCGCAGATGGACGGCGCGATCCTGGTGGTGAACGCCGCCGACGGCCCGATGCCGCAAACGCGCGAGCACATCCTGCTGGGCCGCCAGGTGGGCATTCCCTACATGGTCGTCTACCTCAACAAGGTCGACCAGGTCGACGACGAGGAGCTGCTGGAACTGGTCGAGATGGAAGTGCGCGAGCTGCTGAGCTCCTACGACTATCCGGGCGACGACATTCCGATCATCAAGGGCTCGGCGCTGGCGGCGCTGGAAGGCCGTGATCCGGAGATCGGCGAGAACTCGATCCGCGCGCTGATCGCCGCCGTGGACGAATACATCCCGACCCCCGAGCGGGCCATCGACCAGCCGTTCCTGATGCCGATCGAGGACGTGTTCTCGATCTCGGGCCGCGGCACGGTTGTGACGGGCCGGGTCGAGCGCGGCGCGGTCAACGTCGGCGACGAACTGGAGATCGTGGGCATCCGCGACACCCGCAAGACCACCTGCACGGGCGTCGAGATGTTCCGCAAGCTGCTGGACCGCGGGGAAGCCGGCGACAACATCGGCGCGCTGCTGCGCGGCGTCGACCGCGACGGCGTGGAGCGCGGCCAGGTGCTGTGCAAGCCGGGTTCGGTCAAGCCGCACACGACCTTCGAGGCCGAGGCCTACATCCTGACCAAGGAAGAGGGCGGCCGCCACACGCCGTTCTTCGCCAACTACCGCCCGCAGTTCTACTTCCGGACCACGGACGTGACCGGCACCGTGAAGCTGCCCGAGGGCACCGAGATGGTGATGCCGGGCGACAACCTGAAGTTCGAGGTCGAGCTGATCGCCCCGATCGCCATGGAAGAAAAGCTGCGCTTCGCCATCCGCGAAGGCGGCCGCACCGTCGGCGCCGGCGTGGTCTCGAAGATCCTGAAGTAAGGATCGCCGGGGCAGGGGTGCGTGTGAACACGCGCCCTGCGGCAGCTGCTGCAGATGAAGGGCCGCTCCGGAAGGGGCGGCCTTTTTCATGGGGTGCGGCACTACCGATCGGGCTTGACGGCTGCCTTCCAAAGGCGCTATAGGCCCGCATCGCAGCCGAATCCGCCGCGTGCCGAGATTCGCCTGCCTTGCGCATGGCCGCCATCCAAAGGCGGCCTGCACTTTTTTATACGGTTCGACGCTGGTCCCGCGTGGTGCGAGGTCAGCCTCTCAACTGGAACTCCCCGTCAGAGGGATGACTTATGCAAAGTCAGAATATCCGTATCCGGCTGAAGGCGTTTGACTACCGCGTGCTGGAAGCCAGCACCCAGGAAATCGTCAACACGGCCAAGCGCACCGGTGCGACCGTTCGCGGCCCGATTCCGCTGCCGAACAAGATCGAGAAATTCACCGTCCTGCGCGGCCCGCACATCGACAAGAAGTCGCGCGACCAGTGGGAAATCCGCACCCACAAGCGTCTGCTGGACATCGTCGATCCGACCCCGCAGACCGTTGACGCGCTGATGAAGCTCGACCTCGCCGCCGGCGTGGACGTCGAGATCAAGGTGTAAGGAGGGCGGATGATGCTGCGTACTGGTGTTATCGCCAAGAAACTGGGCATGACCCGGCTGTTCATGGAAGACGGCCGTCAGGTTCCCGTCACCGTTCTGCAACTGGACAACCTGCAGGTTGTTGACCAGCGCACCGCTGCGCGCGACGGCTATACCGCCGTCCAGCTGGGCGCAGGGGTTGCCAAGGCCAAACGCACGACCGCCGCGATGCGCGGTCATTTCGCGAAGGCCTCGGTCGCGCCCAAGCGCAAGATCGCGGAATTCCGCGTCGCCGAAGAAAACCTGATCAACGTCGGTGAGGAAATCACGGCTGACCACTACTTTGCGGGTCAGTTCGTGGACATCGCCGGCACCTCGATCGGTAAGGGCTTCGCGGGCGCCATGAAGCGCCACAACTTCGGCGGTCTGCGCGCCTCGCACGGCGTGTCGATCAGCCACCGTTCGCACGGTTCGACCGGCCAGTGCCAGGACCCCGGCAAGGTGTTCAAGGGCAAGAAGATGGCGGGTCACCTGGGTGCGGTCCGTGTGACCACGCAGAACCTGCAGGTCGTGCGCACCGACGCGGACCGCGGCCTGATCATGGTCAAGGGCTCGGTCCCCGGCTCGAAAGGTGGCTGGGTCACCATCAAGGACGCCGTGAAAAAAGCGACGCCCGAGAACGTGATCTACCCCGCCGCGCTGAAATCGGCTGCCGAAGAAGCGAAGCGCCTGGCTGAAGCCGCCGCTGCCGAAGCTGCCGCCGCCGAGGAAGCCGCCCGCGAGGCTGCTGCTGCCGAGGCCGCCGCTGCCGAGGAAGCCGCGCTGGCCGAGGCTCAGGCTTCCATCCAGGCCGACAAGGCTTCGGATGGCGACGCTGCGCCCGAAGGAGACAAGTGATGAAACTCGATGTGATCAAGCTGGACACCGGCAAGGCCGGTGAAATCGAGCTGGCCGACGAGATCTTCGGGCTGGAGCCGCGCGGCGACATCCTGCAGCGCGTCGTCCGCTGGCAGCGCGCCAAGGCGCAGGCGGGCACCCACTCGGTGCTGGGCAAGTCGGATGTCAGCTATTCGACGAAGAAGATCTATCGCCAGAAGGGCACCGGCGGCGCTCGCCACGGGTCCCGCAAGGCGCCGACCTTCCGTCACGGCGGCACCTACAAGGGCCCGACCCCGCGCTCGCACGCCTTCGACCTGCCGAAGAAGGTGCGCGCACTGGGCCTCAAGCACGCCCTGTCCGCCAAGGCTACTGCGGGTGAACTGGTCATCGTCGAGGATCTGAACCTCGCCGACGCCAAGACCGCCGCCGTCGCCAGGGCCGTCAAGGAAAACGGCTGGAAGCGCGTCCTGGTGATCGACGGGACCGAGGTCAACGAAGGCTTCGCCCGCGCCGCCCGCAACATCGAAGGCGTGGACATCCTGCCCTCGATCGGCGCCAACGTGTATGACATCCTGAAGCGCGACACGCTTGTGATCACGCGGTCGGGTGTCGAAGCTCTGGAGGCTCGTTTGAAATGAGCGCGAAAGCTGAACATTACGACGTGATCGTCAAGCCGATCATCACCGAGAAAGCCACCATGACGTCCGAGAACAACGGCGTGGTGTTTCAGGTGGCGAAGGACGCCAACAAGCCGCAGATCAAGCAAGCGGTCGAGGCCCTGTTCGGCGTCAAGGTGAAGGCCATCAACACGACCATCACCAAGGGCAAGCAGAAGCGGTTCCGGGGCATCCTCGGCCGCCGCAGCGACGTCAAGAAGGCCTATGTCACCCTCGAAGAGGGCAACACTATCGACGTGTCCACCGGACTCTGATAGTAGGCGCGAATCTGCGGCCCCGGTTCATCCGGGGCCGCTGATCTTTTGGAAGTAACGGACCAAACCTGGTCCAAAGCAACGGAAGACAGAAAGATGGCATTGAAGTCGTATAAACCGACGACGCCTGGCCAGCGCGGGCTGGTTCTGATCGACCGTTCGGAGCTTTGGAAAGGTCGCCCGGTCAAGGCCCTTACCGAAGGCCTGACCAAGAACGGCGGTCGGAACAACACCGGACGGATCACCATGCGCCGCAAGGGCGGCGGGGCGAAGCGCCTGTATCGCATCGTCGATTTCAAGCGCAACAAGTTCGATATGGCCGCCACGGTCGAGCGGATCGAATACGATCCCAACCGCACCGCCTTTATCGCGCTGGTCTCCTATGAAGACGGCGAGCGCGCCTATATCATCGCGCCGCAGCGCCTGGCCGTGGGCGACAAGGTCATCGCCGGCGCCAAGGTCGACGTGAAGCCCGGCAACGCCATGCCCTTCAGCGGCATGCCGATCGGCACGATCGTCCACAACGTCGAGCTGAAGCCCGGCAAGGGCGGCCAGATCGCCCGTTCGGCTGGCACCTATGCCCAGTTCGTCGGCCGTGACGGCGGCTATGCCCAGATCCGCCTGTCCTCGGGCGAGCTGCGCCTGGTGCGTCAGGAATGCATGGCGACCATCGGCGCCGTGTCGAACGCCGACCACTCGAACCAGAACCTGGGCAAGGCTGGTCGCAACCGCCACAAGGGCATCCGTCCCAGCGTTCGCGGTGTTGCCATGAACCCGATCGACCACCCGCATGGTGGTGGTGAGGGCCGGACCTCGGGCGGCCGTACGCCGGTCACGCCCTGGGGCAAGGACACCAAGGGCAAGAAGACCCGCTCGAACAAGGCGACCGACAAGTACATCTTGCGTTCGCGTCACGCGAAGAAGAAGGGGCGCTGACCTATGGCACGTTCTATCTGGAAAGGCCCCTTTGTTGACGCCTATGTGCTCAAGAAGGCGGAAAAGGCCCGTGACTCGGGAAAATCCGACGTCATCAAGATTTGGTCGCGTCGTTCGACCATCCTGCCGCAATTCGTCGGCCTGACCTTCGGCGTCTACAACGGGCAGAAGCACATCCCCGTTGCGGTGACCGAGGAAATGATCGGCCAGAAATTCGGTGAATATTCGCCCACGCGGACCTATTACGGCCACGCGGCGGACAAGAAAGCCAAGAGGAAGTAATCGTCATGGGTAAGGAACAGAATCCGCGCCGCGTGGCGGAGAACGAGGCGTTCGCGAAAACGAAGATGCTTCGCACCTCGCCGCAGAAACTGAACCTCGTCGCGCAGCTGATCCGCGGCAAGAAGGTGGACAAGGCCCTGGCCGACCTGACCTTCTCGCACAAGCGCATCGCGGGCGACGTGAAGAAGTGCCTGCAGTCGGCGATTGCGAACGCTGAAAACAACCACGGTCTGGACGTCGACAACCTGGTCGTCGCCGAAGCCTGGGTCGGCAAGAACCTGGTGATGAAGCGCGGCCGCCCGCGGGCGCGTGGCCGTTATGGCAAGATCATGAAGCCGTTTTCGGAAATCACCATCAAGGTGCGCCAAGTCGAGGAGCAAGCGTAATGGGTCAGAAGGTCAATCCGATCGGCATGCGCCTGCAGGTCAACCGCACCTGGGACAGCCGCTGGTATGCCGACGACAAGGACTATGGCAATCTGCTGCTTGAAGACCTGAAGATCCGGGACTTCATCAAGAAGGAAGCCAAGCAGGCCGGCGTCAGCCGCGTCATCATCGAGCGTCCGCACAAGAAGTGCCGCGTCACGATCCATGCTGCGCGTCCGGGCGTGATCATCGGCAAGAAAGGCGCCGATATCGAGGTCCTGCGCAACAAGCTGGCGAACCTGACCAAGTCGGAAGTTCACCTGAACATCGTCGAAGTCCGCAAGCCGGAAGTCGATGCGGCCCTGGTCGCCGAGTCGATCGCCCAGCAGCTGGAGCGCCGGGTTTCGTTCCGCCGCGCCATGAAGCGTGCGGTGCAGAACTCGATGCGCATGGGTGCCCTGGGCATCCGCGTGAACGTGTCGGGCCGCCTTGGCGGCGCCGAGATCGCGCGGACGGAATGGTACCGCGAAGGCCGTGTGCCGCTGCACACCCTGCGCGCCGACATCGACTATTCGCTGGCCGAAGCTTCGACCCCCTACGGGATCATCGGAGTGAAGGTGTGGATCTTCAAGGGCGAGATCATGGAGCATGACCCCCAGGCCCGCGACCGCAAGGCCGCCGAGGCCCAGGAAGGTCCGGCTCCCCGTGGTCCGCGCCGTGACCGCGACGCGCGCTAAGGAGCAATAAGATGCTGCAACCGAAACGGACCAAGTTCCGCAAACAGCACAAGGGCCGGATCCACGGCGAAGCCAAGGGCGGCTTCGCCCTGAACTTCGGGTCCTACGCGCTGAAGGCCACCGAGCCCGAGCGTGTTACCGCCCGTCAGATCGAAGCGGCCCGCCGCGCGATCACCCGTCACATGAAGCGTCAGGGCCGGGTCTGGATCCGGGTGTTCCCGGACGTTCCGGTTTCGTCGAAGCCGACGGAAGTCCGGATGGGTAAGGGCAAGGGTTCGGTCGATTTCTGGGCCGCCCGCGTCCATCCCGGCCGCATCATGTTCGAGATCGACGGCGTGTCCGACGAGATCGCGCGTGAAGCCCTGCGTCTTGGCGCGAACAAGCTGCCGGTGCTGACCCGCATCGTGGCGCGCGAAGACTGGTAAGTCCGGTGCGTGCAGGCACGCACCTTATGTGACACGACCCCGCCGGAAGACCGGCGGGGTTTTCCTTTTCCTGGCGGGAAAAGGGTTGCACGAAACCGGCATTGCCTGTATGGGCAGGCCTTCATCATGAAACTCCACCGGGAATCAGGGTGGCCCTGCGTGCAGGGGCTCTCCGGTGATGTTGAAAGGAACAGGCGCATGAAAGCGCAGGATCTGACGTCGAAGACGCCCGACCAGCTGAAAGACCAGCTTGTCGCGCTGAAGAAGGAGGCCTTCAACCTCCGTTTCCAGCAGGCCACCGGCCAGCTTGAAAGCACCGCCCGCATGCGCGCCGTTCGCCGCGACGTGGCCCGTGTGAAGACCATTCTGAACCAGAAAGCGGCGGAAGCCGCGGCCTCGAACTAAGGAGCCTGGCCCATGCCCAAACGCATCCTGCAAGGCCGCGTCACCAGCGACAAGAACGAACAGACCATCACCGTCCTGGTCGAGCGTCGCTTCAAGCACCCGCTGCTGCACAAGACCGTTCGTTCGTCCAAGAAATACCGGGCGCATGACGAGAACAACCAGTTCAAGGTGGGCGATGTCGTTCGCATCGTCGAATGTGCGCCCATCTCGAAGACGAAACGCTGGACTGTCCTGACGGACGAAGCGGTTTCCGCGTAAGTCCATCATCACAGATCAGAAATGATCGAAACCCTGGGGCCGCAAGTCGCGGTCCCCAAAGGTCGGGAGAAACCAAATGATCCAGATGCAGACCAATCTGGATGTTGCTGACAACTCCGGCGCTCGCCGGGTTCAGTGCATCAAGGTCCTGGGTGGTTCGCACCGTCGCTATGCGTCGGTGGGCGACATCATTGTCGTTTCCGTCAAGGAAGCCATCCCGCGGGGCCGGGTCAAGAAAGGCGACGTCCGCAAGGCCGTGGTCGTTCGGACCGCCAAGGAAGTGAAGCGCGAAGACGGAACCTCGATCCGCTTCGACCGCAACGCCGCCGTCATCCTGAACAACCAGGGCGAACCGGTCGGCACCCGTATTTTCGGGCCGGTCGTCCGCGAGCTGCGCGCGAAGAACTTCATGAAGATCATCTCGCTCGCTCCGGAGGTGCTGTAATGGCTGCCAAGCTGAAAAAAGGCGACAAGGTCGTCGTCCTTGCCGGCAAGGACAAGGGCAAGCAGGGCGAAATCACCGCCGTGTTCCCTAAGGACAACAAGGCAGTCGTTGACGGCGTCAACATCGCGATCCGTCACCAGCGCCAGACCCAGACGACCCAGGGCGGCCGCACGCCGAAGGCGATGCCGATCGACCTGTCGAACCTCGCGCTGCTGGACAAGAACGGCAAGGCGACCCGCGTCGGTTTCCGCATGGAAGGCGACCAGAAGGTCCGTTTCGCCAAGACCACGGGAGACGTGATCTGATGCTGGACGCAACCAAGTACACGCCGCGCCTCAAGGCGGTCTATCGCGAGCAGGTCCGCGCCGCTCTCAAGGAAGAGTTCGGCTACAAGAACGACATGCAGATCCCGCGTCTGGACAAGATCGTCCTGAACATGGGCATCGGCGAAGCCGTGAAAGACACCAAGAAGGTGAAGCAGGGCGCCGAGGAGCTGTCGCTGATTGCCGGCCAGAAGGCCGTCATCACGAAAGCCAAGAACTCGATCGCGGGCTTCCGCGTCCGGGAAGAAATGCCGCTGGGCGCCAAGGTGACCCTGCGCGGCGACCGGATGTACGAATTCCTGGACCGCCTGATCAACATCGCGCTGCCGCGCGTCCGCGACTTCCGCGGCGTTAAGGGCACCTCTTTCGACGGCCGCGGCAACTATGCCATGGGCCTGAAAGAGCACATCGTGTTCCCGGAAATCAACTTCGACAAGGTCGACGAAGTTCTGGGGATGGACATCATCATCTGCACCACCGCGCCGACCGACGCGGAAGCGAAAGCGCTGTTGAAGCATTTCAACATGCCCTTCAACAGCTGATCGCGGAGGTAAGTGATATGGCAAAGAAATCCATGGTCGAGCGCGAGAAGAAGCGCGAGCGTCTGATCGCGAAATTCGCGACCAAGCGTGCCTCCCTCAAGGAGGTCATCAACGACCAGTCCCGTCCGATGGAAGAGCGGTTCAAGGCTTCGCTGAAGCTGGCCGAACTGCCGCGCAATTCGTCGGAAACGCGCCTGCGCAACCGGTGCCAACTGACCGGCCGCCCGCGCGCGTATTACCGCAAACTGAAACTGTCGCGGATCATGCTGCGCGAGCTTGGCTCGAACGGTCAGATCCCCGGCCTCGTCAAGTCCAGCTGGTAAGGGGGCAACATGTCGATGAACGATCCTCTCGGCGATATGCTGACCCGCATCCGCAATGCGCAGATGCGTGGCAAATCGACCGTGCGCACCCCGGCCTCCAAGCTGCGCGCTTGGGTTCTGGACGTGCTGAAAGCCGAAGGTTACATCCGCGGCTATGAAGAAGTGACCACCGAAGCCGGCCATGCCGAGCTGGAGATCGGTCTGAAGTACCACGACGGCGCTCCGGTCATCCGCGAGCTGTCGCGTGTCTCGAAGCCTGGCCGCCGCGTTTACGCGGGCGCCAAGGAAATCCCGCAGGTCCGCCAGGGTCTGGGCGTCTCCATCGTCTCGACGCCCAAGGGCGTCATGTCGGATGCAGCGGCTCGCAATGCCAATGTCGGCGGCGAAGTCCTCTGCACCGTGTTCTAAGGAGGGCAGCAGATGTCTCGGATTGGTAAGAAGCCGGTCGCTCTGCCCAAGGGCGTGTCGGCCGAGATCAAGGGTCAGACCATTGAAGTGAAGGGTCCGAAAGGCACCCGCAGCTTCACGGCGACTGACGATGTGGATCTGGTGCTGGACGAGGGTTCCGTTGCGGTGAAACCGCGCGGCACCTCGAAGCGCGCGCGCCAGCAGTGGGGCATGACTCGCTCGATGATCGAGAACCTGACCGTCGGTGTGTCGGAAGGCTTCAAGAAAGAGCTGGAAATCCAGGGCGTGGGTTACCGCGCCACCATGCAGGGCAAGACCCTGAAGCTGGCTCTGGGCTATTCGCACGACGTGAACTTCGAAACGCCGGAAGGCGTGACGATCACGGCGCCGAAGCAGACCGAAATCGTCGTGGAAGGCATCGACCAGCAGCTGGTTGGTCAGGTGGCCGCGAACATCCGCGAGTGGCGCCGTCCCGAACCCTACAAGGGCAAGGGCATCCGCTACAAGGGCGAGTTCGTCTTCCGCAAGGAAGGCAAGAAGAAGTAAGGGGCGCATGAAATGGCACTGAAAAAGCAAGAGCTGTTCCAGAAGCGCCGCCTGCGCGTTCGGAACAAACTGCGGGCGATGTCGAACGGCCGTCCGCGTCTGTCGGTTCACCGTTCTTCGAAGAACATCTCGGTTCAGGTCATCGACGACCTGAACGGCGTGACGCTGGCTTCGGCCAGCACGCTGGAGAAGGACTTTGGCCTGGTCGGCAAGAACAACGTCGAGGCTGCCGCCAAGATTGGCGCTGCGATTGCCGAGCGTGCGAAGGCTGCCGGTGTTGAAGAGGTTGTCTTCGACCGCGGCGGCTTCATCTTCCACGGCAAGGTGAAGGCTCTGGCCGACGCCGCCCGTGAAGGTGGCCTGAAGTTCTGATGATGCGGGTGGCGTTTGCGCCACCCCGATGATCCGGGGGGCGGCCTTTCGGGGCTGCCCCACCTGGATTGAAACAATCGGCGCAAGCGAAGCGCCACCTTACAAGGAATGCCTCATGGCAGAACGTGATAACCGTCGGGGCCGCCGCGAAGAGCGCGAGGAAAACCCGGAATTCCAGGATCGCCTGGTTGCAATCAACCGCGTGTCGAAGACCGTCAAGGGTGGCAAGCGCTTCGGCTTTGCTGCTCTGGTCGTTGTCGGCGACCAGCGTGGCCGCGTCGGCTTCGGCAAGGGCAAGGCCAAGGAAGTGCCGGAAGCGATCCGCAAGGCGACCGAGCAGGCGAAGCGTTCGCTGGTTCGCGTCCCGCTGCGTGACGGCCGCACCCTGCACCACGACATCGAGGGCCGTCATGGCGCCGGCAAGGTGATCATGCGGACCGCCGTTCCGGGGACCGGGATCATCGCCGGTGGTCCGATGCGCGCCGTGTTCGAGATGCTGGGCGTTCAGGACGTCGTGGCGAAGTCGCAGGGTTCGCAGAACCCCTACAACATGATCCGCGCCACGCTGGACGGCCTGAAAAAGGAAGCCAGCCCCCGTTCGGTCGCGCAGCGTCGCGGCAAGAAGGTGGCCGACATCCTGCCGCAGGACAACAAGCCGGCTGCTGAAGCCGTCGAAGCGTAAGGAGACAGGCGAATGGCAACTATCGTCGTCAAGCAGATCGGCAGCCCGATCCGCCGCCCCGCCATCCAGCGCGAAACGCTGAAGGGCCTGGGCCTGAACAAGATGAACCGCACCCGCGAACTGCAGGACACCCCTGCGATCCGCGGCATGGTCGCCAAGATCCCGCATCTGGTGAAGATCATCGAAGAAAAGGCGTGATCCGCGAGGATTGCCCAGGAAGAACGCCCCGGAGAAATCCGGGGCGTTTTGTTTTGTCCCGGCCTGTCCTTGCTGCCGTTAACCTTGTGCTAACCATTTCTCCCTTACGGTCGGCGGCGACTTCAACCGGACGGGACGATCCCTGTGACGCGCGTTATCGCCGGCTGCATTGTCTGGCTTCTTCTTGCGGCGATGGGCCATGCCGGTCCCTGGCCGCGGGACGCCGGGCATTCCTTCGTCTCCTTGTCGGGCGAGCGCGATAAGGACGGCAATTCCTATACGGGGCTTTATGCCGAATACGGGTTGAGCCGCCGCAGGACGCTGGGGCTGGAGGTCAGCTATACCAACGTCGGCGAGACCGCCGCGCTCGTCTGGTATCAGAAGCCGCTGGACAGCGGTGAGGGCGCGAACAAGCTGTCCTATTCCTTGGGCTTTGGTGCAATCCGGCGCGACGGAGAAGTGCTGCCGCTGGGGCAGGCGGCCCTGATGTGGGGGCGCAGCTTTTCGGGCCTTTGGGATGGCGGCTGGCTCAGCGCCGAGGCTCGGATCAAGGTCGCGGGCAAGACCGAGGAAGTGACTGTCCGGGACGGCCTCACCGAAGTCGAATATGCCTACCTGACGCCCGAGACGATAGCCAAGCTGGACCTGACCGTCGGCCTGCGCCCGACGCCTTCCTGGGCCCTGGTGAACCAGCTTCGGCTAGAGGCGCGCAAGGACAGCGATTTCTCGGCCAAGCTCGCCAGTTCGGTCGTCTATGAGCTGTCGGACCCCATCCGTTTGGAGATCGGGTTTGTCGCGCCCTTCGCAGGCCCGGGCGAGCCTGCTCTCAGGATCGGCACCTGGCTGGAGTTCTGAGCGCTACTCGCGGCAGGCATAGACCGCGCCTCCGACCGCCACGACCGACACCGCGGCACCCGCCACGATCGCCGGAGAGGAGGCCAGGGCCGCCGCCGCGCCGCCCATCGAGGACAGGGCGCCGGTGATATAGCTCTGCGATCCGCTGAGGATCACGGCGCCCGATCCGTCGGGCAGGGCCCGGGCGCCCTTGGCCGCGCCGCGCGCCGCGGCCCCGCTGATCGCCACCGCAGCGTTCTTGGTCTGGTTGACCCGCTGGCACACGGTCGTGGCGGGCGCCTCGCAGCGGCCATAGGCATCGCGGCTTCCCAGGTCGTAGCCGATGATCGAATCGCTGGCCTTGTCGTGGCGCAGGCAGAAAGGGCCGCGCTGGTCGTCCGTCAGGTCCGGCGTCAGGCTGCGCAACACGACATAGCTGGGGCACGTGTCGCGGCCCCAGGAGGTGAACAGGATCTCGCGCCGGCTGAAATGGTCGCGCAACCCCGGCTCGTCCTTGTCATAGGCCAGCGGCACGTCCTGGCCGTTGATCCGGGCGGTGCAGAAGGTCGGCTCGGCCTGCGCGGCAAAAGCTGTGGAGAAAAGGACGGCAAAAGCAAGGGTAATGCGATTCATGGGCCAGGATCCGAAAGCTGATGCGGCCTGTGATAGGGCGGCGGCCGGCAACGGCAACTCACATCCGCTTGTCCGGGGCGCAAAGCAGGACTTGCCCCGCGCGGCCCTTCCGTTTATACGCCCGCGGGTGCCGCAGGGCACCGACTCACGAAACAAGACATGCCGTGTCCGCCCCACTTTCGCTTCGGGGGCGCGTCCGGCTTAGGAGAAGCGACATGAAACTGCATGAAATCCGCGACAACGAAGGCGCGAACCGCAAGAAGAAGCGCGTGGCGCGTGGTCCCGGCTCGGGCAAGGGCAAGACCGCCGGCCGTGGTATCAAGGGTCAGTCCTCGCGTTCCGGCGTTGCGCTGAACGGATACGAAGGCGGCCAGATGCCGCTGTATCGCCGCCTGCCGAAGCGCGGCTTCAGCGTGCCGAACCCCAAGTCCTTCGCGGTGATCAACCTGGGCCAGCTCCAGACCTTCATCGACGCGGGCAAGATCGACGCCTCGGCCGAGCTGACCGAGGATTCGCTGGTCGCATCGGGCCTGGTGCGCCGCAAGCTGGACGGCGTCCGCCTGCTGGGCAAGGGCCAACTGACCTCGGCCGTGACCATCTCGGTCACCGGCGCGTCGAAATCGGCGGTCGAGGCGGTCGAGAAGGCCGGCGGCAAGGTGACGCTGCCTGCTGTGGCCGCGGCGGCGGAATAAGCTGTTGATCGGGGCGCCCGCGCCCCATAGATAGCGAGCAGGTTTTCCTGGCGCCGCCGGTCCCGGAAACGGGTCGGCGGCGCTGTCATGACACGGGACGGAAACACATGGCGTCAGCCGCAGAACAGATGGCCGCGAACCTCTCATGGAGCGCGTTCGGCAAGGCCACGGAACTTCGCCAGCGCATCTGGTTCACGATCGGGCTGCTGATCATTTACCGGCTTGGCACCTATATCCCGGTGCCGGGAATCGACGGCGCCGCGCTGCGCAACTTCATGGACCAGGCGCAATCGGGCATCGGCGGCATCCTGTCGATGTTCACCGGCGGCGCGCTTGGCCGGATGGGCGTCTTCGCGCTTGGGATCATGCCCTATATCTCGGCTTCGATCATCGTGCAGCTTCTGACCTCGATGGTGCCTTCGCTGGAACAGCTGAAGAAGGAAGGCGAGCAGGGGCGCAAGAGGATCAACCAGTACACGCGCTATGGCACCGTCGCGCTGGCGCTGTTCCAGGCTTACGGCCTGGCGAAGTCGCTGGAGGCCGGCGGTCTGGCACATGATCCGGGCGTCTTCTTCCAGGCATCCGTCGTGATCACCCTGGTGGGCGGCACCATGTTCCTGATGTGGCTGGGCGAGCAGATCACCGCGCGCGGCATCGGCAACGGCATCTCGTTGATCATCTTCGTGGGCATCGTCGCGGAAATCCCGGCGGCGCTGGCGAACTTCTTCGCGCAGGGCCGGTCGGGTGCGATCTCGACCCCGGTGATCCTGGGCGTGATCGTGATGGTCGTGGCCGTGATCGCCTTCGTGGTCTTCATGGAACGCGCATTGCGCAAGATCCGCATCCAGTATCCCCGGCGCCAGGTCGGCATGAAGATCTATGACGGCCAGTCCTCGCACCTGCCGATCAAGGTCAACCCGGCGGGCGTCATCCCGGCGATCTTCGCCAGTTCGCTGCTGCTGCTGCCGATCACGATCTCGACCTTCTCGGGCAACCAGACGGGTCCGATCATGTCCACGATCCTGGCCTATTTCGGTCCCGGCCAGCCGCTCTACCTGATCTTCTTCGCGGCGATGATCGTGTTCTTCGCCTACTTCTATACCCAGAACGTCAGCTTCAAATCCGACGAAGTGGCCGAGAACCTGAAGAACCAGGGCGGCTTCATCCCTGGCATCCGTCCCGGCAAGCGGACCGAGGAATACCTGGACTACGTCGTCAACCGGGTGCTGGTGATCGGTGCGGCCTATCTGGCGGCGGTCTGCCTGCTGCCCGAGATCATCCGCCATCAGTGGTCGGTGCCGTTCTATTTCGGCGGCACTTCGGTCCTGATCGTGGTTTCGGTCACCATGGACACCATCAACCAGGTGCAAAGCCATCTTCTGGCCCATCAATACGAAGGCCTGATTGAGAAATCCCAATTGCGTGGTAAACGCAAAGAGGGAAGCGCTAAGCCGCGTCGCGCGCCGTCGCGCCGCTAACGGGCTGACGAGGGGGACAGACCTTAGATGACGATCAATATCATTCTGCTGGGGCCGCCCGGTGCCGGCAAGGGAACGCAGGCCCGCAAGCTGGTCGATGATCGCGGCCTCGTGCAGTTGTCCACGGGCGACATGCTGCGGGCGGCGCGCTCCTCGGGGACCGAGATGGGCAAGCGCGTGGCCGAGGTCATGGATCGCGGCCAGCTGGTCACGGACGAGATCGTCATCGGGCTGATCCGCGAGAAACTGTCCGAGGGCGGCAACGGCTTCATCTTCGACGGCTTCCCGCGCACGCTGGCCCAGGCCGATGCGCTTGGACATCTGCTGGATGAAACCGGCATGGTGCTGGACGCGGTGATCGAGATGCAGGTCGATGACCAGGCGCTGGTCCGTCGCATCACCGGTCGATATACCTGCGGCAACTGCGGCGAGGTGTATCATGACGACACCAAGCCCACCAGGCGGGCGGGTGTTTGCGATGTCTGCGGCTCGACCGACCTGCGCCGCCGGGCCGACGACAACGAGGACAGCCTGAAGACGCGGCTTCTGGAATACTACAAGAAGACCTCGCCCCTGATCGGCTATTACTATGCCAAGGGCAAGCTTGCCCCGGTGGACGGACTGGCCGAAATGGACCAGGTTGCAGCCCAGATCGAGGGTGTGCTGCCCGTGTCAAGTGAAATCGCCACGGGCACTTGACGCCGCAGACAGCCGCCTATAAGTCACGGCATCTCGAAAGAGAATCGCCTGCGGAAGCGGGCGGACCGATCATCGGCCCGAAGGCATG
This sequence comes from Paracoccus benzoatiresistens, assembly GCF_026913015.1. GTDB lineage: Bacteria > Pseudomonadota > Alphaproteobacteria > Rhodobacterales > Rhodobacteraceae > Paracoccus > Paracoccus benzoatiresistens. Next base: position 51,744 of record NZ_JAPTYD010000007.1, read on the forward strand.
GCTTTCGGGCCTTACGTTGTGAAAAAAGGTTCCGGCGCTACGGAACCGCAACCGATAAAGGAAAACGCGTGGCTCGTATTGCTGGCGTCAACATTCCGACCGGGAAACGCGTCCCGATCGCCCTGACCTATATCCATGGCATCGGCCCGATGTATGCCGAACAGATCTGCGAAGCCGTCGGCATTGACCGCGCGCGGCGCGTCAACGACCTGTCGGACGCCGAAGTTCTTCAGATCCGCGAGTACATCGACGCAAACCTGTCCGTCGAGGGCGACCTGCGCCGCGAAACCCAGATGAACATCAAGCGCATGATGGATCTGGGTTCGTATCGCGGCCTGCGTCACCGCCGCGGCCTGCCGGTTCGCGGTCAGCGCACCCACACCAATGCCCGCACCCGCAAAGGTCCGGCGAAGCCCATCGCTGGCAAGAAGAAATAAGGGGTAGAGGATATGGCACGCGACAAAACCCGCATGAAGCGCAAGGAACGCAAGAACATCGCCACCGGCGTTGCGCATGTGAACTCCTCCTTCAACAACACCAAGATCCTGATCTCGGACGTGCAGGGCAACGCGATCTCGTGGTCGTCAGCCGGCACCATGGGCTTCAAGGGCTCGCGCAAGTCGACCCCCTACGCCGCGCAGATGGCCGCCGAAGACGCGGGCCGCAAGGCGCAGGAACATGGCGTCCGCACGCTGGAAGTCGAAGTCCAGGGCCCCGGCTCGGGCCGCGAATCGGCTTTGCGCGCACTGGCGTCGGTCGGCTTCAACATCACCGCGATCCGCGACGTGACGCCGATCGCGCATAACGGCTGCCGCCCCCCGAAGCGCCGCCGCGTCTGATCGCAGATCACACTTACCCGGACCGCGCCTTGGGCGCGGTTCGGTCTTTACGTTTTCAACCTCGGGCGTTTCCGGCCAAGGACATGGGGCGGGGACAAGAATGGAGGCAAACGCATGATCCACAAGAATTGGGCCGAGCTGATCAAGCCGACTCAGCTGGTCGTCAAGCCGGGCGCGGATGCCACCCGCACCGCCACGCTGGTGGCCGAGCCCCTGGAGCGCGGCTTCGGCCTGACGCTGGGCAACGCGCTGCGCCGCGTGCTGCTGTCGTCGCTGCAGGGCGGGGCGATCACCTCGGTCCAGATCGACAACGTCCTGCATGAATTCAGCAGCGTCGCCGGCGTCCGCGAGGACGTGACCGACATCGTCCTGAACCTCAAGGGCGTGACGCTGAAGATGGACGTGGAAGGGCCCAAGCGGCTGACCCTGTCCGCCAAGGGCCCGGGCGAGGTCAAGGCCTCCGACATCCAGGAGACCGCCGGCATTACCGTCCTGAACCGCGACCACGTCATCTGCCACCTGGACGACGGCGCCGAGCTGAACATGGAACTGACGGTCCAGACCGGCAAGGGCTATGTCGCCGCCGACAAGAACCGCCCCGAGGATGCGCCCATCGGCCTGATCCCGATCGACGCCATCTTCTCGCCCGTGAAGCGCGTCAGCTACGAAGTCACGCCGACCCGCGAGGGCCAGGTGCTGGACTATGACAAGCTGACCATGAAGATCGAAACAGACGGCTCGCTGACCCCGGAAGACGCCGTGGCCTATGCCGCGCGCATCGTCCAGGACCAGCTGTCGGTCTTCGTGAACTTCGACGAGCCCGAGTCGGCCAACCGCCAGGACAGCGACGAGGGTCTGGAGTTCGATCCGCGCCTGCTGAAGAAGGTGGACGAGCTGGAACTGTCGGTGCGTTCGGCCAACTGCCTGAAGAACGACAACATCGTCTATATCGGCGACCTGATCCAGAAGACCGAAGCGGAGATGCTGCGCACCCCGAACTTCGGCCGCAAGTCGCTGAACGAGATCAAGGAAGTCCTGTCGGGCATGGGCCTGCACCTGGGCATGGATGTCGTCGACTGGCCGCCGGAGAACATCGAGGACCTGGCCAAGCGTTTCGACGACCAGTTTTAAGGTAGCGGTGCGTGTGAACACGCACCCTGCCTGAAGCCTGTAGGGTGCGTGCTTGCACGCGCCTTGCGACAAGAAGGGCATCCCGCCCCAAGGAGAGCGGCCCGCACGCATGGGCTGCCGGACAAAGCAAAAGACGTAAACGGAGAATCATCATGCGTCACGCCCGTGGCTATCGCCGCCTCAACCGCACCCACGAACACCGCAAGGCGCTGTTCGCCAACATGGCCGGCTCGCTCATCGAGCACGAGCAGATCAAGACCACCCTGCCCAAGGCCAAGGAACTGCGCCCGATCGTCGAGAAGCTGATCACGCTCGCCAAGCGCGGTGACCTGCACGCCCGCCGCCAGGCCGCTGCCCAGCTGAAGCAGGACCAGCACGTCGCCAAGCTGTTCGAGGTTCTGGGCGCGCGCTACAAGGACCGTCAGGGCGGCTATGTCCGCGTGCTGAAGGCCGGCTTCCGCTATGGCGACATGGCACCGATGGCGATCATCGAGTTCGTGGATCGCGACACCTCGGCCAAGGGCGCCGCGGACCGCGCCCGTGTCGAGGCCGAGTCGGCCGACGCCGAATAAGCGCATCCCCTCGCGAATCATGCGCCCCGCGGCTTTTCAGCCTGCGGGGCATTTTTCGTCATGCTGCGACAAATTGCACATCTTTTCCGAAGCTGCCGCCATCTGCACCAAGGCTTGCGCAACGTCATTCTTCTCGTCGGATGTCAGGGGCATCGCCAGCAACTGCTGGCGAAGATCGGCTGGGAGCGCGTTCAATCCGCTGGATGGCCGCATTGGTGGGATCTCCCATCCCATTAATGATATGGCAACAATTACGCGTCACTACTAGATTGTACGTTGACGGTTCCGAACGCAATTTGTCTAAAAAGTCATGTCATCACGCGCAGATATCAATGCAGGCTTGCGGAAGCTGGGGAAACTTGCCCCGGCCGGCTATTTTGTCGGGCTGCACATCCGCTTCGCCGCCCCCCTGATGCAGTTCCAGACCTATGCCGAGGAATGGTCCGATTTCTATTCCCAGAACGGCTATGCGCTGCGTGACCCGACGATTGCATGGGGCTTTTCCACGACGGGCGCCTGCCGCTGGTCCAGCCTGCCGATTCCGGATCCGTTCAACATTCTCAAGGATGCAGCGAACCACGGCCTGACCTTCGGGCTGACGGTATCCTGCGGTCCGATCAATTCCCGCACCATCGCCAGCTTCGCGCGCGATGACCGCGAGTTCACGGATGACGAGATCGCCGAGATCTCGACCACGGTACGTCGGCTTCACGATTCAACGGAGCCGCCGGCGAGCCTGACAAAGGCTCAGAAAGAAGCCCTTCGTTGCGTTGCGGAGGGCGATCGTCATGCAGCAGCGGCAGCCAAACTTGGCATCACCGAAAGCGCGTTCAAAGCCAGGCTGATCTCGGTCCGCGAAAGACTGAAGGCACGCACGACGGCCGAGGCGCTGCAAAGGGCCAAGGAATACCGTCTGCTCTAGGCCATCGCCCAGGGGAACCGTGATGTGGGGAAGGGTCACCCTCGCACCCCAGGAGTACGACCATGCAGACGACCACGCTTTCTTTTTCGAACCTCCACAACCATGGCGAGTTGTTCGCCAACCTGTTTCGCGCGCGGAAGCAAAGCTTCATCATCCAGAAGAACTGGGACCTGCCCGAAGCCGACGACATGGAGTTCGACCAGTACGACACGCCCCAGAGCCGCTGGATCGCCGTTCACGACAAAGGCGAGGTGCTGGCAGGCTTCCGCCTGACCCCCACGACCGCCCGCTGCGGCATCTACAGCTACATGATCCGCGATGCGCAGAAGGGCATCCTGGGCGGGTCGATCCCGCAGGACCTTCTGGATGGCGAGGCTCCGGTGGACGATCTGGTGTGGGAATGTTCGCGCGTGTTCGTCAGCCATGACATCCCGCAGAGCTATCGCCGCAAGGTCCATTTCAAGATGGTCGAGGCGATGACGGGCTCGGCCCGCGAGCTGGGCGCCACCAAGCTGATCGCGCTGACCGGGGCCAGCTGGCCGCGCTGGTATGGCCGCTGCGGTCTGGAGGCCGAGGCCATTGGCCGGGTCATGTGGATCGACGATGCCAACTTCCAGTGCGTCGCGATCAATCTGGCACCAAAGATGCACTGAGGCCAGCACATCTTGTGCGGCGAGGCCCAGCGGGCGTAATATGGTGTATCATGCCCGACCTGTTCGACGCCAGCACCTCGTCCGAGCCACCGCCCACCCCGGCGGTACGACCCTTGGCCGATCGTATTCGCCCGGTGCGCATGGGCGATGTGATCGGCCAGGACAAGGTCCTTGGCCCGGACGGACCGCTGGGGTCGATGCTGGCGTCGGGCAGCCTGTCGTCGCTGATCCTCTGGGGGCCGCCGGGCGTCGGCAAGACGACCATCGCGCGGCTTCTGGCGGATGAGACCCGCCTGACCTTCGTTCAGATCAGCGCGATCTTTTCGGGCGTACCGGAACTGCGCAAGGTCTTTGAGTCCGCGAAACTGCGGCGCCAGCAGGGCCGCGGCACGCTGCTGTTCGTGGACGAGATCCACCGCTTCAACAAGGCGCAGCAGGACAGCTTCCTGCCCCACATGGAGGATGGCACGATCCTTCTGGTCGGGGCGACGACCGAGAATCCCTCCTTCGAACTGAACGCCGCGCTGATGTCGCGGGCGCAGGTGATCGTGCTGGAGCGCCTGTCGCTGCGTGATCTGGAACTGCTGGCGCAGCGCGCGGAACGCGAACTGGGCCGCAAGCTGCCCCTGACCGGCGAGGCGCGCGACGCGCTGCTGGAGATGGCCGACGGCGACGGCCGCGCCGCCTTGAACCTGATCGAGCAGGTGGCCGCCTGGAGGACCGACAAGCCGGTCGATGCGTCCGCCATGGCGCAACGGCTGATGCGACGGGCCGCGAAATACGACAAGTCGGGGGACGAGCATTACAACCTGATCTCGGCCCTGCACAAATCGGTGCGCGGCAGCGATCCCGACGCGGCGCTGTACTGGCTGGCCCGAATGCTGGAAGGGGGCGAGGATCCCCGTTACCTTGCCCGCCGCATCACCCGCATGGCGGTCGAGGATATCGGCCTGGCCGATCCGGCCGCGCAGCGCCATTGCCTGGATGCCTGGGCGCTTTATGAACGGCTTGGCAGCCCGGAAGGCGAACTGGCCCTGGCGCAGGCCGTGATCTACCTGGCGCTGGCCCCGAAATCCAACGCGGGCTATGTGGCCTACAAGGCCGCCCGCGCCGAGGCGCGGCGCACGGGCAGCCTGATGCCCCCCGCCCATATCCTGAACGCGCCGACCCAGATGATGAAGGACCAGGGCTATGGCGCGGGCTATGCCTATGACCACGATGCCGAGGACGGCTTCAGCGGCCAGAACTATTTCCCCGAGGGCATGAAGCGGCCCGTGCTTTATACCCCGGTCGAGCGCGGCTTCGAGCGCGAACTGAAGAAGCGGCTCGACTGGTTCGTGTCGCAGCGGTTGAAGCGCGGCGGTTGACTTTGCGCCCAAGGGGCCACAGTTACGCGCCATGATGAACCCATATCTTCAGGTCGCCATCGGCGGCGCCATCGGATCGGTGGCGCGCCTCGGCATGTATCGTGCGATGCCCCCCGGCGGCCTGCCGCTGGCGACATTCGCCGTCAATGTCGCAGGCAGCCTTGTCATGGGCCTGCTGGCGGCACTGCTGGCCGTGCGGGGCGGGGCCTGGGCGCCCTTGCTGCTGACCGGCGTCCTGGGCGGGTTCACCACCTTTTCGGCCTTCTCGCTGGACGCCGTGACACTCTGGGAACGGGGGCAGGGGGGCCTGGCGGTTCTTTATGTCGCAGGCTCGGTGATCCTGTCGCTGGCCGCAGTCTTGATCGGCCTGACCATCGGACGAGGAATCTTCGCATGAGCGGCGTCCAGACCATCCGCGTCGGCGGTGACGAGGGCGAACAGCGCCTCGACCGCTGGCTGAAGAAACGCTTTCCGCAGCTGACGCAGGGCGCCGTCGAGAAGATGTGCCGCACCGGGCAGTTGCGCGTCGATGGCGGCAGGGTCAAGGCGGCCACCCGCCTTGAGGCGGGGCAGGAGGTTCGCGTGCCGCCGCTGCCCGAGGCGACGGCGGAGCGTCCCAAGCCTGAGGGTCCGCGCATCCCGCAGTCGGACCAGCAGATGATCCAGGCGGCGGTGCTGTGGAAGGACGAACATATCATCGCGCTGAACAAGCCTCCGGGGCTGCCCAGCCAGGGCGGCAGCGGGCAGGGCGACCGGCATGTGGACGGGCTGACGGCGGCGCTGATGTTCGGCTTCAAGGATCGCCCCAAGCTGGTGCACCGGCTGGACAAGGACACCTCGGGCGTCCTGCTGCTGGCGCGGACCGATCGCGTCGCGCGCGCGCTGTCCGAGGCGTTCCGGTCCCGCACCACGCGCAAGATCTATTGGGCGGCCGTCGCGGGCGTGCCGAACCCGCGCATGGGCACGGTCCGATTTGGTCTGGTCAAGGCGCCGGGCCATGGCCGGGGCGGCGAGGGCGAGAAGATGATCGCCGTCCATCCCCGCGACATCGACAAGACCGAGGGGGCGAAGCGCGCGACCACCGATTATGCCGTGCTGGACGCGCTTGGCACGCGCGTCAGCTGGTGTGCCTTGGTTCCGATCACCGGGCGGACGCATCAGTTGCGCGCGCATATGGCGGAACTGGGCCATCCGATCGTGGGCGACGGCAAATACGGCGGCTCGGGGCAGGAGAACCTGGGCGATGGCTGGGGCGCTCAGCTAGGGGGCGAGATCAGCCGCAAGCTGCACCTGCACGCCCGCAGCATCAGCTTCGACCACCCGATCACGAAGAAGCGCATCACCCTGACGGCGCCCCTGCCGGAGCACATGGCGCGGACCTGGCGGACACTGGGCTGGCACGAGAACGACGTGCCGGACGATCCCTTCGCGGATATCGAATGAAGCTGGTCGTCTTTGACGTCGACGGCACGCTGGTTGACAGCCAGCACCATATCCACGGCGCCATGACGGCCGCCTTCGAGGGCGCGGGGCTGGATCCCCTGCCAAGGGAAGCCGTGCTGCAGATCGTCGGCCTGTCGCTGCCGGTCGCGGTGGCGCACCTGGCGCGGGGGCATGACGCGGCTACGCAGGCGCGGATCGTGGAAGGTTATCGCACGGCCTTCATGCAGGCGCGGCTGATTGAGCAGGCGCCGCTTTATCCCGGCGCGCGGGACTGTCTGGACCGGCTGGCCGGGCGGGACGACACCCTGCTGGCCGTGGCCACGGGCAAGTCGCGGCGCGGCCTTGCGGCGATGATCCAGGCGCATGGGCTGGAGGGCCGCTTTGTCAGCCTCCAGACGGCGGACGACCACCCGTCGAAACCCCACCCGGCGATGCTGCTGGCCGCCCTTGCCGAGACGGGCGTTCCCGTCACGGATGCGGTGATGATCGGCGATACCAGCTTTGACATGGACATGGCACGGGCGGCGGGAATGACCGGCTTTGGCGTCGGCTGGGGCTATCACGCGCCGGACCTGCTGACAGGTTCCGGGGCCGCGCTTGTCGCGGCGGATTTTGCGGATTTGGGCCAGGCAGTGGCAAGGTGGGCAGCATGAGCGAATGGAAAGCGCGGCGGTTCTGGAAGGCATCCTCGGTCAGGCCCGCCGATGACGGGTTCGAGGTGGCGCTGGACGACCGCCCCCTGAGAACCCCCGGCAAGCTGCCGCTGATCCTGCCCACATCCGGACTGGCGGCGGCGGTCGCGGCGGAGTGGGACGCGCAGGCCGATGTGATCGACCCCTACACCATGCCGCTGACCCGCGCGGCCAATTCGGCGGTGGAAAAGGTCGCTCCTCAGTTTGCCGGTGTGGCAGGCATGCTTGCCGAATACGGGGGCACCGACCTGCTGTCCTATCGCGCCGACCAGCCTGCGGAACTGGCCCGGCGCCAGGCCGAGGCCTGGGACCCCCTGATCGACTGGGCCGCGACCGAGTTGCGCGCGCCCCTGCGCATCACCTATGGCGTCATCCCGGTCCGGCAGGACGAGCAGTCCCTGGCGCGGCTGCATCAGCATCTTGCTGAGCTGGACGTCTTCGGCCTGACCGCGCTGCATGATCTTGTGACGCTGCCCGGATCGCTGATCCTGGGCCTAGCCGTCATCCGCGGCCGGATCGACGCGGAAACGGCGTTCCGCATCTGCCGCATTGACGAGGATTTCCAGGCCGAACGCTGGGGCCAGGACGACGAGGCGGCCGATGCCGCCGAAAGCCGCAGGGTTGCGATGCTGGTTGCAGAGCGGCTGTGGCACCTGTCCCGCCGCGGTTGAAACTGCCCGGCCCTTGGGCGTCGCGCTTGACGCATCGGGAAGGATCAGCACTATGTTGCCTATGGGATGTCCTTCGGGGCTTCCAAATGACAAGTCCGGGCGCCAAGGTCCGGGCGTCGCCGACGGGGAAACCCTGCAACGGCGGCAGCCAACAAAGGGGTAGAAATGAAGACTTCGGTTTTTCTGGGGACAGTTGCCGCTGCCACGCTGATGGCAGGCGCGGGAATGGCCGATACGTTGGCCGACGTGAAGGCGCGCGGTGAACTGAACTGCGGCGTGAACACCGGCCTTGTCGGCTTTGCCGCGCCCGATGCGAATGGCAACTGGACGGGGTTCGACGTCGATATCTGCAAGGCCGTGGCCGCTGCGGTGCTGGGCGATCCGGCCAAGGTGAAATACGTGCCCACGACCGGCCAGACCCGCTTCACCGCCCTGTCCTCGGGCGAGGTGGATCTGCTGGCGCGGAACTCGACCTGGACCTTCTCGCGCGATACCGACCTCAAGCTGGATTTCATCGGCGTCAACTACTACGACGGCCAGGGCTTCATGGTCCGCAAGGACCTGGGCGTGACCTCGGCCAAGGAACTGGACGGCGCGACCGTCTGCATCCAGACCGGCACCACCACGGAACTGAACCTGGCCGATTACTTCAAGGCCAACAACATGACCTACCAGCCGGTCAACATCGACAGCAACGCCGAGGGCGAGCAGCAGTACATGGCCGGCGCCTGCGACGCCTACACGACCGACGCTTCGGGCCTTGCCGCCACCCGCGCGGCCTTCGCGGACCCGGAAAACCACATCATCCTGCCCGAGATCATCTCGAAGGAACCGCTTGGACCGGCCGTGCGCCACGGTGACAACAACTGGGGCGACATCGTCCGCTGGACGCTCTACGCGCTGGTCGCGGCCGAGGAATACGGCATCACCTCGAAGAACATCGAGGAACTGGCCAAGTCCTCGCAGAACCCCGAGGTCCAGCGCCTTCTGGGCGTGACCGACGACCTGGGCGCGATGATCGGGCTGGACAAGGACTGGGCCAAGCGCGCCATCCTGGCCAGCGGCAACTATGGCGAGATCTTCGCGGCCAATATCGGGGAACAGACCCCGATCGGTCTGGCACGCGGGCTGAACGCCCAGTGGACGCAGGGCGGGCTGATGTATGCGATGCCCTTCAGGTAAGGCATAGCCACGACCAAGGGGGCGCATCCGCGCCCCCTTTCGCATGACAAGACCGGTTGCAACAAAAGCTGCCACAACAAGGCAAGACCGGCTGCAGGGGTAGAAGAATGACGGACCTTTCAGTGCCGGCGACCACGCCGTTCCGGCCAAGCATGCTGATCTATGATCGGCGCTATCGGTCGATGACCTTTCAGGTGATCGTGTTCATCCTGGTGATGGCGCTGGCCTGGTGGCTGGTCAACAACACGATCCGCAACCTGGCGGCCTTGGGCAAGGATTTCAACTTCGGCTTCCTGTGGCAGCGCGCGGGCTATGACATCCCGCAGACGCCGATCCCCTATACCTCGAACGACACGCATCTGCGGGCGGCGGCCGTCGGGCTGCTGAACACGCTGATCGTGTCGATCCTCGGCTGCATCGCGGCCACCGTGGTGGGCATCATCGCGGGCGTGGCGCGGCTATCCAAGAACTGGCTGATCGCCCGGCTGATGACCGTCTATGTCGAGGCCTTCCGCAACGTGCCGCTGCTGTTGTGGATCCTGATCGTCTTCGCGATCTTCACCGAGGTCATGCCCCCGCCCAATGCCTTCCGGGGGGAAAATCCCACGGCAAGCATGATCCTGTTCGACAATGTGGCGCTGACGAACCGCTATACCGCGATCCCGACGCTGGGCATGACAAACGACCCGGGCAGCCTGGATCTGGGCGCGCGTATCACGATCAGCTGGGCCACGCTGGCCTTTGCCGTGGTGCTGGTCGCGGGCTGGATCGCCAGGCGGATGATCGGGGCCTGGGCGCAGCAGATCCAGGACCGAACCGGCAGCCGGCCCACCACTTGGTGGATGAGCTTGGGCGTCATGACGGTGCCTTCGCTGCTGCTGATCTGGTATTTCGGCCTGCACCTGATCCCGCCGACCTTGAAGGGCTTCAACTTCACCGGCGGGCTGAACGTGCAGAACGGCCTTGTCGCGCTGTGGCTGGCCCTGACGCTCTATACCGGGGCCTTCATCGCGGAAATCGTGCGGGCCGGGATCCTGGCCGTCAGCCGCGGGCAGTCCGAGGCGGCCTTTGCCCTGGGCCTGCGGCCGGGCCGCACAATGAACCTGGTGATCCTGCCGCAGGCGCTGCGGGTGATCATCCCGCCGCTGATTTCCCAGTACCTGAACCTGACCAAGAACAGCTCTCTGGCGATCGCCGTGGGCTACATGGACATCAAGGGCACGCTGGGCGGCACCACGCTGAACCAGACGGGGCGGGAACTGGAAGCCATTGTGCTGATGATGGGGGTCTATCTGGTGCTCAGCCTGAGCATCTCGGCCGGGATGAACCTGTTCAACGCCCGCGTGAAGCTGAAGGAGCGGTGAGATGAGCGAGACCCACGCCCAGACCGTTCCCTTCGTGCGCGACACCATGCTGCCGCCAGCCGATCCCCCGGTGCGAGAGGCGGGGGCCGTCCGCTGGCTGCGGGAAAACCTGTTTTCCGGGCCGCTGAACACGATCCTGACCCTGCTGGGGGGCCTGATCGTCTGGTTCCTGGTCAGCCATTTCTGGGACTGGTTCGCCCATTCAGTCTGGAACGCGAACAGTCTGGCGGAATGCCGCCAGATCATCGCCGAAACCTGGGGCGAGGGGGCGCGCGGCGCCTGCTGGGCCGTGATCCGCGAACGCTGGAACCAGTATGTCTATGGTTTCTACCCGGTCGAACTTTACTGGCGCCCGACCATGACCTTCGGCCTGCTGTTCGTGGCGCTGGCACCGGTGCTGTTTTCGGAATCGGTCTGGATCCGGCGCGTGGTGCTGGTCATCACGACCGTGCTGACGCTGTGGCTGATGGTCGCCTTGGGCGCGCCCGCCGCCTGGCTGGTCTTTGCCGCCGTCGTGCTGGTCGGCGCGATCCTGATCTCGGAACGTCATCCGGCCTGGCTGCTGGTCTTCTCGATCCTTTATCCGCTGCTGGGGGTGTGGCTCCTGTGGGGCGGGTCGGCCTGGGGGCCGATCATGGTGCTGGTCGGGCCGGTGCTGGGCTGGATCGCCTGGCGGCTGCTTGGCCGCGTTTCCAGCCTGATCGCGACGATTGTGGCGCTGATCGTGCCGCTGGTCTGGTGGATCGTCTTTGCGGGCGATGCCGCGCGCGACGCGGAAAGCCTGGTGTCTCTGGCGATCCCCGCCGTCGACTCGGACCGCTTCGGGGGCTTCCTGCTGTCGATCACCATCGGCGTGGCGGGCATCGCCATGTCGCTGCCTCTGGGCATCGTGCTGGCCCTGGCGCGGCGGTCCGACATGTTCCTGGTCAAGACGCTGGCGGTGATCTTCATCGAGTTCATCCGCGGCGTGCCGCTGATCGCGCTGCTGTTCGTGGCATCCCTGCTGCTGAACTACTTCCTGCCGCCGGGAACGACCTTCGACATCATCCTGCGCGTCATCATCATGGTCACGCTGTTTTCCGCCGCCTACATGGCCGAGGTGATCCGGGGCGGCCTGGCCGCCCTGCCACGGGGCCAGTACGAGGCGGCGGATGCCCTGGGCCTGGACTACTGGAAGGCGCAGCGGCTGATCGTCCTGCCGCAGGCGCTGAAGATCTCGATCCCCGGCATCGTGTCCACCTTCATCGGCATGTTCAAGGACACCACGTTGGTGACCTTCGTGGGCCTCTATGATCCGCTGAAATCCATGTCCGACGCGGTGCGCGCCAGCACAAGCTGGAAGGGCATCTACTGGGAGCCTTACATCTTCGTCGGCTTCATCTTCTTTCTGATCTGCTTCTGCATGTCGCGATATTCGATGTATCTCGAACGCCGGCTGCATCGCGACCACAGGTAAGGACCACCGCTCATGAGCGAAGACATCACCCGCAAGATCGACCGCAGCCACATGCAGGTCAGCGACGAGGTTGCGATCGACATCCGCAACATGAACAAGTGGTACGGCAATTTCCACGTGCTGCGCGACATCGACCTGACCGTTCACCGGGGCGAGCGGATCGTGATCGCCGGCCCCTCGGGGTCGGGCAAGTCCACCCTGATCCGCTGCATCAACCGGCTGGAGGAACACCAGTCCGGCCATATCGTCGTGGACGGGATCGAACTGACCAATGACATCAAGAACATCGACAAGGTGCGGTCGGAAGTCGGCATGGTCTTCCAGCACTTCAACCTGTTCCCGCACCTGACCGTGCTGGAGAACTGCACGCTGGCGCCCATCTGGGTGCGCAAGGTGCCCAGGAAACAGGCCGAGGCGACGGCCATGAAGTTCCTGGAAAAGGTCAAGATCCCCGAACAGGCCGGGAAATATCCGGGACAGTTGTCGGGCGGCCAGCAGCAGCGCGTGGCCATCGCCCGCTCGCTCTGCATGCAGCCCAAGATCATGCTGTTCGACGAACCGACATCGGCGCTTGACCCCGAGATGATCAAGGAGGTTCTAGACACGATGATCGAATTGGCCGAGGAGGGAATGACGATGCTGTGCGTGACGCACGAGATGGGCTTTGCCCAGGCCGTGGCCAACCGCGTGATCTTCATGGACCAGGGCCAGATCGTCGAGCAGAACGAACCGCGCGAGTTCTTCAACAATCCCAAGTCGGAACGCACCAAGCTGTTCCTGAGCCAGATCCTGGGGCACTAGGGGGCGAGGCCGGAGGTTTCACACCCCCCCAAGCCTGCCGCATGTCGGCAGGCGTTCGCCGCTGGAAAAGGTCCACTGGACCTTTTTCCGGGCGCGTCTCACGCTCCGTGGGATATTTCCGCCAGAATGAAGGATCAGCGCCGCCCGTCGAGGCGGACGAAATCCATCACGCTGCCCTGGCCGGGTTCGATCTGCGACCAGTTGTCCACCTGGAAATCGACGACCAGCGTGGCAGCGGTCGGAAAGCGGCGGAAGTCGGGATCCATCGGCAGGCGCGCGGGCAGAAGCGCCGCGAATTCGGAGATGCCCGGATTGTGGCCCAGCATCATCACCGTCGGATATGTGGCGGTTTTCAGGATCGTCAGCATCTTTTCGGGGGTTGCGTGATACAGCCCCGGCTCGATCCTGAGGACGGGGCGCACCTCCAGCGGCGCGCTTGCGATCACGGCCCAGGTTTCCTGCGTGCGGGCAGCCGAGGAACACAGGACTTCTTCGGGCTCGTAGCCGCGCGAGGCCATCCAGTCGCCAAGCGCGCGGGCCGAACGGCGGCCGCGATCGTTCAGCGGGCGGTCGTGATCGGCCAGTGCCGGGTCATCCCAGGCCGACTTGGCATGGCGCGTCAGGATCAGCCGTCGATGTCCAAGCGGTGTCATAAGTTAGCAGGTCCCCGTTTCAAGCCGATGTGGACGCAGCCTGCCATTCCGCCGCGTCTTCGGCAAGGCGATGCGTGGCCTAAAGCGACGCCTCGCCCTGGCGCAGACCGCGCGGCCGGGTGCTGGCCGGGGTGGACCGGATCAGGCTGCCCGCGCCATGTTCGGTGAACAGTTCCAGCAGGGTGGCGTTGGGCACGCGGCCGTCCAGGATCACCACGGCCCGCACCCCGTCCTGCAGGGCCTTCAGCGCGGTTTCGGTCTTGGGGATCATGCCGCCCGCGATGGTGCCGTCGGCGATCATGTCGCGGACCTGGTCGGGATGGAGCTGGGTCAGGACCTCGCCGTTCTTGTCCTTGACGCCGGAAACATCGGTCAGCAGCAAAAGCCGGTCGGCGCGCAGGGCGCCCGCGATGGCGCCCGCGGCCGTGTCGCCATTGACGTTGAAGGTCTCGTTGTCGGCCATGCCGGTGGCGACGGGAGCAATGACCGGGATCATGCCCGCCTTGTAGAGGTCGCGGATGATCTGGACGTTCATCTCGACGGGGCGGCCGACGAAGCCCAGCTCGGGGTCGTCCGCCTCGCAGACCATCAGGTCGTCGTCCTTGCCGCTGATGCCGACGGCGCGGCCACCGGCGTCGTTGATGGCCTGGACGATGCGCTTGTTGACCAGGCCGGACAGCACCATCTCGACGACCTCCACCGTTTCCTTGGTGGTCACGCGCTTGCCGCGCACGAAGGTGCTTTGGATGCCAAGCTTGCCCAGCAATTCGTTGATCATCGGGCCGCCGCCATGGCAGACGACCGGGTTCATGCCGACCTGCTTCATCAGCACGATGTCGCGGGCGAATTCGGCCATCGCCTCGTCATCGCCCATGGCATTGCCGCCGAACTTCACGACAACAACCGCGCCGGAATAGCGTTGCAGATAGGGCAGGGCCTCGGAAAGGGTGCGAGCGGTGGCGGTCCAGTCCCGGTTCATGTTCTGCGTTCTCATCCTTGGCCCCTTGTCGACGGGCGGACCCTAGGGCGCATCGGCGGATCAGTCCAGACGCGTTTAGTCGAGGCTGGCGATGATCGCGCGCAGGGTCGTGATGCCTTGGCCCTTCTCGGACGAGGTCACGACGATCTGCGGGAAGGCCGCCGGATGCTTCTGCAATTCGGTCTCGACCTGTTCCAGGACTGGCTTGATGGCGTTGGGGCCCAGTTTGTCGGCCTTGGTCAGCACGACCTGAAAGGGCACGGCGGACTTGTCCAGCAAGGTCATGATCTCGTGATCGACGGGTTTTACGCCGTGTCGCGAATCGATCAGGCAGAAGGCGCGGCGCAGCGTCGGGCGCCCGGCGAGATAGCTCTTCAGCAGCGCCTGCCACTTGGCGACAACGGCGACCGGTGCCTTGGCAAAGCCATAGCCCGGAAGGTCCACCAGATAGCTGTGCTCGCCCAGGGTGAAGTAGTTTATCTCTTGCGTGCGCCCAGGCGTGTTCGAGGCACGGGCCAAGCCCTTGCGACCCGTCAGCGCGTTGATCAGGCTGGACTTGCCTGCGTTGCTGCGGCCCGCGAAGCAGACCTCGGGGCGGTCGGCGGGGGGCAGGCCGTCCATGGCGACCACGCCCTTGAGGAAATCGACGGGGCCCGCGAACAGCAGGCGCGCGGCTTCTGCGGCGTCCTCATCGGGCTCGAGGGCGACGGGAAAGGCGACCTTCATGCCGTGACCTCGTCACCCAGGGCGATTTCGCCACCCGTGACGACCTCGGCGAAGATGCCGAAATCGGTATGGCCATAAAGGCTTTCCAGCGTGGTAAGCATGTCGATGTCGGAGTCCCCGATTTCGGTATTGGCGCTGGTCGCATCGCAGCGGCCGATCTGGTCGGTCACGCGCAGTTCGACACTGCCGATGCGGATGATCTGGCCGATCAGTTCGCGTTCCGCCCAAGGCTGCCAGCCATCCACCCACAGGTTGCCGCGCCAGCGGTGGATGCCAAGCGGCTGGCCCGTGCGGGCTTCCAGCTCGGCAAGGCTCGCCAGCGACAGGACCGAGATCCAGGGCCATTTCTGGTCCGTCCAGATCGCCGCGCCGCGCACAAGGCGCGTGGGGGCGGGTGCACCGGTCGGCCACAAGGGCCGCAGCCATTCGACCAGCCGGTCGCTGTCGGTCTCGGGGTCGATCACCAGATCGGCCTGCATCGGCTGGCGCAAGGTCAGCAGGCCATCCGTCCAGCCGCCGCTGATCGCCTGCACCTGCGGCGACTGCACGCCGCGGACGAAGCAGGACTTCGGCAGCCAGCGGTCAGGCTCGCCCCCCGTCTGACTGGCCTGGGCGTTGCGCTCGCCAGCTTCCGTCAGCACGGCCCATTCCCGGTCGCCCGGCAGGCGGCGGGCGGCCGCCAGGGTCACGCGGTCCAGCCCCTCTCCGCCGATCGACTTGATCGGGTGGCGGCGGATATGGGCCAGACGTGCCGTCACTTGCTGTCCTTCTTCGGTCGCGCGGGGATCGAGGACTTGATGTTGCCGAACAGGTCCGGCCGGTGGCCGTGCATCGACATGATCGTGTACTGCTGCGCGATCGTGATCAGGTTGTTGGTGATCCAGTAGAGCACCAGGCCCGAGGCGAAGCCGCCCAGCATGAACATGAAGATCCAGGGCATCCAGGCGAAGATCATCTTCTGCGCCGGGTCGGCCGGGGTCGGGTTCAGGCGCTGTTGCAGCCACATGCTGATGCCCAGCACGATCGCAAGCGCGGGAAGCGACAGCGAATGCAGCAGCGTGCCTTGGGCCGGGGGCGCGAAGGGCAGCAGGCCGAACAGGTTCAACAGCGAGGAGGGATCGGGCGCGGCAAGGTCGTGGATCCAGCCGATCCAGGGCGCGTGGCGCAGTTCGATGGTGACAAAGATCACCTTGTAGAGCGCGAAGAAGATCGGGACCTGCAGCAGCACGGGCAGGCAGCCCGCGGCGGGGTTCACCTTCTCGCGCTTGTAAAGCTCCATCATCTCCTTCTGGAACTTCATGCGGTCGTCGCCGGTCCGTTCCTTCAGCGCCTCCAGCTGCGGCTGCAGTTCCTTCATCTTCGCCATCGAGATGTAGGACTTGCGCGCCAGCGGGAAGACCAGGGTCTTGAGGATAAAGGTCAGCGCGATGATCGACCAGCCCATGTTGCCGATCATGCCATGCAGCCAGTGCAGCAGGCGGAAGATCGGCTTGGTCAGGAAGTAGAACCAGCCCCAGTCGATCGAATCGACGAAACGCTGGATGCCGGGGGTTTCCTGATAACCGTTGATCACCTCCCAGACCTTGGCGCCCGCGAACAGGTAGCTGTCGGAATTGACCTGGGTGCCGGGCTGGACGGTCTGCATCGGATAGCGGGCTTCGGTCTGGAAGATGTCCGCGCCTTCGGCATATTTCACGACCGAGGTGAAGGCTTGTCCCGGCGCCGGGGCCAGCGTCGTCATCCAGTACTTGTCGGTGAAGCCGACCCAGCCGTTGCTGGTGACTTCGTTCACCGCGGCCCGGCCCTCGCGGTCCATGGGGTCCAGTTCGGCGATCTTGTCGTATTTCAGTTCCAGCAACTCGCCGTCGTTCATGCCGACGGCGCCTTCGTGCAGAACGAAGAAGTTCTGCGTGTCGGGGCGGCTGTGGCGGGCGATGATGCCATAGGGCGCGGCCGTGAAGGCCGCGTCGCCGTTGTTCTGCAGGCTGTGGCTGACGGTGAACAGATAGTTGTCATCGACCTGGAAGGTGCGCCGGAAGATTTGGCCCGCGCCGTTGTCCCAGGCCAGCGTGACGGGCTGGCCGGGGGCAAGGGTGTCGCCCGATTCCACGGTCCAGACGGTCGAGGGGCCGGGAACCAGCGCCGGATCGACGCCGGGTCCGGGGGTCCAGCCATAGACGGCGTAATAGGGCTTGGCCTCGCCCGTCTGGATGTCCGCCGTGGCGGTGGCAGACGAGGGCGACAGCAGCCGGACGTTGGGCGAATTGTCGTCCAGCGTCTCGCGGTACCTGGTCAGCAGCAGGTCGTCGATGCGGCCACCGGCCAGCGAGATCGAGCCCGAGAGCGCGGGCGTCTGGATCCGCACCCGGCCCGCCTGCGGGGCGGCGCCGGCGGGCACCGCGCCCAGGTCGGCGGGCAGCGTGCTGCTTTCCGGGTTGGCCAGCGGCACATCCTGGGTGCGGGTTTCGACCGCGACCGGCTGTTCGGCCGTGGGGGCCGGGGGCTCGGGCGCGAAGACCGTGTACCAGACCAAGATCACCAGAAACGACAGCACCGTCGCCAGGATCAGATTGCGGTTGTTGTCTTCCATTCCGTCACCAAGCCTTTGCGCGTCAGTCGCGCCGCTTCAACAGAAGGGGCGCCTAAAGGTCAAGCGGATTTGCCCCGGAAGGCCAGCATCCGCACGGGATTGCGATGCGTCACAGGTCCCGCAACTGCGGGATATCGTCGGGCGCCGCCGATCCCGCGCCGGGGAACAGCGATGCGAAGTCGAACAGCTTCGGGTCCAGAAGGTGCGAGGGGCGCACGTTCATCAGCGCGCGGAACATGACCTGCCGGCGGCCGGGGGTCCGCGACTCCCATTCGTCCAGCAGGCGCTTCACCTGGACGCGCTGCAAGCCTTCCTGGCTGCCGCACAGGTCGCAGGGAATGATGGGATAGTTCATCGCCCGCGAAAACCGCTCGCAATCGGCCTCGGCCACATAGGCGAGGGGGCGCAGCACGGTCAGGTCGCCGTCCTCGTTCAGCAGCTTCGGCGGCATGGTCGCCAGCCTGCCGCCGTGGAACAGGTTCATGAAGAAGGTTTCCAGGATGTCGTCGCGGTGATGGCCCAGGACCACGGCGGAACAGCCTTCCTCGCGCGCAATGCGATACAGGTTGCCCCGGCGCAGGCGCGAGCACAGTGAACACATGGTCCCGCCGGGTGCGATCTTGTCCGTGACGATGGAATAGGTGTCCTGGTATTCGATCCGGTGGGTCACGTCGCGTTCAGTCAGGAACCGCGGCAGCACGGTCGCCGGAAAGTTCGGCTGGCCCTGGTCCAGGTTGCAGGCCAGCAGATCGACCGGCAGCAGCCCGCGCCATTTCAGTTCATGCAGGACGGCCAGCAGGGTATAGCTGTCCTTGCCGCCCGAGAGACACACCAGCCAGCGGTCGCCGGGCCGGATCATGCCGTAGTCCTCGATCGCGGCGCGGGTTTCGCGCACCAGCCGCTTGCGCAGCTTGCGGAACTCGGTCGAGGAAGGGGCGCCCGCGAACAGCGGGTGGATCTCGGTCGACTCGTCAGTGTCGTCCAGCATGGGAATGCCTTTCGTGGTCGGGGTCGGAGCCCGGCACCGGATCATAGCCCGCGCCGCCCCAGGGATGACAGCGCCCGATGCGGCGGGCCGCCAGCCAGGTGCCGCGAAGGGCGCCGTGGCGCGACAGCGCATCTAGGGCATAGGCGGAACAGGTCGGCTGGAAGCGGCAGCCATGCCCGACCCAGGGAGAGGCCACCAGCCGATAGGCCCGGACCGGCATTGCCAGCAGATGGGCCAGCGGGCTCATGGATGAATCTTCCGCAGCGCGTTCGTCAGGTCGCGGCAGAGGTCGGCGAAATCGCGGCTGACCGTCGCCTCGGGCCGGCCGACAAGGACATAGTCCCAGCCTTGCCGCGCGCCCTGGGGCAGATGCAGGCGCGCGATCTCTCGCAGGCGCCGCTTGGCCCGGTTGCGCATCACCGCATTGCCGATCTTCTTGGAGCAGGTGAAGCCCACGCGGAAGGGTGCGCCGTCGCCGCGGTCGCGCGCCTGCAGCAGAAAGCCGGGCGTGCCCTGCCGCACGGCCCGCGAGGCCGCCAGGAAATCGGCGCGCTTGGCGATGACCTGTGGCATCGACATGCGAAATGCCGCCGTGCCGTCATCCTCGGGTCGCGCAGGGGCAACGGGATGGGGCAGGGGCGGCATATCGAAAGCCCTTGGATCGGCGGGATTGGCCCGCCGCAAAAGGATCAGGCCGACAGGCGCTTGCGGCCCTTGGCGCGGCGGCGGTTCAGCACCAGACGGCCGCCTTTGGTCGCCATGCGGGCGCGAAAGCCGTGACGGTGCGCACGAACGAGGTTCGAGGGTTGAAAGGTGCGCTTCATGGTCAATCTCCGGGGTCGTATCTGCGGGTGGCGGGCGGCAGTGGCGGAATTGCAAAATCCCACCCTGCACGCGAACGCGCCGGTTGTTTGAAGTCCGCTGGATAGATCACCCGGCCCGTCCCGTCAACCGCCATGGCGGGGCCATTTGCAGAATGTCCTTTTCCACCCGGGCAGGAACCTGCTTATGATCACATTCGTTTGATGTGCAAACGGGGGCCACCGGGCCGAAACACGCGTGTTCGACGCGATGACAATCAAGAATACATGCGACTGAATACGATCACTGGCCGATTCGCCGCGCTGACGATCATCTTCGTGATGTTGGCGGAACTGTTCATCCTGCTTCCTGCCCTGGCCAGCTTTCGGCTCGATTATCTCGAATCGCGCTTGGAGCGGGCGCAGATCGCCAGCCTTGCCTTGCTGGCGACCGACGAATCGCTGGCCAGCGACCTGGAATCGGAACTGCTGCAGAATGCCGGGGTCTTCAACGTGGTCCTGCGCCGGAACGACATCCGCCAGCTTGTCCTGTCCTCGCCCATCCCGGGACCTGTCGCCCAGACCTATGACCTGCGCGAGGACGGCGTGCCGCAGACCATCGGCGATGCCCTTGGCACCCTGCTGAACCGCCGGAACGAGGTGATCCGCGTCATCGGCTCGCCCGTCAACCAAGCGGGCCAGCTGATCGAGATCACCATGGAAACCGCGCCGCTGCGGACCGCGATGATCGACTATGGCATCCGCCTGCTGCTGCTTTCGGCGGCTTTCTCGATCCTGACGGCGGTCTTGCTGAACCTGGCCGTGCAGCGGATGGTGCTGGTGCCGATCCGGCGCGTGATCAGCCACATGGTCTCCTATGCCCAGGCACCCGAGGACCCGCGCCATATCATCACCCCCGATGCCCGGCTGGTGGAGCTGCGCGATGCCGAAACCGCGATGGAATCGATGCAGAAGACGGTCACGTCCTCGCTGAAGCAACGCGAAAGGATGGCGCAGCTGGGGGAGGCGGTGGCCAAGATCAGCCACGACCTGCGCAACATCCTGACCACCGCGCAGATCTTCGCGGACCGGCTGGAAGACAGCGGCGATCCCAAGGTCAGGCGCGCGGCGCCCAAGCTCGTCAACTCGATCAGTCGCGCCGTGAACCTGTGCGAAACCACGCTGGCCTTCGGCAAGGCCGAGGAGCCTGCCCCCACGCTGTCGCGCTTTCCGCTGGCGCAACTGGCGGCCGAGGTGATCGAGGCCGAGTCGCTGGCCAGCGATGCGGCGGCGAAGGTCGAATTCCTGACCGACATCCCGCCCACCCTGACCATCCGCGCCGACCGCGACCAGTTGTATCGCGTGCTGGCGAACCTGACGCGGAACGCGCGCCAGGCCATCGAGGGCACCGGCCAGCCCGGCACGGTCGAGATCGGCGCGGGCGAGACGGACAACGACTGGTGGATCCGCGTGGGCGACACCGGCCCCGGCCTGCCCGAAAAGGCCCGGGAATACCTGTTCAAGCCCTTTTCGGGCAGTGTGCGCAAGGGTGGCACGGGCTTGGGGCTGACGATCGCGGCCGATCTGGTCCGGGGCCATGGCGGGCGACTGGATCTGGTCCGCAGCGATGCCGAGGGAAGCCAGTTCATGATCCATATCCCGCGCGACATCGCGATCCTGCCAGCGCAGCAGGCGGTGGCATCGCGATAAAAACGGAAGCGGCGATGTTTTTTCGCGAAACCCCCCTTGCATCCCCCGGAACAGGCGGATAGATCACCGCCCTACGACGGACCCGTAGCTCAGCTGGATAGAGCACCAGACTACGAATCTGGGGGTCGGGCGTTCGAATCGCTCCGGGTCCGCCACCTTTCCTTCTGCATCACATGCTAGACAGACTGCCCTGCGGGGCGGCCCTGCCATGCGGTCAGAAGATGCCGGTCAGATACAGAACAATGATCACGATGACCGGCACGCCCAGCCACCAGGCGACAAGACCCTTCATGGAAACCTCCTGATATTCCGTGCTTCTGAAGCCAACGTCAGGTATTCGCCTGGGTTCCGCCGCGCCGGGCGGCCTTCATGCGGCGGCCTGCCTGGGCTATAGCGCTTGCCATGATCTATCGCGCCACCGCCGCCATTCTGGAACAGGGACTGCGCCTGCGCGCCATCGGGGGCGGAGAGGCGCTGCGGGACAGGCTTGCGCTGGACGGGATCGCACCGGCCGACATCTGGTTTCACGGCGCCTCGGTTGGAGAGCTGACCTCGGCCCGGCCGATCATCGAGGCGCTGGCGCAGACGCACCGGGTGCTGGTGACGGCCAACAGCCTGACCGGGCGGGACATGGCGGCGGGGTGGGGAACGACGGCGCGGCTGGCGCCTCTGGACCTGCCGGGCGCCCTGGCGCGCTTCCTGGACCAAGTTCGACCGCGCTTGCAGGTCACGGTCGAGGGAGAGTTCTGGCCGCTGCGGTCGCGGATGCTGGCCGGTCGCGGCATCCCGCAGGCGGTGATCGGGGCGCGCATGTCGGCGCGATCCGCGTCGCGCTGGCGGCGGCTGCCCCGCCTGATCGGGCCGGTCCTGCGGCGGCTGACGGTCCTCTCGGCGCAGGATGGCGGCAGCGAGGCGCGGTTGCGCGCGCTGGGCCTGCCCGACAGCGCCGTCCTTCCCGGGCTGGATCTGAAGCTGCTGACGCCCGCCGGGATCCGGCCGCCCCCGCCTTCGACATCCCGGGACCGGACGCTGCTGGCCGCCTCGACCCATGAGGGCGAGGAGGAGGCGGTGCTGGACGCCTGGCTGCGGGCGCGCCGTCAATACCCGGACCTGCGGCTGATCCTGGCGATCCGCCATCCGCGCCGGGGGGAGGAGGTCGCCAACCTGCTGGCCGCCCGCGGGATCGCCTTCGGGCGACGCTCTGCCGGGGGTGACGGGGGCGAGGTGCTGCTTGCCGATACGCTGGGGGAA
Organism: Paracoccus benzoatiresistens; assembly: GCF_026913015.1. GTDB lineage: Bacteria > Pseudomonadota > Alphaproteobacteria > Rhodobacterales > Rhodobacteraceae > Paracoccus > Paracoccus benzoatiresistens. The sequence goes on from NZ_JAPTYD010000007.1 coordinate 74,534, forward strand.
ATGGATCTCTGGTATGCGGCGGCGGGGCTTTGCTTTGTGGGCGGTTCCCTGACCGACCGGGGCGGCCATACGCCCTGGGAGCCTGCCGCCCATGCAAGCGCTATCCTGCACGGCCCCGATATCGGCAACTTCACCGACGCTTATGCAGCCCTTGGCGCGGCGGGTGCGGCGCTGCGGGTGGATGCCGGGACGCTGGGGGACCACCTGACGCGCCTTGCGAGCGATCCAGCGGAGGCCCGGCGGATGGGGCAAGCGGCGCGGCGGGTGCTGGACGACCGGGCGGGGGATCCCGCCGCGCTGGTCGGGCGCCTGCGGGAGCTTGCAGGGACGCGGGCCTGACCCGATATAAGGCAGGAAGGGAAAAGGGTTCGTATCGATGATCCGCTATGCTTTGCGCTGCGACCAGGGCCATGATTTCGACGGCTGGTTCCGTTCGTCCGAGGCATTCGAGACGATGCGGACGGCCGGTCATGTCGCCTGCACGCAATGCGGGTCCGTGACGGTGGAAAAGTCGCTGATGGCCCCGGCGGTCGCGGCGGCCCGGCAGGCCGAACCGGCCGTGAATCCAGTCGAGGCTGCCCTTCAGACCCTGCGCCAGCAGGTCGAGGCGAACAGCGACTATGTCGGCCTGAAATTCGCGGACGAGGCGCGGGCCATGCACGAGGGCCGCGCCCCCACCCGCGCCATCCACGGCGAGGCGAAGATCGAGGAAGCCCGCAAGCTGATCGAGGACGGGGTGCCCGTGGCGCCCTTGCCCTTCGTTCCGCGCCAGAAGGCGAACTGACCCGTCACAACAAACGCCTCCATCCCCTTTCCGCCCTTGCGGTTTCGACACCCCGCCCATAAAAGCCGCGCCGACAGAAACCCTTGGCTGGAGGCCCGCGATGCCGCTTCTGGTGATGAAATTCGGCGGCACGTCGGTTGCGGATCTTGACCGCATCAGGAATGCCGCCCTGAAGGTGCAGCGCGAGGTCGAGCGCGGCTATGACGTGATCGTCATCGTCAGCGCCATGTCCGGCAAGACCAATGAGCTGGTCGGCTGGGTCGAGAAGACCTCGCCCTTGTTCGATGCGCGGGAATACGATGCCGTGGTCAGTTCGGGCGAGAACGTGACGGCCGGCCTGATGGCGCTGACGCTGCAGGAAATGGGCGTGCCCGCGCGCAGCTGGCAGGGCTGGCAGGTGCCGATCAACACGACCGCCGCCCATTCTGCCGCGCGCTTCGTGGACATTCCGCGGGCCAATATCGACCAGAAGTTCGCCGAAGGCTTCAAGGTCGCCGTTGTGGCGGGCTTCCAGGGGCTTGGCCCCGACGGACGGATCACGACATTGGGCCGGGGCGGGTCGGACACGACCGCCGTGGCCTTCGCGGCCGCCTTCAATGCGGAACGCTGCGACATCTATACCGACGTGGACGGCGTCTATACGACCGACCCGCGCATCACCAGCAAGGCGCGCAAGCTGGAAAAGATCGCCTTCGAGGAGATGCTGGAATTGGCATCCCTGGGCGCGAAGGTCCTGCAAACCCGGTCGGTGGAACTTGCCATGCGCTACAAGGTGCGGTTGCGCGTGCTATCCTCGTTCGAGGATACGGACGAGAATTCCGGCACCCTGATCTGCGATGAGGAAGAAATCATGGAATCGAAAGTCGTCAACGGCGTCGCCTCCTCGCGGGAGGAGGCCAAGATCACCCTGGTCACGGTCGAGGACAGGCCCGGCATCTCGGCCTCCATCTTCGCGCCCCTGGCCGATGCCGGCGTCAACGTGGACATGATCGTCCAGAACATTTCCGAAAAGGACTACGAGGATCATCCCGGTTCGGTGACCGACATGACCTTCTCGGTTCCGATCAACCAGGTCGAGCGTGCCAAGCGCGCGATGGAGGAGGCCAAGGCCGCCGGCACCATCGCCTATGACGAGCTGGTCGTCGATACCGAAGTCGCCAAGGTGTCGGTCGTGGGCATCGGCATGCGCAGCCATACGGGCGTCGCCGCCAGGATGTTCAAGGCGCTTGCCGATGAAAACGTCAACATCAAGGTCATCTCAACCAGCGAGATCAAGATTTCGGTGCTGATCGACCGCAAATATATGGAACTGGCCGTGCAGGCGCTGCATGATGCCTTTGGCCTGGAAGCGGCCTGACACGACCCGGCAGCTTGTCCCAAGGGCAACTGCGGGCTTTCGAAGCAAGGCGGGCCGGCGATGCAAGACCGCAAGGACAGCGACTCTCGCAAGTTGCTGCAACGGTTGAAGGGAATTCTGGCTGCCCCCGGCGGCGGCCAGGACCGACTTGACGAGATCACCCATCATATCGCCGATTCGATGGGCACGGATGTCTGCTCGATCTATCTGTTCCGCGACGCCAACACGCTGGAGTTGTGCGCGACCGAGGGCCTGCGCCCCGAATCCGTCCATCGCACGCGGCTGCGCCTGGGCGAGGGGCTGGTTGGCCGCGTGGCCCGCACCGGGCGGCATGTGAACACCGCCGATGCCCCTTCCGAACCCGGCTTCCGCTTCATGCCCGAAACCGGCGAGGAGGTGTTCCCCTCGTTTTTGGGCGTGCCGATCCAGCGGGTCGGCGAACGGCTGGGCGTGCTGGTTGTCCAGTGCCGCGAGGCGCGGCTGTTTTCCGAAGACGAGATCTATGGCCTCGAGGTCGTGGCCATGGTGCTGGCCGAGATGACCGAGCTTGGCGCCTTCCAGGGCAGCCAGGCCGACGGCCTGCCGCCTGCGCACCGCTTTCCGCTGATGATCCGCGGCGGCACCGCCCAGGAGGGCGCGGCCGAGGGGCGGGTCTGGCTGCACGAGGCCCGCGTCGTCGTCACGAACCCGGTGGGCGACGATCCCGACCGTGAACTCGCCCGCCTGCACGAGGGTGTCGAGATGCTGCGCAGCACCGTCGATACGATGGTAGCCGCCGCCGACATGGGAGGCGACGGCGAACATGCCGCGGTTCTGGAAACCTATCGCATGTTCGCCCATTCCCGCAGCTGGCTGAAGCGGATGGAGGAAGACATCCGCCTGGGCCTCTCGGCGGAGGCTGCGGTGGAAAAGGAACAGTCCGCCGCCCGCGCGCGCCTGGAAATGGCCTCCGATCCATACCTGCGCGACCGGCTGCATGACCTGGACGATCTATCGAACCGGCTTTTGCGGATCCTGACGGGGCAGGGGGCCGATACCGGGGCCGAGATGCCCGACAACCCCATCCTTGTGGCGCGCAACATCGGGCCCGCCGAATTGCTGGAATACGGCCGCCGCCTGAAGGGCGTGGTGCTGGAGGAAGGCAGCGTCGGCAGCCATGCCGCCATCGTCGCCCGGGCCTTGGCCATCCCGCTGGTGATCCATGCCGCGCGCATCACGTCCGAGGCGCTGAATGGCGACACGATCCTGATCGATGGCGACCAGGGCATTGTCCACCTGCGTCCCGAGGAAAGCGTCTACAAGGCCTTCCTGGACAAGATCGCCATGCAGGCCGAGGCGCAGAACCGTTATGCCAGCCTGCGCAGCCTGCCCGCGACCGGCACCTGCGGCACGACGGTCCAGCTTTACATGAATGCGGGCCTGATGGCCGACCTGCCGTCGCTGGCCGGATCCGGGGCTGAGGGCGTTGGCCTGTTCCGCACCGAATTGCAGTTCCTGATCCGCACCCATGTCCCGCGCCGCGCAGAGCTGGCCGAGCTGTACCGCCGCGTGATGGACAACGCGCAGGGCAAGCCGGTGATGTTCCGCACGCTGGACATCGGGTCCGACAAGGTCCTGCCCTACATGAAGCCGCAGGACGAACCCAACCCTGCTATGGGCTGGCGCGCGATCCGCGTGGGCCTGGACAAGCGCGGCATCCTGCGGATGCAGTTGCAGGCGCTGATCCGCGCGTCGGTCGGGCGGCCGCTGCATGTGATGTTCCCCTTCATCTCGGACATCAGCGAATACGAGGCCGCCTATCGCATCCTGATGCAGGAACTGTCGCGCGAACAGCGCGCGGGGCATCCGATGCCCTCGGACATCCGGGTGGGCGCCATGCTGGAAACTCCGTCCCTGGCCTTCGCGCCCAAGAAGTTCTTCGAGATGTGCGATTTCATCTCGATCGGCGGCAACGACCTCAAGCAGTTCTTCTTCGCCGCCGACCGGGAAAACGAACGCGTGCGCCGCCGCTACGACACGCTGAATTCGTCCTTCCTGCTGCTGCTGCGCCAGATCGTCGCGCGCTGCGAGGAGGCTCGCGTTCCCTTGTCCTTCTGCGGCGAGGATGCCGGCCGCCCGGTCGAGGCGCTGACCTTCGCTGCCCTGGGGATCCAGCGGCTGTCGATGCGCCCGGCCTCCATCGGGCCGGTCAAGCACCTGATCCGGCGCGTCTCGATCACGGGCCTGCGCCAGGTCATCGACGAGGGCCTGGATTCAGGCCTGCCGAACCTGCGCCAACCGGTGACGGAATGGCTGGCAAGCCAATAGGCGGAAAGCCGCGAAAACGGGCAGCAGGCCGTCACGGAGCCCGCCGATCGGCCTCTTTCCGGGGAAATAGGGCTTTCGGCTTGCGCCTTGCTGCGGCACAGGACCACCCTTATAGTGTAACGGTTTTTGGCAACCATCACCTGATATGAAGCGCCGTCAATTTCTCAACGCAGCCACCGCCCTGGCCGCCGGAGGCTCGTTTGCCGCCGTGCCTGCGCAGGCGCAGACCGCACCGGCCGAAACCGCACCCGGCGATGGCGGGGGCAACAATCCCCCGGCGCCCGCCCCCACCGTCTTCGGCTTCGAGGAGGTTGCCTCGCTGGCCGCCGAACGCGCGACGCGCGTCTACGAGCAGCCGGTGGCCGATCTGGTCGGCAGCTTTGCCAACCTGTCCTACGACCAGTATCGCGCGATCCGCTTTCGCCGCGACCGCGACCCCTTTGCGGGCAATCCCCGCTTCGGCATGGATCTGCTGTCGCCGGGCTCGATCTTCTACGAGCCGGTCAACATCAGTGTGGTCCGCGACGGCGTGCCGCACCGGCTGGAATTCGATCCGTCGATGCTGGAATTCGACCCCTCGCAGTTCCCCAACGGCGCGGATCTGCAGAACAAGGGAGAGATGGGCTGGTCGGGCTTCCGCCTGCGGACGGTCCTGAACCGGCCCGGCGTTCTTGACGAATTCCTGGTCTTCCAGGGCGCGACCTATTTCCGCGCCGTTGCGCGCGGCACGATCTATGGCCTGTCGGCGCGCGGCCTTGCCATCAAGACCGGCAGCCCGGATGGCGAGGAATTCCCGCTGTTCACCGATTTCTGGATTCAGGACCCTTCGGACGGGTCGGACTGGGTCCGCATCTATGCGCTTCTGGACAGCAAGTCGGTCGCGGGCGCCTATCAGTTCGACGTCAATCCCGGCGCGGTGTCGATGATCCGCGTGCGCGTCGCGCTGTTCCCGCGCATCGATCTGCAGAACACCGGGCTTGCGCCCCTGACCTCGATGTTCTGGTTCAGCCCCGCCAGCCGGCGCGAGGTGGACGATTACCGCCCGGCCGTCCATGACAGCGACGGCTTGCAGATGCACACCGGCGCGGGGCAGGCGCTGTGGCGGACGCTCGGCGCGCACAAGACGCTGCAGATCTCGTCCTTCGTGGACAACAATCCGCGCGGCTTCGGCCTGATCCAGCGCAAGCGCGACTTTGCCGATTACGAGGACCCCGAGGCCCTGTATCACCTGCGCCCCTCGGCCTGGATCCAGCCCGAGGAAAACTGGGGCGAGGGCGAGGTGCGCCTGGTCGAGATCCCGGTCGAGAACGAGTTCAACGACAACATCGTCACCTGCTGGGTCCCCAAGGAACCGCTGGCCCGCGACAAGCGCCACGAATTCCGCTATCGGCTGGCCTTTTCGCCGCTGCCCGCCAACGACCTGCCATTGGCCAAGGTCGTGCAGGCCCGGTCAGGGCGGTCGGTCAATTCAAAGACGACCCGCAGCGTCATCGTCGATTTCGACCTGTCCCTGTTTGCCGAAGCGCTGCCCGAATCCAGGGTCACGACCTCGGGCGGCACCATCGCCCATGCCTATCTGAAGCCGCTGCCCGCGCAGGGCGTGCTGCGCCTGGCCTTCGAATTCGATCCGGGCGACGCCACTTTGGCGGAACTGCAGGCCGTGCTGATCAGTCCCGAAGGCGTTGCGCAAAGCGAAACCTGGCTGGCCCGCTGGACCGCATGACGCTCATGGACCAGCCCTCCGCCCCCGCGGCGACACTGCCCGCCACCCCGCCCGAGGCGCCCCTGGCCATGCCGGTCCAGGACTTCCATGCGCCGCCGAAGCAGGCCTTTCCGCGCCTGCGCAACGACTGGCGGGTCTGGATGGCGCGACTGGTGGCCTTTGGCGGAACGGCGGCAATCGCGGTCATCGGCTTTCTGCAGATGCTGCAGTCCTTTGGCGTTGACCCGACGCCGATGCAGTGGGCGCTGCTGGCCCTGTTCGTGCCGACATTCGCCTGGGTCGGGTTTTCCTTCTGCAACGTTCTTGCCGGACTGTTCGCATCAGACCTGACGACGCCGGACGGCCCAAACAACGCGCGTGTCGCCGTGGTCATGCCCATCTATCACGAGGATGCGGCCAAGAGCATCGGCCTGCTGACCGCCCTGGCGCGCGATCTTGAACGCGAGGGGATGGCCCACCGGGCCGAGATCTTCGTGCTGTCCGACAGCCGCGACCCGGTGATCGCGGTGAGCGAGACGCTGGTGATCGACGCGGCGCGCAAGCTGTCGCCCCTGCCGATCTGGTATCGCCGCCGCATCACCAACGAGGACCGCAAGACCGGCAACATCAGTGACTTCATCCGCCGCTGGGGCGGGCGCTATGACCAGATGGTTGTGCTGGATGCCGACAGTATCATGTCGGGCGGCACCATTCGCGAGCTTTCGGCGCGGATGAACGCCGATCCGCGGCTGGCGCTGATCCAGACCATGCCCATCCTGGTCGGGGGCGAGACGATCTTTGCCCGGCTGACGCAATTCGCGGGCCGCGTTTATGGCCCGATGATCGCGCGCGGCGTTTCGGCCTGGTCGGGGGATACCGGCAATTTCTGGGGCCACAACGCCATCATCCGCCTGACAGCCTTCGCGTCGGCCTGCGGCCTGCCGCGCCTGCCGGGCAAGCCTCCCTTCGGCGGCACCATCCTGTCCCACGATTTCGTCGAGGCCGCGGCGCTCTGCCGGGCGGGCTGGAAGGTCCGGCTGGACCACGACCTGCGCGGCAGCTACGAGGGCTGCCCGCCGACACTGCTGGACATGGCCATTCGCGAACGCCGCTGGGCGCAGGGCAACCTCCAGCATTCGCGCCTGTTCGGGATCCGCGGGGCGCGCGCCATCTCGCTTGCGCATTTCACCATCGGTATCCTGGGCTTCCTGATGAGCCCGTTGTGGCTGGCCCTGATCCTGGTGGGCCTGGTCCTGTCGGCCACCGTGCTGCTGTCCACGCCCGAGTATTTCCCGACCGCCTATCAGCTGTTCCCCGACTGGCCGGTCTTTGACGCCCGGCGGATGCTGTGGCTGTTCATCGCCGCGATGGGCCTGCTGCTGCTGCCCAAGCTGATCGCGACCTTTCGCGCCTGGTCGCGGCCCCTGGCCCGCAATTCGGGTGGCCCGGTCCGCATCTTCGCCAGCTCGCTGTTCGAGATCCTGCTCTCGGCCCTGATCGCCCCGGTGCAGATGCTGATCCAGACGCGGCAGATCTATGAAATCCTGCGGGGTCAGGACAGCGGCTGGAACGCGCAGGTCCGCGCCGGGTCGATGCCCGACTGGAACGTCGTGCTCGCGCGGCACTGGGTGCATGTGCTGCTAGGCGTGGGCACGCTGATCGTTCTGGCGCAGTTTTCGCCCGCGCAGCTGATCTGGCTGTCGCCGATCCTGGCCGGGCTGATCCTGTCGCCCGTCACCTCGCGCTATTCGGCAAGCCCGATCTTTGGCCGCTGGGCGCGGATGCGCGGCCTGCTGGTCACCCCCGAGGAACGCGACACCCCGGCGATCCTGTCGGATGCGACAGCCGTCGTCCGGTCTCTGCCTCGGCCCCTGAAGGGCGCAAGCGGCCTGCTGCGGCTTGGCGGCGATGCCGACCTGATCAGCCGCCACGTGGCGCTGCTGCCCGACAATCCAGTTCTGCCCCGGGACAAGCGTCTGCACCGTATCACCGCCGGCGCCAAGATCGCCCATGCCGGCACCCGGAGCGAGGCGCTGGACTATCTGTCCCGCGATGAAACCGACGCGCTGGTCTCGGACCCCGCGCTGCTGCGGCAATGGAGCGTTCTGCCCTCATGAGGCGGCTCATCGCTCTGGATATGCTGCGCGGCTACGCGCTGGTCTGCATCATGCTGGACCACATGCCGGTTTCGGAACTGCGCTGGTTCACGCTGGCCAATTTCGCGATCTTCGATGCGGCGGAACTGTTCGTCCTGTTGTCCGGCTTCCTGGTCGGCATGGTCTGGCTGTCGGTCGAGCGCAAGGAGGGCCGCCGCGCTGCCCAGTGGCGCTTTGCCCGCCGCGCCTTCGAGGTCTGGCGCGCCCTGGTCTTTGGCGGGCTGGTCATGGCGCTGGTCTCGGCCGGGCTTCTGGCGCTGGACATGGATCACACGGCCATCTGGCACCAGTATGCCGTCTGGGTCCTGGAAAACCCCCTGGGCTTCTTCGGCGTCTTGGCCAGCATGTGGCTGCAGCCGAACCTGCTGGATGTGCTGGCGGTCTATGTGATCCTGCTGGCCTCGGTCCCGTTCCTGGTGCCGATGCTGCTGCGCTATCCGGTGGGCTTCGCGGCCGCGTCCTTCGTGCTGTGGTGCTTTGCGCCGGTACTGAACGCCTTCGTGCCGAACCACCGCCTGGGGGGGCTGCTGTTCAACCCCTTCGGCTGGCAGATGCTGTTCTTTTCCGGCATTGCCATGGGTCTTTACCGCCAGACGATCATGCCGGTGCTGATGCAGTACAGAAGGCTGCTGACGGTCCTTTCCACGGGCATGTTCCTGTTCGGCACGGCCATCGTGGTCGCCGCCAAGTTCGGCGAGCCCGCGCTGCCCGTTCGCGACGCCCTGCGCCTGATCTATGGCGGAGAGATCGGCAAATGGGACCTGGACGGCACGCGCTACATGGCGATCATGGGCGCAAGCTGGCTGGTCGCCGTGCCCCTGGCGCGCGTGATGGAGCGGATGGCCGCAAGCCGCCTGGGCGTGGCCCTGCAGCAGATCGGCCGGGGCGGGCTGTTTTCCTTCCTGGCCTGCGTGCTGCTGTCGGTGCTGGGCGACGCGTTCCAGATGAACCCCCTGGGGCAGGGCATCGCGCGCCGCATGGCCGTCGATGTCTGGGCAATCCTGGCGCTGTGGTGGATATCGGCACTGTGGCTGTCGCATGGCGCGCGCTGGCAGATGTCGATCACCCTGCGGCACCAGGCCAAGGGCTGAGTGAAACGGCACAATCCGGGAAACCTGGAGGCGGGTACCGGAATCGAACCGGTCTTCACGGATTTGCAATCCGCTGCGTAACCTCTCCGCCAACCCGCCGCCGAAAGGTTCGCATGGAATAGAGGATTGGCGCGCGGCCTGCAAGACAGGAATGTGCAGCGTTGCTAGGCCCAAGGAATCGTGGCAATAAGCTAGAGAGAAAGTTGCAAAGGTTCCCCGAGATGAGCGATTTCGCCGCGCGGCGCATCATGATGGTGGACACGCAGGTCCGCCCCAACGACGTCACCAAATTCCCCGTCATCGAGGCCATGCTGGCCGTCCCGATGGAGGATTTCGTGCCCGACTCGCGCAGGGCGGTCGCCTATTCGGGTGAAAACCTGGATCTGGGACAGGGCCGCGTCCTGCTGGAGCCGCGGACGCTGGGCAAGATGATCGACATGCTGGACCTGCAGCCGGAGGACATGGTCCTGGATCTGGGCTGCGGCTATGGCTATTCGTCCGCGGTCATCGCGCGGCTGGTCCAGGCCGTCGTCGCCATCGAGGACAAGGCCGACATGGCCGCCGAGGCCGAGCGCCGGCTGGGCGAGGCGGGCGTTTTCAACGTCGCGGTGCTGAATGCCCCCTTGGCGCAGGGCGCGCTGAAGCAGGGCCCCTATGACGCCATCCTCATCGGCGGCGGGGTCGAGACGGTGCCGGCGGCGATCCTCGAGCAGCTGAAGGAGGGCGGGCGCATCGCCGCGCTTTTCCTGGAAGGGGCCCTGGGCGTCGTCAGGATCGGCCATCTTCTCCACGGCCGGGTCAACTGGCGCTATGGCTTCAACGCCCAGGCTCCCCTGCTGGCAGGATTCGAGCGCGAAAGGGGATTTGTGCTGTGATCAAGATGCGTTGTTTTTCAGGGGTCGCTGCCATCGCGCTGATGGCTTTCACCAGTCACGCAGCCATTGCCGAGTCGCTGGCCGACACGATGGTCGCGGCCTATCGCCATTCGGCGCTGATCGAGCAGAACCGCGCGGTGCTGCGCGCCGCAGACGAGGATGTCGCCGCCGCGCTTGCCGAGTTGCGCCCTATCGTTCAATGGACCGCAAGCCATTTCGTCAATCGGTCCGAAGGGCTGCAGGGCGACCATACCACGACCCGCTCGACCGCGCTGGAGATCGGCGCCCAGATGACGCTTTACGACTGGGGCCGGTCGCAGCTTGCAATCGATTCGGCCAAGGAACAGGTGCTGGCGACGCGCCAAGGGCTTGTGGCCGTTGAACAGGACGTCCTGCTGGACGCGACGGCCGCGTTTTTCGACATCAAGCAGGCGACCGAACGCGTGGCCCTGCAACAGAACTCGGTCGAGGTTCTGACCCGCGTGCGCCAGGCCGCGCAGGATCGCTTCGACGTGGGCGAGATCACCGTGACCGACGTGGCGCAGGCCGATGCGCAGCTGGCGGAAACGCAGGCGGGGCTGGCCTCGGCCCAAGGGGATCTGGAAATCGCGCGCGAGGCTTACCTGGCGGCGACCGGACGCTTTCCCAACGCGCTGGACGCCCCCCCGCCGCTGCCTCGGCTGCCGGCCAATGTCGACGAGGCGCGGGCCCTCGGGCAGCGCAGCCATCCGCTGATCGGGCAGGCGCAGCGTCAGGCGGCTGCCGCCGAACTGGGGGTTGCTGCTGCTGCGGCCGAACGCAACCCGGTCTTCACGGGCAATATCGCGGCAGGCATCGAGCGTGCCCCGCAAACGCAGTTCGGCGGGGACTATGAAACCCGCGACAACGCCTCGGTGGGGCTGGAGTTGAACCAGACCATCTATTCCGGCGGGCGCCTGTCTGCCCAGCACCGTCGGGCGATGGCGTTCCGCGACGAGGCGCGGTCCAACCTGCTGAATGTCGCGCGCCAGATCAGCCAGCTGGTCGGCGAATCATGGGCCAACATCGACGTGGCCCGTGCCCAGATCGGCGCCATCGACGAACAGATCACGGCGGCGCAGGAAGCCTATAACGGGGTCCGCGAGGAAGCGCTTCTGGGCGCGCGCACGACGCTGGACGTGCTGGATGCCGAACAGTCACTGCTGGAGGCGCGGGCCGACAGGATCACGGCGGAAGCCAACCTCCAATTAGCACATTATCAACTTCTCGCTGCTATGGGTCGTCTTACGGTAGAACACCTCAACCTGGGGATTCCGACATATGACCCTTCGCAGTACTACAACGCCGTGCGCGACGCGCCTTATACCAGCAAGCAGGGCGAAAGCCTTGATCGCGTGCTTCGCGCGATCGGGCGGAACTGACCTTCCGATCGGCGGGGGCATCCATGGCTGACCCCCGTTTCTCGCAGAATGCGGCCCGCCTGTCGGAGGATATCGGGGACGTGCTGTCCGCCATCCGCCGGATGATTGCCGATGACGATGCGCTCAGCAGCGCGCGGGCCGGTGTCCAGGTGGAGCGCGGCAACCTGATTCAGGACGACGCCGGCGAATTCCTGGCCCGCCGCTATGGGGGCAATGCGGCCTTGGCGCGGCGCATGGTGGAAACGGCCGAATCGGTGCGTCCCGTAGAGCCCTCGGTGGTGGCCGCTGTGCAGCAGCCCGAACCCCCGCAAGCCACGCCGATTGTCCTGCGCGTTCCTTCCGAAACCGCCAGCAATGTGGCCCCCCTTCGGGTGGGGGCCGAACGCCGGATCGCCGAGCCGGAACAGGCCAAGCCGTCAGGCTGGCGGGCCTGGCTTCGCTCGGAGCCGCGCGAGGCGACGCCCCCGCAGCCCCAGCAGAGGCCTGCGCCGGGCAGTGTCGCTTCGGCGATCCAGGACGGCGGCGACGATGCCGACGATTTTGCCGAAGCCTTTGACTGGAAGGCCCGGATGCGTCCCGAACTGGACGAACTGGCCCCGGTTGCGGCGCTCAGGCCGGCCGAGCAACGCCTGTCCGTCTGGGCCATGTCGCCCGAACCTGCGGCCATGGACACGGTCGCCCAGTTGTCTGCCGCGGCGGATGCCTTTGACGCGGAACTGCAAGCCCAAGCGGGCATGGAGGACGCGGAACAGGACATCCGCGCCCTGCTGCGCGAGATGGTGCAGGAAGAACTGAACGGCGAACTGGGCGAGCGTTTTTCGGCCAACCTGCGCGCCGTCATCCGGCGCGAGGTCGCGGCCGCCATCGAAGCTCAGCTGGATCGGTTCTGAGACATCGGGCAGCGCCCGCCCCGGCGCTGCCCGGTTCCCATCCGGGGCGCGTTTTGCAGCCTCGTAGCGCCACGGGTCAGCGATCCCACCATGGCTTTCCGTGAGCCTCCACTTGGCCGCGTTGAGGTACCAGTGACGTCGCTGCTGTGCTTGGCCTGTTCATTCTTCCTTGCTTCGGAGCGCACGGCCGAGGTGACATCTGGACGCCTGCTCGGTTCGACAAATCGGCGAACAGGCACGCACCGGCGGCCCTGCGTTTTCGCACGACGGGCCTTGCCTGACGGGCGCGACGGTGGTCTACCAATTGCATGAAAAAGTCCGACAACCCCGCCGATCCGTTCAAGAAGGCCTTGTCCGAGGCTACGCGCGCCCTGGCCGATGACCGCGAGTTGAACGTGACCTTCAGCGCCGATCCCTCGGGCGTGGCGGGCGACACGATGCGCCTGCCCCAGGTCAGCCGCCGCATGGCCCGCGAGGAGGTCCTGCTGGCCCGCGGCACGGCTGACGCGCTGGCGATGCGGATGCGCCATCATGACGTGGCCACCCATGCCCGCTTTGCCCCTGCCGGCCCCATGGCGCGGGAACTGTACGAGGCGATGGAAACCGCGCGGTGCGAAGCGCTTGGGGCGCGTGACATGCCCGGCGCGCTGTCCAATATCGACGCCCGCATCGGCGCGGATGCCGACAAGAAGGGCTATGGCCAGATCAAGGCCCCCGCCGATGCGCCTCTGGCGGTCGCGGCCGGCTATATCCTGCGCCAGGCCGCCACGGGCCGCGCGCTGCCCGCCGGCGCCCAGCATGTCGCCGACCTGTGGCGGCCCTTTGTGGAACAGCAGGCGGGCGGGTCGCTGTCCCATGTGAACGAGGTGCTGGCCGACCAGGCGGCCTTCGCGCGCCTGTCGCGGCAGGTGATCAGCGACCTGGGCTATGCGGACCAGCTTGGCGACGACCCCGACCAGCCCGAGGAGGACGAGGCCGAGGAGAACGCCGAGCAAGACGAGGAAGCGGGCGACAACCAGTCCCGCGACCAGGACGACAGCGAGGATGCCGAGGCATCGCCGGAACGCTCGCAGGAACAGCAGCAGGACGAACGGCAGGCCCAGGTCAGCATGGACGACCAGTCCGACGAGCAGCTGACCGACGAGGCCGAGATGCCTGAATCGGACACGCCGCCCGACATGCCGCCTCCGGTCAGCGAGGCCAGCGCGGATTACAAGGTCTTCAGCCAGCAATGGGACGAGGAGATTCGCGCCGAGGATCTGGCTGATCCGGCCGAGCTGGAGCGGCTGCGGGCCTATCTGGACAAGCAGCTGGAACCCCTGCGCGGGGCGGTGTCGCGCCTGGCCAACAAGTTGCAGCGACGCTTGCAGGCCCAGCAGAACCGCAGCTGGGAGTTCGACAAGGAGGAAGGCGTGCTGGACGCGGGCCGCCTGGCGCGCGTGGTGGCGAACCCGACCACGCCCTTGTCCTTCAAGGTCGAGAAGGACACCGAGTTCCGCGACACCGTGGTGACGCTGCTGATCGACAATTCGGGGTCGATGCGCGGCCGCCCGATCTCGATCGCGGCGATCTGCGCGGATGTACTGGCCCGGACGCTGGAGCGCTGCAGCGTCAAGGTCGAGATCCTTGGCTTTACCACGCGCGCCTGGAAGGGCGGCCAGTCGCGCGAGGCCTGGTTGCAGGCGGGCCGTCCCGCGCAGCCGGGGCGCCTGAACGACCTGCGCCACATCATCTACAAGGGGGCCGATGCGCCCTGGCGGCGGGTGCGGCCGAACCTTGGGCTGATGATGAAGGAAGGCTTGCTCAAGGAAAACATCGATGGCGAGGCGCTGGAATGGGCGCACAAGCGGCTGGTCAGGCGGTCCGAGGCGCGCAAGATCCTGATGGTGATTTCCGATGGCGCGCCTGTCGATGATTCGACCCTGTCGGTCAATCCGGCGAACTATCTGGAAAAGCACCTGCGCGACGTGATCGCCATGGTGGAAAAGAAGCGCATGGTTGAACTGCTGGCGATCGGCATCGGCCATGACGTGACGCGGTACTACGAACGCGCGGTGACGATCACGGATGCCGATCAGCTTGCTGGCGCGATTACCGAGCAGTTGGCGGCGCTGTTCGACGCCGACCCGCGGAAGCGCGCGCGCGCCATGGGCATGGCGGCCCGCCGCGCCTGATGCGTCCCGCGGTGGCAGGGGGTCCTCGGACCCCCTGCGGACGCCCAGGGGCGTCCTACCCCCGAGGATATTTTTCTGAAGAAGAAAGCAACAAGGGCAGGGTGGCGCGCAGTCTTGCCATGCCGCCGGGATGCCAGCCCATCGCGTGCAGTCGGGCGCAGTCCTGGACGCGCAGGGGTGCCGGGTTGGCGCGAAGGGGCAGGGGGTGCGGGCTGCCTGTCAGGGCCTGGACCGCTGCCAGCAGGTCGTGGCGATCCAAAACCAGATCGCTGCAGTTCACCTGCGGGGGCGGGTCTGGCTGGGACAGCAGCAGCAGGATCGCGGCGGCCAGGTCGTCGCCATGAACCTCGGTCGCGATGCGGGGCGGGATGGGGCGGCCCGCCAGGTAATCGCCGAACAGGTCGTGCCATTTGTCGGGCAAGCCATAGACCCCTGTTGCGCGGATCGCGGTGCCTTTGACAGGCAGGCCTGCAAGATAGGCCTCGGCGTCGGCCTTGACCCGGCTGTAAAGGTTGGCGGGCCGGGCAGGCAGGTCGTCCGGCAAGACGGTTCCGGGCGGATAGCCGTCATGGACCGCGCGAGAGGACAGGAAGACGATCCCGCCCACCCCGTCGCGCAACGCGGCATCGAAGAGCCGCCGGGTGCCGTCGCCGTTCAGGCGCAGGAAGCCGTCCGGATCGTCGCCCTCTCCCCCGCGATAGCGGCCGGGGGCATGGGCAAAGGCGCAGTGGATCAGCGCGTCATGGCCGGACAGGTCGGGGGCATCGCCCAGGCGAAAGCCCGTGCCGCGATCGAGGCGGGTCACCTGGTGGCCCGCGGCTTGCGCGGCCCGCAGCACGAAGCTGCCGACGATGCCCGATGCGCCTGTCAGGGCGATGCGCATCAGGCGGCCGGGCAAGCCTGGGCTGCGAGGTCGGGGACCGGCTGGCCTTCCGCGATGGCGCGCCACAGATCGATCAGCGGGCGCAGCAGATGGGCCTTGTCATGATCCTGCCAGGGCTTTTCATACTGGAAATGCAGGATGCGGATGTCCTCCCAGCTCCACAGTTCCGGCATGTTGATCCAGACGTACTGCAGCATGTTGTGATGGATCGACAGCCCGTGCCAGTCGGGGAAATAGTCCTGCAGGAAGGTCTGGTCGGTCCGCCGCCAGAAGACGCCCGGCCGGTCCAGGTGCGTCATCATCGCCTTGAAGGTGCGGATGTCGGGACGCGCGGTGAACACGCCCGAGTTCATGCGGTGGAAGCCGTCCAGCCCATCATAGACATTGGGCGCGGCGCAGAATTCCGGCAGTTCGAACAGCTTTTCGACCGAGCGCAGCACGACCGCATCGGCGTCGATGAAGACGCAGCGGTCGTAATCCAGCTGCCACAGCCGCAGCTTGACGAAATTGTCCAGGGGCGTGTGGAAGTCGGGCTTGCCGCCGCGGGTGAAGGCCGCGCGGGCGTGCAGCGCGTCGCGGGCATGGGTGCGGTCGAAGGTTTCGCTGGTGGGCAGCAGGTCGGCCGCGATCAGCCGGGCGCCATGGACGCGCAGCCGCGCCAGATGGGCGGGGCCAAGCCCGCGATGCATGACCACCAGGTCGGCGCGCGTTCCCGTCAGCTTCAGCGAACGCAGCAGGGCCTCGGTCCCCGGCAGGTAGTCGGGATTGGTGACCAGCGTGACATAGGCATGGTCGGATTTGGCTGAGGTTTCAGCCTGCAGGCCATCGGGCAAGGCGCGACCTGTGCCACGGGGTGCGGTTCGGTACAGCGGCGAGATCCGGGTGGTGTCCATCGGGTATCCTGGGCAGTCCAAAGAAGTCTGGCGGCGATCTTGGCGACGTTATGGCATTTTCGTGAACCGTAGATGACAGAACGCAACGAACTTTGCCATGGTTCATCCCCAGGCTAACCTGCCCGTAACAAGCAAGGGAACGATCATGAGCCTGCCCACCGACCTTTCCGACCGCCTGCGTGGCATCCTGGGAACACGCCTGTCCGAGACTGAAGCGGACCGCAACCACCATGCGCAGTCGGAAAGCTTTCACCGCTCGGCCCCGCCCGACGCGGTCGCCTGGCCCGACAGCGCCGAGGAGGTGGCCGCGATCCTGTCGGCCTGCAACGAGGCCCGCGTGCCGGTGATCCCTTGGGGAACCGGCACCTCGCTGGAGGGGCACGCGCTGCCGGTTCGCGGCGGCCTTTCCCTTGACCTGTCGCGGATGGACAAGGTGGTCGAGATCCGGGCCGAGGACATGCAGGCCTCTGTCCAGCCGGGCGTCACGCGAGAGGCGCTGAACACGGAGCTGCGCGCGACGGGGCTGTTCTTTCCGGTCGATCCGGGGGCCAATGCCTCGCTTGGCGGGATGGCCTCGACGCGGGCCAGCGGGACGACCGCCGTCAGGTATGGCACGATGCGCGACAATGTGCTGGCCTTGCAGGTGGTTCTGGCCGACGGGCGGATCATCCGCACGGGCACCCGGGCGGCGAAATCCAGCGCCGGCTACGACCTGACCGGGCTGTTCGTCGGAGCCGAGGGCACGCTGGGCGTCATCACCGAACTGACCCTGCGCCTGCATGGCCAGCCCGAAGAGGTGGCGGCCGCCGTCTGTGCCTTTGATAGCCTGGACAGCGCCGTCGAATGCGTCAGCGCCACGATCCAGTCGGGCATTCCCATGGCGCGGATCGAATTCGTCGATGCGGCATCCGCGCGGGCCTTCAACCTCCATTCCGGCAGCGCCATGCCCGAACAGCCGCACCTGATGATCGAGTTCCACGGCAGCCTCGGCGCCGTGCGGGAGGATGCCGCCCGCTTCGGCGAGATCGCGGCCGAGTTCGGCGCCCAGGGTTTCGACTGGGCCACCACCGCCGAGGATCGCGCCCGGCTATGGCGGATGCGGCATGGCGCCTATCACGCCTGCCTGGCGCTGCGGCCCGGTGCCGCGGGGCTGATCACCGATGTCTGCGTGCCGATGTCGCATCTGCCTGCCGCCGTTCACGCCGCGGCCGAGGACATTGCGGCGGAAGGGCTGATCGGTCCCATCCTGGGCCATGTGGGCGACGGCAACTTCCATTCGCTGCTGCTGGTCGATCCGGCCAGCACGGACGAGATCGCGGCGGCCAAGCGCGTCGCCACCCGCATGGCCGAGCGCGCGCTGGCCGTGGGCGGAACGATCACCGGCGAGCATGGCATCGGCATCGGCAAGCGCGGCCTGATGGCGGCCCAGCACGGCGAGGGATGGCAACTGATGGGCCAGATCAAGGCGGCGCTGGATCCCAATGACATCCTGAACCCGGGAAAGCTGGTGCCGGACAGGAACTAGGCCAATCTTCGGCAGTTGGCTTGCTAAGCTTACCGGAGAAACCCCATGTCCCATAACGACAATAACCCGCAGCGTTCGGCGCGGCGCCATGTGCCCGCGCTGACCGCTCTTGCCATTGTCCTGATCGCGGCTTTCGTGGCCTTCCTTGTGTTCCGCCCCGGAGCGGAGGAGCAGAACGAAGGGATCGCGACGACGCCTCCGCCCGCCGACGCGCCCATCACCAATGCGGAAGGCACCGACGGCACCGCGCCCCCACTGGTCTCGCCCGAGGGCACCCCGCAGATGGAGGAGGGAGAGGTCCGCGGCACCGAGGCTGCCCCCGCGACCGAGAGCGCTCCTCCCGCCACCCAGGACGCCCCGCCCGCCGGTCAGGAGGCGAACTGACTGACGCACTCGTGACCGTCACGAACCGGTGACTTTGTCTCACGGCTTTGCGATAAGCCTGTCAGAACAAGATCCGGTTCAGGACGCCACGAGGGCAGGATGAGACTTTTTCCTAAGCTATTGCTTGGTTTGATGTTGGTATTGGCCGTTGCCTGCGCGCGCACCCCTGAACGGGGCGGCTATCGTCAGGCGCCGGGCCCGGGGGCGAACCCGCAACTGGGCGATTCGGCGCCGCATGACTGGGGGGGGCGCGGCCCCTATGGCCATGCGGTCCACGGCATCGACGTGTCGCGCTGGCAGGGAGATATCGACTGGAACCGCGTGCGCAGCGCCGGCATCAGCTTTGCCTTCATCAAGGCGACCGAAGGGGGCGATCACTACGACCCCAGCTTCCACCGCTATTGGCGCGAGGCCGCGGCGGCCCGCATTCCGCGCGGGGCCTATCACTATTTCTATTTCTGCCGCACGGGCGCTGAACAGGCGCGCTGGTTCATCCAGCAGGTGCCGCGGGAAATCGGGTCGCTGCCGCCGGTGATCGACCTGGAATGGACCCATTCCAAGACCTGCCCGCGCCGTCCCCCATCCTATGAGATCAAGCGCGAAGCCGCGATCTTCATGGAGATCGTCGGGCGTCATTACGGTCAGCGGCCGATCATCTATACGACCGTCGATTTCTACCGTGACAACCGCCTGGGCGACATGCGGGCGGAATTCTGGCTGCGCTCCGTCGCCAATCACCCCAGCGTTCCCTATCCCGGGCAGCGTTGGGCCTTCTGGCAATATACCGGGACCGGCATCGTTCCGGGCATTCGGGGCAATACCGACCTGAACGCCTTCGCCGGAAGCCGCGCGGACTGGGTGCGATGGTTGCAAGCCCGACTGACACGGTAAGACCCCGGTTCTGGCTGGGGGTCGAGTTCGCGGCGCTTTATATCGGGGCGCCGCTGGCGATTGCGCTGTTCATGCCGGGCCGCCACCTGTTTGCGGCTCTGGCGGTCTTTTCCGTCGCGGGCCTGCTGCTGTTGTGGCGCACCGGCGGTTTTACTGGCGGACACTGGTCCGGGGGTGGACAAGGATGCCCTGGCTGGAGGTCCTGGGCCTGTCTTTCGCGACCCTGCTGGCCGGGACGGCGATCCTGTATGTCACCTATCCCGAACGGCTGTTCGCCATGCTGCGGTCGGGGATGCTGCCGCTGATCTGGGTGTTCTATCCGATCCTGTCCGCCCTGCCGCAGGAGCTGATCTTCCGGCCGCTGTTCTTTCACCGCTATGCGTCGCTGCTGCCTTCGGGGCAGGGCGCCATCGCCATCAACGCCGCGATCTTTTCCTTCGCGCACCTGATGTACTGGTCCTCGGTCGTGGCGGTCATGACCTTCGTGGGCGGCTGGATCTTTGCCCGCGCCTATCTGCGCCACGGATTTCCCGCCGCCTGGATGCTGCACGCGGTTGCCGGGAACATCCTGTTTACCGTCGGCATGGGCGCCTATTTCTATACCGGCAACGTGGTGCGCCCGTTCTGACCGGTTGACTTCCCGCCCCCGCCGCGCTTGATGCGGGGCGGATTATTCGGGGAACGACCATGCACGCCTATCGCAGCCATACCTGCGGCGATCTGACTGCCGCACATGCCGGGGAAACCATCCGCCTGTCAGGCTGGGTCCACCGGGTCCGCGACCATGGCGGCGTTCTGTTCGTGGACTTGCGCGACCACTACGGCATGACGCAGGTGCTGGCCGACAGCGATAGCCCGGCCTTTGCCGCCATGGACAAGCTGCGCGCGGAAACCGTGATCCGCATCGATGGCCGCGTGAAGCTGCGCGATGCGTCCCTGGTCAACGCCAAGCTGCCCACCGGAGAGATCGAGGTCTATGCGACCGACCTGGAGGTGCTTGGCGCGTCAGACGAGCTGCCCCTGCCGGTCTTCGGCGATCAGGAATATCCCGAGGAAACGCGTCTCGCCTATCGCTTCCTGGATCTGCGCCGCGAGTCGCTGCACAACAACATCATGCTGCGGTCGCAGGTGATCCGGTCGATCCGCAACCGCATGTGGGACCAGGGTTTCACCGAATTCCAGACGCCGATCATCACGGCGTCCTCCCCCGAAGGCGCGCGGGACTTCCTGGTGCCCTCACGGCTGCATCCGGGCAAGTTCTATGCGCTGCCGCAAGCCCCCCAGCAGTTCAAGCAGCTGATCATGGTCGCGGGCTTCGACAAGTATTTCCAGATCGCCCCCTGCTTCCGCGACGAGGATCCCCGCGCCGACCGCAGCCCGACGGACTTCTACCAGCTGGACCTGGAGATGTCGTTTGTCGATCAGGAGGATGTCTTCGCGGCGATCCAGCCGGTCATCCAGGGCCTGTTCGAGGAATTCGGCAACGGCCGCCCGGTCGATGCCGACTGGCCGCGCATCCCCTATGCCGAGGCGCTGCTGAAATATGGCAGCGACAAGCCCGACCTGCGCAACCCCATCGAGATGCAGGTGGTTTCCGACCACTTCCGCGGCTCGGGCTTCGGCATCTTCGCCAAGCTCCTGGAGCAGGAAGGCACCGAAGTCCGCGCCATTCCCGCGCCGACCGGCGGCAGCCGCAAGTTTGCCGACCGCATGAACGCCTTCGCGCAGCGCGAGGGCCTGCCGGGCATGGGCTACATCTTCTGGCGCAAGGCCGAGGATGGCTCGACCGAGGCCGCGGGCCCGATCGCCAAGGCGCTTGGCCACGAGCCCACCGAGGCGATCCGCACCCAGCTTGGCCTGGGCGAGGGCGACGCCGTCTTCTTCCTTGGCGGCCGCCCCGAGCAGTTCGAGGCCGTCGCGGGCCGCGCCCGCAACGAGATCGGGCGCGAGCTTGGCCTGACCCAGGAAAACCAGTTCAAGTTCGCCTGGATCGTCGATTTCCCGATGTACGAGAAAAACGACGAAGGCCGGATCGACTTCAGCCACAACCCGTTCTCGATGCCGCAGGGCGGGCTGGACGCGCTGAACGGCGATCCCCTGGCGGTCAAGGGCTACCAGTACGACCTCGCCTGCAACGGTTACGAGCTGATCAGCGGCGCGATCCGCAACCACAAGCCCGACATCATGTTCAAGGCCTTTGAACTGGCCGGCTATGGCCATGACGAGGTCGAAAAGCGCTTCGGCGGCATGGTCAAGGCCTTCCGCTATGGCGCGCCGCCCCACGGGGGCTGCGCGGCCGGCATCGACCGGATCGTGATGCTGCTGGCGGACGAGGTGAACATCCGCCAGGTCATCATGTTCCCGATGAACCAGCGGGCCGAGGACCTGATGATGGGCGCCCCTTCGGAGCCCGCCAACGAACAGTTGCGCGAGTTGCGCCTGCGCGTCCTGCCGAAAGAGTGATCTGACATTCCCGCCCCCCGTGCCTAGCTTTGTGCAGGAAATTCACACGGCAAGGGGGCGCGAATGCTGGCATATCCCGAACTTGCGGCGATCAGGCTGGGCTATGGCCTGTCGCCCCTGTCACCGCCGCTCGCCGGCCCGGCCGCGCTTGTGGAATCTGTCCATGACGCCGCGCCAGACGCGGACGCCTTTTCGATGGCTCGCGACCATCTGCCCCTTCGGTCGCGCTTTTCGGAACTGAGCGCCAGGAACCCGCAGGCCAACGAGGCCCAGATCAAGGCCATGCGCGACAAGGCCCACAGCCTGGGCGTCCGGGCGGCGCAGATCCGCGTGGGGCGTGCGGTGGGCGATGCCGGGGGCTTTGGCGAACGCCTGGTCCAGTTCTGGGCCGACCATTTCACCGTGACCAGCGACGGCCCGTTCAACATGGTGGCCAGCGCGGCCTTCGTGGACGAGGCGATCCGCCCGCATCTGATGGGCCGGTTCGCGGACCTGATGTTCGCGGCCGAAACGCATCCCCGGATGATCATGTATCTGGACCAGATCACCTCGGCCGGACCGAACTCTCCTGCCGGGCGGCGCAGGCCCGGCAAGGTGGGCGTGAACGAGAACCTTGCCCGCGAGATGATCGAGCTGCACAGCCTGGGCGCAGGCTCCGGCTATGCGCAGCGCGACGTGCGGCAACTGGCGCTGCTGCTGACGGGGCTGACCTTCCGGCCCAACCACGACGCGGTCGGCATCTTCGCACCGAACCGGGCCGAGCCGGGGCCGTTCACGGTGCTGGGCAAGACCTATCAGCGGGGCAGGGACCTGGGCGCGACCCGCGCCGTGATCGGGGATCTGGCCGCCCACGAGGCGACTGCCCGCCATATCGCGCGCAAGCTGGCGGTGCATTTCGTGTCCGACACGCCCCCCGATGCGCTGGTCCAGCGGCTGGCTCGGGCCTTTCAGGGCAGCGGCGGCGACCTGCCGACACTGTATCTGGTGCTGGCCGAGGCCCCGGAACTGCGCGACTGCTTCCGCCAGAAGGTGCGCCAGCCTTTCGACTATGTCGTGGCGGCGCTGCGGGGCTGCGGCTTTGGCCACCAGGACGTCATGGCCCTGGAGCAGCCCGATTTCCAGAGGCTGCTGATGAACGGCATGTTCGTCATGGGCCAGCAATGGGGCCTGCCGCGCGGGCCCGACGGCTGGCCCGAGGATGCGGGGGCCTGGACCACGGCCCAGGGTCTGGCAGGCCGAATCGACTGGGCCATGCGGATGCTGCCGAAGCTGCGGCCGGATCTGCCCGACCCGCGCGCCTTCCTGCAGGCCGCCCTTGGCGACAGCGCCTCCGAGGCGCTTCGCTGGGCGGTGCCCAAGGCCGAAAGTCCGACCGAGGGAATGGCCGTGATCCTTGCCTCGCCCGATTTCAACCGGAGATGACACGATGCTGTCCCGTCGCCTGTTCCTGAAATCCAGCGCCCTGATCGGTTGTTCGGCCGCCGCGCATCCAATGCTGTCCTCGATCGCCTTTGCGACGGCGCCGGGTGAAAACCGCCTGGTCGTCATCATCCTGCGGGGCGCGATGGACGGCTTGGACGTGTTCCAACCCTATGGCGACCCGGCCCTGCGAAAGCTGCGCAAGACGCTGTCGGCGGGACCCGATGTGGGCGCGCATGACCTGGACGGCTTTTTCGCGCTCCATCCCTCTCTGGCGGGCCTGATGCCCCTCTGGCGCGCGGGCGAGTTGGCCTTTGCCCCTGCCGTGTCCACCCCCTATCGCGACAAGCGCAGCCATTTCGACGGCCAGGACATGCTGGAAGCGGGGACAGGCACCGATCTTGAGGCGAAGCGGCAGCGCGACGGCTGGTTGAACCGCTTGTTGCAGGGCATGCCGGGCGTGCAGTCGGAAACCGCCTATTCGGTGGGCCTTGACGACATGCGCATCCTGGACGGGGCGGCGCCCGCCAAAAGCTGGGCGCCGCAGACGCGCTTTCGTCTTTCCGCGCAGGGTCAGCGGCTGCTGACCCACGTCTGGCATGACGATCCGCTGTTCCGCCCCGCGGGCGAGCAGGCGATCGAGATCATCAACGAGGGCCTGGACAAGATCGAGACCGAGGCCGGCCCAACCCGCGAGGCGCAGGCCCTGGCGCGGTTTGCCGCCGGTCGCCTGAACGGCGAGACGCGGATCGCCACCTTCTCGATCTCGGGCTGGGACAGCCATGCGCGCCAGCCCCAGATCATCGACCGCGCGCTGCAGCGCCTGAGCGCCGCCATCCTGACCCTGCGCGGCGACCTGGGTGCGAACTGGTCGCGGACAACGGTGCTGGCGATGACCGAATTCGGCCGCACCGTGCGAGAGAACGGGACCGGCGGGACGGATCACGGCACGGGGGGCGCGATGCTGGTCGCGGGCGGCAATATCCGGGGCGGGCGCGCCATTGGCGGCTGGCCGGGCTTGGGCGAGGGAGAGCTTTACGCCGGGCGCGACCTGATGCCCCTGCGCGACATCCGCGCCCATGCCGCCTGGGCGCTGCGCGACCTGTTCGACATTCCGCCCGATGTCCTGGAGCGCAGCGTGTTCCCTGGCCTCGACATGGGAGAGAATCCGCGCATTCTGGCGTGATGCTCGAAGAACAGGTGCGGAATGACGACTGCCAGCCCCATCGGGACCGACGCGCCCTTGTCGGATTTCGTGCCGCCGCCAAGCCCGGCGGCGCAGCCGATCCGCAGCGACATCCTGCAGCCCGTGTCGGCTGATCGGCACGCCGCCGACCTGTTCGACACGCAGGCGGGCCATGACGGGCTGTGGACCTGGCTGCCCTATGGCCCTTTCCAGTCCCGCAGCGAACACCACGCATGGGTCGCGCAGGCTGAGGCTTCGTCGGATCCGGTCTTCCTCGCAATCCTGGACCCGCAAACAAGGCAAGCGGCCGGCCATGCATCCTTCCTGCGGATCGACACGGCCAATGGCGTGATCGAGATCGGGCATATCATGCTGACGCCGTCCCTGCAGCGGAGCCGGACCGCGAGTGCCGCGCTGATGGCGATGATTTCCTGGGCCTTTGAGCACGGCTATCGGCGGGTCGAGTGGAAATGCAATGCCCTGAATGGTCCCTCCCGCCGGGCGGCGCTTCGGTTGGGGTTCACCTATGAGGGGACCTTCCGCAACCACATGATCGTCAAGGGGCAGAACCGCGATACGGCTTGGTTCTCGATCATCGACAATGATTGGCGGGCGCTGGCGCCCGCCTATGCCGCTTGGCTGGACGATGCGAATTTCGATGCCGGCGGCCGGCAGCGCAGCAGCCTGTCCGACCTGACCTGCAAGGCCCTGCCGGGGCGCGGCGGCGGCTAGAGGCTTGCCACCTTGGCCAGGCGCTCCTGCACCAGCCCGCTGATCCGCGCCAGATCGCTTGCCAGGGCATGGCCCGCATCGCGGTCGCGTTGAAGGGCAGTGGCCGCGGCCTCCAGCACCGGATCATGGGCCGAGCGGGCAATGCCTGCCAGGAAATGCGCGATGTAATCGACCGCCGTCGTATCCTGGGCGCTGGCCAGGATCTCGGCCACATGGGCCAGGTCGTCGCGCAGCCCCGAAGGATCGGGCTGGATCACCTCATCGGGCAGGATGCGCAGGCCGCGGCCCCGCGCCTCGACCGGCAGGGCCGAGAGGATCGTCTGCTGGAACAAGGCCAGGCTTTCGATCGGCTTGGCCAGGAAGCCATCGGCCCCCGCAGACAGCGCCACATCCGCCAGCCCGGGATCGCCCGAGATGCCCAGCAGCACCGGCACGCGCGGTTCCGTCGTGGCGATCTGGCGGATCAGCCCGGCGCCGTCGCCATCAGGCAGCCCCAGGTCCACGATGACCACCGCCGGGCGATAGGTCTGCAGGTGCCGCGCGGCGGAGCGCAGGCAATCGGCGCGCCGAATCCGCGCGCCCGACCGCAGGCACAACAGCCGCACGGCCTCGCTCGCGAAGCGCGAATCTTCCACCACCAGGACCGTCAGCCCGGCCAGCGGGCGGTTCGGCGACGAGGCCCGCCACATGGGCAAAGCTTCGACCACGTCGGACGCAATGTCGTTCTGCATGTCAGTTGTCCCTACCGATGTCGCCATTCCAGTTAGCGGCCGATTCGCTAAGAAGCGGTTAACGCCGCCGGGTTTTCCTTTCGCCGGGCGTGCGAAGGCCCTAGAAGCGCGGAAAACGGAGGAAATGATGATCGGACGACTCAACCACGTCGCCATCGCGGTTCCCGACCTTGCCGCGGCCTCGGCCCAATATGCCAATACGCTTGGCGCCAGGGTGGGTGCGCCCCAGGACGAGCCCGACCACGGGGTCACGGTGGTCTTCATCGAGCTGCCGAACACCAAGATCGAACTGCTTTATCCCTTGGGCGATGACAGCCCCATCAAGGGGTTCCTGGACAAGAACCCGTCAGGCGGGATCCATCACATGTGCTTCGAGGTCGAGGATATCCTGGCCGCCCGCGACCGGCTGAAGGCCGAGGGCGCGCGCGTCCTGGGCAACGGCGAGCCCAGGATTGGCGCGCATGGCAAGCCGGTGCTGTTTCTCCATCCCAAGGATTTCAACGGCTGCCTGATCGAACTGGAGCAGGTCTGATGAATCTGACCGGAGGAATCGTCCTTTACGCCGTCCTGTGGTTCCTGACCCTGTTCGTCGTGGTGATGATCGGCCAGCGCAGCCAGCAGGACGCGGGCGAGATCGTGCCGGGCACCCCCGCGGGCGCCCCCGCCGACCTGCAGTTGAAGCGCAAGCTGATCTGGGCCACGGCCATCGCCGCGGTAATCTGGGCGGTCATCGCCTTTGTCATCCTGGGCGGCTTCGTCACCCGCGAGGATATCGCGAACCTTGACCGGCTGATCCGCTGATCAGGTGGAACAGATGCGTGAAGGCCGCTGCCGACAACAGCGGCACGGCGATGTTCACGAAGGGGATGACCAGGGCGATCGCGACCAGAACGCCGGCCAGCGTCACGCGGGCGCCGTTCGCCTTGCGCAGGGCGGTGGCCTGCGGTTCGTCCAGGTGACGGCGCGCGGCCATCTGGAAGAACTCCCGCCCCAGCAGCCAGCCGTTCGCCCCGAACAACAGCACCGGCGCCAAGGGGCCCAGGAAGGGCGTCAGCACCAGTGACAGCACGGCCACGGCCAGGACGGCCAGCACGACGGCAAGCGATTCCAGCAGCCCGTCCAGGAAATCCAGCGATGTGCCGCGCCGGGCGGGATAATGGATCTCCTCGACCGCGTCGGCGACATGTTCGGCGAACAGCCCGGCAAAGCCGGCAGCCACGGGCGCCATCAGGAAGAAGCCCATCAGCGGGAACAGCGCCAGCGATCCCCAGGACAGCGCCGATCCCACGTCCAGCGTGCCAATCCAGGGCAACGAGAGGTCGCCCGGAACGAAGCTGCGGACCGCCCAGAACAGCGCCGATTGCAGCAGGACGAACAGCAGGATTGTCAGTCCGACGCCCATCAGCGCCAGCCGCAGGATGCGCGGGCGCAGCAGGTCCAGCCAGCCCAGGCTGAGGGCGCGAAGAACGATCATTCCAGCCAGCTTGTCTTGGACGCGACATCGGGGCGCGGGCGTTCGGGCGGCGTCTCGCCCCGGCTGCCCAGGTGGACAAGCCCGACGATGCGCTCGTTTTCCGACAGGCCCAGGTGGGTGCGCCCGAAGGTCTCGTCCAGCACCGCGGGCCCCGTCAGCCAGGCCGCGCCCCAACCCGAGGCCAGCGCCGCATTCACCAGCCCCAGGCAGACCGCGCCCGCCGAAAGGAACTGTTCCCAGCCAGGCACCTTGTCGCTGGCAACCGGCGCCGATACGACCGCCACGATCACGGGCGAGGCGAAGGCCGAGGCCGCCTTGTCCGCCGCCGCCTGATCCTGGCCCGCGGCCAGCACCTGGTCGCGCAGGATCGGCGCCAGCCGGTCAAGCGCCGCCCGTTCCAGCACCACGAATCGCCAGGGCTCCAGCTTGCCGTGATCGGGGCTGCGCGCGGCGATGGTCAGCAGGCGCAGGATCTCGGCCCGGTCGGGGGCGGGTTCGCGCAGCATCTTCGGGGGATGCGACCGGCGGGTCGACAGGAAGTCCAGCGCGGCGTCGTTGCGATAGGTCATGGCAGTCTCCTTCCGCGCCCGTTCTTTCCCAAACCGGCGTCCCGCGCAAGCAAGCGCCTAGCCGCGCTCGATCCGGTAGTTGCCTTCGGGCAGGTTCAGCGCCAGCCGCAATTCGGTCAGTTGGTGCATTGAGAGGGTGATGCGCATCACCTCGTCATCCGGCCCGACCTGCTCGATCACCACGCGGTCGTCGAAGGACAGGATCACGACATCCTCGTTCAGGGGGCCGGTTTCGGGCTCGACCTCGTCGATCAGGGTGATGACGGTGGCGTCGAAATCGTGCTCGATGGTGAACATCGCTAAACTCCCTTGTTTCCAGCCGACATTCGCGTGATGTGGGCCCTTGGGCAAGCGGGCAGGGTTTGCGCCGCTTTTGTTGACAGGATAAGATCGGCGTCAGCAAAGGAAACGACCGCATCACGTCCAAGATGCGGCACCGGGACAAGAGGCGGGATAATGAAGCAGGTCGCGGCGATACTGGGTGCGGGGCTTCTGGGCATGGCGGCCTGCGCGCCCATGCCGATGGAGCAGGCGCCCTTACCCTCGCCGACCGGCCCCTATGCCGCGCCGGAACCCGCGCCCGTCCTGACCAATGACGGCAGCCCGCAATCGACCGCCCGCATGTTCGTGACCGTCATGCGCCGGATGGAGCCAGCGGTCGAACGCGAATGCCTGCAGCGCCGAACGCAGCCCATCAACTGCGACTTCCAGTTCGTCGTGGACGACCGACCGGGGCAGGAACCGAACGCCTTCCAGACCATCGACGCGACGGGCCGCCCGATCATCGGCTTCACCCTGTCGCTGATTGCGCTGGCCCGCAACGGTGACGAGATCGCCTTTGTCGTGGGCCACGAGGCCAGCCACCATGTCCTGAACCACCTCGACCGCAAGGCGGGCGCGGCGACGGCTGGGGCAGTGATCCTGGGCAGCATCGCGTCGGTTTACGGCAATGACCAGGACGCGATCGAGACTGCGCAACGCATCGGCGCCCAGGTCGGGTCGCGCTATTATTCGCGGGACTGGGAACTCCAGGCCGATTACCTGGGCGCGATCATGACGATGAATGCGGGCTTCGATCCGATCAACGGCTCGCGATTCTTCGAGCGCATCCCCGATCCGGGCGATCACGTCCTGGGCACCCATCCGTCACGCGCGGCGCGTCTGGATCAGGTTCGTCGCGCGGTCGATGACGTGGTCAGCGGGCGCGTCCGCTAGGCGCAAGAAGGTTATACCTGGGACAAAAATATCACGATTTTGCTCGTGATCGAGCCTCGAAAACCGGGGCTTCTGCTTGCGTAATCCATATTGGTTAAAAAATATTTCTTTCGAACAGCAAGTTGCGCAATTTTTTGGTGACTGCTGGAACCAAATGTCGCAGTCTGTCCTAGACCGTGGAAAAAACACTAGCCTATTGGCGCAAATCTGTTTTTGTAGCTATTACCTTGTACATAAATTGCATTGTGGCTTTGACGTGGTGCGCGATGCCGGGGGGCGTCCGTTTGGAGTTGCGGAATGATCGGCGTGGTTGTGTGGAGTAGCGTGGAAAAGGAAAAGGCGGTGATCTGGTGCGAGGATCAGGCAGCCTTGGCCTATCTGCAGGGTCGCGAGAATCTTGCCGGATCGGCCTATTGGCCTCAACCGGGTGATCTTGTGGAACTGGAAAGCGATGTTGTCGGCACGCTGCGCAACGCCCGTCGCGTCACCCTGCTGTCGGAACAGGAATACGCCCATCTTCCCGACCTGCTGCGTGCCAGCGTGCCACCGGCCGAGCCGCATCTTCGCATCGTCGCCTCGACCCCTCACCCCGAGGTGAAGGACCAGCTTGCGGGTGCTCCTGAACTGAGGACGGCCGCCGCAAGCTGACGCAGGTCAGATCCCGCGCGACAGGGCTGCGACGCCGGTGCGGGCCAGATCGCTGAGCCCCAGGGGGCGCATCAGGTCGGCAAAGGCGTCCAGCTTGGTCGGTGTGCCGACCAGTTCGAAGACAAAGCTTTCCAGCGTCGAATCGACCACATTGGCGCGGAAGATCTCGGCAATGCGCAGCGCTTCGACGCGCTTCTCGCCTTGGCCGCGCACCTTGAACAGGCCCAGTTCGCGTTCCACCGCCGGACCCTCGACCGTCAGGTCGTGAACCTCGTGGACCGGGACGATCCGGCCCAACTGCGTCTTGACCTGCGCGATGACGGAGGGCGTTCCGCGCGTGACCAGGGTGATGCGCGACCGATGGCCGGTGTGATCGACCTCGGCCACGGTCAGGCTGTCGATGTTGTAGCCGCGCCCCGAAAACAGCCCGATCACGCGGGCAAGCACGCCCGGCTCGTTCTCGACCAGCACGGCCAGGGTATGGCTTTCCTCGTTCTGGGCGTTCGGGTCGCGCAGGTCATAGGCCGAATGGCTGGATGCGCCCTTCTGGATGTTCAAAGCATTCATCGTTCTGCCTTCATCTGGCATGAATATCCCGGGGGTGAGCCGCGCCCCGGTAAAGGCCAATGGACCTTTTCCGGCGGCGAGGGCCTGCCGCCCCGTCGGCAGGCTCCGGCAGGCAGGTCAGACCAGCACCGCGCCTTCCGATTCGATCACGCCGAAGGTCGCGGCCTCGCCCAGCAGCATCTCGTTATGCGGCTTGCCCGAGGGAATCATCGGGAAGCAGTTCTCGTGCTTCTCGACCAGAACATCCAGGATGAAGGGGCCGTCGTAATCCAGCATCTGCTGGATCGCGCCGTCCAGATCCTTCGGATCCCTGACCAGCGCGCCCTTGCAGCCGAATGCCTCGGCCAGCTTGACGAAGTCGGGCAGGCTGTCCGACCAGCTCTGGCTGTAGCGTTCGCCATGCAGAAGCTGCTGCCACTGGCGGACCATGCCAAGCCGTTCGTTGTTCAGGATGAACTGCTTGACCGGCAGGCGGAACTGCACGGCCGTGCCCATTTCCTGCATGTTCATCAGCCAGCTGGCGTCGCCCGCGATGTTGATCACCAGAGCCTCGGGGTGGGCCATCTGCACGCCGATGCTGGCCGGCAGGCCATAGCCCATCGTTCCCAACCCGCCCGAGGTCATCCAGCGATTGGGCTGGTCGAAATGCAGGTACTGCGCGGCCCACATCTGATGCTGGCCGACCTCGGTCGCGATGTAGCGGTCGCGGCCCCTAGTCAGCGCTTCCAGCCGTTCCAGCGCATATTGCGGCTTGATGATCGTGTCGCTGTTTCGATAGCCGAGGCAGTTCTTGGCCTTCCAGCCTTCGATCTGCTGCCACCATTCCGACAGCCCAGCACTGTTGACCTTGCGGCCCCGCGACTTCCAGACCTTCAGCAGATCCTCCAGCACATGGCCGACATCGCCGACGATCGGGATATCGACATGGATGACCTTGTTGATGCTGGACGGGTCGATGTCGATATGGGCCTTGATCGAGTTCGGGCTGAAATCCGCGGTGCGCCCGGTGATACGGTCGTCGAAGCGCGCGCCGATGTTGATCATCAGGTCGCAGCCATGCATCGCCAGGTTGGCCTCGTAAAGCCCGTGCATCCCCAGCATTCCCAGCCAGTTCCTGCCGGACGCCGGATAGGCCCCGAGGCCCATCAGGGTCGAGGTGACGGGAAAGCCCGTCGCATCGGCCAGTTCACGCAGCAACTGGCTGGCGGCCGGCCCCGAGTTGATGACCCCGCCGCCGGTGTAAAGGATCGGGCGCTCGGCCGCCTCCATCAGCTCGACCAGGCGGGTAATGGCGTTGATGTCACCCTTGCGCACCGGCTGATAGCGGCCGGGATCGACCTGCTTGGGACCGACATAGGTGCCGGTCGCGAATTGCACGTCCTTCGGGATATCGACCAGGACCGGCCCGGGACGCCCCGAGGTCGCGACCTGGAAGGCCTTGTGGATCGTCTCGGCCAGCTTGTCGGTATCCTTGACCAGCCAGTTGTGCTTGGTGCAGGGCCGCGTGATGCCGACCGTGTCGGCTTCCTGGAAGCCGTCGGTGCCGATCATGAAGGTCGGGACCTGACCCGACAGCACGACCAGCGGGATCGAATCCAGCAGCGCGTCGGTCAGCCCGGTGACCGCGTTGGTCGCGCCCGGTCCCGACGTGACCAGCACGACCCCCGGCTTGCCGGTCGAGCGCGCATAGCCTTCCGCCATATGGACCGCGCCCTGTTCGTGACGCACCAGGACATGGGTGATGTCGTTCTGCTGGAACAGCTCGTCATAGATGGGTAGGACCGCCCCGCCCGGATAGCCGAATACCGTGTCGACGCCCTGATCGCGCAGCGCTTCGATCACCATTCTCGCACCCGTCATCATTCGGGACATCTTCTTCCTCCGTCAGCCAAGCCTGCATGGGCGCCCCGCCCGTCAGCGTCGGCGCAAACTATGGAGGCGGCGGGGCCGGGTCAATGGGCTGGCTCGGATAAAATGACGCCAATCACGCAAAATTTGTAATTTTCTTTCGCAGCTTTCAGCGATCAAACTGCGGCAGGGCGATCCTTGCCACCTGTTCGACAATCGGATCGACCGACAGGGGATGCGCCTCGTTCGAGTGGTCCAGCGGGTCGCCGATATTCTGCCAGACGCCGCCCTTGTAGATCTCCAGCGCCGAAAAGCGCGCCTTGTAGTCCATCTTGCGGCTGCCAGGCACCCAGTAGCCCAGGTAGATATAGGGCAGCTTCGCGGTCCGCGCGATCTCGATGTGATCGAGGATCAGGTAGGTCCCCAGGCTCGCCGGCTGCAGGAGCGGGTGGTAGAAGCTGTAGACAAGGCTGAGGCCGTCATCCAGCACGTCGGTCAGGCAGACGGCGGCCAGGAACTCGTCCCCGGGCGCCAGCCGTTCGGGGCGGTCCGCGCTGCAGCGGTATTCGATGACGCGGGTCTTGACCGGGGTTTCCTCGATCATCGCGGCGAATTCGAAGATGTCCATGTCGGCCATCCCGCCATCGGCATGGCGGCTGTCCAGATAGCGCCGGAACAACTCGAACTGTTCCTCGGTCGCCCAGGCACTGGTGGCAAGTCGCCGCAGGCCCATGTTGCGGCGCATCAGCCGGCGTTGCGTGCGAGAGGGCCGGAAATCCGCGACCCTTATCCGAGCCGACATGCATGCCACGCAGCTTTCGCAACTGGGCCGGTACAGAACGTTCTGCGACCGCCGGAAGCCTTGGCGGGACAAGGCGTTGTTCAGCTCGGCCGCGTTGTCGCCATGCAGCGCCGTGAACAGCTTGCGTTCCGCGCGCCCGTGCAAATAGGGGCAGGGCTGCGGGGCAGTGACATAAAACTGCGGCGCATGGGGAAGGGTATGGCGCATCAACGGCGGCCCTTGTGGCGAGGTGTCGTTCCAGAACTGATCATGCGCTGAAAAGGATCCGTCTGCCAAAATGTGGAGTTGCGCGAAAGCCTAACAATGATTGGCCGGCAGGCCAAGCGGGGAAAGAATTAAAGCTTGAACCGACACAGGAGAGGGGGGCGTTGACCGGGCCAGACCTTTGTCTAACCATGCCGGGCATGGATTTCGCCGCCCGCATCACCCGCCACCCCCTTGCCGCCGATCCCGACCGGGCGCGGCATGTCCTGTCATTGTTTCCCACGCTGGATCCCGCGCTTTCCACCCTGATCGGCGGGGCGGCGGGTTGCAGCCCCTATCTGGCGGGGCTGCTGCAGCGCGAGGCGGCCTGGCTTCCCGGCGCGCTTGAGGCCGACAATGTGGTCGCCCGCGAAACGGCGGGCTTCGACGACCTGGGCCCCGAGGACCTGGCCGTTGCCCTGCGGCAGGCCAAGCGGCGCGTCGCCCTCCATGCGGCGCTGGCCGATCTGGGCGGCGTCTGGTCCCTGGAACAGGTCACCGGCGCGCTGTCCGACTTGGCCGACCGTGCCGTCGATCTGGCCCTGCGGGTCCATGTCGCGCAGGAGCGCCGTCGCGGCAAGCTGCCCGACACGGGCGCCGATGCGGGGGGGATTTTCGCGCTGGCCATGGGCAAGGGCGGGGCACGCGAACTGAACTACAGCTCCGATATCGACCTGATCGTGCTGTTCGACGAAACCGCCTATGACGACCGCGACCAGCAGGACGCCCGCGCCGCCCTGATCCGGGCCACCCGCAAGATGGCCGCGATGCTGTCCGAGGTGACGGCCCACGGCTATGTGTTCCGCACCGACCTGCGGCTGCGCCCCGATGCTTCGGTCACGCCGGTCTGCATCTCGACCGCGGCGGCGCTTGCCTATTACGAGGCCGAAGGGCGGACCTGGGAACGCGCGGCCTTCATCAAGGCGCGGGCGGCGGCGGGCGACATCGCGGCGGGCGAACGCTTCCTGCGCGACTTGCGCCCCTTCGTCTGGCGCAAGCACCTCGATTTCGCCGCCATCCAGGACGCCCACGACATGCGCCTGCGCATCCGCGACCACAAGGGGCTGGGCGGGCGGCTGGAGATCCCCGGCCACAACATGAAGCTGGGCCGCGGCGGCATCCGGGAGATCGAGTTCTTCACTCAGACCCGCCAGCTGATCGCGGGCGGGCGCGACCCCGGCCTGCGGCAGCGCGACACGGTGGGCGGGCTGGCCGCGCTGGCCGGCAAGGGCTGGGTTCCCCATGATGTCGCGCGGCAGTTGATCGACCATTACCGCGAACATCGCGATATCGAGCATCGCATCCAGATGGTCAACGACGCCCAGACCCACAGCCTGCCCAAGGACGCCTCGGGGGTATCCCTGATCGCCGCGATGATGGGCGAGGCCGATGCGACGGCATGGTCCGCCCGCCTGCAAGCGCGGCTGGAGCATGTGCACGAGTTGACCGAATCCTTCTTCGCGCCGGGCGAGGCGGTCGAGCGTCCGACGATCTCGGCCGAATCGCAGGCGATCATCGACCGCTGGCAGTCCTATCCCGCCCTGCGATCCGCCCGCGCCCTGCAGATCTTCAAGCGTGTCGAGCCCGAACTGCTGTCGCGCATGGCCCGCACCGGCCATCCGCCCGAGGCGCTGAACCGATTCGACGCCTTCCTGTCCGGCCTGCCCGCCGGCGTGCAGATCTTCTCGCTGTTCGAGGCCAATCCGCAGCTGATCGACCTGCTGGTCGATATCTGCGGCAGCGCACCGGGGCTGGCAGCCTATCTGACGCGCCATCCGGCGGTGCTGGATGGGGTGCTGGGGGGCAGCTTCTTCTCGCCCTGGCCGGGCCCGCAGGGGTTGCGCGCGGATGCGGACCGGCTGTTGCAATCGGCGCTGGCAGGGCCGCGGGGCGGATACGAGGCAGCCCTGGATGCCGCCCGCCGCTGGGCGCATGAATGGCATTTCCGCGTGGGCGTCCACCACCTGCGCGGGTTGATCGACGCGGACGAGGCTGCGGGCCAGTATGCCGACATCGCCGATGCCTGCATTGCCGCGCTGTTTCCCGTCACCGCCGCCGATTTCGCGCGCAGGCATGGCCCGCCGCCGGGGCGGGGGGCGGTGGTGCTGGGCATGGGTTCGCTGGGCGCGCGCACGCTGAATGCCGGATCGGATCTGGACTTGATCGTGATCTATGACGCGGCAGGGACCGACGCCTCGGACGGGCCGCGTCCGCTGGGGGCGCGGCCTTACTATTCGCGGCTGACGCAGGCGATGATCACCGCCGCATCCGCCCCGACGGCCGAGGGGCGGCTTTACGAGGTCGATATGCGGCTGCGCCCCTCGGGGCGGCAGGGGCCGGTCGCGACCGCCATCGAAAGCTTCCAAAGCTATCAGATGACCGAAGCCTGGACCTGGGAGCATCTGGCCCTGAGCCGGGCCCGCGTCGTGGCGCAAGCGGGAAAGGGGGCCGAGGGTCTGGCGAGTGATGTCGAGGCCTTGCGCCTGGCCGTGCTGCGGGCGCGCGGCACCGACCCGCGGGTGATGCCCGATCTGGCCGACATGCGCGAACGCATCTTCAGGGCCAAGCCCATGGATGGCGCGTGGGAGGCGAAGGTAGGTCCCGGCCGGCTGCAGGACATCGACCTTCTGGCGCAATCCCTGGCGCTGCGGGCGGGCGATCCGGCGCGGGGGACGCTGGCGCAGTTGCGCGCGGGGCGGCGGGCGGGGCTGATCGCCGCGGGTGATGCCGACCGGCTGGCCTCGATCTGGCGGTTCCTGTGGCGGCTTCATGCCTCGGGGCGGCTTCTGACGGCCAAGCCCTTGGCCATGGAGGAAATCGGCCTGGGCGGGCAGGAGTTCCTGCTGCGCGAAAGCGGCGCCGCATCGATCCCAGAGCTGGCCGACCGGCTGCGCGCCCTCAGCGCCGAGGCCGCCGCGCTGATCGACGCGGCCCTGCCGGTGGAGGCAGGCTAGGCGCTTTTGCGGGCGGGCACCGAAGCAGGGGCATGGGCTTCGCCGATCGCGATGTCCCGGGCAACCGGTGCCGCATCCGGTCGCCGTTCGCCGATGGAACCCAGCAGCGGCACGAACACCGCGCCCTCGGGCACCGCGACCGCAACCGCGGCATCGGCGGCGTCATAGATGCCATGCGCGGTCTTGTCCCAGTAGAACGGCTTGACCACGACTTCGTAGATCGCCTTCCAGCCCGCCAGGCAGCCCAGCGGGAAATACAGGTGCAGGCTGGGCACCCAGTACATCAGGTGCCGGTGCTTGTCGGCGCGCACGGCCCACATGCCCACCCCGATGGAAAGCAGTTCCGAGGCGACGAAGGTGCCGAACAGCGCCGGGATCGCGTAGCCGCCCCAGACCCCCGCCAAGGGTTCGCGCAGGGGATGCGGCAGGCCCAGGCTCAGCAGCCAGAAGCTCCACAGGATGGGGGCCAGCAGGTATTGCGACAGGCTGCCCAGGAACTGGATCTGGAAGCCGATGAAGCGCCATGCGCCCAGTTCCCGCCACAGGGCCCGGGGATCGCGCATGTGGACGCCCCAGGTCATCGCATAGCCCTTCAGCCAGCGCGACCGCTGCTTGACCCAGGGCAAGGCGCGGCAGTTCGCTTCCTCGTCAGTGGTGGTGTCGATGATTTCGGTCCGCCAACCGCGGCGGGCAAGTCGCACGCCCAGGTCGGCATCCTCGGTCACGTTCCAGGCGTCCCAGGCACCGACCTGTTCCAGCGCGTCGCGGCGGAAGAACAGGGTGGTGCCGCCCAAGGGCACGACCAGCCCAAGCCGGGCGACGCCGGGCAGGATCACCCGGAACCAGGCGGCGTATTCGACCGTGAAGCAGCGGGCCAGCCAGTTGGTGCGCGGGTTGTAGAAATCCAGCGCGCCCTGCAGGCAGGCCACCTCGGCAGGCGCGAAATGGAAGCGGCGGGCGACCTTGTGAAGCTGGTCCGGATCGGGCCGGTCCTCGGCATCCCAGACCCCGATGATTGCGCCGCGGCAGAAGTTCAGCGCATAGTTCAGGGCGCGGGGCTTGGTCTGGACCGGGCCGTTCGGAACCTCGACCACGCGGATCCAGCCCGGCAGGCGAGCGCCTTGAATGGCGTTGCGCGTCACCTGGTCGCTGGCCTCGATCACCAGCAGGATGTCGGTCAGTTCGCGCGGGTAGTCCAGCCGCGACAACCGGCCCACCAGCTTGCCTGCGACATCGCTTTCCCTAAACAGCGGCACCATGACCGAGATCACCGGCAGCGGCCCTGTCATTTCGGCCCTTGCGGTCCTGCCGCTGGCCAGGTCCTCGGCCATGGCGCGTCCCTCCGCCTCGATCTTGCGGCTGGCCAGGAAAGCCAGCAGCTTCAGCCCGCTTTGCGCCAGCAGCGAAGCCGTCGCCCACAGGGTCAGGGCCGACAGGACCAGCACGGGCGCCAGCCACAGCCCAAGCGCAAGGGCCGCCATGGCACCCAAGGCAATGCGGCCGGTGCGTGCCTCGTTTCGCGACCGGCAGCTTTCCGCGGCGGGGACGCGCATCTCGGCCTGGCGGATCATGGCGATGCGCCGGACGGCAAGAACGGCGGCCTGGACCTGATCCTCGCTGCACAAAAGCATCCGGACCTGGCCGAAGCCGGCGGGAAAAGAGGGGATCAGGGCGGCAAAGGCCTCGGGGCGGGCGGTGGCGATCCAGGTGACGCCGCCGATGCGCCGCCAGGGCAGGATGGCATTGGCAAGGCAGAATTCCACGCCCAGGGCATCGATCAGGCGCGGATCGCCGGGCGTCCTGGCGGGATCAAGGGCGGTCGTGCGCCACTGGCGGCAAAGGGCTCGTAGCAGCGCTTCGGGCGTGACCCAGCCATGCGTCAGGAGGATCTGGCCCAGGCGGCTGTCCTGCCGCCCGCGCATGACGCTGGCCTTCAGCAGGTTGCCGGGATCGACCGCGCCGTCTTCCAGAAGCAACTGACCCAGTGGCGCCTGGTTGCGGGGCGCCATGGTCGGCGCGGCTGCGTCAGCGGGCGGAACAAGGGCAGATTGCGGACTGGCCATGGGCGATTCCCTTCTGGATCGCCCATGGGTGGCATGGAAGCCGTTAAGAAGGCGTTAAGCCCCGGTGCGGCGGCTGCGCATCGCGTCGGCGAAACGCTGGAACAGGTACAGGCTGTCCTGCGGGCCCGGCGCGGCCTCGGGGTGGTACTGGACCGAGAAGACCGGCCTGTCTTGAACCCGGATGCCGCAGTTGCTGCCGTCGAACAGGCTGACATGCGTCTCGACCACGCCTTGGGGCAGGGTCTGGCTGTCCACCGCGAAGCCGTGGTTCATCGAGGTGATCTCGACCTTGCCGGTTTCCGTGTCGCGCACCGGATGGTTCGCGCCGTGATGGCCGTGGCCCATCTTCACGGTCTTGGCGCCAAGCGCCAGCGCCAGCATCTGGTGGCCAAGGCAGATGCCGAAGATCGGCATGTCGCGGTCCAGCAGGTCCCTGATCATCGGCACGGCATAGGCGCCGGTCGCCGCCGGATCGCCGGGGCCGTTCGACAGGAACACGCCCTCGGGCTCATGCGCCAGGACCTCCTCGGCCGTGGCGGTGGCGGGCAGGACGGTCACGTCGGCCCCGAAGGCCACCAGCGAGCGCAGGATGTTGCGTTTCGCGCCATAATCCAGGGCCACGACCTTGAAGGGCTTCTGCTCGGGCGAGGCGCCGAAGCCCTTGCCCCATTCCCAGGCCCCCTGGTCCCAGCGATAGCTTTGCCGGCAGGTCACGTCCCTGGCGAGATCCAGGCCGACGAGGCCCGACCAGTTGCGGGCCTTGGCGACCATGGCGGCGATGTCGAAGTTGCCGTCCGGGTCGTGGGCCAGCACCACATGGGGGGCGCCCTGCTGGCGGATCGCGCGGGTCAGGCGGCGCGTGTCAACGCCGCCGATGCCGATACGGCCGCGCCGGGCCATCCAGTCGGGCAGGTCGCCGGCAGCCCGCCAGTTGGACGGAACGGTCGGGTCCCAGCGGACGACGATGCCGCTGGCGACGGGGTCGGGGGCCTCGTCATCCTCGGGGGTGATGCCGGTGTTGCCGATGTGGGGGAAGGTGAAGGTGACGATCTGGCTGGCATAGGAGGGATCGGTCATGATCTCCTGATAGCCGGTCATCGCGGTGTTGAAGACCAGTTCGGCCACGACCTCTCCGGCCGCGCCGAAGCCCTGGCCATAGAAGACGGTCCCGTCGGCAAGCGCAAGGCAGGCGGTCGGTTTGTTGGCCATCGCAGCACCCTTTGTCTGAAATCTGCCGGTGAATAGGGGGGAGGGGAGGCAAGGTCAAGGACATCGCCCATCTTGATTTGCAGGGGGCGCTGGCCTAAACGCCAAGCTTTCGCGATCGGAGTAACGACCATGGACCTGCGCGCCACGCTGCAAGCCGCCACAAAGGAAGCCATGAAGGCCAAGGACAGTGCGCGGCTGTCCACGCTGCGCCTGATCTCTGCCGCCATCAAGGATCGGGAGATCGCGGCCCGGGTGGGCGATGGCGACGGCACGCTGGGCGACGCGGACCTGATCGCCATCCTGTCGAAGATGGTCAAGCAGCGCCAGGAATCGGCCAAGGCCTATGAGGAGGGCGGCCGGTTGGAACTGGCCCAGAAGGAAGAGGATGAGATCGCCGTCATCCAGGAATACCTGCCCCGACAACTGAACCAAGCGGAAACCGCCGCCGCCATCGACGCGGCGATCGCGGATCTGGGGGCGACCGGCATCCGCGACATGGGGCGCGTCATGGCGGAACTGCGCGACCGCCATGCGGGGCAGATGGACTTCGGCGCCGTGGGGCCGATGGTCAAGGCCCGACTGCTGAAGTGAAGCGGAGGGCGGCGGTCGGGCAGGCAGCAGGGCGCATACCTGCCCGCCAGCCCGAAAGCGCGGCAGAAAGCCCGCGGGTCCGCCAGGCGCGGCGACATGCAGGTCAGGGACCTGAAGGGCGCCGCGAAGACATGCATGACAGCATGGAGAACGATCAGCCGAAAGACCTTGCGCGGGCCAGGCGCGGGGGCAAGCCCGCATCTGTGAGGAACGACTGATCAGCGCAGGCTGACCAGCCGCCGTTGAATGTCGTCATGCAGGCTGCGTCGCTCCTCGGGGGTGAGGAAGGCGCCAAGCTCGATCTCTCGCTGGCCGTCGGTCAGGGTCAGGTAGGATTCGACCGGCCCGCGGCGCAAGGTGGCGCGCAGCCAATAGCTGTTCGTCTTCCATTCGCGGATCTGGCCGTTCGGGTCGCGGCGCGAGACATGGGCCGTCTTGCGGTCAAGGGTCAGCTCCTCGACCATGTCGCCCTGGCGGTAGCTGCGCTGGATCGCAAACCACACCCCGCCGATCACCAGCAGGACAAAGGGCAGCAGGCCCCACAGGACGGCGGTACCCAGCATCGCTACCACCGGCAGCGCCATGAAGCCCGCCGTCAGCCCGATGAACCAGACGAAACCACGGCGGGGCAGGGACCTGTAGGGCCAGAGCCTCAGCCGATACGAAACGGCCCCGGTGTGATCCGGGGCCGTGTCAATCCATTCATAGGGCATCAGTGGGCGTGGCTGTGGTCCCAGTCCTCGCGCTTGGGAAGCTGCTCGAAGGTATGCTCCGGCGGGGGCGAGGTCAGGGTCCATTCCAGCGTGTCCGCGTGGACGTTCCAGTAGTTGTTCTCGGTCACGCGCTTGCCTGCGAACAGGGTGTAGAACACGACGCCGATGAAGAACAGGAACGAGATGAAGGACAGATAGGCGCCAAGCGAACTGATGTAGTTCCAGTAGGCGTATTCGACCGGATAGTCGATGTAGCGGCGCGGCATGCCCTGGCGGCCCAGGAAGTGCTGCGGGAAGAAGGTCAGGTTGGCACCGATGAACATCATCCAGAAGTGCAGCTTGCCCGCCCATTCGGGATACTGGCGGCCCGACATCTTGCCGATCCAGTAATAAACGCCCGCGAAGATCCCGAAGACCGCGCCCAGCGACATCACGTAGTGGAAGTGGGCCACGACATAATAGGTGTCGTGATACACACGGTCCAGCGGCGCCTGCGACAGCACCACGCCGGTCACGCCGCCGACGGTGAACAGGAACAGGAAGCCGAAGGCCCAGAGCATCGGGGTCTTGAACTCGACCGAGCCGCCCCACATCGTGGCGATCCACGAGAACACCTTGATGCCCGTGGGCACGGCGATGGTCATGGTGGCCAGCATGAAATAGCTCTGCTGGGTCAGCGACATGCCGGCGGTGTACATGTGGTGCGCCCAGACGACGAAGCCCAGCACGCCGATCGCGGCCATCGCCAGAACCATCGGCAGGTAGCCAAAGATCGGCTTCTTGGCAAAGGTCGAGATGACGTGGCTGATGATGCCGAAGCCCGGCAGGATGATGATGTAGACCTCGGGGTGGCCGAAGAACCACAGGATGTGCTGGTACAGCACCGGGTCGCCGCCGCCGGCCGGGTTGAAGAAGTTGGTGCCGAAGTTGCGGTCCATCAGCAGCATGGTGATGGCGCCGGCCAGCACCGGCAGGGCCAGCAGGATCAGCCAGGCGGTGATGAAGACCGACCAGGCGAACAGTGGCACCTTGAACAGCGTCATGCCCGGAGCGCGCATGTTCAGGAAGGTGGTGATGATGTTGATCGCCCCCAGGATCGAGGACGCGCCCGACACGTGGACGGCGAAGATCGCCAGGTCCATGGAATAGCCGGCCTCGGTCGTGGACAGCGGCGGGTAAAGAACCCAGCCCACGCCCGAACCCAGTTGGTCCGATCCGCCCGGCGCCAGCAGCGAGGCCACGCCAAGCGCCACGCCCGCCACATACATCCAGTAGGACAGGTTGTTCAGGCGCGGAAAGCTCATGTCCGGGGCGCCGATATGCAGCGGCATGAAATAGTTGCCGAAGCCCCCGAAGAGCGCCGGAATCACCACGAAGAACATCATCAGGACGCCGTGATAGGTGATCATCACGTTCCACAGATGCCCGTTCGGGGTGCATTCGGCAGCCGCGTCGGCGATGAAGCGCGCGCCTTCCATGCACATGTACTGCACGCCGGGATGCTGCAGTTCCATCCGCATGTAGACGGTGAAGCTGACCGAAATCAGCCCCACGATCCCCGCGGTGAACAGGTAAAGGATACCGATGTCCTTGTGATTGGTGGACATGAACCAGCGGGTGAAGAACCCGCGTTGGTCGTGATGGTCGTCGTGGCCATGAACGGCTGCGTCTGCCATACCCGAACTCCCTCAGATATAGTGATCCGGTCCGGCAGACCGGCATTTACTTCGGGTCGTTCTAGACCAGCCACGCCGACCCGGCAATGCCCTAAGGATGCCGGGCAGACAGCTTTTGGTGGCAGGCGATGCTGCGGTTCAACGATATACCAGCACGGGAATCCTGGAATGGGTCAGGATCTTGGTGGCCTGGCTGCCCATGACCACCGCCGCCATCCCGCGCCGTCCGTGGGAGGCCATCGCGATCAGGTCGCAGTCCCTTGCCTGGGCGGTGTCGATGATGGCCTCGTAGGGGCTGTCATGCCACTTGTGGT
Source organism: Paracoccus benzoatiresistens (assembly GCF_026913015.1). Lineage (GTDB taxonomy): Bacteria > Pseudomonadota > Alphaproteobacteria > Rhodobacterales > Rhodobacteraceae > Paracoccus > Paracoccus benzoatiresistens. Next base: position 117,263 of record NZ_JAPTYD010000007.1, read on the forward strand.
GGGTCTGGACGGAAACGCCCGCAGCCGTTGCCTTGTCCCGCGCCTCCTGCAGGATGCGTTCCGCATGGGCGGTGGCGTCCGCGTCGTAGCTGGCGCGCGTGCTTTCGACCTGCATCGAATCCGTGCTGAGGATGCGGAACGGCTCGGTCACCGTCATGATCGTCACGGCTGCGCCCGTCTCGGCCGCAAGGGCGATGCCCTTGTCCACCGCCTGGGTTGCCAGGTCCGACCCGTCGGTCGGGATCAGAATATGCTTGAACATTGCCCCTCCATTGCCGCGGAGCCGCCGCTGCGGTCCCCTTGCGAGCGGAAAGTACCATGGCTGCAAGCATGGAAGAAATGATCCAAATCAAACAGGCCGATCCGCGAAGGACCGGCCCGCTGAAGGACGCGTCGGGATGTTACTGGGTCGCCGGCGAGGCGCTGGCCAGATAGGCCGCGATATCCGCCTGGTTCTTGTTCAGCTTGAAGGTCATCTTCGTGCGCGCCGAGCTGTCGCCGGTCTTTTCCTGCACGAACTTGTTCGGATCGGTGATGTAGGCGGCCAGATCCTCGACCGTCCAGACCTCGCCGGTATCCTTCAGCGCGATCAGCGCCTCGGAATACTTGTAGCCTTCCTGGCTGCCTGCGGGCCGTCCGACGACGCCGTACAGGTTGGGTCCCGTGGCGCCGCCCTTCACGATGTCCTCGCCCTCGGGCGACTGGATCATGTGGCAAGCCTTGCACTTGCGGAATTCCTTTTCGCCGACGGTGGCGTCGCCGGCATCCTGTGCCAGGGCGGGCATGGCTAGGGTTGCACCCATCAGGGCACCGATGATCGCAATTTTCATTCTATCCTCGCTGTTCCAAAACAATTGGAAGTCCCAACCAACCTTCTTAAGCGGGAAAGGTTCGTTTGCCAGCCGTCAGAAGGTCGCACTCGGCAAAAACTTCCTGTCCGAAGATCGGCTCGAAGTTCTGCCGCAGCGCCAGATCCAGATCGGTCATGGTTACCGGCAGGCCCAGATCGACCAGGCTGGTCACGCCATGCCCGCTGATTCCGCAGGGCACGATGCCGTTGTAATGCGACAGGTCGGGTTCGACATTGATCGCGATGCCGTGGAAGCTGACCCAGCGGCGCAGCTTGACGCCGATGGCCGCGATCTTGTCGTCACGGGGGCTGCCGTCGGGCAGGGGCGCCTTGTCGGGGCGAGGAACCCAGACACCGACGCGCCCGTCGCGGATGGCCCCCGAGACGCCGAATTCGGCCAGCGACGCGATCACCCAGGCTTCGAGCCTTGCGACAAAGGCCCGCACGTCCCTGCCGCGGCGGTTCAGATCCAGCATCACATAGACGATTCGCTGCCCTGGCCCGTGATAGGTATATTGACCCCCCCGCCCGGTGACGTGGACGGGAAAGCGCGCCTGCAGCAGGTCGCCATCCCTGGCGCTCGTCCCGGCGGTATAAAGCGGGGGATGCTCGACCAGCCAGACGGCCTCGTCCGCCTGGCCCGCATGGATCGCGGCCACCCGCGCCTCCATGAAGGCCACGGCCGCGTCGTAATCCGTCAGCCCGTCCGTCGTGATCCAGTCCACCATGCGCGGGATCTGGACTGCCGCGCCGGTGCCGTCAAGCCGCGGCGCATTCCTCAGAATACCCCTTTTCAATCCGCCGCGCCTCGGCTATCACCCGCCGCACTGCCCGGATGCGGTCGTGGCGGAATTGGTAGACGCGCAGCGTTGAGGTCGCTGTTCCTTAACCGGAGTGGAAGTTCGAGTCTTCTCGACCGCACCATCCTTACCCGACATTGCAGGTTTCTGCCCGCGTGCCGTTGCAGCCGGACGGTCGCGGTCAGCGTCTCCGACCGTCGCGGCCCCATGGCAATGGAGGCAGGGTAGCGCCAGAGGTTGAAGCGCATGCCTCCGGTTCGCCGTGTCGGGCAATTCTGCGGATCGCACTCGACCGAAAGCCCTTTCCCTGACATCGTCATCAAGGCAAAACCCGCCTGAACGGATTATTGCAAATGAGGGTGTTATGAAGGTTGCTGTTGTTGGTCTTGGTTATGTCGGACTTTCGAACGCGGTGTTGCTGGCACAGCACTCCACGGTCGTGGCGCTGGATATCGACGAAGGGCGTGTTGCTGCCGTCAATGCCCGCCAAAGCCCGATCGAGGATGCCGATATCGCCCGCTTCTTTGCCGAGCGGGAGCTTGACCTGACGGCGACCACGGATCCGCAGCAGGCCCTGCCGGGGGCGGATTTCGTGATCGTGGCCACGCCCACGAACTATGACCCGCGCACCAACGGCTTTGACACCAGCACGGTCGAGGCGGTGATCGCCCTTGCCCGCAAGCACGCGCCGACGACGCCGATCATCGTCAAGTCCACCATACCGGTCGGATTCACCAGGCGGATGCGGGCCGAGACCGGCTTTGACGGCATCATCTTCTCGCCCGAGTTCCTGCGCGAGGGCCTGGCGCTGCACGACAACCTGTATCCCAGCCGGATCGTCGTCGGCGACAAGGGCGAGGCCGCGCACCGCTTTGCCGACCTGCTGGTCCAGGGGGCACAGGCCAATGACGTGCCGGTCCTGTTCACCGATTCGACCGAGGCCGAGGCGATCAAGCTGTTCGCCAACACCTTCCTGGCCATGCGCGTGGCCTATTTCAACGAGCTGGACAGCTATGCCCTGTCCCATGATCTGGATCCCCATGCGATCATCCGGGGCGTCGCGCTGGATCCGCGGGTGGGCGATTACTACAACAACCCGTCCTTCGGCTATGGCGGCTATTGCCTGCCCAAGGATACCAAGCAGTTGCTGGCGAACTATTCCCAGGTGCCGCAGAACCTGATCGCGGCGATCGTCGAATCGAACCGCACGCGCAAGGATTTCATCGCCGACCAGATCACCGCCCGGAACCCGCGCACCGTGGGCATCTATCGCCTGGTGATGAAGGAAGGGTCGGACAATTTCCGCGACAGCGCAATCCAGGGGATCATGAAGCGGATCAAGGCCAAGGGCATCTCCTGCATCGTCTATGAACCGGCGCTGCAGGCGGACGACTTCTTCCATTCGCCGGTCGAGCGCGACCTGGATGCCTTCAAGGCGCAGTCCGACCTGATCATCGCCAACCGCCGCCACGACGACCTGGCTGATGTCGGCGACAAGCTGTTCACCCGCGACCTGTTGCAGCGCGACATCTAGGTTCGCATGACGCCGGGGGCCCGCATATCCGCCGCGATCGAGGTTCTGGACCAGATCCTCGCGGGCCAGCCTGCCGAACAGGCCCTGCTGCGCTGGTCGCGCTCCAGCCGGTATGCAGGCTCGGGCGACCGCGCGGCGGTGCGCGACCTGGTCTTTGACGCCCTGCGCTGCCGGAACAGCCATGCGGCGCTTGGGGGCGCGCTGACCGGGCGCGGGCTGATGATCGGCGGCCTGTGCGCCGCCGGGCAGGATCCGGCCCTGCTTTTCACGGGCCAGGGCCATGCGCCCGCACCCCTGGTCGCAGGCGAGGGGGCCGGTTCCGCCGAGGGCGTTTCCAACCTCCCCGACTGGATCCGCCCACTGTGGGACCAATCCCTGGGTGACAGCGCCCAGGCCGTCGCGGCTGCGATGCAGCACCGGGCACCGGTCTGGCTGCGGGTCAACGGCATCAAGGCTGACGCCGCCGAGGCCATCCGCGTTTTGGCCGGGGACCGCGTCGATGCCATGCCCGATCCGCGCCTTGCGACGGCGCTGCTGGTGACGGGAAACGAACGCCGCCTGTCGCAAAGTCGGGCCTATCGCGACGGTCTGGTCGAGTTGCAGGATCTGTCGCCGCAACTGGCCTGCGCGACCCTTCCGGTGGCCCCGGGGATGCGTGTGCTGGACTATTGCGCGGGCGGGGGCGGCAAGACCCTTGCCGTGGCGGGGCGGTCCGACCGCTTGACGCTTGTCGCCCATGACGCCGATCCCGCGCGGATGCGGGACCTGCCGCAACGGGCCGCGCGGGCAGGGGTCAAGGTCCGCCTGGCCCCTGATCCCGCAGGCGTCTTCGACCTGGTGATCGCCGATGTGCCCTGTTCGGGGTCGGGCACCTGGCGGCGCACGCCCGATTCGAAATGGCGCCTGACCGAAAAGGCCCTGCTTGATCTGGTAGCGCTGCAGGCCTGGATCCTGCGCAAGGCAACGGCCCATGTGCGGCCGGGCGGGCATCTGGCCTACATGACCTGCTCGGTCCTTGATCCCGAAAACGATGCGCAGGCGGCGGCGTTCCTGGCCGAAAACCCGGACTTCAGGCAGGTTTCACGCCATCTCTGGACTCCGCTGGACGCCAGCGACGGCTTTTTCCTGGCGCTTCTGGCGCGCCGATGAGGCGACGCCCGGTCATTAACGCTATCTTAAGCGCTTTGGCGGTATCGAGCATCCTGAGGGGCAGGAAAGGGGCTCGGCGCATGGCTTTTGAGGATACGCAATCGGCATTGTCGCGAAACGCAGCAGTGGCCTTGCCCTTGCTGATGTTTCCGGTGGTGGTCGCGGCCATTGTCGCCCTGGTCGCGCCGCAAAGCAGCTATGGCGCCCTGGCCCTGGTGATCGGCACCATCGCGGTCGCCTGGTATATCCTGGGGGGCGTGATCTCGCTTGGCTATGTGCTGGACCGGCTGGCGGCGCGGCGGGCGCTTGCCGCGATCCGGCACGAGGTCGCGGCCGCGCCGGATCCGGTCTGGATCTGCGATTCGGACGGGCTGGTGATGATGCAGAACGAGGCCTCGCGGTCAGGCTTCGGCGACATTGCCGGGCAGAACATCCTGCGGCTGGTGTCCGGACTGCGCGCCGATGCCGCCCCCGACATGGAGGGTCTGGTGCGCCGAGCGGGCTATGTGGGCTGCGCGGATCTGGCGCTGGCCTCGGGCGATACGCTGACGCTCAGCAGGGCCGAGGATGCGCCCCTGCAGATCTGGTCCTATCACCGCCGCGGCAGCCAGCACCCCGCGCCAATGGTCGAGGACGAGGCCGAGGCACCCGACGACTTCGAGGCGATCCCCGTCGCCCTGCTGCGCATCGCGCCGAACGGCCATGTCCGCCGCGCCAATGCCGCCGCCCGGCGGCTGCTGGGCGACAGCCTGCCCGAGGGGCCGGAGGCCATCCATATCGGCAGCATTCTGGACGGTCCCGGCCGTCCGACCGGCGAATGGGTGGCCGAAACCCATGCCGCGCGCCGCACCGATGGCCGGTCCGAGGTGCTGCGCCTGCGCACCCCGGCCGACACTGCCAGGGAGCAGCACGTCCAGGTCACGCTGGCCATCGACCCGGTGGAGCAGCCTGGCCTGATCGCGGTGCTGAACGACGCCAGCGCGCTGAAGACCCTTGAGGCGCAGTTCGTGCAAAGCCAGAAGATGCAGGCCATCGGCCAGTTGGCGGGGGGCGTGGCGCATGACTTCAACAACCTGTTGACCGCCATCCGCGGGCATTGCGACCTTCTGATGCTGCGCCATGACAAGGGCGATCCCGATTATGCCGACCTGGACCAGATCGGCCAGAACGCCAACCGCGCCGCCGCCCTGGTGGGCCAGCTTCTGGCCTTTTCGCGCCGCCAGCAGTTGCGGCTCGAGACGCTGGACCCGCGCGATGTGCTGGCGGACCTGACCCATCTTCTGAACCGCCTGGTGGGCGAAAAGGTCACCCTGACCATCGCCCATGATTCCGCCCTGCGCGCCATCCGTGCCGACAAACGACAACTGGAGCAAGTCATCATGAACCTTGTCGTGAATGCCCGTGACGCCATGCCAACCGGCGGCAATATCGAAATCCGCACCGACGTGACGGCCATCGGAGGGGAGGGCGAGGGCGCGCGCGGCAAGGTGTCGCTGCCCAAGGGGGATTACCTGCGCATCCGCGTCACCGACGAAGGCTGCGGCATCGACCCGGCGCTTCTGGACAAGATCTTCGAGCCCTTCTTCACCACCAAGCGCGTGGGCGAAGGGACCGGCCTCGGCCTGTCCACCGCATATGGGATCGTCAAGCAGACCGGAGGCTATATCTTCTGCGACAGCGAGGTCGGCCGCGGCACCTGCTTTTCGCTCTATTTCCCCGCGCAAGCCGGCGGGCAGCCCGCGCCTCGCCCGGTCGCCGCCCCGGCCGCCATGCCGGAGCCCGAGCGCCGCGCCACCGTGCTGCTGGTCGAGGACGAGGCCCCGGTCCGCGCCTTTGCCGCCCGCGCCCTGCGCCTCAAGGGCTATGATGTCCACGAGGCATCCAGTGCCGAGGAAGCGCTCGCATTGCTGGACGGGACGCTGGCCGTGGACATCTTCGTGACCGATGTGGTGATGCCCGGCATGGACGGGCCAAGCTGGGTCCGCGCGGCGCTTCGGGACCGGCCCGGCACAAGGGTGATCTTCATGTCCGGCTATACCGAGGACATCTTCGGCGAAGGCCATGCCCCCGTCCCGAACGCGACCTTCCTAGCCAAACCCTTCACGCTGAACGAACTGGCGCAATGCGTCGCACGACAGTTGCAGGGTCCGCCGCGCCGCCTGGACGCGTGAACGGCTTGTGTAGGGTCGCTTCCAGGAATGGTTAAGGAAATGTGATTTCCGACACCGATAGTGCTTGAAAAAAATGCCCCGAACGCGCATCTATCCACAGGAACAAGAAGTGAACATCAACCTCCCGTGGTCGGCAGATTGCTGTGTCGGCCAGGCTGTGAAATAACGGTAAGGACCATATGGCACAGGCGAGCATCTTCGACATGAACGACAAGCGCAGCGCGGACAAGCAGAAGGCGCTCGACAGCGCCCTTGCCCAGATCGAACGCCAGTTCGGCAAGGGCTCGATCATGAAGCTGGGCAAGGACAGCCCGGTAGCCGAGATCGAGGCGACCTCGACTGGATCGCTGGGGCTGGACATCGCCCTTGGCATCGGCGGTCTGCCCAAGGGCCGCATCATCGAGATTTTCGGGCCGGAAAGCTCGGGCAAGACCACGCTGACGCTGCATGTCGTGGCTGAGGAACAGAAGAAGGGCGGCGTCTGCGCCTTTGTGGACGCGGAACACGCGCTTGACCCGCAATACGCCAAGAAGCTGGGCGTGAACCTGGACGAACTGCTGATCAGCCAGCCCGACACGGGCGAGCAGGCGCTCGAGATCGTGGACACCTTGGTCCGCTCGGGGGCGGTCAGCCTGGTGGTCGTCGACTCGGTCGCGGCGCTGACGCCCAAGTCCGAGATCGAGGGCGACATGGGCGACATGCAGATGGGCAGCCAGGCCCGCCTGATGAGCCAGGCGATGCGCAAGCTGACCGCCTCCATCGGGCGTTCGAACTGCATGGTGATCTTCATCAACCAGATCCGCATGAAGATCGGCGTGATGTTCGGCAACCCGGAAACCACGACGGGCGGCAACGCGCTGAAGTTCTATGCCTCGGTGCGCCTGGATATCCGCCGCACCGGCTCGGTCAAGGATCGGGACGAGGTGATCGGCAACACGACCCGCGTCAAGGTCGTCAAGAACAAGGTCGCGCCGCCCTTCAGGCAGGTGGAATTCGACATCATGTATGGCGAAGGCATCAGCAAGGTGGGCGAGCTGATCGACCTGGGCGTCAAGGCCGGCGTCGTCGAGAAGTCTGGCGCCTGGTATTCCTATGGCGACGAGCGCATCGGCCAGGGCCGCGAGAATGCCAAGCAGTTCCTGCGCGACAACCCCGAAAAGGCCATGGCGATCGAGGACAAGATCCGAGCCAGCCACGGCCTGGAATTCGCGGTCGCGGCCAATGAGGACGACAGCCTGACCGAGGAATGATCGGCAGGCACCGGCAAACACGACGCGCGGGCAGGCTTGCCCGCGCGTTTTTCTTTGTGGAAGGGCAGCCGGAGGCCCCACCTTTGCGGCGATTGCTGGACAGGGCAGGCCGCGGGTTATAGATCATTCGCAAACCCGGCGCGCGTATCCCCGGCCGCGCCACCAGAACGCGAAGGCCCAACATGCCCACATTGAACGACATCCGCTCGACGTTCCTGAGCTTCTTTGAACGGAACGGCCACCGCGTCGTCGAGTCCTCGCCCCTGGTGCCGCGCAACGACCCGACGCTGATGTTCACCAACTCGGGCATGGTGCAGTTCAAGAACCTGTTCACAGGGGTCGAGACGCGCGACTACAAGCGCGCGACCACGGCGCAGAAATGCGTGCGCGCAGGCGGCAAGCACAACGACCTGGACAATGTGGGCTATACCGCGCGCCACCATACCTTCTTCGAGATGCTGGGCAATTTCAGCTTTGGCGACTACTTCAAGGAAGGCGCCATTCCCTTTGCCTGGGAACTGCTGACCAAGGATTTCGGCATCCCCAAGGACAGGCTGCTGGTCACGGTCTATCACACCGACGACGAGGCCGCGAATATCTGGAAGAAGGTCGCGGGTCTGACGGACGACCGGATCATCCGCATCCCGACCAGCGACAACTTCTGGCAGATGGGCCCGACCGGCCCCTGCGGTCCCTGCACCGAGATCTTCTATGACCATGGCGACCAGATCTGGGGCGGTCCTCCGGGCAGCGCGGACGAAGACGGCGACCGCTTCATTGAGATCTGGAACCTCGTCTTCATGCAGAACGAGCAGTTCGAGGACGGCTCGATGCGCGCGCTGGACATGCAGTCCATCGACACCGGCATGGGGCTGGAGCGGATCGGCGCGCTGCTGCAGGGCAAGCACGACAACTATGACACCGACCTGATGCGCTCGCTGATCGAGGCATCGGCGCATGCGACCAGCAACGACCCCGACGGGCCGGGCAAGGTCCATCACCGGGTGATCGCCGACCACCTGCGGTCCACCAGCTTCCTGATCGCGGACGGGGTGATGCCCAGCAATGAAGGGCGCGGCTATGTGCTGCGCCGGATCATGCGCCGGGCGATGCGGCACGCGCATATGCTGGGCGCGCAGGATCCGGTCATGCACAAGCTGGTGCCGGCACTGGTGCGCCAGATGGGCGCGGCCTATCCCGAACTGACCCGCGCGCAGGCCTTGATCGAGGAAACCCTGCGCAGCGAGGAAACCCGTTTCCGCCAGACGCTGGATCGCGGCCTGCGGCTGCTGGACGACGAACTGGCCCGGCTGCCCGAGGGCGCGAACCTGCCGGGCGAGGCGGCGTTCAAGCTGTATGACACCTACGGCTTCCCGCTGGACCTGACGCAGGACGCGCTGCGCGAGCAGGGCCGGGCCGTTGATACCGCCGGCTTCGACGCCGCCATGGCCGAGCAAAAGGCCAAGGCGCGTGCGGCCTGGGCAGGCTCGGGCGAATCGAAGGACGCCACCATCTGGTACGAGCTGGCCGAACGGCACGGCGCGACCGAGTTCCTGGGGTATGACACCGAGGAGGCCGAGGGCCAGGTCCTCGCGCTTGTCGCCGACGGGGCAGAGGTGGCCGAGGCCCGGCAAGGCCAGACCGTGAACCTGGTCGTCAACCAGTCGCCCTTCTATGCGGAATCCGGCGGTCAGGTGGGCGATACCGGGTTGATCGAGACCGAAACGGGCGCGGCCCGCGTGACCGATACCCGCAAGGTCGCGGGCGTCTTCCTGCACGTGGCCGAGGTGACGACGGGCACCATCAGCCGCGGGCAGGGCGCCACCCTGTTGGTCGATCACGACCGCCGCGGCGCCATCCGGGCCAACCATTCGGCCACCCACCTGCTGCATGAGGCGCTGCGCCGCGCGCTTGGCGAGCATGTCGCGCAGCGCGGCAGCCTGAACGCGCCGGATCGTCTGCGTTTCGATTTCAGCCACAACAGCGCGGTCTCGTCCGAGGAACTGGCCCGGGTCGAGGCCGAGGTGAACGAGTTCATCCGCCAGAACAGCCCCGTCGAAACCCGGATCATGACGCCCGACGATGCGCGCGGGCTTGGCGCCCAGGCTCTGTTCGGCGAGAAATACGGCGAGGAGGTGCGGGTCGTGTCCATGGGCCGGCTGGCCGACAGCGGCAAGGGTGCCGATGGCCAGACCTATTCGCTGGAGCTTTGCGGCGGCACGCATGTCGCGCGGACCGGCGATATCGGGGCCTTTGCGCTTCTGGGCGACAGTGCCTCCAGCGCGGGCGTCCGGCGGATCGAGGCGTTGACCGGGCAGGCCGCGCTGGCGCATCTGCGCAATTCTGACAGTCAGTTGTCGGAGATTGCGGGCATCCTGAAGGCGCAGGCGGGCGACGTGGTCAACCGTGTCAAGGCCCTGGCGGATGAACGCAAGGCCTTGGCCAACGAGGTCGCGCAGCTCAAGCGCCAGCTTGCCATGGGCGGGGGCGGCAGTCAGGCGGCCAAGGACATCGGCGGCGTCAAGTTCATCGGCCGCAGGGTTGAGGGCGTGGGCGGCAAGGAGCTTGGCGCGCTGGTCGATGAAATGAAGTCGCAGCTTGGCAGCGGCGCGGTGCTGGTCCTGGCGGAAGCCGAGGGCAAGGCGACCGTCGCGGCGGGCGTCACCCCCGATCTGGTGGGCCGAATCAGCGCCGTGACGCTGGTGCAGACCGCGACCGCCGCGCTTGGCGGCAAGGGCGGCGGCGGGCGGCCGGACCGGGCGCAAGGCGGCGCCCCGAGCCTTGAAGCCGCCGACAGCGCCATCGCCGAAGTCGAGAAACTGATCGAGGAAACAGCATGACTGCGCTCTGGATTGCCCATGTGACCGTCACGGACCCCGAGGCTTACGCGAAATACGCGCAGGCCGCCGGCCCGGCGATTGCCGCCCATGGCGGGGTCTTCCTGGCGCGCGGCGGCCGCTACCAGCAGCTTGAGGGCAACGACCGCGCTCGCAACGTGGTCGCGCGCTTTCCCAGCTTTGACGCCGCCGTTGCCTGCTACAACAGCAGCGAATACCAGGCGGCGCTGGCCCACGCAAAGGGCGCGTCCGAACGCGACCTTGTGATCGTTGAGGAAACGCCTCCGCCTGCAGAATAGGCTTTGCCCTTCATCCTTTCGTGGTATTTCTATCGTATAAAAGAGAAACGCGAAGGGGCAGGGACATGTGCCGTTGGGCCGCCTATGTGGGCCAACCGATCTTTCTTGAGGACATCGTCAGCCGCCCGGATCACTCGCTGATCCGGCAAAGCCAGGGCGCGCGGCGATGCCTCACTCCGGTCAATGCGGACGGCTTCGGCATCGCATGGTATGGCGAACGCCCCGAGCCAGGGCTTTACCGCGACGCGATGCCCGCCTGGTCCGATCCGAACCTGCACAGCCTGGTCGGGCAGGTGCGGTCGGGATTGTTCATGGCCCATGTCCGCGCCTCGACCGGGACGGCAACCAGCCGCAACAACTGCCATCCCTTCGTGTCCGGCCGGTGGAGCTTCATGCATAACGGCCAGTTCGGCGGCTATGACACCTTTCGCCGGGATGCGGACGTGATGATCCCCGATGCCTTCTATCCCGACCGCAAGGGCGCGACCGACAGCGAGGCGCTGTTCCTGATCGCCCTGGGCGAGGGGCTGGATCACGACCCCAAGGGTGCAATGGAACGGGCCATGGCGCGGCTGACCGATCTGGCGATGCGACGCGGCAGCGCGCCTTTCGTGCGGGCGGCCTGTGCCTTTTCGGACGGGCGGCGGCTTTATGCGATCCGCCACGCCAGCGACGACCAGGCGCCCAGCCTGTATCACCGCTGGTCGCGGACCCGGAATGGCCGCGCGGTGGTGTCGGAACCCCTGGAAACCGAGGAAAGCGACTGGACCGAGGTGCCGCCCGGCAGTTTCTGCATCTTCGATCAGGCCAGTGTCACGGTGCAGCCCTTTGTCCCGCAATTGCAGGCAAGGGCCGCCTGATCAGGCTTGGGTCGGCGCGCTGCGCGGGGCCGGGGGTGTTGCCTCGGCTTCGGCCGGGGCCGCCGGCGTCGCCGCGACGGGGCGATCGCTTGGCTGCGGGGCGGCCGCCTGCGGAAGGTCGGGCATGGGTTCGGGCGCGCGCGCGGGCGAGGCTGCGGCGGGATATTCCGGCTGCGGCTGCCGCGCCACGGTCGCGGCTGCCGGGGCTGCGACCGCGCGGCGGAAGACCAGCAGGTTGTGGTAAACGGTGCTGCGCCCGGTCAGGCCGCTGCGTTCCTCGCTGGGAAGCACGTCGGCGCGGACATATTCCCATCCCTCGCGCGCCATGCGGTTCAGTTCGGATGTCAGCGCGACGGCATAGCGGTCGCCGGGCGTCTTGGCATCCTTGGCCTTTTCGCCGCGGCTTGGCGCGGGAAGGACACTGTATTCGAAATGGCTCAAGGGACGCTCCTTTCGATGCAGGCGGCCGGCGCCTTGCGGTGACGTGATGGCAGCTCCGGGCGGTCCGGCTACATGCCCAGCTTCCGGGCGACCAGTTCGTTGACCGCCGCCGGATTGGCCTTGCCGCCGGTGGCCTTCAAGACCTGGCCCACGAACCAGCCGGCAAGCTTGGGGTTGGCGCGGGCCTTTTCGACCTGGGCGGGATTGGCCGCGATGATGTCGTCCACCGCCTTTTCAATGGCGCCCATGTCCGTGACCTGCTTCATGCCGCGCGATTCCACGATCTGCGCGGGATCGCCGCCCTCGGTCCAGAGGATCTCGAACAGGTCCTTGGCGATCTTGCCGGAAATGTCGCCCTTGGCGATCAGGTCGATCACGCCGCCAAGCTGGGCGGCGGATACGGGCGAGGTCTCGACCGTCAGCCCTTCCTTGTTCAGCCGGCCGAACAGCTCGTTGATGACCCAGTTCGCCGCCTGCTTGCCGTCCCGGCCACGGGCCACGGCCTCGAAGAAGTCGGCATTCTCGACCTCGGCCGTCAGCACGCCCGCGTCGTATTCCGACAAGCCCAGTTCCTGGACGAAGCGGGCCTTCTTCTCGTCCGGCAGTTCCGGCATGACGCGGGCGATATCGTCCACCCAGGCCTGCTCGATCTCCAGCGGCAGCAGGTCGGGGTCGGGGAAATAGCGATAGTCATGCGCTTCCTCCTTCGACCGCATGGACCGGGTCTCGCCCCGGTCGGGATCGTAGAGGCGGGTTTCCTGCACCACCGCGCCGCCGTCCTCGATGATGGCGATCTGGCGGCGGGCCTCGTATTCGATGGCGGCTTGGATGAACCGCAGCGAGTTCATGTTCTTGATCTCGCAGCGGGTGCCCAGGTGGCTGAAGTCCTGCGTTTCCTGGTACCGCTCATAGGCGCCGGGCGCGCAGACCGACACGTTCACGTCGGCGCGCAGGTTGCCGTTCTGCATGTTGCCGTCGCAGGTGCCCAGATAGCGCATGATCTGGCGGAGCTTCGCGACATAGGCCGCCGCTTCCTCCGGTCCCCGGATGTCGGGGCGGCTGACGATCTCCATCAGGGCCACGCCGGTGCGGTTCAGGTCCACGAAGGACATGTTCGGGTCCATGTCGTGGATCGACTTGCCCGCGTCCTGTTCCAGGTGGATGCGTTCGATGCGCACGCGCCGGGCGACGCCGGGAGCCATGTCCACGATCACCTCGCCCTCGCCCACGATGGGGTGGTAAAGCTGGCTGATCTGGTAGCCCTGCGGCAGGTCCGGGTAGAAATAGTTCTTGCGGTCGAAGGCCGACCACAGGTTGATCGCCGCCTTCAGCCCCAAGCCCGTGCGCACCGCCTGCGCGACGCAGAATTCGTTGATGACCGGCAGCATTCCCGGCATCGCCGCATCGACAAAGGCCACGTGGCTGTTCGGCTCGGCCCCGAAGCCGGTGGAGGCGCCGGAAAACAGCTTGGCCTTCGAAGCGACCTGCGCGTGGACCTCCAGCCCGATGACCAGTTCCCAGTCCTGTTTCGCGCCCGCGATGGTCTTGGGCTGCGGGGCGGTAAAGGAAAGATGGTCGAGCATCGGGAACCTCGGATGGGTCGGACGAGTATAAGGACTGCAGGCCTTTTAGGTCAGCGCGCAGGTGATGTCACGGGGGCGGCGGGCGCAAATCGCGCCGATGTTCCCGGCGCGGACGAATCACCGGCTTGCAGAAAAATGGCTGCAAGTCGTTAATGCGGGCCGCTGAACTGGCCCGTTCGGCGGATTTCCGACCATCGGGATTCCGGCGCTTGGCGTGATGCCGCCTATGATTCCCGCGCGTTCTTGCCAGATTTTTCAGCCGGGTTATGGGGTTGTTTGACGAAACAATCCCACGAGGATCGGATGCGCTCTGCGCTTGTGCCCCTTGCCGCCCTGGCTTTCCTGGCTGCGTGCCAGTCCACCACGACTCCGCAATCCGAAAGCAAGGCGGCAGCCGAGGCGCAGCAGATGCAGCTTGCCGTTCAGCCCCCGATGCGGTGGGGCAAGGCCGCGGGGTCGGATCAGTGGACCAGGGCGACGCTGTCCGCGCTGGACCGGGAAGGGGTCACGATCCTGTCGCGCGTGCCGAACGACATCGACACCTTCTGCCCGAACTATGCCGAGCTGAATGCAACCGGGCGCAAGGCCTTCTGGGCGGGGCTGCTGTCGGCGGTGGCCAAGCACGAGAGCACCTACAACCCGCAGGCGAGCGGCGGCGGCGGCAAATGGCTGGGGCTGATGCAGATCGCGCCGGCGACCTGGCGCAACTATGGCTGCAACGGCAACATCAAGAATGGCGGCGACAACATGTCCTGCGCGGTCAAGATCATGTCGCGGCAGGTCGCGCGCGACAATGCGGTCGCCCATGACGGCAACGGCTGGCGCGGCATCGCGCGGGACTGGGCGCCGCTGCGCAATGCCTCGAAGCGCGCCGACATCGCCGCCTGGACCAGCAGCCAGAGCTATTGCCAGCCCAAGGCGTAAGGGGCGCTGCCCCTCGGTCCTTCGAACCTCACCCCGGGATATTTGCATGAAGAAGGAAGGGCGGGGATTTCCCGCCCCTTGTCGTGTCTAGCGCAGCGCGGCCAGGATGCGGGCCCAGGACCGCGCGCCCTTCGCGAAGCTTTGCACGTCGTATTTCTCGTTCGGGGAATGGATGCGGTCGTCGTCGCGGGCAAATCCGATCAGCATCGAATCCATGCCCAGGATCGTCTTGAAGTCGCCCGCGATCGGGATCGAGCCGCCGCTGCCGATAAAGGCGGCCTCTTGCCCCCATTCCTCGCCAAGCGCGGCCCGGGCCGCCGCAAACGCCGGGTTCGAGGTGTCCATGACGCTGGCCGGGCTGCCGCCGTGTTCGTGGAACTCGACCGTGCAGTCGGGCGGCAGGAAGCTGCGGACGTGGTCGCGGAAGGCTGCGCGGACCTTGGCCGGATCCTGGCGGCCGGTCAGGCGGAAGCTGACCTTGGCGCGGGCCTCGGCCGGAAGCACGGTCTTGAAGCCGTCGCCGGTATAGCCCCCGGTGATGCCGTTGATTTCCGCCGTGGGGCGGTTCCAGGCCATCTCGACCGGCATCCGGCCCTTTTCGCCGATCGGATGGGACAGGCCCACGCGGCCCAGCATCCCGCGCGCGTCGAAGCCGAGCGATTCCCAATCGCCGCGCAATTCGGAGGAGAGATCGGCAACCCCATCATAGAAGCCGGGCAGGGTAACGCGGCCATCCGCGTCCTTCAGGGCAGCCAGCGCCTGCGCCAGGATCATGATCGGATTGGCCGCCAGCCCGCCGAACAAGCCGGAATGCAGGTCGCGGTCGGCGCCGCGGATCACGACCTCCTCTCCGACCAGCCCGCGCAACTGCGTCACGATGGCGGGCCGGGTGCCGCCGAACAGTTCGGTGTCGCAGATCATCGCCAGCGAGGCGCGCAGTTCCTCGGCATTGTCGCGCAGGAAGGGCCGCAAGGATGGAGAGCCGGACTCCTCCTCGCCCTCGAACAGCAGGATCAGGTCGCTTGGCAATTCGCCATGGACCTCGCGCCAGGCGCGGAAGGCCTCGACAAAGGTCATCAGCTGGCCCTTGTCGTCGGATGCGCCGCGGGCGCGGATCACCTTGCCGCTGGCGGTTTCCTCGATCTGCGGATCGAAGGGCGGGCGATCCCAAAGCGACAGCGGATCGACCGGCTGCACGTCGTAGTGGCCATAGAACAGCAAGGGCCGCGCGCCGCCCGGCTGCGAGCGTGCGACCACCATCGGATGGCCCGGCGTGTCGCGGATCTGCGCGTCAAAGCCGATTTCCGCCAGTTCATCCCGCAGCCATGTCGCGGCCGCGCGCACATCGCCCGCATGGGCCGGATCGGTCGAGATCGAGGGGATGCGCAAGAAGGCCACAAGCCTGTCCAAAGCCGCATCCAGCCCTTGATCCAGCCGGGCCAGAACCTCATCTAATCTTTCATCTCGCAGCATATTCATCCCCCGTTTTCCGAGTCATTCGATAGGTCTTGCGCATGGTCCTTTGGTCCCCGTGCGACAATTTTGACCTGTCATTTTCAGCATTTGATATGTATCAACGCGGGACCGCGCGCGATCTGACAATGATTGCACCCAGCCAGCTATGCAAGGGAACGCCCGTAATGAACTATGATGCCGCCTTGGACCAGGCTATCGGTCGGCTGCATGAGGAAGGCCGCTATCGCACCTTCATCGATATCGAGCGGGTCAAGGGTCAGTTCCCCCAGGCCGTCTGGACGCGTCCCGATGGCGAAAAGCAGGACATCACCGTCTGGTGCGGCAACGATTACCTGGGCATGGGCCAGCATCCGGTGGTGCTGGCGGCCATGCACGAGGCGCTGGATGCGGTCGGCGCCGGTTCGGGCGGCACGCGCAACATTTCCGGCACCACCGTTTATCACAAGCAACTGGAGGCCGAGCTGGCGGACCTTCACGGCAAGGAAGCCGCGCTGGTGTTCTCCAGCGCCTATATCGCCAATGACGCGACGCTTTCCACGCTGCCCAAGCTGTTCCCCGGCCTGATCATCTATTCGGACGAGTTGAACCACGCCTCGATGATCGAGGGGATCAAGCGCAACGGCGGCGCCAAGCGCATCTTCCGCCACAACGACCTGGCTCACCTGCGCCAGTTGCTGGAGGCCGACGATCCCGCCGCGCCCAAGCTGATCGCCTTCGAGTCGATCTATTCGATGGACGGCGACTTCGGCCCGATCAAGGCGATCTGCGACCTTGCCGACGAATTCAACGCCCTGACCTACCTGGACGAGGTGCACGCCGTAGGCATGTACGGCCCCCGCGGCGGCGGCGTTGCCGAACGCGATGGTCTGCTGGACCGCATCGACATCTTCAACGGCACGCTGGGCAAGGCATTCGGCGTCTTCGGCGGCTATATCGCCGGCACGGCCAGGATGTGCGACGCGATCCGGTCCTATGCGCCGGGCTTCATCTTCACCACCTCCTTGCCGCCTGCGGTGGCGGCGGGCGCAGCGGCCTCGATCCGCTTCCTGAAGGGCGAGGGTGGCCAGCACCTGCGCGATGCGCAGCAACTGCACGCCCGGATCCTGAAGATGCGGCTGAAGTCGCTGGGCATGCCGATCATCGACCACGGCAGCCATATCGTGCCGGTCCATGTCGGTCATCCGGTCCATTGCAAGATGCTGTCGGACATGCTGCTGCGCGACTATGGCATCTATGTCCAGCCGATCAACTTCCCCACCGTCCCGCGCGGGACGGAGCGGCTGCGCTTTACCCCGTCGCCGGTCCATGCCCCGCGCCAGATCGACCATCTGGTCAAGGCGATGGACAGGTTGTGGTCACATTGTGCGCTCAACCGTCAGGAAATGAGTGCATAATTAAATCGCTTGGTGAACTGCTCTCGCCGGCGTGATAAGCTCGGGATAAAGAAAAGCAGGGAACCGTTCGATTCGGGACGGTGTTCCTGCATCGGGCTATGAGGCAGACCAAAAAATGAGCAGGCTGCGGGCTGAGAACCCGGCAGAAGAGGATTCGCGGGTGGAGGGAATGAACCATTTCCTCGACGACGATACGCGCCTTGGCGACATCATGCGGGGCGAAAGGGCAACATTGGGCAAGTCGCTGCTGGATGTGCAGCGGGAATTGCGCATCCGTGCCTCTTATGTTGCCGCAATCGAAAATTGCGACATCACGGCCTTCGACACGCCCAGTTTCGTGTCGGGCTTTGTTCGGTCCTATGCGCGCTATCTGGGCATGGATGCGGACTGGACCTTCCGCCGCTTCTGCCTGGAGTCCGGCTTCCAGCCGACCCACGGCATTGCGCAGGCGGCCGCCGGGCCAAAGCCCGCAAGGCGTCCCTCGGATCCGGCCGAGGCGCTGGGCAATCCCAAGGCGCTGTTCATCCCGCAGCAGCAAAGCTTCTGGTCCGATATCGAGCCGCGCGCCATTGGCGCGGTGCTGGTTCTGATCGCGCTTGTCTGCGGCCTTGCCTATGGCGGCTGGTCGGTCCTGCAGGAGGTGCAGCGCGTCACCCTGACGCCGGGCGAGAATGCACCGGGCGTCGTGACCGCGCTGGATCCCGTGGAAGGCGCCGACATGGCCGAGCCGCCGCTGGACATGACGGACACGACCGAACTGGCCGAGAACCTGCCCCAGCCCGAGGGCCTGGACCGTCTTTACCGCCCGCAGATCCTCGAGGCTCCGGTGCTGACCGCGCGCGATGGTCCGATCGCCGCCATCGACCCCGGCCTGACCCAGGCCCCGGCGGCCGGGGAAACGGCGGTCGCGCAGGCTCCGGCGGAAAGCGCGACTGCCATTCAGCAGGCGCTGGCCGAAGCTGCGCAGGTCCCCTTCGGCCCGCCGATGCCGGAACAGGCCGCCGCCGCGATCACCGTGGCGCCCGATGCCCCGGCGCTGGAGATCCTGGCGGCACGCCCTGCCTGGGTCCGCGTCACCTCGGCCGATGGCACGGTGCTTCTGGAAAAGATCATGGATGCGGGCGAACGCTTCACGCTGCCCAGCCTGGAAGAACCGCCGGTGCTGCGCACGGGCAATTCGGGCGCGGTCTATTTCGCGGTCAAGGGCCAGACCTATGGTCCCGCCGCGCCGGGCCCGCAGGTCGTGAAGAACATCAAGCTGTCGCCCGAGGATGTGACCGTCAGCTTTGCCCTGGCCGATCTGAACGCGGATCCCGAACTGGCGCAGATGGTTGCGATGGCCCAGGCCGCGCCCCCGGCGGATGCGCCGGCCACCTCGACGGAATAACCGGTCTGCATCCTGCAACCGCTGGGGGACTTCACGTCCCCAAGGCCCCCCGTGGGATATTCGGGCCGAACGACGGCTATTCCCCCCAGGTCCGCTCCAGCAGGTTGATCCAGTTGTCGCAGGCGATCTTGCGGAGCAGCGCCTGGCCATAGCCGTGGTCCTGCATGGCGCCGATCAGCGCGGGCAGGGCTGCGGCGTCCGGAAGATCGCGCGGCATCAAGGCGCCGTCGAAATCGGAGCCGAGCGCCACGCCGTCCTCGCCCAGGATCGCCAGCAGGTGGTCCAGGTGCCGCAGCATCGTGTCGAATCCCTCGAACGGTAGGCGGCGGCCGTCTTCTCGTAGGAAGCTGGAGGCGAAGTTCAGCCCGACCAGCCCGCCGCTGTCGGCGATCACCTGCAACTGCCGGTCGGTCAGGTTGCGGCTGCTTTCGCTGATCGCATGGACGCAGCTGTGGCTGGCGACCAGCGGCGCGTCGGAGAGGGCGGCGACATCGTTGAACCCGGCCTCGTTCAGATGCGACAGATCCAGCATGATCCGCAGATCATTGCATTCGCGGACCAGCGCCTTGCCCGCCTGCGTCAGCCCTTGCCCGATGTCGGGGCCGGCCGGAAAGGCGAAGGGCACGCCCTCGGCATAGGGCGTGGGCCGCGACCAGACCGGGCCAAGCGAGCGCAGCCCCGCCGCGTGCCACAGATGCAGCGCGTCCATGTCGCGGACCGCCTCGGCACCCTCCATGTGCATGATCGCGGCGATGCGGCCAGCGTCGATCGCCTCACGGATTGCGCGCGCCGAGGTGACGATGTCCAGCGTTCCCGTCCGCTCCAGCGCCTTCAGCGCGCTGGCCTGGGCAAAGGCATGGGGCAGGGCCTCGGCAAAGGGGATCTCGGGCGGCAGGGGCATTGCGTAAGGCGGGTTTTCCATCATCGCCACGGCGGCGGCGCCGTTCGGATCAAGCGGCGCCGGAATCCAGATCGCGAAAAAGCCGCCGACCAGCCCGCCCGCGCGGGCGCGCGGCAGGTCCAGGTGCCCGGTGCCGTCGCCGTTCAGCCAGACGTCGGGGCCCTGCGCCACGACGCGTTGCAGGAAATCGTTGTGGCCGTCGAATACCGGGATCATCGGTCGCTCCTCGTGACTTGCCTGGGCGACCATGCACATCTGCACGCGGGCGGCAATGGCCACACTTTGCGCAGGACTCGATTCGGCCTTAGGCTGCCCTTGGCAAGCCACAGGAGACGCCATCCATGCCCGACATCCGCCGCGATTTCGACGGCCAGACCGTCATCACCACCTTCGAGGTGACGCCCGGCAGCGCCCATGACGTGCTGGATCTGCTGACCGATGCATGGGACAAGGTGATCCGCCGCCAGCCGGGTTTCCTGTCGGGGGCGATCCACCTGAACGACGCCCAGACCCGCATCGCCACCTATTCGCAATGGCGCGACCGTCGCGACTATCAGGCGATGCTGCGCAGCGACGAGATGCGCCGCCGCAACCGGGAAATCCACGGCATGTGCAAGAGCTTCGAGCCGGTGATGTACGAGGTCCAGGCCGTTTTCGACGAGTGATGCTGCACGCGCAGAAACTCCGTGCAATCATGCAGGCCCCCGGCTAACCTTCCGGGGCGTCAACCGGCAGGAGGGGCGATGGCGGGCAGGATCATCACGATCGCGCAGCAGAAGGGCGGCTCGGGCAAGACGACGCTGGCCGTCAACCTGGCCGTCAGCCTGCATGAGCGCGGCCATTCCGTCGCCCTGGTCGATACCGACCCGCAGGGCAGCATGGGCCGCTGGTTCATCGAGCGGATGCAGGCCGAGGGCGAGGACGAGGCGATGGATTTCTCGACCTCGTCGGCCTGGGGGGCGAGCTACGAATCCGAGAAGCTGAAGAAGCGCTTCGATTTCGTGATCATCGACACGCCGCCCAAGATCGACAGCGACCTGCGCCCGGCCCTGCGGGTGGCCGACCTGGTGCTGGTGCCGGTCGCGACCAGCCATGTGGACCTGTGGGCGACCGAGGGCGTGCTGGATCTGGCGCGGCGCGAGAAGGCGCGCGTGCTGGTGGTGATGAACCGCGTGCGCCCGCATACCCGGCTGTCCGCCGAGGTCGCACAGAAGGCCGCCGAACTGGGCGCCGATGTCGCCGATACCCGGCTGGCGAACCGGGTGCTTTACGCGGAAACGCTGGGCCAGGGTGTCGGCGCCCTGGAACGCGCCCGCAGCGGCCCTGCGCGGGACGAGATCGTCAGGCTGACGGATGAGGTTCTGTCGGCAATGGCCTAGACCGGCAGGATCGCCGGGCCGTCCGGCGTATCGACCCGGCGCACGGTGATGCCGAAGGCGCGGCGCAGCAGGTCGTCGCGCAGCACCGCGTCGGCGGTCCCGTCAGCCAGCACATGCCCGTCCGCCAGCAGGACCAGCCGCGTGCAGAAGCGCGCCGCAAGCCCCAGGTCGTGGATCGAGGCGAGGACCGTCCGCCCTTCCGCCGCAAGGTCGCGGAACAGGCGCAGGCAGGCCAGTTGCTGCGCGGGGTCCAGCCCGGCGATGGGCTCGTCCGCGATCAGCAGCGGCGTGTCCTGGGCCAGGGCGCGGGCGATCAGGGCGCGGTTCTGCTCGCCCCCGGACAGGCGCAGGGCGGTGCGCTTGCGGAACGCCTCCAGCCCCATGCGCGCGATGGCGGCATCGACGGCCGCGCGGTCCGCGCCGCTGCGACCGCCGCCCGGCCAGGGGATGCGGCCCAGGGCCACCAGATCCTCGACGCTGACGGGCCAGGCGATCTCTCGCGCCTGCGGCAGATAGGCGGCGTGGCGGGCGCGCCGCTCTGCGGGCAGGGCGGCAAGGGAGGATGTGCCGGTGAAGGGGATCAGACCAAGCGCGGCCTCCATCAACGACGATTTTCCGGCGCCGTTCGGACCGATCAGGCCGACGAACTCGCCCGGCCCGAGGGACAGGCTGACGCCGTGCAGGACGGGGCGGTTGCGGCGCGTGACCGAAAGGTGGGACAAGCGCAGGACCATCAGACGCGTCCTCCGCTGCGGGTCTTCCAGATCAGGTGCAGAAACAGCGGCGCGCCGACGATGGCGGTCAGCACGCCCAGCTTCAGGTCGCGGTCAGGCACGATCAGCCGCACCGCGATATCGGCGGCCAGCAGCAGCGCCGCCCCGCCCAGGGCCGAGGCGGGCAACAGGGCCGAGGGCCGCGATCCGACGAAAGGCCGCAGGACATGCGGGACCACCAGGCCGACGAAGCCGATGGCCCCGGCCACGGCGGTCGCGGGGCCGACGATCAGCGCCGTGCCCGCGACCAGCCGCCAGCGCAGGGCCGCGGTGGACAGGCCAAGCGCCTGCGCGGCAGCCTCGCCCAGGGTCAGGGCATCGAGGGCGCGGCGGGTGGACAGGACCAGTGCCGCGCCAAGCGCCATCGGCGGCAGGGCCAGCCCCAGGTGCAGCATGGACCGGTCTGCCAGCGATCCCATCAGCCAGAACACGATCTCGTTTGCGGCATAGGGATTGGGCGAGAGGTTCAGCACCAGCGAGGTGCCCGCGCCAGCCAGCGCCGAAATCGCCACGCCCGCCAGGATCAGCGTCACCGACCCCCCACGCGGACCCGCCAGCGCCACCAGAAGCGCGACCCCGACCGCCGCGCCCGCCAGGGCGGCCAGCGGCAGGGCCAGAGCCGCCATCAGCGACAGCCCCGTCTGGATGGCGATGACCGCGCCAAGGGCAGCCATTCCCGATATGCCGATCAGCCCCGGCTCGGCCAGCGGGTTGCGCAGATAGCCTTGCAGCGCGGCCCCGGTCAGGCCCAGGCCCGCGCCCACCGCCGCCCCCAGGATCGCACGCGGCAGGCGTATTTCGCGCATCACGATGGGCAGCGGACCCTCGCCGCCAAGGATCAGCGCGCGCAGAGAGTCCATGGCCGGCAACCCCGCCGGTCCCGTCAGCAGCGAGGCCAGGACCAGCGCCGCGACCAGCAGCGACAGGGCGGCGAACAGCCCCCTCATTCCAGGGACCGGATGGCGCGGGTCACGAAGGGGGTGCCGCAGATCCAGTCGCGGTCGGTGACATGCCTTCCGTCCGGCGTGAGGGCGGCCAGCGCGGGATGGTCCAGGATCGCCTCGCCCTGCGACTGTCCGGGCCATTTCGCGCCGGTGATCAGGCGGTCGGGCCGGGCCATGACCAGCAGCTCCATCGGCAGGGCCGTGGTGGTGGCGATGCCATAGTCCGCCGCGATGTTGTCAAAGCCTGCCGCCTCCAGGATGGCCCCGGCCAGCGTTTCGGGGCCCGAAGTGAAGCCGTTGGCGTAATACAGCGCCGCACGGCCCCGGCGGGACGGGCTGCGCGCCGCGTCCAGATCCGCGTCGAAGCGGGCCAGCAGGTCGCGCGCGGCGGCTTCGCGGCCCAGAAGCGCGCCCATGCGGGTGATTTCGGTGCGGATGGCCGCAAAGCTTTCGGCAGGGGGCGGGGTCTCGACCCGGATGCCAAGGCGGCGCAGCATCGCCACCGTCGCGGCGGGGGTATAGGTGCCCGCGATCACCAGGTCGGGGCGCATCAGGTAGATCTCCTCGGCCCGCCCGTGGTTTGGCGTATGGGCCGCCGCCTGTTCCGCCATCGGCGACATGCGCGGATCCTGTGCAAGGCTGCTGACCGAGATCAGCTGCCCCGGTGCGGCCAGCATCATCGCCAGTTGGTCGCTGCACAGGTTCATCGACACGACCCGCTGCGGCGCCGCGGCGGCGGGCAGGGCGGCAGCCAGCCAGACCGCCGCCGCCAGGATGACCCTAGAACGAGGCACGCAGCCCCGCATAGACCGCACGGCCCGAGGTGCCATAGCCCTCGACCCACTGGTAATCCTCGTCAAGGACGTTCTCCAGCCGCAGATAGGCCTCGGCATTGTCGCGCAGGGGATGGCTGACCAGCAGGTCGACGGTGGTGAAGTCCTCCAGGTCGTCCGGGCGCCCGGCGACGTGCTGCAGGTCGATGCCCGCCGTGGTGCCGGTGGCAAAGGTCGTCTGGACGCCCAGGTTCAGCACGCGCTCGGGCACCATGGCCCATTCCGGAACATCGGTCTGGTTGTCGATGAAGGTATAGGCTGCCGTCAGCGCATGGCCCGCGCCGAAGGCATAGCGGCCGTCGAATTCGACCCCGCGGCGGCGGGCGGTGCCGTCCACCTGCGCATAGCAGCCGAAGGGCTGGCCGCAGGCGGTCGCCGCATAGTCGAAGCCGATCAGGCTCTCGGTCTTCAGCCAGAAGGCTGTGGCGCGCAGGTAGCTGTCGCCCCACTGCTTTTCCACGCCGATTTCATAGGTCCGGCTTTCCTCGCGCTCCAGCGAGGCATCGCCGTAATCGCCGAACAGTTCATACAGCGAAGGCGCGCGGAATCCGTTGCCAAGTGCCGCGCGGAGCAGCAGGTCGTCATCGGCGCGATAGACGGCGGCCACGCGCCCCGAGGTAAAGCCGCCAAAGCGCGAATGATCGTCGCGGCGCAGGGACGTGGTGATGTCGATCCGGTCGCCCAAGGCCGCGGTGGTTTCCACGAAGACGCCGTTGATGCGGGCATCGCCGTTGCCGTCGGAGTCCTCCTTCTCGGTATCGGCGCCGAAGACAGCCCGGACATCCTGTCCGATGTCGGTCGCCCCTTGCCAGGACAGCTTGGTGCGGGTGCCGGTGAAGGGGCTAACGAAACCGTCGGACCAACTGGTGCGGTCGATGCGATAGCGGGTGAGCGCGATGTCATGGTCCACCGCGCCGGTCGTGAACTGGGCAAAGCCGCGAAGGCCATAGCTTTCCCGTTCGGAATAATCGTCGCCCGGCGTTCCGGCGACATCGCCCAGCCAGTCGTCGAAATCGCCGGTGCTGTCTTCCCAGAAGCCGTTGAAGCCGATCACCGCCCCATTCTGCAGCGTGTGGGCGGAGTAGAAGGACAGGCGCGTCGCCTCGTAGCCGTCCTCCTCGAAGTTGCCGTCGTCCTCGTCCAGGGCGGAAAAGCCATCCGTGCGGACATGGCTGGCCTGGAAGGCCAGGTCGGTGCCGTCGCGGCGCAGGGTCGCGCCATAGCTGGCAGTCAGCGTGTCATAGCTGCCGGCCTCGATCCCGAAATGGTGGTGCAGCCCGTCCTCGGTCGGGCGCAGGGATTGCAGGGACAGGACGCCCGCCACCGCGCGCGATCCATACAGCGCCGATTGCGCCCCGCGCAGCAGTTCGACCCGCTCCACGCCTGCGCCGATCTGGCCGCCGATGTCGTAATAGGGCCTGGTCGCGGCCGGATCCGACACTTCGATCCCGTCGATGACAACCGGCACGTATTGCGCGGGGGCGCCTCGCAGTTGCAGCGCGCCCAGCGTCCCGAGCGGCCCCTGCTGGCTGAGGGTCACGCCCGGCAGGCGCGTCAGGCTGCGCGACAGCGGCTGGCCCGCCAGCCCTTCCAGCGACTCGCCGGTCAGGACGGACACCGAACTGCCCGACCGGCTGAGTTCGGTCGGCTCGCGGTTGGCGGTCAGGGTGATGTCGTCCAGCACGAAGGGGTCTTGCGCGGCAACCTGGGCCAGCGCGGGCAGGGCGGTGGTCAGGGCGAGCGCGGCGGTCAGGGTCAGGAATGCGGGTCTTGTTGTCACGAATGACATCCTTCCAGATACCCGGCGAAAGCCGGGCGTGATGCAGGTCGTCCGAAAGGATTGAACCCGCCGGACAGCGAAACCACCACGACGGAAGTTTCCGTTTCCGGCGCGCCCCTCGCGCGCCGTCAGGGTGATCGCGTTCGGCAGGTCTCCTGACTTGCGGGTCACGGCTTGGCCGGGCCTTCCCATCCCGCACGGGGACAGTGGCGTTTGTCCGGCCTTGCTCTCCGCTGACAGTTGCGGGGGCAGTCGCGGATTCGCACCGCGTTCCCTTTTAACCGGGGTTCAACCCGGAACCGAGGCAGCGCTGCCTTAGCCGATGGCAGGCCTTGCAGGCAAGGGGTCAGCGGCGCTCAGCCCAGCGAGGCCACCCATTCCGGCACCGTCCGGCTGGCGGGCCCGGTGATGCGACGGTGGAAGTCGCGCGCATTGGCGCTGCTGTCCAGGTTCAGTTCCACGCAGTCCGCGCCATGCCGCCGGGCATGTTGGGCAAAGCCCGCCGCTGGATAGACATTCCCCGAGGTGCCGATGGCCGCGAACAGGTCGGCGCTTTCCAGGGCCTCCCAGATGCGGTCCATGTGGTAAGGAATTTCTCCGAACCAGACGATGTCCGGGCGGGTCGCGGGGCGGGCGCAGGCGGGGCAGGGGTCTTCGGGCGACATGACCATCGGCGCGGACCAGCGATGGCTGCAGGCCGCGCAAAGCGCCCCGGCCAGGGCGCCGTGCATGTGGATGACTTCCGGGCTGCCTGCGCGTTCGTGCAGGTCATCGACATTCTGCGTGACCAGCACCAGGTCGTGCCGCTGCGCCAGTTCCGCCAGGGCGAGATGGGCGGCATTGGGCTGCGCCGCCGCGGCGTCTTCGCGGCGCATGTTGTAGAAGCGGTGGACCAGCGCGGGATCGGCGGCAAAGCCTTCGGGCGTCGCCACGTCTTCAATCCGGTGGCTTTCCCACAACCCATCGACGGCGCGGAATGTCGCAAGCCCGCTTTCGGCGGAAATGCCCGCGCCGGTCAGGACGGTGATGCGCAAGGCCGCTTACCGGCAGTAGGCCTCGGCCCGGGATGCAAAGCGCTTGTAGCGCGCCCAGAAGGCGTTGTCGCGGTCGCTTTTCGACATCCGGACCTCTTGCGCCTGGTGGGGGTCGCGGAAGAAGGTGGCGGCGCGGCGCTGGTCGGATCGCGACAGGGTCTGGTTCGCGACCTGCTGGATGCAGCCGCAAAGCGGCGCGTTGCCACGGGCGCGGTCGGACCGCACGCAGGCACTGTCGATGGGGCCTGCCACGGCCAGGGGCGCGGTCATCATGATGGCTGCGGCCGCAATGACGATGCGGTTGAGCATGAACTGTCTCCTCGGTTGCCATGTGGGTGGCGGGTGCCGGTTGTCCCGGTCTGCATGCCCGTCCTGCCGCGATCCTAGCAGGAACGGCGCGGCCGCTCAATCTGCCGCTGTGCCTCAGGCTTCGCGTGCCGGCTCAGGGTCTTGCGCCGTCAGGCGGCTGCGATGTCGTAGCCGGCTGCACGAATCGCATCAACCGCGCGGGCCTGGTCCAGGCCTTCGACGGTGACGGTCTTCTGCGCCAGATCGACCGTGGCGCGCCCGCCCGCATCGGCGATGGCGGCCTCGATGGCGGCCTTGCAATGGCCGCAGCTCATGTCGGGAACGGTGAAGGTCATGGCTCTCCTCGCAGGGGTTTGACAACTCCCGCGCAGCATGATCCTGCATGGCGGCGGGGGCAAGGCGAGAGGATGCGATGATCGAGGCCATCGGGCTGGATGCCGACGATACCCTGTGGGAAAACGAAACCTTCTTCCGCGTGACCGAAGGCGAATTCGTGTCCCTGCTGGGGGACCATGCCGAGGGCGCCGACATCGCCAGCCGCCTTCTGGACGTCGAACGCGCGAACCTGGCCCGATACGGCTTCGGCATCAAGGGCTTCATGCTGTCGATGGTGCAGACCGCGATCGAGCTGACCGACGGCCGCATCGACGGCCGCGCCATCGGCCGCATCCTGGAACTGGGGCAGGAGATGCTGTCCCATCCGGTCGACCTGCTGGACGGCGTGCCGCAGACGCTGGAGGCGCTGGAAGGCCGACGGCTGATCCTGATCACTAAGGGCGACCTGATCGACCAGGAACGCAAGATCGCCGCCTCGGGCCTCGCCGAGCGGTTCGAGACCGTCGAGATCCTGGCCGACAAGTCGCCCGAAACCTATGCCCGCGTGCTGCTGCGCGCCGAGGTGACGCCCGAGCGCTTTATGATGGTCGGCAACTCGATGAAAAGCGATGTGCTGCCGGTCGTGGAACTGGGCGGGCATGGCGTCTTCATCCCCCATGCCCTGACCTGGGCGCTTGAACATGCCGATGCGCCCGACCATCCCCGCGCGCATCGTCTGGCCAGCATGGCCGACCTGCCCGCCCTGGTCGCGCGGCTGGAGGCGGGCCATGCATAATCTTCGCGCCGCCATGCTGATGGTGCTGGCCATGGCCGCCTTCGCGGCCGAGGACGCGCTGCTGAAGGGGCTTTCGGAACGCATTCCGACCGGGCAGCTGCTGGCGGTGGTGGGCTTTACCGGAATGGTGGTCTTCGCCCTTTGGGTCGCCCGTGGCCGCGAAGGCCTGCGCCCGGCCCAGTTGCTGCGCCCGCAGGTCATGCTGCGCAATCTGTGCGAGGCGGTCTGCGCCATCACCTTTGTCACCGCGCTTGCGACCGGCGACCTTTCGGTCGCCTCGGCCATCCTGCAGGCGCAGCCCTTGCTGATGACCATGGGCGCCGCGCTGTTTCTGGGTGAAAAGGTGGGCTGGCGCCGCTGGTTCTCCATCGCCACGGGCTTCTGCGGTGTGCTGCTGATCGTGAAGCCCGGCACGGCGTCCTTCGAGGTCAGCTCGATCTTCGCGGTCATTGCCGTCCTGGCGCTGGCGGTGCGCGACCTGGTGACCCGCCGCCTGCCGCCCGAGATCGGGTCGGGCCTGCTGTCCGCCGGGGCCTTCGGGTCGATGGGGATTGCGGGGCTGGTGCTGATGATGATCGGCGGGCAGGGGGCGGTCGCGCCCTCGGGCACTCAGGCGGCGCTGATGGTCGCAACGCTGGGATTCGGCATCCTGGGCTATATCACCATGGTCATCGCCACCCGCATTGCCGAAATCGCGGTCATCGCGCCCTTCCGCTATTCCCGCCTGCTTTTCGCGATGCTGCTGGCCGTGATCGTCTTCGGCGAAAGGCCCGATGTCCTGACCCTGACGGGGGCCGCGCTGATCGCGGGCGCGGGCATCTATTCCATGTGGCGGGAAGCGGGGCTGCGTCGGGCGCGCCTGGCCGCCGCGTGACCCGCAAATCCCCCTTCCCGTAAGCCTTGCGCCCTTGTATAGCCCGGCCATGACCGAGCTTTCCCTGATCCGCAATTTTTCCATCGTGGCCCATATCGACCACGGCAAATCCACCCTGGCCGACCGGCTGATCCAGCTGACGGGCACTGTCGCCGAACGCGACATGAAGGCCCAGCTTCTGGACAGCATGGATATCGAGCGGGAACGCGGCATCACCATCAAGGCCAACACCGTCCGCATCAGCTATCCGGCCAAGGACGGGCGGACCTATGTGCTGAACCTGATCGACACGCCGGGCCATGTGGACTTCGCCTACGAGGTCAGCCGGTCCATGCGCGCGGTCGAAGGCTCGCTGCTGGTCGTGGATGCCTCCCAGGGGGTCGAGGCGCAGACGCTGGCCAACGTCTATCAGGCCATCGACGCGGGGCACGAGATCGTGCCGGTCCTGAACAAGATCGACCTGCCCGCCGCCGAACCCGAACGCGTCAAGGAAAACATCGAGGAGGTGATCGGCATCGACGCCTCGGACGCCATTCCGATTTCCGCGAAAACCGGCCTCGGCATCCCCGACGTGCTGGAGGCGATCGTGACGCGCCTGCCCGCCCCCACGGGCGACCGCAATGCCGCCCTGAAGGCGATGCTGGTGGATTCGTGGTATGATGCCTATCTGGGCGTCGTGGTGATGATCCGCGTCATGGACGGCGTGATCCGCAAGGGCGACCGCGTGAAGATGATGCAGACCGGCGCGGTCTATGGCATCGACAAGCTGGCCGTCCTGACCCCGCAGATGGTCGATATCGCGGAACTGGGACCGGGCGAGATCGGCGTCTTCACCGCATCCATCAAGCAGGTCCGCGACACCCGCGTGGGCGACACCATCACGCATGAAAGGAAGGGCGCCGACGTGGCCCTGCCGGGCTTCAAGCCCGCCCAGCCGGTGGTCTTCTGCGGGTTGTTCCCCGTGGACGCCAACGACTTCGAGGCGCTGCGCGACGCCATCGAGAAGCTGGCCCTGAACGATGCCAGCTTCAGCTATGAAATGGAAACCTCGGCCGCGCTGGGCTTCGGCTTCCGCTGCGGCTTCCTGGGGCTTTTGCACCTGGAGGTGATCCGCGACCGGCTGGAACGCGAATACGACCTGGACTTGATCACCACCGCGCCCTCGGTGGTCTTCAAGCTGCACATGCGCGACGGAGAGGTCCGCGACCTGCACAACCCCGCCGACATGCCCGACCTGACCCATGTGGACCATATCGAGGAGCCGCGCATCAAGGCCACGATCATGGTCCCGGACGAATACCTGGGCGACGTGCTGAAGCTCTGCCAGGACCGCCGCGGCATCCAGCTGGACCTGACCTATGCGGGCAGCCGCGCCATGGTCGTCTATGACCTGCCCCTGGCCGAGGTCGTCTTCGACTTCTACGACCGCCTGAAATCCGTGACCAAGGGCTATGCCAGCTTCGACTATCAGATCAGCGAATATCGCGAGGATTTCCTGGTCAAGATGTCGATCCTGGTGAATGACGAGCCCGTGGACGCGCTTTCCATCATGGTCCACCGCGACCGCGCCGAGGCGCGCGGCCGGGTGATGGTCGAAAAGCTGAAGGAACTGATCCCCCGGCACATGTTCAAGATCCCGATCCAGGCGGCCATCGGCGCCCGCGTGATCGCGCGCGAAACGCTGTCGGCCATGCGCAAGGACGTGACCGCCAAGTGCTATGGCGGCGACGCGACGCGCAAGAAGAAGCTGCTGGAGAAGCAGAAGGCCGGGAAGAAGAAGATGCGCCAGTTCGGAAAGGTGGAGATCCCGCAGACGGCGTTTATTCAGGCGTTGAAGATGGATGGGTGATTATGCCTCTTAAGAAGATAGAAACATTTGGAGAAGTGGCAGCAGAAGATGATAGCTATCTTCTAGATTATTTTCATTCAACCGATGCAATTTCTGAGATAGAGGATGATAATAAATTCCTTGTTGTCGGAAGGAAGGGTGCGGGAAAGACGGCGGTTGTTCGTTATTTTACCGAGGGACCGAAAAAGGATCATTCTAAGGCACTAAACTTGAGAAACTATCCGTGGGCGGTCCATGCAGAAGTGCTAGATCGCGGAATGGAAGGTGTGGATGCATATGTTGCATCATGGCGCTATTTGATTGCAGTCGAGCTTGCAAGCTTTACTCTGCGCCTCTCTGAAAATGTGTATTTAGACGCCCAACGTCCTCTGCGAGAGTACTTGATGAGTAATTACGGGAGTATTAATCCCGCACTTCCTGAAATTCTTCAACCAAAGAAGCTTAAGGTTCTAGTGTTCACCGCCTAACAGAAGATTCCTTCCTGTGGTCGAATGTGACATGTTCGGCGGATGAGACGAGACGACAT
>NZ_JAPTYD010000080.1 GCF_026913015.1 Paracoccus benzoatiresistens
ATGGCATCGTCGCTGACGAGGCCAGCCAAAGCCGCGCCGCCTGATCAAGCCGCGTCACCCAAATTCAGCCATAGCTCGCGTCGACCTTCGTCGACCCACAGCCGGAAGCCGGTCGATCAGCCTTCTCGACTGTCAGATCGTCGCCTCGTCCAGAGTGCTCTTTTCGATCAAAGGCTGGTCGGGGGAAAATCGCGCATCCCAGAGTTGCCACTCGTCCCCTTCAGGGAGGTGGCAGAATTTTTATCGTTTTCGTGACAATCATGCACATTGTCCGGCGGCCTTGTGGGGTTGAGCTTCGCTCGGCGTAACACAAGGGCCCAGTCAGCTAAGAATCCGGCATTCCGGGCCTTACTCTTGCAGTCGGTTGCCACGCATCGAAAAACGGAGGCTCGCGCCATGACGCAACGCCGCGCCCATCTGAAAGCCCGTCTTGCAACGCTCTCCTTGATCGCCTGCCTGGTTGCGACACAGGCCGGCGCTCAAGCAGGGGCGAACGATCTTCCCACTGCCAAGGAAATCTGGCGGCACCTGTACGACCCGGCCTCCGAACCAGTGCCCCACCCCGCCCCCAAGCCACTTCCTAAGCCCACGCCGCCGGCTTCAGCCGCGCCCCGGAGCAGTGCGCCTGCCGCAGCAGCCCGGCCGAGTGCCCCTGAAGCCACTGCCGCCGCACCATCCCGAACGCTGGCCGAAGCGCGGGTTGTGATCCACTATCCCGAACGCGGCGGATATGAGCGATCTGAGGAACTGATGCGCCTTCTGCGCATCATGGGCACCGCAGAGGTCGAGACCCGCCCCGTCCGCTATCCGGCCGAGCGGCAGAGCATCCGTTATTTCCACGCAGCAGACCGGGATGTGTCGGGCATCATCGGCGACATGGTAGGCGGAGGCGGTCGGGCGACTGTGTCGGACTTTACCTTTTACCGGCCCTTCCCCAGGAACGGCACGATTGAGATCTGGTTGCCCTAACTCCGCTCATTGTCTTCCCGTTGGTCATCATCTTCATCATCGTCTTCATCGCCATCAAGGTCGTCGCGATGAAGTGTTCAGCCATGATCTCATCCAGGTCCTGGCGGATCTGCCCGAGAGATTCGTCGTCATAGGAGGTGATGTAGAAGTCCGGCTCAATTCGATCCAGAAGCTCGTCGTCCTCATCGTCCTCGAAGTCGCCCACAGCGGCCCGGACTTGAAAGCCGTCACGGTCATCCAGATCATCGACCCACAGGAAGATGATGTAAGGCCTGGCCGTCGAGGGGTCTCGTGCGGCCTGTTCGCCGGTGGGGTCAAGCTCGTTCCAGATCGCCTCGGCAAGCCCGTCGAGCATCGTCTCGTAGTCGTTGGAATTTGCGCTATGGAAATGCTTTGGGTCTGGCCTGGTCTCGGTCATGGAGATCCTCGCTGGCTGATGCTCGGAGCGTCGACCGCGACACTGGTAATGTCAATCGGGGCCGAACTCGCCGGCCAGCATATCCGCCTACAACAGAAACCTTTCTGCCATTGATTTCTGAAGGCCATTGTATCCAGTCCATTAGAACCGCGGCTATGAGAACTTGTCCTTTCAAGCCTTGGCTCTTGTTCTGTGAGCTGTTGCAGGTTGTGGCTGTGATATGGTGACAACATGATTGGGACGTCTCGCACATCAGAACCGTCCCGCAGTGCCGGCTAATATAATGCAGCGATGCATAAAGGAGGGAGACAGGTGCCCACACAAGAAAGGCTGCTCTATGCAAGCGAAAACGGCGACCGCTGGAGCTTGTGTCACGACAGGGACAGCGGGCGGATTGTTGTCCGGCATCGCGCTAACCTTTCCTCCGGGGGCCTCGTCAGCGACATCGGCTTGGGTGAGTTTCTGGTGCAGGGCGGCCTCGGGCCGGAAAAGCAGGAACTGCTGCGCCTGATCGGGAGCCTCATCGAAAGAGAGACAAACGACAGTTCAAACCTTGCGACGTCCTGAGACATACGAACAAAGCGAGCCGTTCCTTAGCAGAGCTGGCCAGGCCAATTGACGTTCACCGTTCGTCGGCTTCGTTCCCCATGGCTGGGAAGCTGGCGATGGAACGCCCATTTTCGCTGCAGAGCGGCAGTATTCGGCCGAGTTAGCTCTCCATTGGACCTTTATTCCTCTGCGCTCTTATAACTGTCATGTTTCATGGTTATGCTGCACTGCAGCAAGGCATTCGTCGAATCCTTGTCGGATGATCCTGCTTGAACGTCCTTGGCAACCAGCATGTGACACGGAGATATTCTCATGACCCTCCGCCAGACAATCCAGGCTGCTTCTGAAAAAGCCGCCGCGTTGTTCACGAAGCTTTCCGAAACCTCGAACCAGGCGGTGAAAACCCGCGAAAGCCTTTATGCGGAACTGAGTGACGAACTTGCCCGCTATGTCGACATCGAGGAACAGCACCTTCTGCCGCTGTTGCACAAGCATCCTGAAACCAAGGATCTCGCCGCAGTTGCCCTGAAGGGCAACAAGGAGTTGCGCGCCTCTCTCGGGAAGTTGTCCGGTCTGCCGAAGGACAACGATGCGTTTCTGGCTGCGCTTGCCGAGGTGAACAAGGGCTTCCAGCAGCACGTCCGCAACGAGCGTAAGGAACTTCTCCCTGCTGTTCTCAAGGTTCTCAGCGATGATGAGGCCGCCACCGTGGCAGCCAACATCGAAGGTACCATCGAAGACGCCGAGACCGCCAAGCGCGACGAGAAGCGCGAAGAGCGGGCGCAAGCCAAGCGTGACGCCGAGAAGGCCGAGCAGGCCGAAGCCGACAAGCGCGCAGCGGCTGCAGACGCCGAAAAGGCCAAGCGTGCTGTTGAGCAGGCCCAGAAAGAGGCGGAGCGTGTTACCCGCGAGGCGACCGAGAAGGTGGCCGATGTGATGGAACGTGGTGCAGCCGCGGTGCAGAACCGGGCGCGCGAAGTCACAGAGGCCCTCACCGAACGGGCCCAGCAGGTTGCCTCCGACACCCAGGAGGCGATGACGATCTACAGCGACTCGGCGCAGAAGATGGCCTCGGACATGCAGACCCTTACGATCTCCTCTACCGCCTCGGTGCAGGCCCTGTCGGATATCGCCTCCGTTTGGTCGGACTGGTTCGGCAAGGCTGCCCGCGCCAATGCCGAATTCTCGCAGCGGCTGGTGCGGTCAAGGACATTGAAGGGTGTCGCAGAGTCCCAAAGGGAGTTTGCAACCACCCTCCTGCACAACTGGATGGAACACCGCACCGCGATGCTCGAGATCACGCAACGCAGCTCGGAGCGCGCCTTGAGTGCCCGCGAGCGGCGCGCAAGCGAGACGGCATAACAGCACCAACTCCTTGCCTTGCGAGGCAGGCGTTGCCGGGACTGCTGGCAGCGGCGCTGTTCTTGCAAGGACATCGCGTAGAAGCAGGACGGCCCCCGGGGTTGTCCTGCCGTCGCGCGGACTGATCTGAAATGGATAACACGTGATGAAAGCCGGAACAGCCGCCTGGACCGACCTGATGACGGCCGGCACCGAGATGGTGGCAACGGGGGCGCGCGCAACCGAGATGATGCTTGCCTCAAGCAGTGTCATAGGAGCGCGAATGACCATCATGAGCCGCGCAGCCTGCCATCCCGCAGAAGGCGATTATGCGGAGATCGGCGACATGATGATGGAGAAGGCGGTGGCCGCCGCGAAGGTCAACCAAGCCCTTGTCGAGCAATGGTCGGCGGTCTTGATCGACACCTCCGAGCAGGCGCAGCACCTTCGCCAGCTGATGCTTGGCGGACGCCCGTTGCACGCAGATGATATCCTGGAACTTGCAGAACGCTGGACGGCGCATGGCATGCGCATGCTCACCCGCACCATGGATGCGGGTGGACTGGCGCTGGCGCCCGTGCATCAGCAGGCCACAGCCAACGCACGGCGCCTGAGCGAGCAAGTCTCATGAGCGAGGTATTGCTGGCTTTGATGATCAGCTGAAACCTGTTTGTAACCAGTAACGCCTCGCCCTCCCGGGCGGGGCTTTTCACAGCCTATGCTCAAGGCTGCCTAAGGCACCTTGTCCAATGCTGTGGATGCTGGTCCTTGATCGAGCCTGTTCGCTGGTCTGCCCGGAGAAAAGGAAGGCAGCGATGGCCTGCCGCCGGTCGATTTGTGGCGCATCCTTGGTGCGGGCTACATCTGATGGGGCGGGTGCTCCGAGAGGAGTTGCACAGAGACACCCTGCTGGCCCAATGCATCGGCGTGGCAAGTCAAGCCAGTGACCCGAAGCTCACATCTTCGCACCCCCGGGGGCAATCAAGCGGGAAGGCTGTTGCTCGGCATTTCCGATCCACGGTGATCTTCCGCCGGTTCCCGGCGTTATTGCCTTGCTTCACTCTCTTTACAGGATACTTCCGTGATCAATCGTCTGCAGCAGCGTACCGGCTACAGCCGCGCCGAAAACCTCTCGGATTTCATTGTTCACGCTGTTGGACTTTCGGCCGCCGTCTTGGCGGTCCCGATCCTCATCATTCGCACTTGGACGCTTGGCAGCGACCCCGCCGCCGTGCTGGGTGTGTCGATCTATGGCGCAGCGCTCATCACCATGATCCTGTGCTCCACGCTTTACAACATGGCACACCCGGATGTCTGGACCGGCATGCTGCGCCGGCTCGACCACTCTGCGATCTACGTAAAGATTGCAGGGACCTACACCCCCTTTGCTCTGCTTTCGCCAAACCCCTCGGGCTGGTTTCTGATCTCGATCTGGGCCTGTGCCGCACTCGGCGCCGCGCTCCGCAGCTTTGCCGACGACCATCTGCGTGGCGCCGCGATCAGCCTTTATCTGGTGATGGGATGGTCAGGTGCAGTCGCTGGCGGCGCCCTCTTCGACGAAATGTCGCCCTGGGTTTTCACCCTGATCCTGGGAGGAGGGCTGATCTACACATCCGGGTTTTTGTTCTACTTGATGCCGCGTCTGCCATTTCACCGAACGATCTGGCACCTCTTCGTGATTGCTGCGAGCGCCGTCTTCTTTGCAGCCGTTGCCACACATGTTCTTGGAGGTCCCGGTGCATCGGCCTCTGGCCCCATGATCGTGGAGCACAAAGCTTTGGCGGCATCAACCTGACAAAGCCTGAGGCGTGAGGCTGCCGATCAGTGAGAGGATCGACTAGGAGGCTCGGCACCGATTGGCCAGCCCGGAGCGCTTCAATGCGCGACCGTCTCCGAAACTCCTGGGCTAACCAGATCAACAGAATTCAGAGGCCTCTTGGCCTCTCGGACAAAGAAAAAGGGCGGCCAAGCCGCCCCTTCTCGATCGTGGATCCGCAGATCACTTCGTAGCAGCGTCCGCCGCGGTATACTTGACCACGGCCAGTGTGTCGCTTTTTTAGGCGGCTTTCTGAGCGTCTAGGACAATGTCCTTGCCTGCGGTCAGCATCAAATTGACCGTGTCCGTCTGAACCGTCTTGGCTATTTCAGCATATGCGGCCATGTGCTCAGCAGCCAGTTCGGCCGAACGCGAAGCAAAATCGCTTACTGCCTTGGCATAATCAGAAGGCTCCTGCCTGACAGCAGCAAGTTCGCCCATGCGGGTGATCGAGTCCTTGGCCCAACGGGCCGAAATCTCGGTCGAACGCTCTGCGGCGGCCAGCGCCACGCGGGCCAGCTTTTCGCCCAGCAGGCTTTGCGACCTCAGGGCGTCCTGGATCGACGACATGTCGCTCGGAAAGCTCGCCATCACGTCCTGCATTGTTTTGGTAAAATCGGGGATCATTGTCATGTCACTCACTCCTGGTGCTGCAGCGATTGAGAGACTGAGGAACGTATCGCCGCGTCCATCCCACACCAGCCATATGAATGCTGCGGTGCAGCATTTCAAGAGGTTTATGTTGCGTTGCAGCGTTAACTGGGGCTTGACCCCAAAGGAGGCCATGCTGCAGTGCAGCATAACGACGCACAAACCATTTCAATGGTTCCCTGCATGCGCCCGAGATTGAGGGACCAGATTGCTGGCTCTTGCTCTTGCGCTGCCAAGATGAACATCCATATACCATCCACATGGATGGAGAATATCAGATGTCAGACAAAGTCGTTCAGTTGCGGCCGCAGGTACCTGAGACCGAGAAAATCACCATCAACCTGGGATATGTCGACCTCGGCCGGATCGATCTGCTGATCCAGGAAGGTTTCTTCTCGAACCGGACCGACTTCATCCGGACGGCAATCCGCAATCAGTTGCGCAGCCAGTCGGAAGAGGTGTCGCGCTCGATCGAGCGGCACAGGCTCGAGGTCGGTCTGCTGGAACTTGGGACTGCTGAATTGGAAGCCGCTCGGGCTGCCGGCGAGACGCTTCATGTCAAGGTCGTGGGCCTCATCCGCATCGCCCCCGATGTCACGCCGGACCTTGCCCTTCAGACAATCGGCTCGCTGACGGTCCTGGGCGCGCTGCAGGCAAGCCGAGAGATCAAGGCCGCTCTGGCCTCACGGATCAAATAGTCGCGCAAGCGGCAGGAAAGGTAGAAAAAATGACCACTGATTACGTTGCGGAGATCCTCCGCGCGACTGGCACCCTGCGGTCCGGTGATCCGGCTGGCGTGACAACAATCGTCCAGAACGCACTGGCACTTGCGGGTCTGCCAGGATCAGGCGGCGGGATGGCTGCCGGCCATCCGACCAGGACCACGCAGATGTCGCAGGCATTGCTGCCGGGTCTGGATCACACTGACCAACATTCCTTCCGAACGGGTCGGCTGCGCAGACCCTTGGGCGAGGTCATCCGGTCTTTGCAAGAAGGCGGAAAGGGGCTGAACCTCGAAGGACTGCCGGGTCTGGGTCGACCTTTGCAGGTTCCGGAGTTGCCGTTGCCTGACGGCGCCCAGTTTCTGGAGGAGCGGTACTCCTGCGCAGCTGGCACGCGCCGCTACCGGCTTTACGTTCCGTCAACCGCGGCAGACCGTTTGCAGGGCCTGATCGTGATGCTGCACGGCTGCACGCAGAACCCGGAAGACTTCGCTGCCGGCACCGGGATGAACGCCTTGGCCGAAGAGCACCGGCTGCTCGTCGTCTACCCGGCGCAGACCGGGGGCGACAATTCCATGTCCTGCTGGAACTGGTTTCGTCCCGGCGACCAGATGCGAGATGCCGGTGAGCCTGCGATCATCGCCGGACTGACGGAAAGCCTTCGCGAGCAGTACGCCATCCCCGGGGACCGGATTTTCGTGGCCGGTCTTTCCGCCGGTGGCGCGATGGCGGTGATCATGGGGGAAACCTATCCGGAGCTTTATAGCGCGGTCGGGGTTCACTCGGGCCTTGCCTACGGCTCCGCCAATGACGTCATGTCCGCTTTTGCCGTGATGCGCGGACAGGCCGGGATCGATCCAGTGCCCTCGAGGAAACCCGCGGCTCGTCCGGAAGAAGGGCCGCGGGTGATCGTGTTTCATGGCAGCGCCGACACCACGGTTCACCCGTCCAATGCCAAAGCGATCGTTGCCGGCAAAGGCGGCACTGCGGGGAAGATCTCCCGGATCGAGCCCGACGCCGCACGTGGAACCCGCGGGTACACGCGCCTCGTCGTAAAGCGCGAGGACGGCACGCATGGGATCGAAAGCTGGATGATCGACGGCGCGCAGCACGCATGGTCCGGCGGACACCCGAGCGGCTCCTACACCGATCCACGCGGACCCGATGCCTCGGCAGCAACGGTGCGCTTCTTTCTTCATGGCGCCTCGGACCTACCCGGCACCTGACAATCGCAGCGGTCATCTCTCCGGGCCAATGGCTCGGAGAGAGCACGGAATGCCAAGCATTCCTGATCTTGCCAGCTTGAATGCCTGGCTGGAGCAGCGTTGCCTCGAGCGGTGGCAGGTGACCCGGCACGCTGCCCGGCACGATCACCGATGTCTGGTCTGAGGAGCGGGCCGCACTGATGCCGCTGCCCCCGGTCTGCGATGGCCTCATCGAGCTGAGCAAACGTGTCTCGCCCACCTGCCTGTTCAGCTTCGAACACAATCGCTATAGTGTTCCGACGTCTTTCGCGAACCGGCCTGTCAATCTGCGGGTCTACCCGGACCGGCTGGTTGTGGCGACCGAGGGCAACATCCTGTGCGAGCATGGCCGCGTGATGGCACAGATCGGGACGAAACTGCCGGCCGTTACACAACACTCGACCCTGTTACACTGCGGTGTCAGCCACCATCTGTGTAAAAGCCGCTGACAGCTCAGGATCGACCGAAAGATCGCTCCGGATAAGCCCGTGGCTCCAACGAGAGTGGGAACGTGGCGCATGCCAGGGCGGGCAGTCGAGGATCGGATACCAGCAGACCCCTGCAATCTCCACCCCTCGTTCTTTGGCAACGGCGACTTCATCCAGCACGAGGCGTAGCCAATGTTTCTTGTTGAAACCAGGATGGCGCCGGTGGTGGACCGGATGCCCGTCATGCCAACTCGTTTCGGACACCATGACGGGTTTGCCATAGCGGCGCCACGTCTTCAGCAGGACCTTCGAAAGAACCGTTCGCGCAGTGTGGGGATAGTAATTGACCCCTACGACATCGACATCGACAGCCGAAACGATCGCATCCGTGGCCGCGAACTGACGCTCACCAATGCCCGTGATCGGATCATTGGTAAGAATGCTGACACTGGGATGATGATCCCGCGCCACCCGCGCCATTTTGATAGCCATGTTCACGGCTTCGCTCACCGGCATGCCGGCTATGAGCGGGTAAAGTGCAGGCTCATTGACCGGGCACAGCCACAGCCGCTCCTTGCTGCAAATGTCGCAAGCGGCTTTTGCGACAATCTGCGCGCAGCGTTCGGGATCTTGATTGCGATGATAGTGGGACAGATCCCAGATGCCTTGAATTCCGGCGCGATGGGCCACATTCAGCCGCTCGAGCGCGTTATGTCCCGGAACCAGCCCGTCTCTGATTGTCAGCAGCCCATGATCGCGGGCAATACGCAGGTGGTCGGACATTCTGTCCGTCGGCGTGTGCCGGGTCGTGCAGAGCAGGTCGTGCCGCCCGCATGGACCAGCCCGCACTCAAAGCCCGCGATCAGGTCAGATCGAAAAAGACGATCCCCAACTGGCAGGGACAGCTGTGTCAGCGCATTCATGGAGGATGTTCAGTTGTTCGGCAGCGGGCTCTAGTTCTGTCCTGTGTAAAGTGCAAGGAGTCGATCGTGCCTCGCACGCGGTGCGGTACGGATTTGATCCTCGCCGACACACGTATTTTTCCGGGACGCTGGAGGCAGCATTCTGGACAACGGCTTGCACCGAAAAGCCTGAAGACACGACGGATGTCGTCTATGGGCTCACATTCTTAACCCGTCTCCTCTGCCATACCCACAATACCGGCTCTACGTTACTGCCGGGTCGGAACGGGTGTTATGGATATCCGGGAACAGATCGCCCCGCCGGCGGTTACGGCCATCCGTGCGGTGATGCTCACGGCCGCGACGGATCGACAAGAAGCACGCATCTTTCTTGCCGAGGCCGCCAGACAACCCCTGTCTCGTGTTCTCCCCGAGGTACAGGCCGCTTGTCTGGCGGTCCTGGGCTGCTATTTTCCGCCACAGCCGAGGCGGCAGAGAGCCGCAACCCATCCGCAGCGGACCTCACGCCGATGCGCGCGCATATGTCCAACATCGCTTTGGTCATGCAACCGGCTCTGTCCCAAACTTTGGCAGGTGAGTGATAAGAGGCTATGATCGGTCTGAGGACTGACGTCCTCAGAGGATGAGCTATGACGGTGTCATTTAAAGGTGCGCACTTCTCCAAGGCAATCATCCCTGGAGCAGCCCCGGCCGAAACCTGCATTCGCTGCAGTGTAGACGAATGTCTTTGATTGGCTCTCTGCGTCGCCAATCCTTTATGCAGGAAACGAACCGCCACGCCGGCGAACGGACAGTTTGTGCCGGAGGAAAAAGCGCACCATAGCCCGCGAGGCGTCCGGCCCGGCCGGATCGACAAAGCGACCGGCGCGGGAGCCTCCGGACCATGCATGCCCTGCGCCCTGGACAAGCCAATGCTCGACGGCGGGACGCCCCTGCCCCACGCGATGCGTGACTTTGGCATAGCCGTGGCCATCCGTGACCTTGCCTCGTGTCTCGGTGCTGCGCAATCCTGAACAAGGCTCGGCTGCCCGGATCGCGGCAAAGCGCGCGTTACGCGGATTGACGATCTTGTCCTCGGCGCCTTGGAAGATGATCGTCGGCACGGCTGCCCGAAGTCGGCTCCCCGGGTTTCCGTGTCTCATGGCAAGCAGGGCAGACGCCTTGTCCCGGGCGGCACCCACCGGAAGCCCGGAATGAGCCCCCACCGCGGCAAAGAGGTCAGGGTAACTATTCGCAAGGACCAAGGCCGCCGATGCGCCGGCTGACAGGCCCGCGACATAAACGCGGGATGGGTCGACGTGATGGCTCCGGATGATCGCTTGGGTCAGGCCGGCGATCAGAGCGGGCTCGCCCGCGTCACGCATCTGATCGCCCGGACGGAACCAGTTCCAGCATCGATTGGGATGCGCCTCGCGCGGCTGCGCCGGATAGACGACGAGCAGCCGGAACTCCTCGGCCAGGGCATTCATCCCTGTGCCCTTGGCAAAGTCATCCGGCGTCTGTCCGCAACCGTGCAACATGATCAGAAGCGGCAGAGGGTCTGGCGAGGAGACCGCGGAGGCAGGCGTATAGATCTTGTAGCGCCGCATACCGTGAGCTCCGTCATGGACGGCTGTCCGAAAGGATGCACCAGATGGGGCTGCCGCCCTGCGGGCCCGCGGCGCAAGGCCCTCCGGCAGCGGCTTGCCAGTTCCACGGGATTTCTTGCTGGCAGATGTGCTGCTTCCGGCCCCCGCGGCAGGGGCCAATGCGGCCAGCTTCATGGCGCGGATCGCTGCCTGACCTGCTGCGGTGGCAACGGCCGCCATCACGGCGCCGGCCGCTGTCACACCCGCTTTCCCGCGATGGGACTTTGCTCTGGATCGAGACCTTTTGACCATGCAGGCATACCTCTATGCAGCGGAAGGTAAGAATAGCTATCCCATAAGAAATATCGCCCAAGCAGGGTTAGGTCTGCTGCCTCCGACGCCAGGCTAGCCTTCGTTCCGCAGATCGGATGGACTGCGCCATGGCTCTCCAAAATCAGGAACGCCTTGGTCTTGCACCAAAGCCATCCTGAGGCGGCAAGGTTGCTGCTGCTCTGGCAGTACTTGCTTCAGGTGATGCTTTACGACAGCCTCGTTGAAGGGCTTCTGGATGAACCTGACATGCGCAGGCAGGTCCCCCTGCTTCGGCAGGTTTGCACCCGCGGCTACAAGAATGCCGATATGCGGCCACCCTGATGCGCAGTACCGTGCCAGACTAAAGCCGGTCATTGTACCCGAGGGCATCTCGACGTCCGTAAAAAGCAGGGTAATGCCATGACCGCGTTTGGAGAGGATCTCCAAGGCATCCTCGCACTTTGCCGCCGCAAAGACGCGAAATCCGGCCTTGGCCAGGATTGCCTGAGCGTTCATCCGGAACAGCGGATTGTTATCCACGACCAGAGCATAGAAGGCGAAAGGGTCCATGATGTGCTGCTCGTCTTATGCCTCTTGGCTGAAAGGCATGAGAGCCGGTCCCGGTTCCACGTTCAAAAGATGGCTTAAAATGCTTGCCCCTTCTCACTTAAAACGTACAAAACACGATTTTTGCGGATCACAGGAGGCTATCTGGACTGCTCCACATCCTTAGGGGCAAGAAGCAGCCTGGTAGGCAGTCTGTCGTCGGTGAAACCTTGGGTCGCCGTACAAGGATCAGAGAATCCGCTACAGAAGAGCCACGATGTCGCTGTATTTGCTGTGCCGTGATTGAGGACAGGGCCTCCGCCGTCCCTACCCCATCCTCCCAAAATGTTCTTCAAACGACCGTTTACTCGCGTCCTGTCGTTGTGTAATGGCGCGCCGGAAGTATCGGCAACGGAGGCCCTCCATGGCTTTGATCGGCTATGCCGGGGTCTCGACCCTCGAACAGACGCTTGATCCCCAACTGAGGGAGTTACGCGCCGTCGGCTGTGACACCATCCACGAGGAGCAGGCCTCTGGGGCCGACCGCACGCGCCCTGCCCTTTCGCGTCTTCTGGCGACGATCAAGCCTGTCGAAACAAAGCGACGTCGTGGGCGCCGATCTGGTTGAAGTCGCCTTGGCATATGATC
>NZ_JAPTYD010000081.1 GCF_026913015.1 Paracoccus benzoatiresistens
GCCGCCGGTTGGGTGGGTGTCAGTTCACCCGGAGATTACGCCACTGTCCAATTTCTACCACTTCCGAGACACGACCGGCCTGCCATGCGTGGAGCATCCGGTAAGCATGCCGCGGCAGAGCAACATGGCCATTGCGTTCCCGGGCATTGTAAGCCGCACTCACCTCGAGTGATCGGCCGTCGCTACTCGGAACAAGCCTACCATGAAACGAAGGGCATTCCAAAATGAACCGCTCCGGGCGGCACTCTTGCAAAATCCGCCGTGTCTGAGTTCAAGTTACGATATGCTTGCTAAGAACAGCACGGCGTAGAGTTTGATCTTTGGTTTTTACGCGTATGCCCGATTATTGGCCCGATAGGGCGGGCGAGGCTGGATCGGGACAGCGCGATCTGCAGCCTCATCCAGGGCTGACTGCAGTTCGGTGTGGCGGCCATGATGGGTGATCTTAAAGAAGAGAGCGTCGGGAGGTGAAACCTCGACCACCAGGAAGTTTGTCTCGCCATGTACTTCCACCCGAAAGCGACTGTCGGCGATGAGCACATACTCTCCTTGAGGGCATTCGGGGATTGTCTCGAAATTGAACAAGTTCACTCTTTTCCTCCCTAATCACTGATGAGCCGGGCAAAGCTGCGCAGCCCAACTCGCAAAAAAATCCAATCTCTTTTTATGTTACCCAAAACGGTGAACGGGACATTTTGGTAATTGTTAACGCAGCCCTACTGCGGAAGTGTCGCCTAGTTGTCACTTCGGTGACCCTGCGATGAGTTCGGCATCATCTTTTTGCAAGTAGGCCCAGCAAAGGAAAAGGTCGGAAAACTTCCACAGCCGACCTGCCCAAATGGACAAGTTCTCCAACGTATAAAGCTGAGACAATACTCAACCATCAGCCGAGCGGCTTTTGGTTGTGTGGTTTCCGAGTTTTCGCCTCTCGGCTGACTGACCCAAAGAATTACGGCCCCGGCCCTTGCGCACCAGGGTGGCCTTTCAGGTCCCTGGTGCGTTTTTTTCTGTTCGCCAGTCGGAAAGTAGGGTCTATCCCCATAAACATCAGATCCAGAATATGACGATGGCGGCCAGGATGATGACGTTGAGGAAGATGTCTGCGCAACGTTCGTAATGGGTGGCGATGCCGCGCCAGTCCTTCCGTGGGCCAAAGGCATTCTCAGTGCGGTATCGCTTCCGGTAAAGGCGCTTGTTGTATCGGGCCGGCTTCCTGCGCTTCTTCCGGGGCGGAATGCAGGGTCGGATGCCACGCTCCCTGAGGCCGTTTCTCAACCGGTCGGCGCCATGAGCCCTGTCTCCAGAAAAACGCTTGGCCGGCGGCAAGTGTCTCGGAAGCACGAGAGC
Organism: Paracoccus benzoatiresistens; assembly: GCF_026913015.1. GTDB lineage: Bacteria > Pseudomonadota > Alphaproteobacteria > Rhodobacterales > Rhodobacteraceae > Paracoccus > Paracoccus benzoatiresistens. The sequence goes on from NZ_JAPTYD010000081.1 coordinate 1,348, forward strand.
ACCCCGGCTGTCAGCCATCTGCCCAGGCGAGAGGAAGAAGTTCAGCGGCCGGCCTTTGCCGTCGCATGTGCAGCCCGGAGTTAAGGCCGCCTTTCGTGCGTCCGATCGCCCGAGGACGATCCAGTCCTTCGGGAGAACGATCGCCTGGATCGTTTCCTGAGCCGCGGACTTTCGAAGACCGGCCGCGGTGCGGTGCGCCTTTAGGAATGTGCGGTCCATCATCACCGTATCGCCTTGAGCGCCCGGTTGCGCCAGTTCCTGAAACATGCTCGCGAAGATGCCCATCCGGGACCAGGGGGCGGACCTGTTATATAGCCTACGACTTCGACGACAGCCCCTTCGACACCGTGCTCTCGATCTGCAACGGTCTCGACAAGGTCGGAAGGCTGCGCGACCTTCCGCCCTTCCTCCACCGAATGCGGGCGCTGCTCGGCGACGGCGGCCAGCTGATCGTCGACTCCTTTGATCTCCGGATCACCGCGGATGGCGCAGCCCGGGCCCGGATTGCCGCAAAGGCGGCGCAGGGTCGCTACTTCGGCAAGATCGACCTGCGCTTCTCCTATGCCGGACGGGTGGGGGTACCCTTCACCGTGCTGCAGGTCGACGCCGAAACGCTCAGGGAAATTGCGCGAACATGCGGGTTCGGCTGCGACATCCTCCAACGTCGTGGGGGACACTATCTTGCTCGCCTGGTACCCCTATGACGCCCACGAGTGCCGTTCGGGAGCGGCGGCATGGAGCCGTTATGCTTGTAAACAGAGAGCGTGCTGCCTGTTGGCAAACTCAATAATCGCCTCTGTTCGATCTCTCGGGGCGGAGAAAGCAGGTGTCTTATAAGCCTCGACGACGACTACGTGCATGAGTTTATCAAATCCGCTGCCTGAATTGAAAAAACCCAGAGCGCGGGAGATAGGAACTCCTATCTGACGGTTCTCCATGATCATTGCTGACATATGAGCGTAGTCGCCGCAGAACGCCTTATCCTTTGTTGCGCGCGTCTCAGCCAGCATCTTGGCGCTACCACCGGTAGTCGTCGAGCGAGCAGGTTTGATATATGAGCAGGAAGCAAGAACAGCCAATACCGTCAGACTATAGATAAATCTCATTTTCTGTCTCCAGAACTGAGATGATCCTATTCCTCATCTGGCCCTGCTCAACGATTCGTTGCGTCATCCTTGACACGCTGCCGATATCGCGGTGAGCGGAAAATTATCCTCCCGACAGCCGATGAAGGCTCGTCGAACCGCATGTATTCGCCGCCGAGATAACAGGTTTCGCGCTATACCAGCCAGCAATCTGGGCAGCCGCGCATCCGTCAGATTGCCTGTCGCCCTTTCGGGGCTAGTCGTGGATAGTGTCGGTCCTCACGCTGGTGGGCACCGCGTGGTTGAGGCCGTCGGCAGGTACTGAGTCGGCTCTGAACAACCTTATCCGCCAGCCGATGCTTCGCGTTGGGGCGTTTCGGGCCAGATCATCGCCCCGATCAGATGAAAGAGCAGGACCCAAGGAGCCCTGAGATGGGCCAGGACCTTGCGGATATTGTGACCGCAGGCGCAGAGGACGGCGAAGATTGCGTCGCCGATGCGCCCCTTCAGCGGACACCTGGCGAGGCGACCATCGCTCTTCATGTGCCCGATCTCAGGCTCGATGGCGCTTCGTCGCTTGAGGAGCTTTGCCAGAAGCGGGGTGATGCCGCGTCTCGTGCCGCTGATCAGGACTTTGGTGGTCTCCACGCCATGGCCGCGATAGCCGCGGTCGACGACAGCCAGAGCCGGCACCTGGTCGGTCAGGATAGCAACCTGCTCCAGTGCAGGCGCCAAGGTATGACCGTCGTATGGATTGCCGGGAAAGCTGCGGGCGCCGACAACAAAGCCCCCATCGAGAGTGGTGGCGAGGCTGACCTTGGTGCCGAATTCGTATCGGACCCGCGCCTTGCCCTTGGAGATGCAGTCGACCTCGGGCTCGTGCAGGGCATAGATCTTGTTCTTGCTCTTCGGCGTCTGCTCGAGCAGGCGACCGACCAGCCAGAGCGCCTCCAGCACCCGTCCGCGCAGCGTGCCTTCGGGGATGTCTTGGAGGTAGCGGCGCAGGTCCCGGCGCACTCGGCCAACATAGCCCTTGAGTTGGCGCAGGGCCTTGCGCATGCGCTTGAACTGCCGGGCATGGGCATACCGTCCGACCTGGGCGGCCAGCCGCGGGGCAAGCCGCGCGTAGCTCTGGCGCAGCTCGACCCCGGCCTCTTTCGCCAAGCCCGCCAGCAGGGCGCGGGCGCGCTCGTAAAGCCGCGCATCCGTGGGATGGGCGATGGTCTTTTCCATCACGGTCGTATCGACGGCCACCCGCTTCAGGCTCTTGTCGGTGACCGCGCCAGAAGCCCGACCTGCCTCGATGGTCTTGGTCAGCAGCCACTCCACCCCTTCCTCGCCGATCCGCTTGCGCCAGCGCACCAGCGACGAGGGATCAATTGGAGGACGGTGCTGGAAGAACGTCTCGCCAGTGAAGTGCTGGTAATACGGGTTCTCGACCCACCGGGCGACGACTGCCTCGTCAGAGAGCTTGAAGGCGTGCTGGAGATACATGAGCCCCGCGACCAGGCGGGGCGATGTCGCGGGTCGACCCTGATGCGAGGGGAAGAAGGTTGCCCATTCCCGTTCAAAAAACTCCCAGTCGATCAGCGCCGCAAGCTTCACCAACTCGTGGCGCGCATCAATCATATCGACCAGTCGTGGGCGGAGCAGGTCATCCTGTTCAGGGGCGCGGGAATGAGGCTTCATCGGCGACCAGAAATTGCAAGGTTTCTGGCCAAAGAATACGAAACCCTGCAATTCAAAACGAACAGAACCGCAGCTTCCGCAGGTGAAATCAACGAACTACGAGTTGTTCAGGCCGGACTCGGTAATGATCCAGGCCAGTATGTTGCCGCAAGACGTCTGTTTGAACGTTGCGGCAGTTCTAATGTCCAGACATCTCAAGCCGGCCGCGGGAATCCACCCAAGCTGGAACGGGATGATTGCCAAGCCGAAGCAGAAGGATGGTGTTGTATCTGGTTGCTCGGCTTCGCTTCTTGTGGGGTCAAGCGGCGGAACTTGCGGGCGCTTTGAATTCCTGATCGGGGCGCAAGGTCGGCTCAGGTGGAGGATCGGCGTTGATCTGCCCATCGCGACCAATCTTGGAACGCTCTTGCCCTGAGTGCCGTTTCCGAGAGGATCGAAGGAGTAACCCTATGATCCGAGAGGTCCTCGTCACGGCCATTGCCCTTGTCGCTGCCTGGAACTCAAGCAGCCTGGTCTTCGCTCGCGTGGACGAGAGCCAGTTCCGCCAGCCGGTGCCGCGTGTCGCGGCGCACAGATCCTCACCTACCCCCCATTCTGCTCTCCACGCCATCGGCGATGCACAGCCGACCCTCTCGGAAAACCGCTTCAAGACTCCTGCATCCATGCCGTCCCCGCTCGCGCTCAGGAGTGCCTCTTCTCCCCTGCCACGCCCGGCGCAGGTCGAGACGGCTCGCCCGCATCCGCGCCCCGCCACGGCGGTGCAGATCCTGAAGGGCGCCCCCATTCCCCTGCCGCCGGCATCCTTGCGCAACGCAAGCGATCTGTCCTGCATCGCCGTTGCCATCTACCACGAGGCGCGCAACCAAGACGACTTCGGTCAGCGGGCCGTCGCCTCGGTGATCCTTCAGCGCGCGGCGCTGCCCCACCGATGGGGTCGCACGGCCTGCGAGACCATTGTCCCGACGCAGTTCAACTTCCTGACCTCGCGTTACGATTACCCATTGATCGACGACATGGATGCCTGGCAGAAAGCGGTGCAGTTCGCCGCCCTTGCTCTTGTCGAGGGGCCGATGCCGGAACTCAAGGGCGCGGATCATTATCATACCACGGCCATCACCCCGGAATGGGCGCCACACATGGTGCGCGTGCGGCTGATCGACGATCACATCTTCTACGTCGATCCCCGTTCTTCCGCGCTTTAAGCTGTCGCCTCTCTGCTGACGAGCAGTCGATATAGCCCTTTCCGGTCACCCGGAGGCTATGTGCCGTGCCCGAGCGAGAGCCTCTTTCAGCTTGCGCGCAAGAGGCTTCAGCCTGGCATGGGTTTAACTGCAATGTTTCGCGAATGCTCCGCCGGTGCCGTCGGCATCGGAAGCAAGCATGCCGCTTGCGCTGCCGTAGATGATGCGGTCCGAGGCGTCGCGCCTCAGCGCCGACGTGGAAGCGGGCTTTGTCCCTAGATGGCCCTACAGAAACTGGAATTGAACGGTTCCGTTTTATTTGATCCCAAGGAGTTGTCTTTAAGGACAGTGCATCCAATGGGCGTCTTGCTCGTTGGAGGGGAGAATCCCAGCTGAAGAAGGACCCTCCCGATGGTCAACTTCCTGATCTCGACCGCCGTGATGTTTCTCGACGCCATGATCATGTTCGGATTGGCGGTGGCGGCAGTACCATGACAGCCTCTCCTATATCCGTCGCCTAGAAGCCGCGCGCGATGTTTTCCTAGTGCGCGGGCTCCTCGTGCCTGACGAGAAGTTCCCTGCCGAGCGAGAGATCAGCCTCCTGGGCCAGGCTTTCCAGAACGCGGTAGCCATCGCTGTTCATCGCGATCCTTTGTTGCCGCCGCCCGGGCTTGCTGGTGTTGCCGCCCCAGCTGAGCTTTCAGGTCGTGAGGCCGTCTGCCACCCGACCACGGAGAACGAAACGGCTCTTGCCCGTCTCGCAGACCTCCACGGCGAGGTCGGCGCGCTCAGCGGCGGCACCGCCTGCCAGCTCGACACAGACCTTCAGGCCTCGGCGCGAAGCCTTGCCAGCATGTTCGGAATAGACCAGCGGTCCGCGCGGATATGATCGGGCAGGGGTGGCCGCTTGCGGCGCTCTAGAGCATGTTCGAGCCGGCGCTGAAGTTCGCCACCTCCCGGCAATGCGACTCCACGTCGTAGCGCGGCATGGCATCGGCAAGTGCCGGAACTGCGGTGGAAATAACCGCAAGAAAAAGGGCGGCGGTCAGAGCTTCGCCTATCATTTCCTTCTTCATTGGTGAGGCTATCCAGCAGGAAAGGCGCGGCGCGAGCAACGTCTTGCCGATGATTTCAGCCCTTCATTTGCAGACCTTACCCAGCGTCAACAAAGATCTTGAAATGCCGCGCTGCAGCGGGCATTCCAGGACGCGAAAGCCAAGAGGGAGATCTTTCATGCCGACGGGCACAGTCAAGTGGTTCAACGCCGACAAGGGTTACGGCTTCATTGCGCCGGAAAACGGTAGTGGGGACATCTTCGTCCATATCAGCGCTGTCGAGCGAGCAGGTCTGCGAGGCCTGAACGATGGCCAGAAGGTGTCCTATGAGACGGAGACCGGGCGGAGCGGAAAGACGAGCGCGGTCGATCTCCAGCTGCTCTGAGCGGCTGTGACCGCTCGGTCCCGGATGCCGGTTTTCCGGCATCCGCTGCCGGTCAGATCGAGCCCAGGGGCGGCACGCCGCCAAGGCCGCTGAAGACCGGATCGGCACCAGGGCCCTGATCCACCCGGTAGTCCGCCGACCCGTTCTGGAGTTCGGGCGGCATGTATCCCTAGAGGAACTCGGCTGAGCCCGTGAGGTCATGCCCGACGCCTGACATCGTGTTGCAGCCCGCGAGCAGGGTCAGGGCGGCGATGGCCGGTGCGAGCCGCGCAAGGCGGAAGCTTGGATCCGGGTATCTCTGCACGGCTTATACCAACGGCCTTATGCATAGACCGCTTTTGCGTATTTGCGCGTAGCAATTGATCGGACAGGATGGGGGCGTTTGCAAAGGCATACCAGGCGTCGCAGCATCGGTCGATGATGTCGTCGTCGGTGCCCCATCGTCGACGCTGAGCTTGCGGGCCTACGGTATTGCCTGGCTGGAAGTCTGGGTCGTGGGCCTTCTGCGCGACCTCGGGATGCGGATGATCATGATTGACGAAGTACACAACTTCTTGGCGGGCAGCCATCGCCAACAACGCCGCTTCCTAAATGTGCTTCGGTATCTCAACAACGAATTGGAGGCGTCACTGGTCTGCTTCGGGGTCAGCGAAGCGGTCGACGCCATTCGTGGCGATGTCCAGTTAGCCCGGAGACTGGATGAACACCACCTGCCGAACTGGCGCGATGATGCCGAGTTCTCGGACATGATCCAGACCTTGATCGACGCCATGCCGTTCGCGGAAAAGTCCAATCTGAAAGTCAAATCGCTCAAGCAAATTCTCGCGCTGACTGGCGGTGTGACGTCGCGCATCTTTGCCCTAGTCAAAGACCTGTCCATCGACGCGATCGTCACCGGCGAGGAGTGCATCACCGACGACGCCATTGCGAAATGGACACCAGTCTGGTCGCGTCACGCGAAAACCCAACGGCGGCTCGAGAAGTCTGGGGCGTGATGTGCAGCTTCTTCCGAAGACGGTTGCGCCACTGCCGGATGAACTGCTTGCGGGTTGGCTGTCTCGACTGGCCGCTTCCGATCATTGCGAGGTCCCGGACCTACTGGCACATCTCCAGATCGAAGCTCGGCATGTTGCCACCATGGACTTAGAAGTCGAAGCAAGGGCTGCGGAAAGGATTTTCATGGCGGGGCGCATCGACCCCGCGTGCGTGCAGTCGATGACTTTCGCGGCGATGCCGGAAGCGACGATGCGGCTTACAGCGCAGGTTCCTTTCCAGGCTTGCCCGGCCCGCACGGCTCGCGATCTTGCTCTGAAACACTGGCGTCGGGCATGGGCGTTCGATTGCCAGGTTTGCGGTGCTCGACTCCTGCCGACCTTCGCCAAGCAAGACGGCGAGGCAGCTTCCAAGAGGCTTGTCGATCGTGCGCGGCACGGGGCAGGGGTGTTGAAACGCGCTGCGAATTCCAGTAGCGCAAGCCAACTACACCGAGCCATGCGGGCGGTCACCTTCGCAATGGGGCTCAAAGCCCTTCGTGGCGATCCAGCCTGCGCACTTCAAAGCTCCATGCCGGAGGTAAGGCTTTTCTGCCTCGTAGCCGTTGGGGGGCGCCAGTTACGTCCCTTGGCAAAGGCAGCATTGTTCAGCATAGGCGCCGACGATTACGCGCGGATTGCCTTGCTTCGGGCTTACGAAAAAGAGCTCCGGTTGCTTGCGACAATCAACCAAATCACCCGGAGAAAACCAGGACGCACCCGCCTGCCGACCGCTGTGTCTCACACTTAACAGCAAGGACTGCCACCGAACGTGCCGCGTCTCGGATTTAAGGACAACGCGACACCTCGGCTCTGGATCTGTCGGAGAGTGTCATTGCAAAAGGACGGGATATGGGCGGGCGTTGGAGTTCTTCAAGTGGCACTGAAAACAGCCGCCTGCTTAGCGGCGGCTGCATCATCTCTCCTGCAAGGGCGAGCCTGATCTATTGTCTCTTTCTTCGATGGTCCCAATGGTTACAGAACGGCCCGCGCGATGCGGATCATCTGAAGAAGCTCGTAATTTGAGTCGTTCAACCGCACGACTTGTCCGTTCACAACAGCGTAGTTTTCATTGTCACCCAGCTGCGGCAGACGATACAGGTTGATCAGCTCATCTTGGGTCAGGGCTGCCGTCGGGGCGATCGGCGCCCCAGCCACAAGGTCTGGCACCTGTGCCATCTGGTTCACCAGAAGCAAGGAAGTGTAATCTTTCTGGTCGAGCAGGACAGGCAGTCCGTCGATCAGAGCATACCGCTGGCCATCAGCTGCGGGGTCGAGATCGAAGAGTGTCGCGATCTGGTCCGATTGCAACAGCAGAAGCTCAGGGTCAGGGTCGACGTCGGCTTGAGACCTGAGCCATTCGTCGCGGCGCTCGACCCAGATCGTGTCGTATTCATCCTGATCATAAGATACCCATTCGTCGTAGGTTACACCTTTCCTGGCCAGACCAGGCGGGACGCAGGGCGGATCCTTCTTGGCAAGTCCCGGGGGGCAATTGCGGTAGGTGATGAGCTCATCCTCGGGGATATCGGATAGCAGCAACTGAGGGGTAGCCAAGGCGAGGGCCGTCGCGCCCAGCACGCGCTTCATGTCGCGACCTGCGGGAGTCGGGATGGAGACCATGCGACCGAAGACCTCTTCGCGCTCGGCCGCAGTGAAGCCTCGGCGGCCGCTGGCACCCCTGCCGTCTCCATGCGACGCGTGCTCGACGCCCTTGCCGTTCGTCTTGAGCTTCGGTCCACCTGCATGCTCGGGCTTCCCGTTGCCGCGGTTGCTGTTGCCGGCATTGCCATGACCGTTCTTGCGCGCCTTGTCGTTACCGTGCCCATTGCCGTTGTTGTCCTTGGCCAACCAGGTCTGTTCGCCAAACGACGTTCCAAAGCGTGCCATGTCGCCCTGTGTATGGATCGGGCCGGCGGCGAGATGTGTCGATGTTAAAGCCAGCGCAACGGCGCTGCTGATAAAGAACTTGTTCATGTCAGACGCCTTTTTTCATTTGGGAAATCAACAGGGCCGTCCAGCGACGCGTTCTTTTGGCTCTGGGCATCAATGACTTGTATTGCGCAACGCCAACTGATGCCGGCTCGTCCCTACTCTCTAGAATATCGAAATACGTCAGCGCTTCAGGCCAAAGCCCTTCACCGGACCTTCTGACGATCAGCCCGGAAGCACTTGGAACAGGCGTCAAAATGAACATGTCGCATCGGTGAGAACGTTACCTCGCGGACGTCAACTGGAAGATCGCTCACTTAAGGTCCGCTGCAGGCCGGCGTCATCGCCGGCCTGCCTGAGGAGGTGTCACTCGTAGATATAGACGATCTCGCGGCTTTGCGGCTCGACCAGGACGGGCCGCTCGTCGACATAAACGTAGCTGTATTCGGAGTCAGGGATCGTGTGGATCTCGACCGTCTCCGGCACCTGGGTGCCCACCGCGACCTCTCCGTCAATGACCACGGACTCAACTTTGTTGTCCATAACGTAGGTTCGTGTCTCAGGCGTCAGGGCGTCTTCGCTGATGTCGCCCATGACGCCCCCAGCGACGGCACCGACTGCCGCGCCCACAGGTCCACCCACGACCGCTCCGGCAATCGCGCCCGAAGCCGCGCCGCCTGCGGCACCGCCGCCCGTGGTGTCGGCATCGGTCTGGACTTCGGTGACCGAGGGGGTCTCAGTCACAACCGTGGTTTGTGCAAGGGCAGAGCCCGCAACAAGGGCTGCAACAAGGGACGTGGTAGACAGGATCGACTTCATCTCTGATCTCCAGATTGGTATTATTGGGACCAATTCCCTGTTACGACAGCCGGTTCCATGAAATCTCTGTCTGCTGGAAAGTGCTCAATCCACGCGACAGGACGGATACACCATCGAGCTGACCCTGCGCCGCTTCGCGCCATCTGCCTGAACCGGCGCCAGTTTGTCCTCCCGAAAGCGAACCTCGTGGTCATCGCAGCAGCACACCATGCCGTTTCGGGCCGCTCCGGAGTTCGATCAGCACGCCCCAGGCCTCATCAGCTGCTTCCAAGAGAGCGCCACTTGCCTGCAACAGGCAAAGACCTGCAGACGGATCTGGTGCACGTCTTCCGCCATTCGCTTGCCTCAGGACATCTGTTCGGCTGTCTGCCCATGACGTCAGGAATGGAGATGGCAGGTCTTTGTTCCAGAGGCTCGATGCTCTCTCAGTTTTCCTGTCCTGCCCCCAAGAGACTAGGTTCGCTCATGATTTCATCAGCAGATGCGGAATAGTGTCGGCTCTGCGGTGCCCGCTTTCGGAACCTTACCATCGTCTGACCGGTTCTTCGGGTATTCCCCTCGTGGGTTTGCTGAAGGAGATCGTCAATGAAAAAGCTTCTGACTTCGACCGCCCTGATGGCCATGCTTGCAGGTCCGGTCCTGGCGCAAACGACGGCAGAGCCAGCACCCGCCACCACTGAGGCACCCGCCGCGGATGCGACAACGACGACCACGGCCCCTGCCACAACCGAAACGGCGCCCGCTACCGATGCCGACACCACTGCAGCATCGACCGAAGCCGGCTTCGGCTACATGGCGGCCCCGACTGACATGTCAGCCGAAACCTTCATCGACAAGGATCTGTACGTCACCGAGACCGATCCAGACACCTCCGCTACCTATAACGAGGCCGACGAAGGCTGGGACGACATTGGCGAGATCGAAGACTTGGTGATCAGTGAGACCGGCGAGGTCAAGGCCGTGCTGATCGATATCGGCGGCTTCCTGGGGATAGGCGAAAGGACCGTTTCGGTCTCGATGGACCAGTTGCGCATGATCCGCGACGGCGACTCCGAGGACGACTATTTCATCGTCTTCACTGCCAACCGCGCCGCGCTTGAGAATGCGCCGGAATTTGAATGGCCGGAACGTGACTGACCCTTCCGTGACTAAGAAAGCGACCGGTCCGGGGCGCAATGCGCCTCGGGCTCTTTTTCATTCCCTTGAGGCTTGCTGAAGAGGCGCTTGGCAGCGCTCTCTTTCAAGACACCGTTGCGGTGCTCCGGGGATTGCAGGAGGGAGCGGTGACGCCAGCCGTTCAGAAATCTACATCCGGGGAGTGCAGCCCATAATTCAGTCTCCCGTGAAGAACTTGGCCATCAGTTTCTCCAAGGTCGTGTCTCGGAAGTGGTAGAAATTGGACAGTGGCGTAATCTCCGGGTGAACTGACACCCACCCAACCGGCGGCT
>NZ_JAPTYD010000082.1 GCF_026913015.1 Paracoccus benzoatiresistens
CGTCTTCTTGCCCAGTTCGTTGGCCGCCCGCATCACGCGGATCGCAATCTCGCCCCGGTTGGCGATCAGGATTTTCTCAAACATTATCTTCCTCAGCAAACCTTCAGCCAATCAGGTGAACACCAGCCAAAACGAAGAAGGCCAAGAATATCGTCTCGACAACGATCAATCCAATCGCAGTGCCGCCGACCTCCATCATGCGTACCAACGACGTTTTGATGCCTACGGCAGCAATCGCCGTCAGCAAGGCCCATCGACTCAGCTGTTCGGCCAGATAGGAAATCGATGCCGGAACAAAACCAAAAGAATTCAGTGTAGCCAGCACGAGAAACCACACGACGAAGGACGGCAGCAGCGGCGGTCTTTTTCCTCCCGGAGCATGTGTATCAAGCTTGCCTGCGCGGATTGCGAGGGAGAAGACGAGCACCACAGGAGCCAGCATCGAAACCCGGATAAGCTTGACCACCGTCGCTGTCTCGCCAACCTCAGGGCTGATCGAAAATCCCGCACCAACTACCTGTGCAACATCATGGATTGTACCGCCCAGAAAAACGCCAGACTCCAGGGGCGTAAAGCCGAACCAGGATGATAAGGGTGGATAGGCGATCATAGCGACAGTCGAAAGCACCGTCACCGCCATAACCGTAAAAGCGAGGTTGCGTTCCGATTTGTCGGTCTTTGGTAACACTGCAGCAATTGCCATGGCGGCAGAAGCGCCGCAGATGGCGACTGCGCCCCCAGAGAGCAGCGCCATGCGCCAGCCCCTGCCAAAAAACTTGGCCGCAACCATTCCGAATAGGATGGTCGCAATAACGCCACTGATCACCAACAGGATCATCACGCCACCCAAGTCCGTCAGCATATCGACAGAGATGCGTGCGCCTAAAAGCGCTACGCCGAGCCGCAAGACCGTGCGACCCGAATACTCGATCCCCGCTTTGGTGCGTGCGCCATCTTCGGCCAGAAAATTCAGTGCAAGCCCCATCAACAGCGCCATCAGCATAGCCGGTGCGCCATAATGTTCAGACAGGAACTGCGCCGTGACCGCGACGAGAAGAGAAACGGCAATACCGGGGAATAACGCAGACCCGACGTGCATACTGAACTTCTCGCGACCCCATGACCGCATGTCGACTGCTGGTTTTACCATCTGGATCCGATCCGAGCATCATGTGAGGTCTGCCCGCAGCACAGCGCACCGCAGGCTTGTTTCCTGTGGGCGCATGGACACGGGCAGAAGTGCATCCAAATCCTCGCCACGCATGATCCCGCATGGCATTAAGGAAGCCACAAGGATAAAAGCCGCCCCTGACCCAGTCAGATCGAAGGGCGGCCTTGTGCCGTCAGGCGCTGCGATAGAGCTTGGTCATCGAGAATTCACGATGGCCCAGAGCCTCGGCCGCCGTCATACGACCGTTTGCTGTGCGGACAATCATCTCGATCAGCGCATCACCGGCCTGATCGATGGTCATCTCGCGCGTCAGAACACCGGTTACGTCAACATCGATATGTTCGGACATGGTGCGCAGGGTGCGCGGGTTGCCCGAGATCTTGATCACTGGAACGATCGGGTTGCCTACCACGTTGCCCTGTCCTGTCGGGAAGGTATGGATGACATAGCCACCTGCCGCCATCAGCGTGACGCATTCCGCAGCCGCCGATGAACTGTCCATGAAGTAAAGGCCAGGACCCTTAGAGGGTGCTTCTGCAGGACCCATCGCATCGATATAGGACGAGGTGCGGCCGATCTTCTCAAGGTTACCAAGCGCCTTTTCTTCGATAGTGGTTAGGCCGCCGAGGATGTTACCCTTGGTGGGCTGACTATCGGAAAGGTCGTCGGTCTGGTGGGCGAAGATCACGTCTTCCGAATAGGCCTGCCAGATCTTCTTGAACTTGGCCGCCGCCTCAGGGTTTGCCGCGCGCTTTTCACAAATATGCTCAGCACCGGTGATCTCCGAGGTTTCCCCGAAGCAGCCATAGATCCCATGCGGCAGCAGCTTGTCATACATGTTGCCAACGGTCGGGCAGGAGGACAGCCCCGTGGTGGTGTCGCTCTCGCCGCATTTGGTCGAGATCCACAGATCCGACACGGGGCAGTCTTCCTTTTGCAGCTCAGACGCCCAGTGGACATATTCCTTGGCCTTCCAGCCAGCTTGCCGGATCGTCTCGAAATCACCTTTTTGTTCAATCGAGAAGCCAGTAACGGGCTTGCCGGTTTTGGCGATGCCGTCGACGATGACCTTGGTCCATTCCGGCTCGATCCCGATAACCACCACGGCAGCGACGTTGGGGTTGGCGCCAGTGCCGATGATGGTACGGAAATGGAGATCCAGATCCTCACCGAATTGCAAGCGGCCATAGGCATGCGGGATGGCCATGGTGCCTTTGACATTGTTCGCCACTGCTTCGCAGGCGGCGTTTGAGATATCGTCAACCGGCAGGATCAGGACGTGGTTACGCACGCCGACGCGACCGTTCTCGCGACGCCAAGCCTTCACGGTTGCATTGCTGAAATCAAGTGCCATGGATCACCACCGTTTCGTTTTGCAGTTGTGGGTGTGGACATGGTCGCCGACGTCCGCATCGCCGACCATCTTGCCGATGTCTTCGCCATATTTGATGACCGTATCGCCCGCCTTCAGCGGCTTCAGCGCGACCTTGTGTCCAATCGGGATGTCGGCCTTGGCAGTCAGGCGGAAATCCGAATTGTCATGCGTCACAACGCACATCATCTCGGTGCCGGCCTGGAGATCTTCAACAACGACGACGCCGACGTTGTCCTCATGATCATGTACAAGAAGCTGTGGAATGCCCAAGTTTCCCTCCTCCAAAAAGCAGTGTAAGGCTACATGCAAAGACCTATCATATATCTCATGTCTTATACAAGAGTTATTCTATACATCTTGCTGAGCGAAGAACTGGCGTGATAGCTTTCATGGAGAAACAAGGGCACCACTATGGCACAACCTCTCTACCAGAAGGTGATCGACAACATTGTCGCCAAGATCGCGTCAGGAGAACTGCTGCCAGGATCGATGTTGCCGAGCGAGATGCAGATTGCAGCCGATACGGGAGTATCCCAGGGCACAGCGCGCAAATCTCTGATGATGTTGGAGCAGCACGGGATTGTCAGGCGTGAGCAAGGTCGTGGCACCTTTGTCACAGCCCGAACCCCCGACAGCGCACTCTTCAACTTCTTTCGCTTAAGGCAGCGCGACGGGGAGATGATCCGCCCCGAGTTGGTCAGCCAAAAGGTGACCGTCCGCCGCGCCACGGCAGCTGAACGCAGGGGCCTGGATGGCGAACCCAAAAGCGTTGTCGAGATCCGACGCGTGCGCAGTCTTAAGGGCAAGCCAAGCGTTTTGGAGACAACGGTGGTTTCTGCAACCCGCTTTGCGGGTCTTGGCCAGCGCACAGCGCTGCCCAACACGCTTTATGTGCATTACCAGCAAAATTACGGCTGCATCGTACTGCGCGCAGAGGAAGCAATTTCCGCGATGATCGCGGATGAGGATACAGCTACGGCGCTGAATGTAGAGGTTGGTGAGCCGCTTCTTTGTGTGGAGCGCGTCGCGTTCGATATCATGGATTTGCGGGTCGAACGCCGCCGGAGTCTTTGCCGCACCGACAGCTTTGTCTATCAGGTCTCGCTAACCTGAGAACCGTGACTCGTGGGATTCAGCGGAGCGTCACTGAATAACGAACATTGTCGGTCAAGCAGCGCGACTGGCGTAGCTCGACAGGCCTCCCCTCAAGGTCATAGGCCACCCGCTGAATGGCAATCAAGGGGTGGCCTTGAGGGCAGCTAAGCCGCAGGGCATCCTGCGCACTGGCCAAGGTGGCGTGTAACTGTTCATCGGCTCGAGCGATGGTCACGCCCCACTTTGACGACAAGAGCTTATAGATGTTGTTGGGAATGTGCTCCATCCCGACCAAACCGGCGAAGCGGTCCGCCGGCAGCCAAAGCACTTCGTTGATGATTGGAGCCCCTCCCATTGAGCGCACCCTCTCGATGCGGATGACAGGATCGCCCGCACTCAGCCCCAAGGGCTTGACCACGTCCTTTGTGCCAGAGACACGGGTCATCTTCAGTACTTGCGACTCGGGAAATTCCTGCTGTTTCTCGGAAGATAGACGGAAAAATTGGAATAGCTGCCGCGGGTCCTCAGGCTGTGCGACGAAGGTGCCGCGCCCTTGGCGCCGAACGAGCAGATTGTCCATCGTCATTGCGTCCAGCGCCTTGCGGACCGTGCCCTGGCTAACATTCAACTGTCGGGCAAGCTCTTGCTCGCTAGGAATCAGCATACCCGGTGTCCACTCGCCGGATACAAGCCGCCGCGTCAGCTGATCACGCACCTGAGCATAGAGAGGCTTGGCGGCTACAAGAGTGGCGGGCTCATCGGGCATGTAAACTCCTAGATAAGGCACTCTGAAGCCTCCCAGGCGGGGGAGCGAGTGAGGCACCTTCGGCTCTCTTGTGATATATATAGGACTTGGCGAAACACAATCAGAACGACAATTATTCGCAGAGTATCGTCTCGTCACAAAATATCGTCGGCTTGAGCCAGCACAAACTGGCCCAAGCAAATAGCTTCCGGATCAATCCGCTTCGGCGAACACTTCGTCCCGCTCTCGCCGGACACTGGGCAAGAGGGCCAAACCCAGCATAACGACAGAGATCAACAACAGGACGGCGCTGATTGGACTGCTTATGAAGACCAAAGGGTCACCGCGTGACAGAACCAGCGCTCGGCGTAGATTTTCCTCCATTAGCGCCCCCAGTACAAAGCCCAACAGCAGCGGTGCCGGCTCGAACCCCACCTTGACCAACAGATAACCGACATAGCCGAAGAAGCCGATGAACAGCACATCCGTAATCTGGGAGTTGATTGAATAGATCCCCACGCTGCAAAAGACCAGGATCGTCGGATACATCAGCCGATAAGGTACCTTCAATAGCCGTACCCACAAACCAACCAGTGGCAGGTTGATCAACAGCAGCATCAGGTTGCCCAACCACATCGAGGCGATCATACCCCAGAACAACTGAGGATGCTGCGTGATAACCTGCGGCCCCGGAACGATGCCGAATATGGTCATAGCGCCCACCATGAGCGCCATGACTGCATTAGGCGGAATACCCAGAGTCAGCATGGGAATGAAGGAGGTCTGCGCGCCAGCATTATTGGCAGCTTCCGGTCCCGCCACGCCCTCAATCGCGCCCTGACCGAAACGAGAAGGATCCTTGGCCATGCGCTTTTCCAACGCATAGCTGGCGAACGGCCCCAGCACCGCGCCATTCCCAGGCAATAGTCCCAGGATCGCACCAAGGGCGGTGCCGCGCAAGATAGGCTTGGCACTCTGGCTCAGTTCCTCACGCCCCGGTAACAAGCGACCAATCCGTTCGCGGGCGACGTCGCGGACCTCTGTGACTTCGAGATTGCGCAGGATCTCAGCAATGCCGAAAATACCCATGGCAAGCACGGAGAAGTCAATCCCGTCAGCAATTGTGAGCCAGCCGAGCGTCATCCGCGCCTCTCCGGTTTGAATATCGGTGCCGACACAGGATAGCAGCACGCCCGCCAGAACCATGGCAACGGCCCGGATCACCGAACCGCCAGCCAGCACAACAGCAAGGACCAGACCCATTACCATCAGGGAAAAATAGTCGGCCGGACGAAACAGCATCGCCAGCTCGGTCAAGGGGCGCCCCAATGCGGCAATTATGAGTGTAGCGACCGTTCCCGCAAAGAACGATCCGATCGCCGCAATCCCAAGTGCAATCCCTGCCCTTCCCCGTCGGGCCATGGCATGGCCGTCCAAGGTCGTAATGACAGCTGTCGCCTCGCCGGGAATGTTGACCAGGATAGCCGTCGTCGATCCGCCATATTGCGCCCCATAGTAGATGCCCGCCAGCATGATCAGAGCCCCTGTCGGGTCCAATCCGAAGGTGATCGGCAGCAGCATCGCAATGGTCGCGATCGGTCCTACCCCCGGCAGAACACCAATCAGCGTGCCCACCATGCAGCCCAGCAGGCACAGCCCCAAATTCTGCAGCGACAGGGCAACCGAAAAGCCGAGCCCAAGATTCTCGATCAGATCCATCAGACGTCTCCCTTGCGCTGCAGTCGGATCAGAAACAGACCCAGCGCCACGATCAGCAGCCCGCCCGACACCACCAGCATAACCTGCCTCTGAGTCCAGCCAGGAAAATAATCGAGCCACGATACGGGAAAGGCCGGCATTGGCAGGTTCAGCAGATAACCGAATAGCAGGATGCAGAAGGCTGTCAGGGCCGCAGCCAGGATCGAAAGGTCAAGCCAGTCGCGTTCGCGCTCGGCAAAGCCAGCAATCAGCACCGCCAAAGGACCGGCCGCGACGATTCCAAAGCCCGGTGTCGTAACAGGCCCAATAGCTGTTGGCCGGATCGTGAAGGCAAAGACGATCAGCGCCAGCATAATGATCGCAGGGCCACGCAGGGAGACTCGAGGGATTGCCTCACCGCCTCGGAAGATGCCAACGACCACCATGCCTACCCCGATAAGCCCGATCAGGAAGGCCGTTCCACGCGGCATGCCTCCTGCGCCAAGGGATCGCAAGGTTCCGCTGGATATGTCCCCAAGTGCCAGGAAGGCGGCGACGGCCAGCCCAATCAGGCATGCTCCGCCGACGACGTTCTGGTTCAAAAGCCCGCCTTTGTGGTGTCCCCTCTGGCTTGTTAACTCGGATGTTGGTGGCTGAGATAGGTCTTGAGACATGTTTGTTCTCCTCCCTGATGATGGGATCCGGGATGCGAGCCGCCCCTCCTCCGCCCGAGCTCATCCGTTCGATCCGCTATGGTTTTATAGAAGATATATGTTATAAGAGCAATACGGCGCTTGTGCGCTCTGCCGCCCGAGGAGGGGCGGAAAATCAGGAGGAAGAAATACTCATGCGGCAATTTCTAACTGTACTCGTAACGTCCGCAGCATCGCTTGCAGCGGGAATCGCAGGGGCGCAGGGTTATCCTGAACGCCCCGTCAACCTCGTGGTGCCTTTCGCCGCTGGCGGTCCAAGCGACGCTATCGCGCGTCTTGTCGGCCAGTCCATGTCCGAGACACTTGGCCAGCAGTTGATTGTGGAAAGTGTTGGCGGCGCTGGCGGCACACTAGGCGCGGCGCGTGTGGCCCATGCTGACCCGGACGGCTATACACTGTTGATTGCCCATGTTTCGCTGGCAGCAGGAGAAACTCTCTATCCCGACCTAACGTACGAGACCCAAACTGCCTTTGCTCCGCTTGGGATGATCAACCAAGGTCCCATGGTGCTGCTGGCCCGCAAGGATTTCGATGCAGCCGACGGCGCGGCCCTGATCCAGCGAATGAAGGAAGGCGGCGAGGACATTGCCGTGGGTCATGCCGGCGTCGGGTCGAACTCCCATCTGTGCGCGGTGCTGCTGGAAAAAACCATGGACACTAAGTTCACTCTGGTGGCCTATCAAGGCACGGGCCCGGCGATGAACGATCTGATGGCCGGTGGCATTGACGTCATGTGCGACCAATCCACAACCTCGATCCCGCAGTTGGAAGGCGGCACAGTCAAAGGTTATGCAGTCACCTCGGCCGAGCGGCTCGAGGCGTTGAAGGATCTTCCAACCCTGCAAGAACTGGGCTTGGAGGACTTCAACTTCACCATCTGGCACGGCCTTTATGCACCTGCCGGCACACCGACTGAGGTCGTCGAGAAGCTGAACTCGGCCCTGCAGGACGCGCTGGACGACCAGAAGATACTAGGCCGCTTCGCTGCCGTCGGCACCTCGCCCTTCCCGGACGATCAGCGCAGCCCCTCCGCACATAATGAAAAGCTGCAGGCTGAGATCGCGACCTGGCAACGAGTTCTGGGCGACACGGCCGAATAACTCTGGCCGGGCGGCATTGCTGCCCGGCTCCGATCTGCATCTGCATGGGAACGAAGATGATAATCATCACCGAGTTTATGGACGAGGCCGCTGTCCAGGAAGGACTTGCCGGACTGGATGTGGTTTATGACCCTTCGCTTGTCGACAATCCTGAAGCGTTGGCCAAGCACCTGCCGAAGGCGCGCGCGCTGATCGTACGTAACCGCACCCAGGTGCGTCCAGCCTTGCTGGATCTTGCGCCGGACCTGCGCGTCGTGGGTCGCCTCGGCGTGGGCCTCGACAACATCGACATCGAAGCGTGCAAAGCACGCGGCATTGCGGTCTGCCCGGCGACGGGGGCCAATGACGATTCAGTGGCGGAATATGTGATCGGCACTGCCATGCTGCTGCTGCGCGGTGCCTATCGTGCCAATGATGGCCTGGTCGCCGGAACATGGCCGCGCAATCGCCTGACCGGGCGAGAAATCTCGGGCAAGGTTCTAGGACTGGTCGGTTTCGGCAGCATCGCTCGAGCGACGGCACAACGGGCGGTGGCGCTTGGTATGAAGGTCGCCGCCTATGATCCCTTCCTGCCACCCGACAGCCCTGCCTGGTCCCAGAGCTGGGGCACGGTCAGTCCGCTGGATCTGGACGAACTGCTCGCCGGTTCGGATGTGATCTCCCTGCATGTGCCTCTGACCACCGATACCCGGTTGATGATCAACCCGGCAGCCATTGCCCGGATGCGCGACGACGCGATTCTGATCAACGCGGCTCGTGGTGGCGTGGTGGACGAGGCCGCAGTCATCAAGGCGCTTCAGGACGGTACCCTTGGCGGCGCGGCGCTGGATGTCTTTGAGACCGAGCCGCTCGACGCACAGGCAGGCGCCGCCTTTGCGCAGGTGCCCAATTTGGTGCTGACCCCCCATATCGCCGGCGTGACAGTCGAGTCGAACACCCGGGTTTCGTGGTTAACGGTCCGCAATGTCCTTGATCATCTTGAGCATGAGCCAGCATGACAAAAGCATCAATCACACAAGCGCAGGTCGCCGTTGCAGCCGCCCTGCAAGACGAAGGCGTTGTCGAGCAGTCGGCTCTCTCGGTCGCGCGCGCCTTGGTTGGGGCTGAAGCTGACGGGCTGAAGGGCCATGGATTGTCGCGCCTGCCCAGCTATCTGTCGCAGGTCCGGAGCGGCAAGATCGACCCAAAGGCTGTTCCGACGGCACAGCTGGCAACTGCCTCAGTCCTGCGCATCGACGCTGCACACGGTTTTGCTTATCCAGCCCTTGATCTGGCAGTGGAACGTCTGCCTGAGATAGCGCGAAAAACCGGAATTGCCGCTGCCTCGATCTATCGTTCGCATCACTGCGGGGCGGCGGGACTGGTGGTGGAGCGCCTGGCCGAGCAGGGGGTTGCGGCGCTTCTGTTCGCCAATACGCCCGCGGCTATTGCGCCTTGGGGAGGCAGCACGGCGCTGTTTGGAACGAACCCAATCGCCTTTGCCTGCCCCCGTGCCGATGACCATCCTATCGTGATCGATATGTCGCTGTCCAAGGTCGCTCGGGGCAATATCATGGCAGCCAAGCAGAAGGGCACGCCGATCCCCGAAGGTTGGGCGCTTGATGCGAATGGTCAGCCGACCACTGATCCGAACGCGGCACTGGCGGGCACTATGCTACCACTTGGTGATGCCAAAGGCACCGCGCTGGCGCTAATGGTTGAGTTGTTGGCCGCCGGTCTGACCGGCGCAGAGTATGCGGCCGATGCCTCGTCCTTCCTTGACGATCGGGGGGGGCCGCCTGCCACCGGCCAGTTGATCATCGTGCTTGACCCGCAGATCCTAGGCGGCCCGGGTGTCCTGCCCCATATAGAGAAGCTGGCTGCAGCCATCGAGGCGCAACCAAACGCCCGCATCCCCGGTTCACGGCGCATCGCGCAACGCCGGAATGCCGCAGCCGAAGGGATCGACCTCCCCGAAACGCTGCTTGCCCGGATCGGATAAATACCGTCGCATGGCTCCGCCAAGGAGCCATGCGACATGGCTCTCTCCAGGAGCTTGGGCTGATCTGTGATGCAAGACTTGACTTGGGATCTGGATACCCCGGCAGGAAGAACGGGAGAACCGATGCGCGTTGTAGATCTGTTGGCGCAGCCAACAATCGCGGCTAGGGTTAAAGTAATACCGAGATTTCGAAATGGGTCAGGACCAGTCGTAGTATGTCACCTAGCCTGACAGTGGAATGGTCTGCGGCTACCGTCATCTTTGTTTGCAGCGCTGTCTTCGTTTCGGCCATACTGCGCGGCATAACGGGATTTGGCTTTGCGCTGGCTGCGGTTCCGCTGATCAGCATAGCCCTTTCTCCGACGCAAGGCGTGGTGATTGCCGTCCTTCTGCAATGCATGATCGGCTTCAGGGATCTTCCCGCGCTTCGCCATCTGGTCGCACGCACGACACTTATGACATTGTCAGCAGGAGCGCTAATTGGCACTCCTTTGGGTTTGATGACGTTGTATGCCTTGTCTGCCGACGTGATGCGCGTAGTCATTGCCCTCATCGTCTTGGCGGCGCTGCTGGCCCTGTTCAAGCAGGTGCGCATCAACCCGGGACCGCGGCGGGCATTGGCTGCAGGCATGTTGGCCGGTCTGTTTTCAGGAATGGCCGCTATGCCGGGTCCGCCAGCTGTCGCTTATTTACTGGGCACCTCCACCCCCGCCCTGCAAACCCGTGCCACCCTGACCATCTTCTTCTTTATCACCTCGCTTTTCACGCTTCCCGGCTTTTGGGTCCAAGGAATGTTGGTGCAGCCTACCTTGTTGATGGCGTTGGCATCTTTCCCCCTTCTGATAATCGGCACCCACCTTGGCGGGTGGTTATTTCGGCAGCTTGGCGATGGCAGATATGAAAAAGCAGCAATTGCTATGCTTGGGGCAACGGCCATGCTGGCCGCCTTGCGCGGTGTGTTGGGCCTTCTGTAGAGCGTTTGACCGCCAGGCGCACGACTTCATGCTGGCTGATGAGGCCTGCCGGATGATCGCTTTATGCCCGCCTCACTTGTCTCTGATACCCTTTGGGCTGTGGCGAACCCTTGTTGCTATCCACATCTCTGCCCGCGAAAGGTGGGCCGCCTCGGAGCTCGGATCGTGTCAACCGTGAACGGATCATGGTTTTCCTGCAGAGCGGCATTCCTTAGCGCATGCTGCCTTCGCAGGTGGGTTGTGGCTCGGGTATCAACTGACGGCGGCAGACGGACTGACAGTTGGCCAGCGTCGGGGAGCGCTTGTATCATGCTTCGCTACGTCAGCTTCACCACGCCGGTCACCACCGTAGTCGTCCGACGGTCACGCCAAGCCATATCGAGTGTTATGGAATAGCTGAGTGTGCCTACAGTAGCAGCGAGCGGTTCCAAGGCCGCTACACGCCGGAAGGAACGGCGCCTTGCTGCAGCCGTTTATCCTAAAATTGCCACAGGAGAGAAAAATGTCTCGTAACGAACGGAGCATGTCGGAGGATCTGGAGAAAGATCAGACCACGCGTCCTTCGCAGCGAAAGGGGAACCAACCCATCAAGCCTTCTGGCACCGCACGGCAGCCCAAGTTCGACCACAAGATCAGCCCTGGCCCCGCCAGCGACGATCCGACCGAGTAGCACCTGAGCGCCTTACCCTGACTGCTGCAGGATATTTATCATATTCGGGGCGCACGGGAGGCAGATCAGTAACGTGTGCCTTCGATACCCTCGGTAAGGGCAGCGCCCTTGTCGATGATAATCAAAAAGAACGTGTTTCCAGTCACCGCATTGCCTTGACGACCAAGTCGTCACTGGAAAGAACGGGGCTGCAGAGATGATGCCCAAAAGGAAGCCCTATGAAATTCCGTTTCCCCGTAGTCATCATCGATGAAGACTTCCGTTCCGAGAACACGTCGGGCCTGGGCATCCGCGGTCTGGCCCAGGCCATCGAGGCTGAGGGTTTCGAGGTATTGGGTGCGACCAGCTATGGCGACCT
>NZ_JAPTYD010000083.1 GCF_026913015.1 Paracoccus benzoatiresistens
CCTATGAATCACTCAAAACGTCGACCTTGAAGTCAGAGACTATCGGATCAGCAATAATCTGCCAAAGTAGTGCTAGGACTTCGACTCTTTCCCTTGATGCAGACAGCTACTCCCAAGCGCACTGATGATCATGGCCAGCTAGATTCGTCTTATCAGCAATAAGAGAGACAATCATGCCTAACCCTTATGCAGACAGCCCGGCCGCCGTGTTCATTCGCCGCCAGACCGAACTTCTCGCTCACCGGAAGAGCCAGAGAGAAATCGCCCACGAGGCGGGATTCGTGAATTCGAACCTGATCTCGATGTTCAAAACCGGAGCATCGAAGGTGCCGCTTGACCGCGTGCCGAGCCTGGCCCGTGCCTTGGAGGTTGATCCCGCCTACTTGATGCAGCTTGCTCTGGAACAGGCGGTAGGAAAGACGGCCTCCGTTGCGTTGCTTGAGGTCTTCGGACCTCTGACCACCGCCAATGAAAAGGCGTGGCTTGAAGAAATTCGTGATGCATCAGGCCAGACCGATCCGAAGCTGACCGCCCGGTCGCGGACGACGTTGCGATCTATCTTCGGACGCTAATTTGAGGAGATGGTCTGGAGAGCACGTCCGCGTCTCAGCCACCGTAGGTTTGTCTGGGTTCCCCGAATTGCGGCCAGAACATCGGCTTTCCCTTTCTTGAGTCACCTCTCGGTGGCGGGACTGATCGAAAGCCACCCATTCCCCAAGCCGCGATCGGACAGTGTTCCTATCGTTTGAAGATCATCTCGCATCCGGAGCCGTGGCTGGCGGTCAGGAGAAGTCTCCGACTGACAAAGGGAGCAGTCGAGTCTTTTCCTGTCCTGCTCCGGCTTCCTGAAAGCGGCCGCTTCTCATCTCGACAGATTGATCGGGCAGACATATTGGCGAGGTTCGCTTAAGAACACTGCGTCTGGTGCAAGCCCGTATGTTCTGCTGCCGAGTAGAGGGCACCGGGCGACTTACGAGAGAGCCCAAGCAACCGCCACGATCACGAAGATGCGGCAGTTACTTGAACGGGCTGCCTTGCGTTGCCCTTCGGATACTCACACAACGTGCTTGCAGGCTGAGGCCGGGGTGCGGGTATCCATGTTCCTGCCACGGTTCAGGTGATCGTCGATCTCTGCCGCCGCGCCGATCATCCGCCCGAACAGGAAGATGGTGAAGGCCGCCGTTTCCAGATTTGCGTCCGTCATCTTTCCGGCCTGATAGTCCTTCCACAGAACGGCAAGCAGCAGAGCCGCGATAATGGCATCAACGTTGACGCAGAGGACATAGCGGCTGGCACCTACTTCATACAACTGCCGGACAAGCTCGCGATAGAAGTGGTGGAAGATGTTATACTCGCCCCGTTCCTCCATGAATTGCGCAATGAAGCGTTCACGCGGGTCGAAGTTCTCGGGCTTGCCCTTGAACACCGGGTGGTGCACGCCGGGCAGGGCACGGACCTCTTGCCCCAGTTCCTTGGCACGGGCCTTTTCCTGCTTGTAGGCCAGCGCGAAGTCGCGCGCCATGGCCGTCAGGTCCAGCCCATGGTTCGGATCGGTTGGGTCCTTCAAGCCCTTGCCGCGGAACTGGTCCAGCAGGAAGGCCATGCCCTCGAAGCCGTTGCCACCGTGGCTGTAGCCCGAATGGGTCAGAAAGCCCACCATGGCCTTGTTGATCTGGACGCGCTCGGGCGTCTGCGGACCATCGGCCGACACGGCACCCTTGGCCCCCTGTGCCGAGATCGCTCCTGGCCCATTCGAGATCAGCAATCCGATGAGGACCTGCACGTAGAGCGCCTCTGTCGGGTCGGGCTTCTTGCCCGTCATGGCCAGACAGCAGATGTCGGCCATCGTCCAGTGGGAAAAGCGCTCCTCGCGCGGGATGCCCCAGAGACTGCCGGACTGATGGTGCTTGCCCGGAATGGCCGCGCCCACCATGACGCCGTAAAGCCGCATATACCACGGCAGCGTTTCGGCGGTCAGGCGGCTGATGCGCTTGCGCACCAGCGGACCCCAGGCGATGGTCGTGGTAATGGCGGCAAGGATCGCGTCCCTTGACAGCCTTTGGCCGAAGCCTAGCAAAAAGCGCAGGAACACCGATTTGCCGCCGCGTGCCTCGATGGCAGCCAGCATCGCCTCTGGGCGGGGATCGTCCGCCTCCTCGGGTGTGGCCAGGAACAGGGCCTTCGTCTCCTCGTCGATCGTGATCTTCGAGAGGTCGAAGCTCTCATCCCGTCCGTCGCGCAAACCCGAGCGGGCGAAGAGCGCGATCAGGGTGCGGGCGCAGGTCAGCGCACGCTCGACTCGGCGCGGGCCGGTGATAGCCGCCGCGACCGACATCACTGTATTGGGCGAGTTTCCCGCCTCGCGCGCTGCATCGGCGGCAAGCAGGATCGGATCGCCGACCAGATTGACCTCGGCCGCGACGGCCACGTCCAGCATGGCGCGGTCATGCGCATCGGCGATCTCATGCACCAGAGGCAGCGCGAACATGGCATCCAAAGGTTGTAAAGCCAGTTCCAGAACACGATGACCATGCACGCTGGTCACCTGCGTCTTCGGGTCCATCACCGACGCACCCGAGGTGTCCTTCATCGTCTGCCGCGCAATGACTGCGCCAATCTGGTCAGACAGTGCGGCGATTTGGGCGTCATAGGGCGCGGGCGCGGTAACCGTTGGTTGCGCAAGATCGGCAGGCAGTTGCAAGCCTTGGTCGTTCGCGAGCCAAGGCTTCAGCGACAGCGAACCGCGGGGCTCGAAATCCGGCTGGATGCCATTCAGCGCCATCACGGCCGAAAGCGCGGCAGGAATATCGGCGATATTGGTGACCAGGGCACCCTTTGCGGACACATGCGGAGTCTCTGGGGTGTAGATGCCTTTGAGGTCGAAGGCTTCCGTGAACCAGCGTTCCTTGTCCTCGGCGCTATCGCCCGAGCCCGCCATCGCACCCGCGTGCCCCACGGCACGGGTCAGCTTGGCTTTCCAGCGGCCGACGACGCAGGCCACGACCGGCTTTTGCCAGTCGATGTCCTTCTCGTAGTAGCCACCTGGCTCGACATACAGCACACCCGCCTTGCTGCGGTCGTCCTTGGCAAAGGCAAGGGCAAAGTCGCGCGCCGCATACTGGATATAGACGTCCTTGCCCGACGAGATCAGCGTGGTCGTGCCCCAGCCTGCCGTGGTGAGATACTGCGCAATGGTTGTGGTGAAGCCACCGGAGTTGGAGAAGATCGCGACCGAACCCTTGACCAAGGACTCCTCGGGATAGTCGCCTCCAAGCGCACCACCGATGCGGACCCGGTTCCAACTGTCAGCGACACCGAGGCAATTGCCGCCGATGATGTCGATGCCTTTGGCCTGCGCCATCGCCCGGATCTCGCGCGCATCATGCACGGCGATCTTTTCGGTGATAATGACGATCTTGCGCAGGTCAGGGTTCACGCGGATCAGTTCGGCCACCCCGTCCCGCACGCCCGAGGGCGGCAGGTAGACCACGCCCGTGTTGAACCTGTGACCGGCTCGGAGCCCCTCCAGGACGGTGTTGAACACCGGGATGTCGCCTGCAGGCGTCTTCAGCACCTGGCCCGAGCGGCCGGGCGAGGTGCCGAAGACCACGTTGCCGCCGGAAAACGCATGGCTGACCGGGGTTACGGTGCGGCTTTCGCCGCCCAGGATGTTCAGGACGCAGACCCGATCCTCGGGCGAGGCAATGGTGTCGAGCCGGTCCAAACCGAGGAAATAAGGCAGGCCGGTAATTGCTTGATGGTGCATGGCGCTCTCCCTCAGGCCGCGATCTTCATGGAGCGGGCGATCTCATCGCGCCCGTCGGCCCGCATCCAATCATCGATGCGCTTGGCAAAGTTCACGACCTCGGAGATCGCGCTGTCGAAGCCGAAGAAGCGATAGGGCACGCCCAGGCTGTCCAGCGTATCGGCCAGGTTGCCCATGCCGCGCACAAGGTTCGGGCCACCGCGCCCGACAACGACGTAAAGCGGCGCCGGCCCGTGCTTGGCGAAATGCTCCCGCAGCGCATCGCCAATGCCCCGGAAGGTTTCCAGGATGTCGGTGTTGTTCGACTTGCCGCCGATGATGAAGAGGACGTTCGTCTGCGCCAGGAAATGGCGGTAGCAGATTGCGGCCACGGACTTCATCTTCTCGTAGGGCGGGTTGCCGCCAAAATCGGAGGAGATGATCGCCGCCTCCCCCAGCACCTCGGTGACCAGGCTGTTGGCGCCGCCACCGAAGGTCGGTGCCAGGATCGTGCCCGCCTCGTTAATGACGAACACATCCGACTGACCCTGATGAGTCCGCAGTTGGTTCACCTCTTGCTCGAAGGTCGAAACATCGGCGGCAAAAAGTTGCTGCGGCAGGCCCAGGCGACCGACGCGCGGATCATCGCGGTCAAAGCCACACTTGAAGTCGCAGGCGACGGGCGTCAGGCGGCCGTCCTTGCCCGGCCGCATTCGGATCGGGTTCAGCTCCAGCGTGGTCATGCCGTAGTGGTGCATCAGCTCCCACAGCTTCGGCAGGTGCTGAACAAGCGGCGAGATGACTTCCTTCGGAGCGCCGATGTCAGTCAATGCGTTGGCAACAACGAAGGCCTTCAGCCCGGTCAAAGCATCGAAGGGCACCGATGCGATCTCGGTCTTGTCCAGTTCCTCGATATCGACGCCGCCCCGGTGGGTGATGGTCATGGTGGGCGCGCGGTAGCGGGTGTCGTCGGTAATCGAGAAGTAGATCTCGTGTTCGGCGGGAACGCCCGCCTCGAAGGTGACGCCATTGGCCTTGGCGGTGGCATTGCCGTGGCGATGCTCCGCAAAATACAGCCGCTCCTTTTCTGCCAGTGCCGTGCGCAGGTCGCGCGCCTTGCCGATCAGCCCCGCCTTGCCCTTCTTGCCGACGCCGCCGCGAAAGACCGGCTTGATGAACAGCAAACCATGATGATCAATCATGGCCTGGATCTGGTCCTCGGACGCGTCGGGTCCAAGCACTTCGGTCGCGGGAAAGCCGACATGGGCCAGCAGCCGCGCACCCGTGAGCATTCCGGTCACCTCCATCGAGGTTCCTCCTGTGGTTTTGGAATGTTGGGGAAAGCGAAAAGAAGAAACGCGGCCCCCGGGCCGCGTTTCAAGGATCAGTCTTCAACGAAGATCTCGTCGCGTGATCTCCTGATCGAGGGCAGCACGGCGATGATCAACGCCACGGCACCAACCAGCAGAAGGCCCAGCGACAAGGGCGAAGTCAGGAAGGTGGTCATGCTGCCGTCCGAGATGATCAGAGCCTGACGCAGCTTTTCTTCCAGCAGGCGTCCCAGCACGAAGCCAAGCGCCAGCGGTGCCGCCTCGAACTGCAGCTTGTAGAGCGCAAAGCCCAGAAGCCCCAGCACGCCTGCCATCATCACCTGCGCCGGATCATTCGATATCGAGAAAAGGCCGATGCAGCAGAAGGCCACGATCGCCGGGAAGAGCAGACGGTAGGGCACCTTCAGCAGCTTCACCCAGACACCGATCAGCGGCAGGTTGATGACGACCAGCATCAGGTTGCCGATCCACATCGATGCGACCAGACCCCAGAACAGATCCGGGCTGTTCTCGATGACTTGCGGCCCCGGAACGATGCCCTGGATCATCATGGCGCCGACCATCAGCGCCATGACCGCATTGGGAGGAAGTCCCAGCGTCAGCAGCGGAATGAAGGACGTCTGCGCACCGGCGTTATTGGCAGATTCAGGTCCTGCGACGGCCTGCGGCACACCCTTGCCAAAGTCCTGCGGCCTGTCCGAGATGCGCTTTTCGAGTGCATAGCTGGCGAAGGGTGCCAGGATGGCCCCGTTACCCGGCAGCACGCCCAGGATCGAACCAAGCCCGGTGCCCCGCAGGATCGCCCCCAGGTTCTGACGCAATTCACCGAAGGTCGGCAGGAGGCGGCCGATCTTGCCGCGCATGACGTCGCGCTTTTCCGGATCGGCAAGGTTCTTGAAGATCTCGCCGAAGCCGAAGATCCCCATGGCCAGCACGACGAACTCGATGCCATCGATCAGCATGGGCAGACCAAAGGTCATCCGCTCACGGCCCGTCTCCATGTCGGCGCCGACGCAGGAGAGGAGAACACCCGCAACGATCATAGCCAGTGCCTTGACCAGCGAGCCATGAGCCAGCACGACCGCCAGCACCAGGCCCATGATCATGAGCGAGAAATATTCGGCCGGACCGAACAGCAGGCCCAGCTTGGTCATCGGGGTCGCCAGGGCCGCGATGACGATCGTGGCAAAGGTGCCGGCGATGAAGGAGCCGATGGCGGCAAGGCCAAGGGCCAACCCTGCCTGACCCTTCTTGGCCATTTCATGGCCGTCGATGGCCGTGACGACCGCGGTGGCCTCGCCGGGAATATTGACCAGGATCGCCGTGGTAGAGCCGCCATACTGGGCACCATAGTAGATGCCGGCCAACATGATCAGCGCCCCCGTGGGGTCCAGCGACAGCGTCACCGGCAACAGGATCGAGATCGTCGCCACCGGTCCGACGCCTGGGAGGACGCCCACCAGTGTGCCGATCAGGCAGCCGAGAAAGCAGAAGAAGACGTTCTGCAGGGTAAAGGCGACCGACAGGCCAAGACCCAGATGTTCAATCGTTTCGATCATGTCAGTATCCGATCAGCCAGGGCGCGACAGGCAGGGAAAGCCCAAGCGCGAAGCGGAACAAGCCGATGCAAATCACCGTCAGGACCGCCGCGAAGATCAGCAGTTCGCCGAACCGCACATCCTTGGCGGCCGCGCCGGCAAAAATGATCGCCAATGGTGTGGCGACCGACATGCCCAGCACCGGCACGGAAAAGGCTCCGAAGTCATAGCCCCGGATCGTGAAGGCGAACAGGAACACACCAATCAGCACCGGCAGCATGTCGCGGAGGGGCCAGGTGCCGGTCGACTCCGGCACCTCCTTCCAGGTCACGACAATCTGCACCACGCCCAGCAGCGTGATGATGATCGCCAGGGCCCGCGGCAGCAGACCTGACCCGACACCACCCTCTGTCATGAACGGCAGGTCGGACCCGGCCCACAGCGCCAAAAGGCCGAACACCACGAGGCTGAGGCCGGCCAGCCTTTCGCGGCCAAGCCAAGGATCGGATGGCGGGACAGGTGAGCTTGGCGGATGACCAGGGACATCGACCGTGATCACCTCCTCTGGAACCTCGTGGCTCATGGCTCATTCCACCTTGATGTCGGCGGCCTTGACCACCTCGCCCCAGCGTGTGCGCTCGGCAGCCATGAAGTCGGCGAAGCCCTGGCCAACCAGGTTCGACGGAACGCCGCCGTCTTTCTGGAGGCTTTCGACAAAGGCCGGATCGGCCAGCGCCTCGGCCGTGCCTTCGGCCAGCTTGGCACGAACGTCCTCGGGCAGGCCCTTCGGACCCAGCAATCCATACCAGGCCGAAGCGCTGTATTCCGGCAGTCCGGATTCAGCCACGGTGGGCACGTCCGGCAGAGCGGCAAAGCGTTCCTTGCCGGTCACGGCAAGTGCGGTCAGCGTGCCGTCCTGGATCAGGCCGATCACCGAGGGAACGGTCGTCACCATGAAATCGACATGTCCACCGACCAGGTCATTCACAGCAGGGCCCGCTCCCTTGTAGGGAACATGCTTGAGATCAATCCCTGCCGTCTGGCCCATCAGCAGCGTCGCCACATGGCTGGCCGAAGCATTGCCGGCAGAGCCATAGACCAACTGCTGGGATTTGGCCTTCTCCAGAAACTCCGCCATCGACTTGACCGGCAGGCGCGGCCCGACCACGACAACGAGCTGGGCATCGGCAATCATGGCAATCGGGTCGAGCGCCTCGGCCGGGTCATGGCGCAGATTGAAGATATGCGGGTTCACGACCATCGGACCCTGGTTGCCGATCAGCAGGGTATAGCCGTCCGGGTCAGCCTTGGCGACGACCTCGGTGCCGATGTTGGCTGCCGCGCCGGGGCGGTTCTCAACGATCACGCGGCCACCCAGAGCCTTTTCAAGGCGGGAAGCAAAGACACGGGCGATGGCATCTGTGCCGCCACCTGCGGCGTAGGACACGACAAGGGTGACCGGCTTGGACGGGTAATCCTGTGCCACAGCCGGCAGCGCCGACAGTGTCAGGGTTGCCGCAGTGACGCCAAGCACGAACCGGCGAGTAAATGTGAACATGTGGTATTCCTCCCTTGGGTAAAGTAGTCCGCAGACGCCTCCTCGACGCGGCGGAATGGTCAGTTCCTGCGCCGGACCAGGGCCGCGCCCTCGAAAAGGCGGCGGCAGGTGCGGGTCACGAAGACGACAGGTTGGCCACCCGCCGCCTCATCGAGTTCCACCCGAACGTCCATGCGGCCGGTCGGATGTTCAAATGTCAGGTCGGCCGGAAACCGCAACTCGGGGAGCGCGGCGCCGACGATGCTGTCGGGCAGGGTGGCCGCGATCGCCACGGAAACCGCGCCGGTCGTGGCCAAAGACGTATGGCAGGCATGCGGTGTGAAGTAGCGCACGGAAAGGCTGCCGCCGTTGAGGGGCGCGCCGATGAGCACGGGCTTCGGCAGGACCGACGCACGAACATCGCCAAGACCCATACGCTGCCCGGCTTCGATCCGCACGTCCTCAAGTTGAGCCATGAAAGCGGCATTCCCATCAAGCTCAAGTGCGCTTTCCGAACCGGTAAGGCCGAAAGTTTCCGCCCGCGCGATCACAACAGGCGTGGCCCCATCAATCAGCGATACGGGAATGCCGTTGATGATTTCCTGAGGCGTTCCTGAAGGCAGCATCTGTCCGGTCTTCGCGCCGATCGCTTCCAGAAAGGCCAGGTAAACGGGGGCGGCCGTTCCCGGAACGCCATCAATGGCCGCGTCGCCTTGATACCGCAACTCACCCTCGGGTGTCTGGATCCGCGCCTCGATGATCTTGCCGGTGTTGACGTTATGAACCTTGACGCGCGTTTCGCCCCTTTGCGCTGCAACCAGCCCTTGTTCGATGGCGAAGGCGCCCACGGCGGACAGCATGTTGCCACAGTTTGGCCCGGTATCTACGATGCGTTCCAGAACATTGACTTGGGCAAACAGGTAATCGACATCGGCACCTTCGCGCGAGGACGGCCCGACGATCGCGACCTTGGAGCTAAGCGAGTTGCCGCCGCCGATGCCGTCGATCTGCAACGGATGGCCCGACCCCATGATCTCGATCAGCAGCGCATCGCGAAGTTCAGGATCGTTGGGCAGATCGCTCCGCAAGAAAAAGGGCCCTTTCGAGGTGCCGCCGCGCATCATGACGCAAGGAATGCGGATCTGATCGTCCACCATGATTCTCCTTTGCGGCAAGCTCTGCCGCCTCCGAGAACCGAAATGCGCCAAATGGACTGTGTTGTGAATTGCAAAGAATTTCACTATTGTTGCGCAATGAGGAACAATTTCGAATTCCTGGATCTTCGTGCTTTCCTGGCTGTGCTGGAGTTTTCCTCCTTCAACGAAGCAGCGAAGCACCTGAACCTGTCCACGCCCGCGCTCTCGCGACGGATCAAGGCGTTCGAGGAAGCAGTGGGCGCGCAGCTTATCGAACGCACGACGCGGCGCGTCGCACCGACTCAGATCGGGCGGGAGCTGATGCCTCTGGTCAGGCGCCTGGTTGACGAGTTCGAAGAGTCGATCTTGTCGATTTCCGACCTTGGTGGCCGGCATCGCGCCCAGGTGACGCTGGCTTCCCTGCCAACGGCAGCGTTCTATTTTTTGCCTCGCGTGATTGAGGCCTTCAACACGCGCTATCCTGGCATCCGGTTCAGGATCATGGACTTGTCGGCGAACGAAGGGCTGGATGCTGTTGCAAATGGGGAAGTGGAGTTTGGCATCAACATCATTGGTGCTTTGCGGGACGATCTGAAGTTCACCCCCTTGATGGAGGATCCATTTGTCCTCGCCTGTCGACGCGATCATCCCCTTGCGGCAACGTCTTCACTGCCGTGGTCCGCTTTGCAGGGACATCCGCTGATCGGCGTATCGAACAAGTCCGGTAACAGGGCCGTTCTGGATCGCGCCTTGGCGATGGCAGACCAGCAACTCGACCTGAACTGGTTCTACGAAGTAAACCATCTTTCCACGTCGTTGGGTCTGGTTGAGGCTGGTTTGGGTGTTTCCGTGCTTCCCCAACTGGCCACCCCGCAACGAGAGCATCCGCTGATCGCAACCGTCAGGCTTGTCGACCCGGTTGTCACACGCTCTATTGGTATTGTCGAACGACGGGGCGCGCGCCTTTCGCCGTCAGCACTTCGCTTTCGGGAAATGCTCGTTAATGAATGGCATGAGCCGCATGATGCATAGTAAGTCTTGTTCCCAGAGACATGGCAGCCTCGCTTGGGAACGTCCGCTCTCTCTCGCCATTGGTGTGTCACAGTAGCTAAAAGCAAAAATTTAGCACTTGCAGCGAACGTCCGCTCCGTCCCGCATCGCTGCCTCTCGTAACCCAGCTCGCTAAACCGAGGGCGACAGACTAGGAACTATTGTAAGCGCGACGCCGACCCCCTCCTGCCATTGCTAAGCTGAACCGGCCATTGTCGGCGTGTGTGTCGGTTTAGGGGCTTGGGATTTGGCAAGAGGCAAAGAAGTGGGCGTCCATTTGGACGGCTCCTGCAATGGTTCGGTTTCCCGGCTGGAGATGATCGAGGGACCGAGTGGTCGGCGGCAGCGAACAGAAGCGGAACGAGCGCGGATCGCGGCAGAAAGCCTGATTCCAGGGATGCGGGTGGCCGACATCGCTCGCAAACACGGCACGACACGTTGGCAGATTTACAATTGGCGCAACAAGTTGCGGAGTGGGCAGCTGATGGTGCCGGAGAGCCTCGCATCCCTGCCGATGTTCGCGGAGCTGATGGTTGAGAGCGATATTGCGACTGTGCCGCCGCCCCGCGTTCTCTCGGAGGTGGAAATCGTGGTCGGCGATGTCGTGATCCGCGCCAGTGCCGGTGCAGATGAAGTCCACTTGACGCGGGCAATCCGCGCGGCTCGGGCGGCAATGTCATGATGCTGGGTCAAGGCGGGCCAGTGAAGGTCTTCGTAGCGACGCGGCCGGTCGACTTCCGAAAGGGCATCGACGGTTTGGCCCTGGCAGTCCAGGAGATGTTTGGGTTGGATCCGTTCTGCGGGGCGGTCTTTGTGTTCCGGGCTAAGCGCGCTGACCGGATCAAGCTGCTGGCTTGGGATCAGACTAGGATGGTGCTGGTTCACAAGCGGCTGGAAGGCGGCAAGTTCGTCTGGCCACAAGTGCGGGACGGCGTGATGCGGATGTCGTCCGCACAGATGGCTGGAGAGATTGCAGAGAAATCCGCGCCGCCCGGAAAAGGTTTTTTTCTTCACCGCGGACTTGAGTCTGACGCGATCCATGGTCGTGTCGCGAATGTGGTGGAAATTGCCGGGCAGCGGGCTCCGGGCATGTGACGTTGGCTCCAGTCAGGCC
>NZ_JAPTYD010000084.1 GCF_026913015.1 Paracoccus benzoatiresistens
CCACTAGATCTGTCCATTTTCCGCTGGAGGCCCGCCAACTCACCGGCGGCGGCGGGCGCCGAGTCTCCTTCGCGTATTGTGCAGATGCGCCTAAAATTGGAATTCCAACGTGAAATGACCCTCTCACTCACCATGCACGGGACGCATGCCGAACGCTGGTTCGAAATACGCGACACGGACACTGTAGGAGACCGAGATGCCGGCTCATTGACGTCTTTCAACGGTCGCCGTCCCATGGCTCTGCTGAACGGAGGAGAGAGGATTGAATTGCGCGCCGTCAATGATCTCGTCGCATGGGTCCCTAGCATGACGGAACGCAAAAGATCGAAAGACGCTGAAAGGATGAGGTACCTATGGCCGATCTTCAGCCGCACTCTGTCTCCAAGGGCCATGTCGCGGACGGAACCGTCAGCGTCCCGTTGTTTCGCCACGTGATGGCCTGTCTCGATCGGGCGCCGCAGGCCATGCAGATCCTCCACGAGGCATCGGCACTCGCCAGCCTCTTCGGGGCGGATGTGACGGCAATCCGTGTCCTCCCGGGCAGGCCGTCGAACAGCCCTTGCGCAGATCCGGTCGATTGGGAACTGACGCGCAGAGAGGAAATCGCTGACCTCCGACGATTAGCCGAAGCCGCGGGAGCGCCGCTGGGAATGGCAGCAATCGTCGCGTGCGGCTCGCCCATGGCTTGCGTCGAGCAAGAGGCGCATAGGCGCGGCGTCGATCTTCTTGCTCTTGGCGCGGGCGCCTTCGGCGCATCGCACAGGTGGGGTCTGGGGGGCACGGCGAGGCATCTGACCGAGACCTTTCATGGCTCGGTTCTGATCGTTCCCGAAGAAGCTGCCGGCGACCTCCCGAGGAAACGCCGGATCCTCGTTCCAATGGATGGATCGCCTTCTGCAGAGGCGGCCTTGCGCTACGCGACCGCCATCGCACGCAGTCGCGACGCGGAGCTTGTCGTCCTTCACGCGGTGTCTCTCAGCGGCCTGTTCGGGCTTGGCGATGCAGGGCAAGGCACGGGATCGCCCTGGCGCGAGGTCAGGCAGGAGGCAGACCGCTTGGCGGCCGATCGTATCCGGCGATTGCGTCGGTTGCTGCCGCTCGACGGCAAGAACAACCGTGTACGCAGGCTCGATGACGACGAGCCCCGCCGCGCGCTCATGAAGGCGATCTGCGAGGAGCGCGGCGAACTCGTGGTTCTCTCGGCCCGCGGTCTGGGACAGGATCCCGACCTGCCGGTTGGAAGCACTGCCGATTATCTGCTTTCTCGAGCCGTGACTCCGGTTCTCCTGATCCGCAACACGGAACCATCCAGCCACCGGTCGACGAGACAGGCGCCGCGGCGACTTGCAGAAACCTGGCGGGCACGGTGACGGCGCCTGCGGCCTCGGCTCAAGGTGCGGCCGAGCGCGTCCCCGACCAATCCGCCTTGCGCAACGCAGTCGGCCCGGGACCTCCGCGGGCCGTGGCCGCATGGAGGCACCTCGACAGACTACCCGCCTGGCTTGACTGCGCACGAGGCACCTGCCGGGCGCCGCCACCCGAGGCGTCGAAGGCGGCAGAGTGGTTTCTCGATAACGAATACCACATCCGTCGCTCGGTGCGGCAGGTGCAGGACGACATGCCGGCGGCCTTTTATCAACGTCTGGAGCGATCCGCGTGGCCCGAGGCAGAGGGGCGCCCGCGAGCCTTTATTGCCGCCCGAGACTATCTCGAGAGGACCCATGCGCAGATCGACATGCGCACCGCGACGGACTTCCTGAACGCGTTCCAGAGCGGGGATGGTCTCTCGCTTGCCGAGCTTTGGGCCTTTCCCGCCATGCTGAGGCTTGCTGCGCTGGAAGATATCGTCTCGGCACTGCTTCACCTCGTGCCGACGCTCGGACCGCCGTTCGGCGCGATAGACCACGACGCAGGTTGGGAAAACCGAGATCCGACCGAGTCCCTGTCGCGGGCGATTGTGGCGCTTGCTGCGATCGAGCGGATCGACTGGCATGCCTTTGTCGAAGCGACGAGCCAGGTCGAGGCAATCCTGCGGGAGTCGCCGGACGGGCTCTATCCCGAGATGGATTTCGAGACACGCAACAGGTACCGGCAGGCGATCGAGGATCTGGCCGATGGCTCCGGTTGGCCCGAGCCCCAAATCGCGCGGCAAGCCGTTCGGTCCGCCCGTGACCATGCTGGCTCTCCGCGCAAGGGCCACGTCGGGTGGTGGCTCATCGATGGCGGCCGGGCCGAGGTCGAAGCCGCACTAGGTTCCCGCGCACGGCGAGGGCAGCTCCTTCGCCGGTTCGTTCTCCGCAATCCCGGGCTCACTTACGCGTCGGCTCTGCTCGGCTTCGGTCTCGTGACGCTCGCCGTCCCGCTCGCGCTGCTCGTCGGCTCGGAGGCTCGCGGCGTCGCCCTTGCGCTGACCGGCCTGCTCCTGGTCATGCCCGCCTCGATCATCGCGGTCACGCTCACAAACTGGCTCGTCACCCAAATTGTGCCTCCGCGAGTTCTGCCCAAGATGGATTTCCGTAGCGGCTTGCCCGAAGGCCTGGACGCCGCAGTCATCGTTCCGGCTATCTTCCGGACGTCGGGCGAGGTCGCACCCGTTCTCGCGCGCCTCGAGCGCCACATGCTGACCAACTCGGATCCCCGCTTGCGCTACACGCTCCTGAGCGATCCGGCCGACGCCCCCCAAGAGGTCGTCGCCAGCGACGCGGCGCTGGAGGCGGCGCTCGTCGGGGGCATTCGAGACCTGAACGCCCGATACCCCGAGACCGCACCCTTCGTCCTGCTCCACCGCCGCCGAAGATGGAACGCGCGCGACCAGATCTGGATGGGCTGGGAACGCAAGCGCGGCAAGATCGAGACGTTCAACGACTTCCTCCACGGGGCGGCCGACGATGCCTTCCCCGTGACCGAAGGAGACGTCGCGCGACTGCGCAAGGCACGATATGTCGTCACCCTGGACGCCGACACGGTCGCGCCGCCGAGCGTAATACTCAGGCTTCTGGGCGCGCTGTCACATCCGCTGAACCGCCCCGAATTCGATGCCACCGGTACGCATGTGGTCGCCGGCTACACGGTCATTCAGCCGCGCGTCGAAATCTCGCCGGACGCGGGCTCGATTTCGCCTTTCACCCGGCTTTATACGGGCGATACGGCCATCGACATCTACAGTCGTGCGGTTTCGGACGTCTACCAGGACCTCTTCGGCGAGGGGATCTTCACCGGCAAGGGCGCCTACGATGCGACTGCGTTCAGACAGAGCCTGCGCGACCGGGTTCCAAAAAAGGCACTCGTAAGCCACGACCTCTTCGAAGGACTCCATGGCCGCGCGGCGCTCGCCTCCGACATTGTGCTTTACGAGGGGTTCCCGGAACATTACCCGGACTTCGCGCGTCGTCTGCACCGCTGGGTCCGAGGCGACTGGCAGCTTCTTCCATGGCTCGGTCGGCATCCGCCCCGGCGGGACGGCAAGCGCCTGCGCAATCCGCTCTCGGCGCTCGACAGGTGGAAGATCCTCGACAATCTCAGGCGGAGCCTGATTGCGCCGTCGCTCGTGCTGCTGGCGCTTTGCGGCTGGCTCGTCATCCCCGACGCCGCCGGGATCTGGACCCTGCTGACGGTCGCGGCACCGGGCTCCTACCTGATGACCTTCATCGTCAGCGGCATGTCGCGTGGCCGCCGAAGGGGCGCTGTGCAGGACCGCTGGCGGCAGTTGCGCGACCACGTGGGTCGCTGGTCGCTGGAAATCGTGTTTATGGCAAACGAGGCTATCGTCTGCCTCGATGCCATCGGACGCACGCTGTGGCGTCTGACCGTGTCTCGGCGCGGTCTGCTGGAATGGGTGACCTCCGCTCATGTCTCGGCAGCCGGTGCCGATACACGCGTCCGCTTCTGGAGCGACATGGCCGGCGCACCGATGCTCGCGGTCGCCATCACCGGCACGCTGGCCGCTTACGCTCCGACGGCCTTGCCCGGGGCGCTGCCATTGCTGTTGCTGTGGCTCGCATCGCCCGAGATCTCGTATCGGATCTGTCGTCCGTGGTCCGCTGCCGAAGAACGCCTGTCGGACGCCGACAAGGATTGGCTGCGTCGCGTTGCACGGCGCACATGGGCGTATTTCGAAACCTTCGCCGGGCCCGAGGACAATTGGCTCGCGCCCGACAACCACCAGACCGACCCCGAGGCGAAAACCGCACATCGATCCTCGCCGACGAATGTCGGGATGCAGTTGCTCTCGTCCATGACGGCGGTCGATCTCGGCCATATTGGACTGCGCGATCTTGCACAGCGCTGCACCTTTGCGATGAACGCTCTGGACAGGATCGAGCGGCACAACGGGCATGTGATGAACTGGTTCGATACGCGCACACTTGCCTCGCTCGAGCCGCGCTATGTTTCGACGGTCGACAGCGGCAATCTCGCCGTCGCCCTTGTAACGGTGCGCGAAGGTCTCCTCGAGGTGGCAAACGGCCCGGCTTTGTCGCCTGCTCTTTGGGATGGATTGGTCGACACGTTGCGCGTTCTGAACGACGAGCTGAGAAACCTCCCCCGTGAAAAGGCGGCGACATCTGCAGCCTTGATCGCCGAAATGGTCAAGCGGGCAAAGGCGGTGCGCGATCGGTCCGACCAGTGGCGCAAGTGCCTTTGTCGGATGCGTGACACGGACTTTCCCGAGCTGTCCTCTGCAATCCTCGCGGCGCTCGACGCTGCGCCCGCGAGCGATCCCGCCGAGTTGCATTTCTGGCTGGAGCGAAGCCTTCATCATGCAACGAGCACCCTGCGCGATCTGGACACGCTCTGCCCTTGGACGGCCGTTGATGGGTGGGAACGGGCCGCATCCGGATGTGCTTCGACGCCCGGTGCGCTGCGCCCGCACGCGCCACTTGCGCAAGCCGCGACCATGGCCGATCTGCGCTCCGAACCGGGTGCCGATCGGTCCGCCGCGCAATTTGAGTCCGCAATTCGCGAAGGCATCGCGGCGCAGTCGGAGCTGCGGGCGAAATTGCGGGCCCTCGCCGACCGGGCACAGGCCCTCGCCATGGTGATGGACTTCGCGTTTCTCTACGACCGCGAGACGCGGACGTTCTTCATCGGCTACAACCTGAGCGTCGACCGTATGGACGACCACCGCTACGACCTGCTTGCGTCCGAGGCGCGGCTGGCCAGCTATTTCGCAATCGCCAAGGGAGATGTCCCGGCGGAGCACTGGTTTCATCTCGGCAGGCCGATATCACGGTCCTCCGGCCCGCTGACCGTCTTGTCCTGGAACGGCTCGATGTTCGAGTTTCTCATGCCCGCGCTTCTGATCCGCAGTGCTACGGGCCAGCTTCTGGGCCAGAGCGAGCGCGCCGCCGTCGAGATCCAGCGCCGCTACGGCGCGCGTCTCGGCCTTCCCTGGGGGGTCTCGGAAGCGGCCTTCGCGGCGCGCGACGGGGCGCAGAACTACCAGTACAGGGCCTTCGGCGTCGCCGGGCTGGGCATGCGGCAGGGACTTGCCGAGGATTACGTGGTCGCGCCCTATGCCAGCGCTCTCGCCCTCGCCGTGCGGCCCGGGAAGGCCACCGAAAATCTGCGGCGGCTCGAAGCCATGGGCATCCACGGCCGCTACGGCTTCTTCGATGCGGTGGACTTCACGCCGTCGCGAACGGACGGCGGTGGCAGTCACGTCCCGGTCCGGACCTTCATGGCTCACCATCAGGGCATGTTGGTGACTGCCATCAATAACGCGCTCAACGACGATGTCCATGTGCGCAGGTTCAATCGGAATCCACGGATGTCCGCCATAGACCTGATCCTGCACGAACGGGTGCCGTGGGAATTCGTGCCGGAGCCGCTGCCCGATGCCGGCTCCAGCCTGCCCGAACAGGTCAAGCGACCGGTACGCGCGCTTGACGGCTGGCCTGTGGATGAGACCGACCCGCGAGTTGTGCTCACGCTAGGCAATGGTAGTTTGTCGCTCTGGCTCTCCGGCGCGGCGACCGGTTGCCTGTGGTGGCATGGCCAATCGCTGACCCGTTGGATCAGCGATCCCGCGATCGACGATGGGGCCGCTCGGCTCCTTCTGCGGGACGTCGAAGACGGATCGACATGGGAGTTCCGGTCCGCGCCGGAACTCCCGGTGGACATGATGTTCTACGCAGAGAAGGCCTCCTTTCACCTTCAGCGCCACGGCATCGCGGCAACCCAAGAGGTCTGCATCGCCGCGGCGGACGATGTGGAGATCCGGCGTGTTACCCTGATCAATCATTCCGACAGGCCGCGGGTCATCGATGTGACGAGCTACGCCGAGCCCATCCTGGCACCGCACGCGGCGTATGAACGCCACCCCGCCTTCAGCAAGCTTTTCGTGAAGAGCGAGGCGCTCCGGGACATAGACGCGGTGCTTTTCACCCGGCGCCCGCGTCGGCCCGAGGACACGCCGCCGGTGATGCTGCACCGGCTCTTGCGCGAGGGGCGTGAGGTAACGTTTGCGGGGGCCGAGACTGACCGGCGTACGCTGCTCGGCCGCCACGGTCGGTGTCCGGACGCAGCCTCGGCAGCCATGACGGGGACAACCGGCTGGACGCTCGATCCAGTGGCCGCCCTGCGCGCGCGTACGACCCTCGCCCCCGGAGAACGCGCCGAGTTCGCCTTCCTGACCGTCGCCGCGGCGTCGCGGGAGACGGCGATGGAGACAGCGCGCCGCTATGACACGCCGTCGGCGCTAGGCTGGGCCTTCGAGGACGCGGCCCGCACGACAGCGGTCGAGGCCGCTCGTTCCGACCTGACGCAGCGAGACGTCGTCGATGCTCAGGCCCTCGCGAGTCGAATCCTGCGGCCGGGGCTGCGGTCCGGCGTGGATGTAGACACCAGACAGCCGGGCCAGCCCGACCTTTGGGGCCTCGGGGTGTCCGGCGACCAGCCGGTCGTCCTCGTGCGTGTCACGGATGCCGAAAGCGCCGCCCTACTTCCCGCCATCCTGCGTGCGAAGCGCTGGCTCGGGCGCAACGGTCTGCGGTTCGATCTCGTCGTCCTCGGCACCAAAGCGTCGAGCTACGAGGCCCCGATCGCAGCAAGGCTCCGCGACACTCTGCGGGATGCCGGACTGGGCGAAGGGCTTGGGGGCGACGGCGGCATTCACTTGCACAGCGTGGATCGGATCGCGCCGTCTCAGGTGCGCGCGCTTGAGATGTTGGCACGTTTGGCGCTCGACGGGGCGATGCCGACCCTCGAAGCTGCCTTGCCGACAGAACCGGCAGGCCATATCAAGCCGCCCTTCTTCGAACCGGGCGGGTCGCCCGTGGCGAAAGATGCGGTTGCGCCGGGCCGGCAGCCGGCGCTGATCTGCGACAACGGTTTGGGCGGCTTCATGCCCGGCAGTGGCAATTACCTCATTCATCCGTGTCCGGGACAGACCACACCCGTGCCGTGGTGCAACATCCTTGCCAATGACCGGTTCGGAACGATCGTAAGCGAAGCCGGGCTGGGGTTCACGTGGTGTCTCAACAGCGGAGAATTCCGCCTCACACCGTGGTCCAACGATCCGGTGACGGATGCGCAGGAGGAGGCAATCTACCTGCGCGACGAAGAGACGGGGGAGGTCTGGACAGTGACGCCCCTGCCTGCAGGCGCCGTTGAGGCGTGCTGGATCACGCATGGCGCGGGTGAGACTCTCTGGGAGCGCGCCTCGCACGGACTTTCGCAGCAGCTCTCGGTCTCTGTGGCCGAGACAGCGCCGGTCAAGCTGATGCGGCTCACGCTGACGAACGCCACCGCCAGACAACGGCGCATCACCACGACGGCCTACGCCGAGTGGCAGCTCGGGTCGACGCCCTCCATCGCGAAACCACATGTGAGATCCGGCTATCATGCACCCGCGCGGGCGCTCGTCGCGCAAAGCGGCTGGGCCCCTGCCTTTGCGGACCGGATCGCTTTTCTGACCTCGAGCCGGCCTGCGCATGCAATGACCTGCGACCGGGAGGCGTTCCTCGGACCCGGCGGCACCGTCCTGCCGGAGGGACTTCGGCGCTGGAGCCCCTGGGGACGCACCGAAGGCGTGGCGGACGCCTGCGCCGTCTATCAGGTGCATCTCGATATCGCGCCCGGAAGAACGGAGGAGGTCGTCTTCGTTCTGGGGGCCGCAGGCAGCCTCGGCGAGGTTGAGGACCTCGCCCACGCCTTCGCCGCGCCTGACCGGGCCGCCGCAGCGACTCGCACCGCGCAGAAGACTTGGGAAAGACGCCTCGGCGTGCTTCAGGTCGAGACGCCCGACACGGCGCTCGATCTGATGGTCAACCGCTGGCTGCCCAACCAGGCGTTCGCCTCACGCATCCTCGCACGAGCGGGGTTCCAGCAGGCAAGCGGGGGGATCGGGTTCCGTGACCAGTTGCAGGACATGATGGCGTTCCTGCACTCAGAGCCCCACCGCGCCCGCGCCCATATCCTCGACTGTGCCCGGCATCAGTTCGAGGCGGGGGATGTGCTGCACTGGTGGCATCCACCAGAGGAGCGCGGTGTTCGGACCCGCTGTTCGGACGACATGCTGTGGCTTGTCTACGCGACCCACACGTATGTCCGGGCAACAGGCGACGCGGACGTCCTCCGAGAGGAAATTCCGTTCCTCTCGGCGCCGCCCCTGAAGGAGGACGAGGACGATCGTTACGCGGGGTTCTCCGTCGGGGAGAACGCATCGCTTCTGGAGCATTGCCTGCGCGCGATGCGACGCGGGGCGACATCGGGGCAGAACGGTCTTCCGCTGATTGGAACTGGCGACTGGAACGACGGCATGGACAGGGTCGGCCACCGCGGGCGCGGGGAAAGTGTATGGCTGGCCTGGTTCGCGGCCTATTGCGGTGATGCTTGCGCCGATCTTGCCACGCTTGCCGGACGTGA
Organism: Paracoccus benzoatiresistens; assembly: GCF_026913015.1. GTDB lineage: Bacteria > Pseudomonadota > Alphaproteobacteria > Rhodobacterales > Rhodobacteraceae > Paracoccus > Paracoccus benzoatiresistens. The sequence continues at coordinate 8,866 of NZ_JAPTYD010000084.1, forward strand.
GACGGACACGGCGTTCTGGCGTAGCCGCGCCAAAGAACTTCGACAAGCGGCGGAGGTTTCTGCCTGGGATGGCGCGTGGTATCGCCGGGCCTACGACGATGACGGCGAGCCCTGGGGCTCAGCGGGGAACACGGAGTGCAGGATCGACAGCATCGCCCAGTCCTGGGCGGTTCTCGCCGGTGCGCCTGATCGTAAGCGCGCCGAACAGGCGCTCCGGTCCGCAGCGGAATATCTGGTCGATCCCGAGCACCGCCTCGTGCGTCTTCTGACACCGCCCTTCGACAGGACATCCCGCGATCCCGGCTACATCCGGGCCTATCCGCCGGGCATCCGAGAGAACGGCGGGCAATATACCCATGCGGCGACATGGATGGGGCTGGCCTTCGCCCGGCTGGGCGACGGAGACACGGCCTTTCGCATCTTTGACTTCATCAACCCGATCCGCCGCAGCGCAACGCCGGAGGACATGCAGCGTTACCGAGGAGAGCCTTACGCCATGGCGGCTGATATCGGCGGTGTGGCCCCGTTCGAAGGTCGTGCCGGGTGGACGTGGTACACCGGTGCCGCGGGCTGGTCGTGGCGGCTGGCCGTTGAAGGGATCCTCGGGCTCGAACTGCGCAACGGCGCCTTACATGTCGCCCCGTGCCTGCCGTCCACCTGGAGCGGATACCGCGCGACGGTGAGGGGGCCTGCCGGGGTCATAGCGCTTGAGGTGGAGCAGGTCGACGACAAGCACGAGACGACCGCCGAAGGGCATGCAGCGGAGGCCGACACAGCGAGGGCGGTTTCCTTCCCGACCGACGGGTCGACCCGCCATGTGCACGTGAAGGTCGGCCGACGGAAGGCGGAGCCCGTGGCCTTTGGCCTGACCTTGCCCTGACGATCCGAGCCGGTTGCTCGCCGTCAACGCAAACATCGCCTGTAGGAGTTTTTTTGTGCAACAGGATTATGGCCTGTGGACATTCATCGTGAGGCGATGATGGTTGCGGCGAGATGCCAATTGGCGGCGTAGCTGCATGCGGTCTTTTCGTAGCGCGTGGCGATGGCCCGGAACTCCTTTATTCTCGCGAAGAGGTTTTCGACCATGTGCCGCCATTTATAGGCGTGCTTGTCGTAGTCACGCTTGATCTTGCGGTTCGCCTTCGGTGGGATAACTGCGCTCGCACCCCGCACGTCCAGTTCTGCAAGCAGCCAATCGGCATCAAACGCCTTGTCCGCCAGAAGGGCGTCAAAGGCGACGTCCTCGATCAGCGGTGCAACGCCTCTTAAGTCGTGAGCCTGGCCGGGCAGCAAAACAAAGTCGAACAGGTTGCCAAGGGCATCGACCAAGGCCACGATCTTCGTGGTCAGTCCGCCGCGTGAGCGCCCGATGGCCTGAGCCTGAGTCCCCCTTTTGCGCCGCTCGCCTTCTGGTGAGCCTGGACAATGGTGCCGTCGATCAACGCGTATTCGAAATCGGGCTCGCCGCGGATCTCTCTGAAGAGGCGCTCGAAAACACCACCTTCGGCCCATCGGCGAAACCGGCGGAACACGCTGTTCCAGTTTCCGAACTCCGATGGCAGATCACGCCAAGGCAAACCGGTTCGCACCCGCCAAAGAACGGCCTCCAGCAGCAGGCGATTGTCCTTGCCCGTCGCACCGCTGTCGCTCTTCTTGCCGGGAAGGTGGGGTTCAAGGCGCGCCCAGACACCATCCGTCACCACAAACCGCTGCTCGTCCATTCAAACCTCCCTTTGGGGAGCTTGAATCAGAAATCAGCCGGTGTGGAAACCACGAATGTCCACAGGCCATAATGCGGAGACGAGGATGGAGGTCAACGCGCTGCCGCGATATGACATGTCGGTTAACACGACCGGATGCTGTCCGAAGTTCAGTCCCGAGGGCCGGGACGGACAGGATCTGCATTTTCGCAACAAGATGATGGTGCGGGCCGTAACGATGTCGGCCATGTACGTGCCGCTCAACATGGGGCGGGTGTTTGCCAGGATGCAGCAGCATATTGAGACGGCAGGCGCCTTCGGCCCGGACGATACGATTGTCCTGAGCCGGGACTTGTCTCCCTAGCTGTCTGGTTGCGGGACATCATTGGGACGAGGTAAGCTGGGCTATTGCTGAACATGCCTGGCGCTTTGAACCC
>NZ_JAPTYD010000085.1 GCF_026913015.1 Paracoccus benzoatiresistens
CGGCCTTCTCCAGCAAGGCCTCGATATCCTCAGCAATGCCGTCCAAAGGGCCTCGGAAATGCCAACCGCAGCCGCTGAGTAGCCCGGGCTAAACACCATGAAAAATTTTTTCAACGCCGATGGCGCCACAACCGTGGCGCCAGTCGGAGCCGCTTGGGCACTGGACGTAAGCGAGAGACAGTTCTCCGATGCCGAAAGTCCCGTGCTTGTCTGGCCTGACGCAGACCACTCGATCCGCTGGGCGCGCGGAGAGCGCTTTCACCATATCTTCGAAGAGCGCCTGCGCCTGTTCAGGGGAAGCACGCGCATTGCCGTATCGACGGAGGCCGAGGAGATTTCCTTCGCGGAACTCGAGCGTCGGGCGAACCGGCTTGCGCATTACCTGACACGAAAAGGCGTCAGGTCCGGAGACAGGATCGGCCTTCTCCTCAATCGGTCGGCCTGGTCCTACGCGGCGATGCTGGCCGTGTCCAAGGTCGGGGCTGCCTGGGTTCCTCTCGACCGCGCCTTTCCGCGGGAGAGAGTGGGTTTCATCCTCAAGGACGCAGAGATCCGCCTGGTGCTCAGCGTCTCGAGTTTCGCCACGGGCCTTGGCCAACTCGAGGTCGAGACCTTGTGCCTTGACCGTGCCTGTCAGGCCATCTCGGCCGAGTCCGATGCCCCCGTCATGCCGCCAGAAACCGCAGAGGATGCGCTCTGCTACATAATCTACACGTCCGGCTCCACGGGTCAGCCGAAAGGCGTCGCGGTCAACCATTCGAGCATCTGCAACTTCATTCGGGTTGCGGCGGAGGTTTATGGCCTCTCTCCGAGAGCGCGGGTCTACCAGGGCCTGACATTCGCCTTCGATTTCTCCTTCGAGGAAATCTGGGTGCCGCTCTATCTGGGTGCGACGCTGGTTCCTGCGCCGGACGAAGGAACGCTGCTTGGGGCGGATCTGGCCCGCTTCCTTGTCGAGCGACAGGTGACGGCGCTCGTGTGCGTCCCCACTCTCCTCGCTACGCTTGAGGAGGACCTGCCCGACCTCGACTTCGTTCTTGTCTCGGGAGAGGCCTGCCCCGCAAACCTCATCGAGCGCTGGTGCAGGAAGGGGCGGACCTTCCTGAACGTCTATGGTCCGACAGAGACAACGGTCACGGCAACCCTCGCCCGTCCCCGACCCGGTGGCCCGGTGACGATCGGCCGGCCCCTGCCGACCTATTCCGTGGTCATTCTCGACACCGAGGCGGACCGCATCCGGCCGCGTGGCGAAATCGGCGAGATCGCCATCGCCGGGGTCGGCGTTGCCGAGGGATACGTCAACCGCCCTGACAAGACCGAACAGGCCTTCCGCCCGGACTTCATCGGCATAGATCATAATCCTGGCGGCAGGCTCTACCGGACAGGCGATCTTGGCCGGATCACGTCCGAGGGCGAGGTGGAATATCTGGGCCGCATCGACACGCAGGTGAAGATTCGCGGCTACCGTATCGACCTGGCGGAAGTCGAGACCGTCCTGATGGAGGTTCCCGGGATCCTGCAGGCCGTGGCGAATGTCATTGAAACGGCGCCCGGTGTAAGCGAACTGGCCGCCTATTACACGTTGCGGCACGACGCCGATGGCCCAAGCCCGAAAGACATCCACGCGGCCATCAGACCCCGTCTGCCAAGCTACATGCTTCCCGCCTTTCTGGAGGAACTGTCGGAGATTCCGATGCTCCCGAGCCAAAAGGCCGACCGCAAGAGCCTGCCGCCGCCCAGGCATCCGCGCCATGCGGCCTGCAGGACCACCTGTGTCGCGCCCCGGAACGATGAAGAGGCGGCGCTGGCCGGCATTCTCGCGGACGTGCTCGGGGTTGACCAGGTCTCCGTCGAGGCGGATTTCTTCGAAGATCTCGGGGCGAATTCGTTGCTGATGGCGCGATTCTGTGCGGCGGTGCGTAGTAATCTCGGCCTCACCGCCATTTCCATGCGCGACGTCTATCTCAATCCCACCGTGCGCAAGTTCGCACCGCTTGCCCGCGCGGCGCACAGCCAGGTCAAGCTTGAGTCACCGCCGCGCGACATCCATCTGGCCTCGAACCGCGCCTTTGTCACCTGCGGCGTGCTTCAGGGACTGGTCATCGTGGCCGCCGCCAGTCTGGCCGCCTTCGTCGCCATCGAAGTGTTGCTCTGGGTGGCACTTTCGCCGGGGCGGCTTGTCGCGCTCCAGCGCTCGACGCTTGCGGCGCTTGCCATCTTTGCCGGATCCGCGATCCTTCCGATCGCAATCAAGTGGACGGTAATCGGAAGGTTCAGACCGGGCCGCGTTCCCATCTGGAGTTTCGCCTATTTCCGGTATTGGGTGGTCAGGTCCGCGATCCGCCTGAACCCTCTCGTGCTCTTCGCGGGCACGCCTGTCTACAACGTGTATCTGCGGCTTCTTGGCGCCAGTATCGCACCCCAGGCGGTGATCGGCTGCCGAATGCCTGCCGCGACCGATCTCTTTACCGTCGGACAGGGGGCAGTGATCCGCAACAGCGCGATCATCAATTGCTACCGGGCACGCTCGGGCTTCATCGAGTTCGGCCCCACGACGATCGGCGCAAATTCCTATGTCGGCAATGCGGCCGTTCTCGACATCGACAGCGGCCTTGGCGACCGGGCGCAGCTTGGCCATGTTTCCTCGCTGCAGCAAGGCCAGTTTGTCCCGGCGGGCAAGCGGTTCCATGGCTCGCCGGCCGAGGAGACCGCCACCAATTTCTGCACGGTCCCGCCGCGCGCCTGCGGAGCGCTGAGGCGCATCCTGTATCCGGCGGTGCTGGCGATCCTGGTGATCGCCGGCGCGAGCCTGTCGATTTTCGCCTTTGAATACCTGATCTCCTGGATGCTTCTCGATCTGACCGCGCCCGCTTTCGTGGAAATCAGCTGGGAACTCTATCGCATGGCCGCCCTCCTCTCCAGCCTTCTGCTGCTTGGCTTGCTCATGCTGGGATTGCTGCTGCTCTACGGTCTGCCGCGGCTGCTTGCCTTCACAATTCGCGATGGCGAGGTCTATCCGCTTTTTGGCCTGCACCACTTCATCTTCCAGACAATCGGAAGCGTCAGCAACTCGGCCTATTTCAACGGAATGCTTGGGGACAGTTCCTTCATCGTGGGTTTCCTCAAGTTTGTCGGCTACCGTCTCGACCCGGTTGTCCAGACCGGCTCGAACTTCGGGCTCTCTCAGGTGCACGAGATGCCCTTCATGTGCCGGATCGGTTCCGGCACCATGATTTCCGACGGGCTCAGCATGGTCAATTCGGAGAACTCGCACTCCTCTCTCCGACTGTCCGCTGTGTCGATCGGGGACCGCAACTTCGTCGGAAACAATGTCGCCGTCCTGCAGGATGCCAAGGTGGGCGAGAACTGCCTGCTGGCGACGAAGGTGATGGTGCCGATAGATGGCCCCCTGCGAGAGAATACCGGCCTGCTCGGCTCCCCTAGCTTCGAGATCCCGCGCAGCGTCATGCGCGACCGCTGCAAGGATCGCTACCAGGACCCCGATGTGCTCGGCGAACGGCTGCGCCTCAAGAACCGCTCGAACGCCGCGGCGATCGCCCTACTGCTGCTTGCGCAGGCCGTGACGCTGTTCCTGATGCTCGGGGTGCTGGCCAAGACGTTCATCTTCTACGAGCACCACGGCATCCTTGTCCTGCCAGTGGCAGTCATCGTGATGTCGGCGATCCTTGTCGGCTATTCGGTCCTGATGGAGCGGGCCTCGATCGGGTTCGAACGCCTGGAGCCGCAGTCCTGCTCGATCTATGATAACTATTATTGGACGCATGAGCGCTACTGGAAGTTCAGCTTCACGAACCAGAAACCGTTCATGGGTCTCTTCAACGGCACACCGTTCAAGAGCACCATCTTCCGGCTTCTGGGAGTGAGAGTGGGCCGAAGGCTTTTCGACGACGGATGCTGGATCTCTGAAAAGAGCATGACGGAAATCGGCGACGACTGCACCCTGGCGGGGTTGAGCACGCTTCAAGGCCACTCGCTTGAGGATGGCGTCTTCAAGTCCGGCCGCATCAGGATCGGGGATCGCTGCAGCATCGGCAGCAACGCTTTCGTCCATTATGACGTCGAGATCGGCGACGATGTCGAGGTCTATCCCGACTCATTCGTGATGAAGGGCGAGAACCTCCCCAGCGGAACGCACTGGCTCGGCAATCCGGCAAGACAGATCCTGTGACGTCTACCTGAAGGAAGGCGGAGCCAGAGAAGGGATGGTAAGACGGCTGACTTCCACCATCTTGCTTATACTGCGAGTTGACGTCGACTTGGATGACCATTGCAGAAAGGTGGGCTTTCGTTGAAGGACAGGATTGTCGTATGCCTGTCAGGTGCGCCTGGTACCCGGCTCCCGCAATCTGCACGGCGAAAGCCTCACCAGGGATTGTCCTGACCTTTGTGTATCTGGCCCGGTCCATGCGGTTTCAGATACTCGAGCGTCGAAGCGATCGCCGAACATCATGGCCAACTGATTGTGGGCTGCAAACCATCCCCGGACGTTTCGGCCGTCTTTCTCATGCGCATTGCACGGAAGATGGGCATCTATTCCACGCGATCGTGGGCACTTATTCCAGGGCATCGTGGGCAGCCATTCCAGACCTCGGGCAGGTTGGCCGACCGCTTCATGGAGTCAGGCCTGACCCGTTGGGTCAAGCGGTTTCGAATGGGAAACGTGTTTTCTCATGCTCTCTCCGGTAAGCGTCAGGCGGTGGGCGTTGTGGACGAGGCGATCGAGGACGGCGTCGGCCGGGGTTGGATCTCCGATGGCCTCGTGCCAGTTCTCAACCGGAAGCTGGCTGGTGACGATCGTCGAGCCCCGTCCGTGTCGGTGTTCGAGGATTTCGAGCAGATCGCGCCGCTCCGATGATGTCAGGACAGCCAGCCTTCAATCATCCAAAATGAGCAGTTCGGTCCGGGCCAGCAGCTTGAGCATCCGGGCAGGCCGGCCGTCGCCCCGGGCGATGGCCAGGGCCTCGAAGAGACGCGGCACCCGGTGATAGGCGACCAAGCGCCCATCGCGGCAGGCCTTGTGGCCGAGAGCGCAGGCGATCCAACTTTCCCCAAGGCCGGTCGGGCCGGTGACAAGCAGGTTCTCGCGTCGGGCGATCCAGGCCCCGTCAACCAGGTGGGCGATGACGGCCCGGTCGATCCCGCGCGGCGTGCGCAGATCGAGATCCTCGACACAGGCAGCCTGGCGCAGCGCGGCGAACTTGAGCCGGGTGAGCAGGCGCTTCGCGTCTCGCTCGGCTGCCTCGTAGTCGACAAGCAGACCAAGCCATTCTTCGAAGGTGAGGCTGTCGAAGGTGGCCGAGAGGCGGCGCTGCTTGTCCAGTGCCTTGGCCATACCGGTCAATCCGAGGGCGAGAAGCCGATCGGCTAGGTTTCCGGCAAGGAAAGGACAAGACCATGAGCATTTCCTTCGATTATCAGGATGACATCTTCCTCGTGCTGGTGAACGCCCGAGAACTGCGTCAGCCATTTGGAGACCGACTGGACCGATATGCGCCCGGCGAGCCTTGTCACGATAGAGACCGAGAAAGCCGCATGATCCTCGGTGCGGAGCAGGTCGTCCTGTTCAGGGGCGCGGGAATGGGGCTTCATCGGCGACCGGAAATTGCGGGGCTTCCGGCCAAAGCACACGAAACCCTGCAATTTAAGACGAACGATTCCGAAGCTTTACCATGGAAATTCAATATAATAGAGGTTGTTTTGGCCGGGCTAAGAAGACTCTATCCCCTGCAGGAAGCGTGACCTCTGATCGAGCTCCTGCTAGTTTGTTGGTCTGTATCAGAGCAACTTCGGACAACCTTGATGAGTGCCAGAGCGTTTGCGTTGATTTTAACTGCCACCGTTGTTCCCTATGCTGCATCCGCCCAAGAGACCGAGTGGAGCTACGGTGCCCTCCTGGCCACGGATTACATTTCCGATGGCGAGTCTCTCTCCGGCCACAAGCCGGTGCTCCAGGGCTATGCTGAGGTTCAGCGCGGCCTCTTCTACGGTGGAGTGTGGGGTTCCACGCTTGATGACGGGGGAGATCATCTCGAGGTCGAACTTGCCGTGGGCATTCGACCCGTCATCGGCGGTATCGAGTTGGATCTCCGTTACGCGCGCACCTTCTACAACAAATCCGGCGATTGCTGCGGGGAAATCGCCCTCTCTGCCGAGTATCCCTTGTCGGGCCTGTTTTACGTCACGACGGAAGCCTCCTATGATTTCGATACGCGGGAGGTTTCGACCGAAGCTGTTTTCGAGTATGACCTGGACGAGGTCTGGACGTTGAGCGCCGCCGTTGGCGCCGACATCGACGGGGAAGAGGACGAGGGGAATTCGGTTTCCTGGGGCTTCGGCCTGGGACGCGCGATAGGCGACAACACCTGGGTTGATGTGAGTTACCTAGACTCCACCACGGACGAGGCGCACCTGGTTGCCTCGACAGGCTTCGACTTCTGATAAAATCCTGAGTTCAGGCCTCTGGAACACTGACATGGGAGGGAGTTTCGCAGATGCATGGCGGATATCATCCAAAAATCACCGCGAGCTTCCTTGTCGTCGCGGTGGTCGCTCTCTTGGTCGGGCAGCCCAGTGCGGCGCAAACGACATCGGCAGACGATGGCGGATCAAGCATATCGCCCGATCCAGAACGCTACCGGGAAACGGTGTCGCTGCTTGCCTCGGACGCGATGGAGGGCCGCCGAGTCGGGACGCCGGGAGGATGGAAAGCAATTGGCTTCATGGAAACAAAGTTCCGGCAGGCAGGGCTTCTGCCGCCCGAGAAGCTTGGAGGCTATCTTCAGCCCTACGAACATGACTGGCATGGAAAGACGGATGCCGCCAATGTGGTCGGCTTTCTGCCGGGCACTGATCCGGTCCTTCGGGGCGAGGTGGTGATCGTCAGCGCGCACCATGATCATCTGGGTCGCAACACCGGCAGCGGTTGCCCGGACGGCCGCCACGGCGATCGCATCCATCCGGGCGCCAATGACAATGCCTCGGGCAGCGCGGCGATGCTGGAGCTGGCCTTCGCCCTCTCCTCAAGAGCCAATGAGCTCAAGCGCACAGTCCTCTTTCTTTCCGTGGATGGCGAGGAATGCGGATGCACGGGGGCAAAGCACTATGTCTATGAAGACCCGGTCTTTGCGCTCGAGGACACGGTCTACGTTCTCAATATCGATCAGATCGGCGAAGACGCCTGGCTCGAGAAGCACCGCAAGCCGCGCCGGGTCGATCACGGGGCCGACTGCGAGGTCGATGGAGAGGTTTTCGCCCGGCGGGGGATCAAAGCGGCAACGCTGGTGGGCCACAACTCGCATTATCACAGCCCCGAGGACACGGTGGGCCACATGGATTTCCCAGAGGCGATGAAGGTTGTTGATCGTGCCCTGGAACTGGTGTGGAACGCGGCACAGGCCCCGTCCGACCAGGCCGCAGTCACAAGGGGCGAGCCATAGGAGAGTCGACATGATCTTGAGGAGGTTCTGTTGCCTTAGCGAGCGACAGGTCGACATAAGCCCCTGTTCTGTCTGACATTCGGCCATCTGGCGGGTTGAAAGCGGCTCAGGGGACCGACAAAGGGGCGCTGTTGCAGGGAAGGGCATCGCAGCAGAAAGACAAGGCCTCAAGCCAGTCGCGAAAGGATCGCGATGAGCCGACAGCATGAGGAACAGGAAAGTTGCATTTCACACCTTGCGTTGCGATGGCACTCGGGAATGCCATGGGCTATCCCGTTGGCCAGCTTGATGAGCGTGAAAGGCTGGGACTTGGATCGGACGCCTGCCGAACAACTGGCCCATGCGATGAGGGATCTGCCGCTGCCGCCGGGAGGTGCACTGGCCTTCGTGCCGGTCAGAACGTTTCCCGGTGCGAGCTTGCCCGAGGCAATTCGCCGCTGGTCCCCGCGCCGGCAGGCGAGTTTCGCGGCAGGTCGGCTGGCGGCGAAAGATGCGCTGTGCAGGGCTGCCGGTCGTGACATCGAGCCGCCAGGCATTGACAGTGACAGGCTGCCGGCCTGGCCCGACGGCTGGGTGGGCAGCATCAGCCATACCGACGGTATTGCCGCGGCGCTTGTCGCGCCCCGCCGCGCGGCGAGGCTGCTTGGGCTGGATGTCGAACGGATCATGACCGACGGGGTCGCCTCTGACATCGCGCCGGAAGTTGTGCCCGAACTGTCGCCCGGTTCGTCGGGCCTGCCGCTGCATGTTGAGGTCACGCGGGCGTTCTCTGCCAAGGAGGCGCTTTACAAAGCGCTTTATCCACTAACGCGGCAATTCCGGGACTTCGGCGCGGCGCGGGTCGACTGGCAAAAGGGCGAGCCGGACGAGCAGGAGTCGGTCAGGCTGGTGCTGACCGAGGATTGGAGCGCGGAGTGGCCCGCCGGGACCGTGTTCGAGGCGGTCCAGAAGATCGCCGCCGGACATGTGGCCACGATCCTCTGGCGCTAGGCCGCGTTCCGCGGCCTGCCGCCTCGCACCGAGGAGATATGGCTGAAAGTTGGTGATGGCCCGAGGGGCGGCATATCATGGGGGTGTTCAGAACGCCGTCAATTCTCTGTCGAAAAAGGGATATACCCCATGATGAAGGCTACCGTCACGCCGCTGCCCGATCCCTAGGGAAGTGTTGCGGATCCGCTTACCGAGATCCTTCGCGCGGGTGCGCGACGGCTGACTGAGCAGGCGATCGAAGCGGACCTGCCGGCGCTTCTTGTCGCCCATGCCGGCGAGGTCACCGAAGAAGGGCATTGCCGGCTCGTGCGTCACGGCCATCTGCCCGAGCGTTCGGTGATGACGGAAATAGGACCGGTGCCGGTGAAGGTGCCGCGTGTTCGGGATCGGGGTGAGACGGCTGACAAGATACAGTTCACGCCGTCGATGCTGCCGCGCTACCTGCGCAAGGCCCGTTCGATCGAGGAGCTTCTGCCCTGGCTTTATCTCAAGGGCATTTCGAGCGGGAACTTCCAAGAAGCATTGGCAGCCCTTCTGGGCCCGAATTCGGCGGGCCTCTCGTCCTCCACGATCTCACGGCTGACATCCGAGTGGTGGGATGACTACGAGCGCTGGCAACGGCGAGATCTCAGCACCCGGCGGATCGTCTGCATCTGGGCCGATGGGGTTTATTTCCAGCCACGCATGGCCGAGGAGAAGCAATGCATGCTGGTGCTGATCGGCACTGATGAATGGGGCCACAAGGAGGTGCTCGGTCTTGCTGACGGCTAGCGCGAAAGCACCCAGAGTTGGTGCGAACTGCTGCTGGATCTCAAGCACCGGGGGCTGAGCATGGCTCCGGACCTTGCCATCGGCGATGGCGCTTTGGGGTTCTGGGCCGCCGCACTGCGCCAGGTCTTCGGCACCACACGCGAGCAGCGCTGCTGGGTGCATAAGACCGGCAATGTCCTCAATGCCATACCAAAATCGGTGCAAGCCAAAGCCAAGGGCCATCTGCACGACATTTGGCAGGCCGAGACCAGGATCGACGCAGACGCCGCCTTCAATTTCTTTATCGAGACCTACGGGGTGAAGTACGACAAGGCGGCGGCCAAAATGGTCAAGGATCGTGACGTGCTGCTGAGCTTTCACGACTTCCCGGCCGAACATTGGAAGCACATCCGGACCTCGAACCCAATCGAGAGCACCTTTGCCTCAGTCCGCCACCGCACCGGCAAGACCAAGGGCTGTCTCAGCAGAAAGAGCGGGCTCGCCATGACATTCCGGCTGCTCATGTCGGCGCTGGCCAAATGGCGCAAGCCAGACGGCACCACCCGCCTGCCGGAGATCATTCAGCGCATTGAGTTCAGGGACGGCATCAAGCAACTTCAAGCCGCCGCCTGATCAGGCCGTCACCAACTTTCGGGCATAGCTCTTCGACGAAGCGCCATCGAGCCTGAAATCGGGCGCATGAAGACCGGCGGATGCCTCGCCAGATGCACGCTGAAGGGCCGCATCGGCGATGCGATCTTTGCCGTCCTTTGCGCCTGTGCTCACAATATCAGCAAGATCCTCGCCCCATCTCAGGGCTCCTTGGCTTCTGTTGTTCCACCTGGTTGTGACGATTATCTCGGGCGAAAAACCCATCACCGGGAAGCATCGGCCGTCCGATACGGTTGCTCAGAGCCGACTTCCCAGCAGTTGAGGGGTTGAGTGGTCTCCTTGTGGAGCAGAACAGCGACACTGAGCAACTTGCGGGCGAGAGGGCATCAAGCCCTGGATGGTAAGAGATCAACTGCGAAATGCCAGTGGTGAGATCGTCTTCAATCACCACAGGTCGCCACAATTATCCGTCACGAGGATGCGTCGTGTACAATTCCCGGATAAGTCACCTTCACAGATTGGCCACTAACCTGGATGGGGCGGTAGCTGCTCCTGACGCTACCCTCGATCATCTATGTCGATCTTGCCCACTGCTGCCCTGTTTGTCGTAGACCCAGTAGCTGCGGCAGCAGCAAGGACAGGACGAATCGGATGCGGGATCAAGAAAATAGCCCAGTCCAAAATTGCCGAGGCCGGCGAACGGCGTCCATTCCAGAATAGGATACCGCGATAGATCTTCCACCATAACCCCTGCAGTCTTCAACTTTCGACCAAGATGATCGGCCTTAGTTTTCCTTAATGCACGCTTTGCATGATCAAGCCAGGCTGAGATGGGGTCTTTATCAAATGGCGCGTTCTCATCCTCACCCATCGGCATTTCCTTACTGGTGTACGATGCAAACATACATCATTTTCAAGTTTCATCTAAGAGCGTGAATGCCCCAAGTGCTATTTATACCATGTCCTTTGCGAGATTTCCATTCCATCTTTCAATCACCACAGATTTTACTGATTCACAATAAACGAAACTTCTTTTCTCGGTATTTCCTGCGTCTTCGCTGAAGGCAAGGTGCGCCTCGCCCCTTGGCATTCAGGTGTGCGGTCATTTTTCTTTGGTCGTGTTCATCAAAGATAATCGTCTGATTTCATGGTCATGTTTGTC
>NZ_JAPTYD010000086.1 GCF_026913015.1 Paracoccus benzoatiresistens
CCTCGCTGGAAATGCGAGGTAATCTTAGTCCGTCTGCACTTTCACGAAACTACCAACACGATATGCGGACACCTCCTATTTTTAAGCTGCTTGCGGCTGATCGCCTGGTCGGCGGCGCTGACTGCGGTGCCGGCGTGATAGGCGCGCAGGATCCGCTGCTTGGTGGCTTCGTTCACGCTGGTCAGCGTCACATAAGGCGCCGAGCCATCGCGCGGCACTGTCACCAGGTCGCGCACGCCCTCGGGGGTTGTCATGCCGCCCATGACCTTGGCGAACACGCCGCGGCGGGCTCGATCGAGGCCGAGGATCCCGCCGCCGCGCTTGCCGGTTGCCGTGTCGACCTTGCCGACGATCGCGCGGGCGGTGTCGCGGGGATGCTCGCCGACCTCGGCGGCCTCCCTAATGACGATGCGGGCCTGTTCCTTCTGGTCCTCGATCACTTCGGTGATCAGGCGCGAGCTTTGTTCCCGGATCCACTGTTCGGCCCGGTCGTGGCGGCCGTTGAAGCTGAACACGAACTTGCTGCCATCGTAGGGGTCGCGGATGCGCAGCCCTGACACGGTCAGCGGCCCGCCGGTCATGAAGGTGTCGCGCTGCGCCTCGTAGAGCGGGCCGAAGAACCCTTGCTCAAGCCGCAGGGCCTCGACCGCGCCCTCAATGTCGCCCGCCCGGATCAGAACCTCGAGCTGCTGCAGCCGGACGGCGTTGGTGATCTGGTCGATGGCCTGCAGAAAGGCATCGCGCAGGGCCGGTTCCAGCCGGTCTAGCGCGTCCTGCGCGTCTACGGGCAAGCGTGCCATGTCAGGCCCTCATAAAGAAAAACCCCGCCGAAGCGGGGCCTTGTTCAGATTTAATTGGCAGGATCAGAGCGGCTTGTAAGGCTTTGCTAAGACCACAGCTGTCGCGATCGACCGTGCATCAGTATGGTTGTGAAATACCATCAGTTCGCAAAGCATCCCGTCCTTGGCAGCCGCCTCGATCGCCGTATTCAGCTTAAACACAGCAGTCTGGATTGCGCTTACATGGTCTTCGTCTGTCATTGTCACGCCCTCAAGATGAGGTCGAAGTATAGGACAACCCCGCTTGGCGCGTAAGGCTCGGCCCGGACGATTGCGTACTCGGTGCCGTCAATTCGCAGCCTGTCGGCTGGCGTGGGGGTGGTGCCCTCGGCCGCCATCATCTCGCGCCGGTCGCCTGCTAGGATCGTGCTGCCGTTGATCAGGCCGAGGACCATTGTGTCGCCCAAAAGCTTCACCGAGATTTCCTGATCAGGCAGGAACATTGGGTCATATTCCGGGCTGTCCGGATCACGCCCGCCGGGCCGCAGAAGCGCAGCGGTGTGGCCCACGTCACCCAAGGCACCCGCGACCTCAGCCGCGATGGCGTTCCAGTCCTCTGCCATGAATCCCCCCCCCGAAATGTGAGAAAAGCCGGGTTAGCCGATGGCCCGCAGAAACAGGCTCGTGACTTCTGGCCGGGTCAGCAAGGCCAGCAGCCCCTCAACAGCAGCGATGCGCGGCACATAGGCGTCAGGCGCGCTCGCGTCGCCAATGCGCTCCCAGGTAAGGCCCTTGGCCCCGGTCAGCACCTTGTCGGTGGCCGGCGTGGACTTTGGGGACAGAATGCCCGGCGTCCTGGCTTCCACGATCGCCGCCTCGATGATGGCCAGCTTGACCTCCTCGGGCACGGCGTCGGCCGCGAAGGGATCGCGCCACCGGCTGTTGAACCGGGCCGCAAGATACCGCTGGCCGCGCATCAGGTCGGTTTCCTGCAGCGCAACCGCGACCCCGGCCGCGCCGGTATAGGCTGCGGCCTCGGCCTGGGTGACGGCCAGGGCGGTGTAACTAAGCATGGTCGCCTCCGCTGAACTTGGGATGAGGGCCGCCGGGGCAGCCCTGCACCGAAGGTCAGTTCTTCGAGGCGTCGGAGGGTTTCTGGCCGGTGACCGGCTCCTTGCCCTTCGTGTCCTCGACTAGAACCTCGTAGCGCCCGGCCCAGGCCTTCGGCTCTTCCTTGACGGTCAACTCGGTGCCGACAGGGATTTCCCCGTCAGCACCATAGATGCCGCCCGCGGTAATGCGGATTTTCACAGCGGATCCTCCTTAGACGTTGGTGCTGTAGAACACGCCAGAGCGGCCGTTGATGTCCGCACGGATTTCGATGCCAAGCGCGCCCATGACCAGGAACTGATAGTTGTCGGTCGGGTTCTGGCGGGCCATCGCAGTCGTATTGACGGCCATACCAACCAGCGGGCGGATGAACTCGCTCGACGGCACGAAGCCGAAGAACTCGTTCCCGCTCAGTTCGAACGAAACCTCGATCTTGTTGATGCGGCGGTTCGCCAGCAGAGCATCCCGCAACGATCCGGTCTTGAACCCGGTCGAGCCCGAATAGGGCTTGTCCAAGTTGCGGGCGATCTCTGGCGAGACATACAGGTTCACGCCGCCGACGATCAGGTTGGCATCCAGCATGGCCCCGAAAGCGCCATTGATGAATGCTTCAACCTGGTCGGAGGTCGCCGTGGTCAGGTTGATGTTGGCCCCGGCGGCGCCGATGTTGATCGTCTTCGACAGCGGCGAGGTCTTGATCCCGTAGGCCTGATAGCCCTGGAACTGGATGTTCGCGTCGCCATTCAGGACATAGAGTGCCTGGTCGCGCCCCAGCTTGCGCGTGATGGCTTCCTGGTCGTCCGACAGCGCGTCGAAGTTTTCCGACTGCAGCGTGTTCCACTCGCGCCACTCGCGGCCATAGCCCGAGGAGAAGATGGGCACGATGGTCCCTCGGTAATCGTAGCCGACCTTGTCGATCGGCACCGGCACTTGGCCCGACATGCTGCGGACAACCACACCGGCATCACCGACGACGCGGGTCATGTGGACCAGCTTCCCGATGTTCACCGGCTTGGCCAGCGGCATCAGGTCGTTCATCCAGGCCGAACCCTCATCAGCGCGCATGATGCCTCGCGTGATGGTGTCCAGTTCCAGCCACGCATCGCGAGGCAGGACCGCAGCCGCGTTCCGCACTTCGGCAAGCGTGTCCTCGGTGCGGTGGAACCATTCGCGGCTGTTGCAGACCTCGGACCACCAAGCGCCGTGCTGGCGCGGATGTTCGGTCACGAGCTGATTGTCAAAGTAACGCACCTTGCGCTCCCTTAAGCAGCGGCCAGATGACCCTTGGCCGCGCGGACGCGAACAAGCTGATCACTGCCAGTGGTGTTGTTGAAGGTTTCCTCGGCCGTCGCGACGATGCGGTTGCCGGTGGCAGCTAGGACAAATCGGCCGGTCGCGTTGATGGTCAACGCAGCGCCCTTGGTGATGTTCTGACCGGTCGGAACGCGGACGTTGAAGAACTGCTCGTCCAGCATCTCCATGCCGATCATGGTGTCACCAGCATCCCAAGCGACGTCCACGCCCTTCAGCGCGAGGTAGTTGTCTTGGGCGACGAACAACTTGGCGTTCGAGGATGCGCCAGCGATGGCGAACTGGCCCGAGCCGTTCAGGGTCACGGCCAAGCCAGGCAGCGTAGCGGCTGCGGCCTTGGCTTCCTGCACCTGAGGAGTCGGCTGGGTCGCCGGACCCGCGTAGATCTTGTTGAAGCGAGGCATCTTATTTGCCCTCCGGAAGCTTGAAGGTGGGCTTGTCGCCGTTGCCGCCACCGGTCGCGCCGTTCAGCGCAGCGGCCTTGCCCGGCTCGCCCTTCGGCGCCAGCTCGCGCAGCGCGTCCAGGGTCAGGCTGTTGGCCACCGCCTCGGTCAGCAGGTTCGCGGTCACCACCTTGTTGACCAGAACCGCCTTCTCGGCCTCGTCCTTGGCCTTCTGGTTGGCGATCTGCGCCGCGTGCGCCTCGGTCACGGGCTTGAGGGCCTCGGCCACCGCGTTGGCGATGGTCGTGGGGATGGCCTTCACAGTTTCCTCAAGGCCGTTCACCTTGGCGGAAAGCTCGGCCAGCGTCTTGTCGTCTGCCACAGCAGGCTCCTTTTCGATTTGAGGCTTCCGCAGGCCGGAAAACGCCTCGACAATGAGAGACTTGAAGGCGTCCACCAGCCCGGCACGCTCGCGCCGTTCCAGTGCGCCCAGGGCGCTCTCTGCTGCCCATGTCAGATCACGGTCGGCCCATTCGACGGCCGAGTTGATTACTTCCACCTGCTGGCCATTCACCAGCATGCCGACGCCCTGATCGGGCGTGGCCGCGCCGTCCTCATTCAAGAGGATGGCGTCGTGGTCGAAGACGATGCCGCGGGCGATGCGCTCGTAGCCCTCGCCCTTGGTGTTCTCGATGTTGGCCAGAAGGCCGGTCGAGGTGTGGATCGGGCCGCCAGCCTCGATCGCCGACAGCACCGCCTTGCCGCCCTCCGACCGGTTCGCGACTTCAACGTCGATCACCTTGTCGAGCAGAACGCGGCCGCCCTCGCGGCGCACGTTCTCGTTCCAAGCCCCGATATAGCCGATGTTGATGCCTTCGGGATCGGTGGCCGAGACGAACTTGCCATTGACGGTTGGATGACCAAGAGGTGCAGGGGTGCGCTCCAGGCTGGCGAACGACGCTTCGATCTCAGTCGCCGGATAGAGTATCCCGTTCATCACCACGTCATCAGGCAGGGTCGCGCTCGGGACGATCTTCAGGGTGCGCCCGTTACGCACGACTTCCTTGACCGCAGCCGCGTTGGCGATGCTGCGGACGTTCACGCGCACTTGCGCCATGGCTATTCGTCCTTCTTGTCGGGATCGACAGACGGGTCTTGGAAGTCCGTCTCGTCGTAGTAGGGCGCAGGCGCCTTTCCGTCGAAACCAGCCTGCTCGCGGATTTCGGTAGCGGTGAAGGCTGGTTCGTCCCGCTGCGTCTGGTTGATGTTGGCCATCTTGACGGCCCGGTCGATCTTCTCGCCAGGGCTGGCTTCGGTCAGGTCAGACCAGCCGACAAACCAGTCACGCTCAGGCAGCACCCGGAAGCGCACCAGGCGATCAGCCAAGGCCTTGATGCGGGGCTTGGCAATGCTCTCGCGCCGCGCATTGCAGGTCCTGTCCCATTCGTCCGAGTCCTCGGTCGAGGCGCGCTCGCCAGTCTGCGACCCGATCAGGATCTTCGCCGGGATACCGAGAGAGGCGGCGAAGGACAGCAACGGGATGCCGTGAAAGTGCTCGGGGCTCGGCAGGTTGACGCTCAGCGTCTTGGCCTGCATCCCCTGCAACATCAGCAGCTTGTCAAAGCCCTTCTGCCATTCCTCGACCTGGTCGTTCATCGCGTCGGCGACTTCGTCCTCAGGCACCCCCATGGCCCGCGCCATCTCCGCGATCTTGGCCTCCTTGTCGACCTCAAGAACCGGTGACGACTTGGCGTTCTTCCAGAAGCCCTCACCGCCGGCGCCCTTCACCTTCTCCATGTCCAGGAGGTCGTTATAGCCAGGCTCAA
Source organism: Paracoccus benzoatiresistens (assembly GCF_026913015.1). GTDB lineage: Bacteria > Pseudomonadota > Alphaproteobacteria > Rhodobacterales > Rhodobacteraceae > Paracoccus > Paracoccus benzoatiresistens. Next base: position 5,410 of record NZ_JAPTYD010000086.1, read on the forward strand.
GGTCAGACCGGGCCGCCACGGTGCCGTCAGCTGACCAGATCAACACCCGGTCGGCATGCACCTGGAACGACCGGCCTGCGGTGCCGCCAATCGCCGCCTCGTTGAAGGTGAAGGTCTTGGGTTGGCCGTAAAGCTCGCTGGCTGCGTCAGTGATCCATTCGCTCACTTCGAGCTGGTTGCGCCAAACCAGCACAGCCTCGGCGAAGCCGGAAAGACCGCCTGGCACGGTTCCGACCGGCTGGTCAAAGCCCTTGCTGTCCGCAAGCCGTAGGATGACCGCAGCATAGCCGCCGACAATGGCGCGGCGGTCTGCCTCGGCCAACGCGCGCCAAAGCCCGATCTTTCGGAAGTGCTGCAGGATCTCTTGCTCGGCCTTGGTGTTGCCGGCCTTCTCGGTTTCCCACAGTGCGGGGAAATCCTGCCAAGTCTTCAGGATGGTCTTGTTGACCCCGGCCCGAGCGATGCTGTGGCGGTGATACATCCGCAGCGCATCCTCGGACCGCACATCATCTGGCCAGCCAAAGTCCTTGGCGTGCTGATGCTTCGTCTCCGGGAAGTAGCCGGGGAACAGCGTCTCAAGGCGGCGCGCCGCGTTCATGATCATGGCGAGGGGAGTCATCTGCGGTGCTTTCTCAGGATCATGGCGACCTGCGGCGCGGTTTCCCGCGGCGCATTCGCCATCACGAAGGCGTCGGCCAGGTTCGGCGACGCGATGTCGCGCTTGCTCAGGTCTTTCTTGCTCTCGACCTTCACCCGGCCCGCGTTGTCGAAGTCGCGGCGGGGTGTGGCCAGCTCGTCAATCAGCCGGTCGAGGTGGTCGCAGTTTGGGCTGATCGAAATCAGGTCGTGCGGCTCGTAGTGCATCTTCCGCTCGACCGCGTTGAAGGTGTTGCGGAAGCGGCGGGCTACATCCCACCAGGTCTGTGCCTTCAGGTTGGCGTAGTAGTCGCCGTTGGTCGGCGACTTCGGATCCTGCGCATCGACCTTCTCGTCGGGATTGACGATGCCATCACTCGCATTGAAGCGATGATAGGCGATGCTGACCCCGAACTCGGCATTGAGGTCCTGAAAATGCGCCCCGGCGAAGGCTCCCACACCGATGCTGTCATAGTCGATCTCGGCGCCCGTCTCGCGCGCCTTCTTGTGGACACGACCCGCCGACTTCAGCAGCTCGTCTTCCTTGCCTTTCCATTCCTCGACAAAGGCCGCCTCGATGCCTTCCATCAGCACCTGGGCGTTCTTGTCGTTGCCGCTGTCGGCCACGTCGAAGCCGATGCGGCGGCCCGGACCCTTGGCGATGCTGAGGCGCTTGCAGGAGTCCAGCGCGGCCATGATCCACGACCGCTTGATGACGACGGCATCGTCATCCTCGCGCGGCTGGCCCAGGTAGATGTGGCCGAACTCCTCGGCGTCCTCGTCCTGTTTCGCCACGATGATCCGCAGCATGGTCGCGGAGAGGAACGGGTTTTCGTTGTAGTTGATGTGCCGCTTGATCGTGTCGGGCGGCGTGTTGACCACGAACCGGCGCCAGACAAAGTCCGTCACCAGGCGAGGGTTGAACAAAATCCAGACCTGCGAGCCTTCCTTCCGGATCGTGGGCTCCAGGATCTCCCACTGCTCGGTCGTGAGGTTATGGGCCTCCTCCAGCCAGAGGATGTCGATACCCTCCAGCGACTTGATTTCGTCAATGTGCCGCCATAGTCCGTAGAACAGGAACTCACTGCCCGTCAGGTTGTGCTTGATCGAGTTGTCGGTGATCGTGAACTGCGCCTGCAGCCCGAACCGCTCGATCTGGATCTTCAGCAGCGTATAGACCGACTCCGCGATCTTGTTCTGGAACTGCCGGGCGCACAGCACGCGGATCCGGCACTGGCCGGCGAGGAACACGGCCCACCCGGCCGCATCCCATGATTTCGAGGATGCCCGGCCCCCATACAGCACCCGGTTGCGCGCCGGGGTCATCCAGAAAGACCGCAGGGATGGATTAAGCGTCGGGCCTTGGAAGGTCTGCATAGAAGTCGGCAAGGGTCTTCACCTCCAAAGCCCCGCCTTCCTTCCCTGTCACCTCGCGCCGGTTGGTGAACGCGCCGCCCATTTCCTTTGCGGCCTGCTCCAGCAGGGACGATGCCAGGACCATGTTGCCTTGCGTCTCGGCCTTCTCGGCCATGCGCTGCAGGGCCCGCAGGCGCACAGCGCGGTGGCTGATCCCGATCTTGCTGGTGTCCTCCAGGAAGGCGGTACGGGTTTCCTCGAAGATCGTGCGCCACTTCGTAGCCAAGTCGCGGCCGGCGCGTTTGGTGGGGTCGTAGGCCTCGACGGATTGCCGGGCGATTGTGATCCTGAACTCGTCTTCGACAGCCTTCACCACGGCGGACGGACCGTCGAAGCAGGCGAGGGCCTGCACGATGAAGGTTCTCACCTCGTTGTTGAGCTTGGCGCCTGCCATTTTCGAGGCCTCGTGAATTTCGGAGGGGGCCACGCACGGGAGGAAGCCGGCGCCGCGCCCACCCCGCCAGCAGTTCGTGGTGCAGGCGGATTGGAATTCCAGTGATTGATATGCACTTCTCAGGCATAGTCTCAGTCGGGTTCAGCAGTGAAAGGAAGCGCTGTGACCAAATATCATTATCGCGCTGTGCGCGGATCGGATGGGCAGGAAATCTACAACGGGATGATTGATGATTACCTGGAAAAGGGATTAGGCGCGATGGCAGCAATTGTGCGATCCACATTGATCGCGTCGCATCCGCGCGCGAAGGGCTTGGCGCATGACGACGTCCACGTAGAGATGCGCAAAGCCGATCCGCCAAGCTTCTAACTCACGCCCAGCAGAAGCAGAACGGGCCGAAGTGCCACCAGCGGTATTCGCCATGGGCGTCGCGGGTCATGGTGGCGCCGATTATCCAGCCGCTGGGATGGGCACCGAAAGCGATGTGCGGGAGCATGTTGGGGATCCGGGAATGGTTGGTGCAGGCCTTCCACCTGCTCGGCTGCCGGGGCCTGCATTGGGCAGGCCTGTGCGCGGTCGGGGCGCAGCAGCTTCCCCCTGGTATTCATGGGCCGCCCGAGGCGCGGCCTTTACTCGGCGCTGTCTTAGTCGCTCAGCGGCTTAGGCGGGTCACTTTGGCGGTCCCTCTGCCATTCATTCGGCTCGGTCGCTACATGGCTGCCTCCCAGACATGCAAAAAGCGCCTCGGATTTCTCCGGGCGCTATTCCTCTTCCTGCAACTTAGCAAGTTTTGGAGGTGCACGTCAACACCCGTTCATCTGGCGCCCATGTCCGCAGTTCTGCGGCGTGCTGCGGCGCACAGATGCAGGCCGGCGCCGCTCTAGGTCGGGGACGATAACTTGTGCTATTGGTTGCAGAAGGCCAAGCAGGGAATGCACAACCGATAGGAGAATTATGGTCCGCAATCTTAGTCAGCAGCAGCGTAAAATCCTGGCTATTTTGCCGGCTCTCGAAGACAAAATAGGCTGCAAAGACGTTATGACATCGCGGGATGTCATTGCCGCTCTGAGCTTGGAATACACGCCATCGGCTCGCGCTTCCGTCAGTCGCTCATTAACGGGTTTAAAAGAGAAGGGCCTTATTCGGCATGTTTACGGGACTCGCGGGGGCCGGCAAAAAAAAGGCTACGCCCGTGCAGCGCCCGTGAGAATCACAGTCGTTAACAAACGGACATTTCTTCTCATGATACAAAACTGTAACCTTTCGCGCCTTGATTGAATCCCGGGTGCCCCTGCTCTCGCGCCAACGTAAGTGGTCTTGCCCCCATTTCACCGGACACTCAGGCTGTTGCGGTTTGAGCTGCAATGAACTCGCGGGCCGAGCGCATCTTCAGCCCTGAGTGCGGGTGGTTGGTGTTGTAATCCCGCCAACGATACAACAGGTTTGGCGCTACGCCATTGCGCCGCGCCACGACCGAGATATTGGCCTGCCCATCCAGTGTCTCCTCGACGATCCGCAGCTTCTCGGCGGCAGTCCAGCGGCGCCGACGGCCCCCATCGGTGATGACTTCAATCTCTGACATAAGCACGTGCTTAGGCATATGCCTAAGCCTCCATGGGTATGCCAAAGTGTCCGGTTGAAATGGGGGCCAGTTCAGAAAGTGCCAAGAACGCTGCCCAAGAGGATTTCAATCGGCATATTTGTGCAGCCATCTGCAGACTGAACTTCGGATAGGCCTTTCGGCCGCTCTTGGCGCGGTCAGCCATATTGTCCTCGTGAGTGAATTTCAGAGGGGGCCACGCGCGGGAGGAAGCCGCGGGCCACGCCCTCCACCGCCCGCGAGCGAAGCAACGCAGCTCGGGCGGATGGGAGTAGGGTTGCGCAGCGGCGCGCCACGACTTCGCAGGAGTGACGACTGTGCGCCGGGCCTGCGCGCCCTGCCGCATTTCAGCGGCGACTTGAATTGTCATGCCCAGCAGAACGCCAACAGGCCGAAGTGCCACCAGCGATATTCGCCATGGGCGTCGCCTGTGATCGTGGTGCCAATCATCCAGCCACTGGGATGGGCACCGAAAGCGATGAGGGGCATGTCGGAGATCCAGGAAGGTTGGTGCGGGCTTCCCACCCGCTCGGCTGCCGGTCCGCAGCGCCCTCAGGCCTGCGGCATTGCGTGGTCGAGGCGCGGCAGCTTCCCCTTGGTATGCCGGTTCGCGGCCACAGCCAGAATGAACTATCGGTCAAGTTGTTGGTTTCATGACGCCCATTGGCGCCAAAGCTAGAACCATTAATCTCACTAGGTGATTTCTTGTACCGGCCAGAAGCTAAGAACGATCTTTGTCTGTTTGTCTCATCCGAGGACTGGGAGCTGATGATGTCAGCTCTTGGCGCCTACTCTCACAATCTTAAATACCGTGATTTTCTGGCACGACTGAAACACCAGGCACAGATCAACGAAAGCCCGAGCTTGGTCCGGAACGCGTCCTGACCATCCGAAATGCGAAGCGCCCGGATGGCGTGAGGACCATCCGGGCGCAATTCGTCTGCTGGCAACTTAGCAAGTATTTTGTGGGGGCGTCAACGTCCATTCATCTAGTGTTCACCGCCTAACAGAAGATTCCTTCCTGTGGTCGAATGTGACATGTTCGGCGGATGAGACGAGACGACA
>NZ_JAPTYD010000087.1 GCF_026913015.1 Paracoccus benzoatiresistens
CAAGTCACTGTCCTATCCCGCCCACCCGAAAAGTAGAGGAAATGAAGAGGGGCGGACAACTACGCTGACACAGGGGGTAATTCAGACAGATTTGCGAGAAAACTCAATTTTAAGTCTCCAGAAGGAAAGGGGATTAAATCAGAAGAGGTCCTTAGGCTACTAGAGCAAGGAGAGAACGTATCTTGTACTCATGCGTTACTGCTCAACATGGACAGTCGGCACTGGAAACTGATTCAGGACCTTGGCTACCATTTGGTTCTAGATGAGGAACTGGCAGTAGTTGAACGCTTCGATGATGCAAAAAGGGGCGATCTCAGGGTAATGGTGGATTCCGGACTTGCGGAAGTAAGTGAGCCACTCTTTCGTGTCAAGGTAACGCGGCCGGTTGAGTTCTATAGAAATAGTTCGCATCAAAACATCGCAGAGGCGGCGCAAGAGGGTTATCTTTTTACTGCAAAAAATACTTCACAATACAATTTTATGGTTACTATGGTTCCGGTGGAGTTGTTCAAGTCTTTCAGGTCCGTACTCATCCTAACTTACATGTTTGAAGGTTCTGTTTTAGACCTCTATCTTCAACTACATAGTTTGAAGTGGGAGTACGTAGACCTTCCCCTTCATAAGACCAGCAAAGAGGTGGTAGGACAACTCAGGAGCTTGATCACCTTTAAAACCATACGGAGTTTGGAGGGGCTCTCTAGGTTTACTCTTAGCCACACATGGTATGCAGGGGCACGACAGGAACAGCTTCTAAGGGTGGGTGCAGCAGTTGCTTCTGTCAGACGCCAAGAGGGCCCTGAGAGGCTTCTACTAACCTTACCGAAAGAGTATGCTCTGAGAGGTCGTAAGTCTGTCTGTAGGACAAAGGACGCACCTGCTATGGCGCAGTGGCTTTGGGCTGGGATGAGGGCGACAAACGAACATGCACACAAGGACGTGGTGCTTCACCTATACAACCGCTTTCCCAATGAAAACGTGAGGGTCTACTTCGAGCAACACGGATTGAAGTTGGATAAGGATCGGTTCGCCTTGGCCGAAATGATCCAGTTTGTTTTTAGAAGTGCAGTCAGGAATGGGAAGGCAATCTCTCTCTATGTGGGGTCTACAAGAATGAGGCGGCTATTTGAGCAGTGGCTAGACCAGACTGACTCAAGGGAACTAATGGCTGCATAATGCGGCAAATCCGCCGAAACCGCCCTGTAACTCTCTGGAATCTCATGGTAAATTGACCTACGTCCTATAAAAAAAGTGTAAATAAAAGTAGAATGCGAGGAAAAGTAGAACGAGCGCAGCGGATCAGCGTATAGCTATCGCTATCCTCTGCCCTTCCACTACGTGAAAGGTAAAACCTTGACTCATGGTCTTTGACCAATTTCAGAATCTACAAGCTATCTAAATAATGACAATACTACAGCTAAAGGTCAATCTGTTAATTATTTATTAAAAAATGATTGATCATCTAATCTGTAGTATTGTTCTTGTCGAAGCTAAAGCTTCTCCACTGCCGCTATCGCGCCAGGCTAAGGCAGAACGGACTATAGTGAGTTGTGGATCTACATAAAATAATAAATTAACTTGTTGTAGGATTGAAAACTATAGTTATGGACCACGCCTTCCTTCAGTGATCATAAATTCTACTCGTTGTAGGTTTGCTTATTTTGTAGGAGCTCGACGGAAGTAGAGTTGCGCGTTTTTTGAGAGACTTCGCGCGTTTGCACTTACCGTCAATTCGTCCAAACAGAACAAGTCCTGACATTCGTTCCCGGCATGCCCCTACTGCATTCATCAGCGGTAAGGGACTGTTTTGGGTAGATTAGGGATGAACGCCTACCACTCCAGTCATGACCTCACAGAGCCGCACGGGGTTGCCCTACAGAGGCGCTAGACGGTTCTGGTATATCGCCCTACGTGGATTGGCGAACGCCTCTGTATGGCTCTTCTACAGCCTCACTTAAGGAGGTTGGTGAGTGGGTAAGGAGCACTATTCACATAGATACGCGATATGATTGAAAACGGGTCCTAGGTATGGGTCCCGGTCAAAGACCTCCTGTTGGTACGTAGCCGTCTTAAACCCCTTTGACTGGCAGAACTGTTGCGCTCTTTGCTGAGTTCCATTTACTCGGGATTCACGTGTTGACCACATAATTTCGTTTATGTTCGCAACACCTACCTTAACGACACTCCCATCAAATCCCAGAATGCTGGGCTGTGCAGGGGTGGAGCAAGCGCTCAACAGCAAGCATAGTGCTAATACTCTTTTCATGTAGATTAATCCCACTTGAGTTTATTAATTGTGTCGTGCAGTAACTGGAAGTCCAGCCGTTTCCCAGAATACAAGCCATAGGTGATAGTGGGCACGTCGTGTCCAAGTAAGTTAGCAGATACGTTTTCTGCGATTCCTAGGCGTTCCAACTGTGTAGCCACCCCCTTCCTAAAGGAGTGAAATACAAGATTCTTACCATATCCGCAAGCTGTCTTCAGTCTGCCAAACCTCTTTCCTATGGCATTGGACCTATCACCGTACTTGTTGAAGCTTAGACCTGATATGAGGTAGCCATCTTTTGATGATTTAGCCAAATCTGCTACAAGTTTTACTATTTTTTTGTGTAGGGGAATGGTCCGCCAGCCGCTTTCAGTCTTTGCATCTTGGATTAGGATACGATCTTCCTTAACTGCCTCTAGTTTTAAGCTACACAACTCCTCTATTCGACACCCTGTATAAACTCCTAGTCGCATGAGGGTTTCAACTTGGCTATCTTTGCAAGCTTTTAGTAGTTTTTGGTAGTCCTCAGGTTCGAAGTGCGTTCTTTTGACAGCTACTTCCTGCTTTCTGGTTCTTGTTCTTGCTGGAACTACATCTTTAAAGGGTTCAGGTAGAGTTAGGTCGTGTCTATCTACAAGATATTTCCAATATTGCCTTAGGTGAGAGACAATACTGCGGCAGGTTGTAGCCGAAAGCCCCTGTTCCGCTATCAGATCAGTCTCAATCCAGTTCTTTACTTCTCTATTTGTGGCATCTTCGGCATATTTGAACTTCTTTAAGAACCTTTTTACGGTAGAAAGCCTCATATCCTTAGATTTCGGCTCAATGTTGGTGAGTGTTTTCTCGTAATCAGCTACAAATTGTTTAAGGGGGAACTTCTTTCCATATAGGACTTTTGACAGATCATGTCTGTTCTTCTCTAGATCACTCATTTCCTCACTGGTTTGAGGAGTTAGGATCATAGCAAGGTCTACAGGATCGGGCTTTTTCTGCTCCGCCATCTTCTTTCTGACAAGGACGACCCTATCAAGATTGGATGAACTTCCTCTAGCTGCGTCGATCTCTGCCTTCCAGACAGCTACAAGGGCATGTTTCCTGATTTCAGCGACTTTGAGGGAGTCTGTATGTAGGGTTTCTTTGAACCTGGTTTTGCCGAACTTGCTACGTAGAGCCTTTGGGATTTCCAGTGTCGCGTACCATCCCTTGCGCTGTTTGATGAGATATTCCGGCATAGTTCACCCTGTAGACGTGCGTAGAGTGACAACCACCTACGCTAACCACCTACGTTCACCACTCTAACCCCATGGCAGTCAATGAAAATAATGAGTTAACCCTCGTATGCGGAACTTCCCTCACTGTCCGCCATTTGCCTTTTCGAAACCTGTCTATTTGTCCGGCAGTGACTGGTTTTTCGCCATATTTTCGAGGGTTAGTATGGGCAAGGGTGTTCACAAGCTGCGGCGTAGCCAGGTCTTGATTCGCTCTCTAACAACTGCTTTTCTCCAGACCTGATGACTGCGCCCAAACAGTGAACAGCCTACAAGTTGCTCAATTTGTGTAATCTTCTTGACGACGCGCGGTGGTTTGGATCCGAGGGCTTCGAAGGCTGAAGGATCTACGGTCGAACCGCATCAGTTTCAGCGCCCTTAACTGGTAGCAATGGCGGCCACTTCCTATCGTAAGGGGACTATAGCCTTACGCCTTCATCATGCAGAGCCACTGGCTGCTATATGGGAGAGGGGCATGAGGCTAGCAGTGACCCGATGGGCGGCAAGCAGACCTGCGGCGGCGCGGCAGAACCTCGCAAGGAATGCCCGTGGCGGACATCTGATCGGGCGGCGAGGTAGCAGTGACGAGACCAGGCAAGCAAACGCGATGAGCCGTTCTCCGACGTTCACCGCTTCTGCAACGAATGCGGGTGCAGCAAGCGCAGTCGGCCCGTCGCTGACATTCAGGCAGGCCGCGGCGAATGTCGTGAAACCTGTGCTGCCACCCTCTCAACATGCGAGGTTTGCCGGAGGTAGCCAATCCCCGGCAAGGATCGAGGCCTTCAAGCGACTGACCATGACTCCGTCCGGCCTCGTCGCCAACTGGAGGGCGAAGTCCCGCTCCACCTTCGGAAAGCCCTGCTGAAAACAGCGAGCGATGCAAAACCGAGAACATCTGCGACCTCCGATATCGGGATGACCGTCAACCCGAGCAGTTCACACGCGACGGCGTAGCGGACCCGGTCGAGGAGGTTCTCGAAGGTCTCTCCCTCATCCTTGAGGCGCCGTCGCAGGGTGCGGGGATGTATGCCGAGTTCCCGGGCGACGGCCGACATCGTGGGACCCTCGTAGTGCAACTGGTGTCTGATCGAATGGCTCACCCTGGTTGCAAGATCGGCTGCGGTCCTGGGATTCATGTCCCGGATGACCGCAAGCAACCTCTGCCTCTCGGCCGGGTCGGCCCTCAGCGGCGCTTTCCGCATCGCAGCCTCTGGCAGCATTAGTCCGCTCCGGGGCTGGTTGAACTGCACCGGCAGGTTGAGAAGCCTGCTGTAGATCGCCCGGTGCTGGTCCGCTCCGTGCGAGAAATGTGCGCTGGCCGGCTTGGCGGTGCCGTTCGTAAGTTCCTGCACCATGCGCATGCCGACGCTGACCACGGTATCATAGAGAACCCGCGCGCCCGGCGCGGACGGGGCGTAGGTCCCGTATCCGAAGTCGTACTTGTCGCCGAACTGGTTCAGATAGACGATCGCGCCGCTCGAGTACCCAGGCTGACGGGTCACGAAGTCGACGATGGCCTGCTTGAGCGTCGGCGCGCTGTGCATCAACTGCCCCATGACGCCGTGATGCCTGAGCAACTCGAACCGACGCCCGAGCAGAAGGCCGATGTATGAGCATCCGGAGATGCGCGCTGCGCGCTCGAGGATAAGGAGGAGGTCCGGAAAGGCGAGTCGAAGATCAGGTGACAGAGAATGAGGCGCGATGCCGCTGCCGTGGAAGACAGCGGCCGGATCGGCGCCGAGCACGTGCAGGACATCCGGGAGTTCCGAAAGCACACCGACGCGCTGCATCGGCTTGCGGTTTGTCACGTCGCCGATGGCTTTTGTCCTTTGGAGCAAAGCGCCACACCTGATCGGGATGTATCATTATCGGCAGTTGTCCGGTAGTCGGATTCCGACCCAGCTCAGCGCCCGCCAACCACTTCGAGGCGAGGATCTCGGCCAAGGCCAAGGATTCTGGTCGGCGGATCCGCGAGGGTCCGCCGGATCGGGCGCGCGCCGGGATGGCCGCAGGCCACCCGCTGCGCTCGGCCATCAATCGCCCCGGCAGCACGCGTGCGCCGGACAGATCGGGAGGGAAGTACCATCATGGACATCACGCGCAGGGCGCTTTCGGCGGGAGCCCTTGGACTGACCGCCGCAACCATCTTCGCAGGCCGCGAGGGCGCCGCCCAGGAGGCGTCGGTCGGCGACAAGTTGCTGAACAGATCCGACTTCTGGACCGCGCTCGAGGCCTACACCTTCGCCTATCCGCTGGTCACGATGGAATATACCCGGCGCGTCATGACCAATGTCGCCAAGCCCGAGGGGACCAAGGCGCCGATGGGACAGATCGGCCGCCTGCGCCAGTATCCGGACTCGTCCTTCACGGACGTGACCGCGCCGAACGCAGACACGCTCTACACCTACGGCTTCTTCGACGTCACCAAGGAGCCGTACGTGGTGAGCATTCCGGACATGGGCGACCGCTTCGCGCTCTTTCCCATGCTGGACGGCTGGACGAACGTCTTCGAGGTTCCGGGCAAGCGGACGACGGGGACTGCGGCGCAGACCTATGCGATCACGGCGCCGGGGTGGAGCGGGACGCTGCCGGAGGGCGTGACGGGGTACAAGTCACCCACGGGGATGGTCTGGCTTCTCGGCCGCATCTACTGCACGGGAACGCCCGAGGACTACGACGCCGTCCACAAGCTTCAAGATGCGGTCACCCTGGTTCCGCTCAGCGCCTATGGCACGGACTACACGCCGCCCGAAGGTCCGGTGGATGCCTCCATCGACATGAAGACGGCGGTGCGCGACCAGGTCAACGCGCTGAGCGCGGTGGACTACTTCACGCTCTTCTGCGAGCTGATGAAGACCAATCCGCCGTCCGCCGCGGATGCGCCCCTGATCGAACGGCTGGCCGAGATCGGTATCGTTCCGGGCCAGGACTTCGACGCGAGCAAGTTCGACGTCGCGCTGCGGGAGCGTCTGCCCCAGTTGGCCTTCGCGCGCATCATGCTGCACTTCAAGGAAAGCGACGGGGACTTTACCCACGTCAACGGCTGGAACTACACGACAAAGACCGGCCTTTACGGCACGTCGTACCTTCAGCGCGCGCTCATCACGGCGATCGGACTCGGCGCCAACCGCCCGCAGGATGCGATCTATCCGACGAGCACGAAATCCGGGAGCGGGATGATCCAACGCAAGTATAATGGATCGGAGAACTACGTGCTGACCTTTTCCAAGGACCAGCTGCCGCCGGTGAACGGGTTCTGGTCGATAACCATGTACAATGACCAGTATTTCTTCGTCGCGAACCCGCTGAACCGCTATTCGATCAGCGCGCGCCAGGATCTGAAGGCCCGTCCGGACGGCTCGGTCGAGATATACATCCAGAACGAGTCCCCCGGTGCAGACAAGGAGTCGAACTGGCTTCCCGCTCCGAAGGGCAATTTCATCTTGATGATGCGTCTTTACTGGCCGAAAGAGGGCAATCCGTCGATCCTCGACGGCTCGTGGATCATCCCCCCGGTCACCAAGGTCACCTGAGTTCAGTCACGCAACGCGCGTCCGGCTTTGGACCGAGGCTGCGCGTCGAGGATCTGTAGTGCATGTGGGCGGCCGATTTGGTCCTCCCGCTCTCCGAAACGGTCGTCTTGGGCCCGGTCCTGCCGCACCCGCAAAGTGCTCCGCGCTCTGTCACACAAGAATTGGTCCCTTCACCTTGGACCTGTTCACCCGAGCCTGCTTGTCGGAGGTTCCAAACGTCTTCGGTTCGGCCCAGGTCTGCGTCCTGTGCCTTATGATCGCCTCGCCGTGACCGGATCTGCCCTGCAGGCAGCCAATTCAGGTTCGACCGGGCCATGCCCAGCGTCTCCGGCACCGCCGTCACCGGAAATCGCTGCTTAACGGGGACCGCACGAGCAAGGTCGGTTTTTTGCCCGTGACCTGTCCAGCGCCTCGCGCAGGCTCCGCCTCAAGCGTCTTGCGCTCGAACTGGCGCGCGAGTTCGCGGATGCGCTTCTACGCTACAAACGCTCCACTGGACCGTCTGCTTGGCGCTTGCAGTCCCTCTCGCGCACGACACGATTGCCGGTGACATCGTCGTCCTCGGCCACGGCAACGCCTTCCCCTTTAAGCCTCAGGCACCGCCAACAATACAACAGGTTCGGCGCCATGCCATTGCGCCGCGCGACGATCGAGAGGCTGGCGTAATCCTCCAACGTCTCCTCGACGATGCGCAGCTTCTCCGCCGCGCTCCAGCGCCGACGACGGCCGCCATCGGTGATGATCTCTACGTTAGCCTTTGCTCAGGCATAAGCCTAAGCTTCCGCGTTCAGGCCCGGGTGCCCGGTCGAAACGGGGGCCAGTTAGGGCGAAAGCCGTCTGACGGCAACGCAGCATGGCAGTCGCGGCGAAACTGGGAAAGCGGTCAGTCTGTGGTTGCGTTCGGTAAGTTGAACGCGGACTGATTTACAAATGCAACGCACTTATGGGGACAAACTATCAATACAGACGACAGCTCCTGGCGCTTGATGACGACCAGCTGGAAGAATTCGTCCGCCAGTGGGCGCTCAAGAAGACCGAATACGCAGAGGTGGAACGCTTTACCGGGACGGGAGACATGGGAAGGGACGTGGTCGGGTTCCTGTCCTCCCAGCGACATGAGGGTGCATGGCACAATTATCAGTGTAAGCAGTATGGCCGCACACTGCCTACTGACACAGGAATCTCCGAGCTTGGCAAGGTTTTGTACTATAGCTTCAAGGGCGAGTTCACCGCACCGGAAAAGTTCTTTTTCGTAGCGCCGCGTGGCATCAATCGAAACCTTAAATCATTGATTTTCAAGCTATCGAAGTTCAAGACGACCATGATCGATGAGTGGGGAAAATACTGCGCCAACGCTATCGTTGAATGAACACATCTCGCTGGACGACAAATTAAAGGCCTTTATCGAGGCCTGGGATTTTTCCCGTCTATCCCCGATTTCCGTCGACATCATGCTTACCGACGTAGCTGCTATCCCTGTGCTGTATCACTGGTTTGGCGCGGATCCTGGGCCCGCTCCCGTCGGCATGGCCCCCCTCGATGTCCAACCGACCGAACTGCCGTATATTCAGGGACTGCTGGATGCCTACGGTGAACGGGAAGGAGCCGCTTTTGCCGACCACAATGCAGCTGGTGCGCATGCGGTCCATGGACCTCATCTTCGCATGCAGCGCGAACGGTACTTCGACGCTGACGCGTTCACCCGCTTCTACAGAGATAACACCACGCCAAAGGACACCGACGATCTCAGGAACGAGATACTTCATGGCATCTATGAGACCCATGCTGCCAAGCATGACGACATTCTGTCGCGCGTCAACGCCGTGATGATTCAGGCTGGTAATACACAGCCGGCTGGGCCGTTAGCCAAGTATGCGCGCACACCTGTCAAGCAGGGCATCTGTCATCACTTCGTCAATGAGGGGCAACTGAAATGGAAGCTGTAGACGCCTCGCGGCCACCCCCATTGTTCAACAGCGCTCTGGAGACCGGCGTGCGTGCGTTGGTGTTCTTGGATGCAGCGTTTCCCCGCGTGTTTGACCTAGCGCAGCTAACATGGTTTGACCACCTCGTAGTGCATACCGCCGACGTCGGTGGGCCAAAGAGTCTGCATCCGGACCTGCCTCAACGCACCGGAGAGTTGCTCATGCGCCGACGTGTGTCGAGGAAGGTGTTCTGTTGATGCGTCGCTTGCACATGATAAATGCGATCGCCGATGTAAATGGCATCGCCTATCAAGCCTCAGAAGATGCGTCCGCCCTGGTAGAGACTATGCACACGCCTTACGCTCTCGATCTCAAAGCACGGGCGGAATGGTTGGCCCAGAAGTTGCACGAGCTTTCTAGCGACCAGCTGGCCGATCTGATAGCGGATAAAATCGGGCGTTGGGCGGTTGAGTTCCAAGGCGAAGCCGGGCCAAAGAGCTCGGCGACATGACCGCGCTACGACATCCAATGGTGATCAAGGGACTTTCGTTTACCGGTCCGGACCGTCCTCTCGCCAACGTCGATTTCAGTCGCGGCCTGAGTCTAATCTTCGGCGCCTCCAACACTGGTAAGTCCTTCATGGTCAAACTTGGCTTATGCTGTAACGCGCAGCCCTGAGCGGCGAGCCGCATTCGAAGCAAGCTACCGCATCGCTGCGACCGACGATCTGCATGCTGTTCTTGGTGACCCGGCTGTCGATGCGGTGATCCTGCTGACTCCCGCCGACAGTCACCGCGATCTGGGCGGGCGCATCCTTTCGGCAGGCAAGCACCTTCTGATCGAAAAGCCGGCAGGGTTGGTCACGGATGACACCCGGTTTCTCGCCGATCGGGCAAAGGCATCAGGCCTGCTGGCGGCATCCGTGCTGCAGCATCGCTTTCGTTCTTCCGTCCAGGCTGTGGCAAAGATCATCTCGTCCGGAGAGCCCGGCAGGCTCTGCGGCGTTCACTGTCTGATCCCATGGTGGCGACCCCAGGCCTATTACGATCAGCCAGGTCGCGGGACATATGCCCGCGACGGTGGGGGCGTAATGCTGACCCAGGCGATCCATACGCTCGACGTCCTGCGTGCCTTGTGCGGCGGTGCCAGGATCAGCGCTGCACATTCCGTGACAAGTCACCTTCACCGAATGGAAGCCGAGGACATGGTCTGCGCATTGGCGACTTTCGGGTCTGGCGCAGTTCCCGGTCGTGTCTCGGAAGTGGTAGAAATTGGACAGTGGCGTAATCTCCGGGTGAACTGACACCCACCCAACCGGCGG
>NZ_JAPTYD010000088.1 GCF_026913015.1 Paracoccus benzoatiresistens
CGCGGCCTGACTGGAGCCAACGTCACATGCCCGGAGCCCGCTGCCCGGCAATTTCCACCACATTCGCGACACGACCCAGTTCCCGGCACCATCATGGCCACGACGGCCTGCTTTCCGGGCATGCCCGAGACAATCACCCTGATCTTCGAGCGCATGACCATCCGCATTGACGGTTTGCAGGCGCAGGTTTTCCATCATGACGGCCAGGTCGAGACTCTGGGGGGCGAAGGAACTAGTGGCAGCGCAGCGGATCCGATGGCTTTCGATCACACCAGCCACCGCAACCTGATCTCCGCGTTTCTGGATACTCTCGAGGGTAAGGCCCCATTGGCGGTCGATCTGACTGATCTGCTCAAGACCCGAGAGCTGATACACGCGATGACAGAGGACCATGGCCACTGAAGAGCATCGGTGACGAAACCATCAACTAGACTGACCTGCCTTCACCCTTCTGGCCCGCACAAGGATCATCATGTTCAGCACCTGGAAACAAGAAAAAGCGACGGCAGCCCTCGTTGAGGAGGCACAGGCTCTTGCAGAGAAACTCGCCGCCGCAAAACCGCATCACGTCGATAGCCACGCCGCCGCGGCGCGGTTCTGGGCCGCCTCCTATCTTTCAGAGGGCAAGAACCTTTACGAACTGTCCCACTGGAAGGCTGACGCTGTCTCCCGGTTTGCCGCGACTGTCCAGGCGAGAGTTGCCGGCCTGCGCAAGAAGCGCGAGTATGACAGCAGTGATGGCCTTGTCATCTGGCTTCATACGGCCCGCGCAGTGACCGAGACCCGTGTGGCGCCGGCGGTCCGGGACATCTGGCAGCATCTCATGGACGCAGGACCCAATGCGGACTTCATGGTGCGGGAGCTGATTCAGGATGCCGGCTTGCCCGCAGACAAGGGCCGCCGTGTCCCGGTAGGCTTCGAGGTAAAGGAATAGCGCAATCTACGCAGACCCTGTGGCCCATCAGCCCGCGGGCTCCCATACGAATGACTGCTTCAACGATGTTGGAGCGCAAGAATGGTCAAAGAGGGAATGGCATCTTGGGGCCGATCCCCGGATGACATTACCTTCCGCGCGGCCTCTTGGGCGCCTTGGTGACCTTGTTGCCGCGTGGTCCAGATTGAATTGGCGTATTGCTCTGGTTCTCGTCCAGGAGCTTGCGCCAGCGTTCCACCCGCATAGGGTCAAGTGTTCCCGAGGCTGCCGCGGCCTGAACGGCACATCCTGGTTCATGAGAGTGGGTACAGTTGCCAAAGCGGCAGAGGGGAGCAAGTTCCGCAATCTCGGCAAACAACAGGTCCAGCCCCGTCGAGATGTTGCTCATATGAAGCGTTCGGATCCCCGGTGTGTCGATCGCCCAACCACCCCCGGCAATGGCATGAAGCGAACGCGACGTGGTCGTGTGGCGACCTTTGCTGTCCGCCTCGCGAATGCTGCCCGTCAGTTGTGCTTCTTCCGCTGACTTACCCGAGAGCGTGTTCAGCAGCGAAGACTTGCCGACCCCCGAAGAGCCGACAAGGGCGATGGTCTGACCCGCGCCGCACCATGGGGCCAGCGTTCGTGCCGCTTCCGGCGACTTTGCATTCAGCGTCACCACCTCAAGCCCGCGCTGCAGACCTTCCACTAGCTTTCGGTAGGGTCCGACAGCCGTTACCTGGTCAGCCTTTGTAAGAACGATTACCGGCGTCGTGCCCGCTTCATTCGCAAGCGCCAGGTAGCGCTCGAGGCGCGCCACGTTGAGATCGTCGTTGCAGGAGGTCACGATAAAGAGCGTGTCCACGTTTGCCGCAATCAGCTGCGGCCCTTGGCTCCCTTCCGTGCGACGCTGCAGCAGCGTCTTGCGCTCTAGTCGGCGGATAAGCAGGTGGCTTTCCGGCTCCACCAGAACCCAATCTCCGACTGCTTGATCTGCTGTATGGACATGGACGGGAAGCGTCAGCCGTACGGGACCCGACAGCGACTTTGCAGTCAGACGGGCCCGGTGAACGGTTTCAATGCGCATCCTTGCGAGGCCAGTTTCTGCCGCAGCCAATTGGTCTTCAAAAAATGCCGTCCAGCCGAGGGAGACCAATGACTGCGTGGCTTGATCTGATGAATGTGTCACAGCGGCCTCTCTGAACTCTGGTACCGGCTGACGCAAGGCTAACGTTTAGAGGACAGGGCTATCATTCTTGGCATGCGGATAGTCAGCTCGGGTGGGCCTCGGCGAGAAGGTTGATCACGTTGCCGTCTTCCATATCTTGTTCGGCCGACAGGCCTGTCCTAGATGATGGAGCACAAGATAACGCCGTGCGGGCCGATGGGCAGACGTGGCTCAAGCTCGAAGGCGATGTTGATGAACTCTTCCGACACCATGCCGGCGCTGGCGCGCTCTGCCAAGGACTGGGTCCGGATCCTGGCGAAGTATCGCGAGCCCTCGACACGCCGTAGTATCCTTGAGCTTCTTGTCACCTTGGTGCCGTTCACCTTGCTCTGGGTTCTGGCCTGGACCGCGATGTCGATCAGCGCCTGGCTGGCGATAGGAATCGCGGTCCTGAATGGCTTCTTCCTGGTACGGATATTCTGCATCCAGCACGACTGCGGCCATGCCTCGTTCTTTCACAGCCGGGGGGTGCAGGACTGGGTGGGTCGTTGCCTGGGAGTGCTAACCCTGACGCCTTATGACGTCTGGCGTCGGACCCACTCTCTTCACCATG
This sequence comes from Paracoccus benzoatiresistens, assembly GCF_026913015.1. Taxonomy (GTDB): domain Bacteria; phylum Pseudomonadota; class Alphaproteobacteria; order Rhodobacterales; family Rhodobacteraceae; genus Paracoccus; species Paracoccus benzoatiresistens. Next base: position 2,695 of record NZ_JAPTYD010000088.1, read on the forward strand.
CTCAGCATGGCAACCTTGACCAGCGCGGCATCGGTGATGTGCTAACGCTCACTGTGGACGAATACCGGGCTCGGAGCCGCTTCGGCAGGCTCATGTATCGCCTCTACCGTCATCCGATTGTGCTTTTCGGACTGGCACCCGGCTATCTGTTCTTGCTGCAGAACCGTTTGCCCCTTGGCCTGATGAGGTCAGGAAGGCGCTACTGGGTCTCGGCAATGGCGACCAATGTCATGATTGCGCTTTTACTTGCGGTGATGTTCTGGCTGGGCGGGATGAAGCCGGTGCTGCTGATCTATCTTCCCACTGTCCTTGTCGCCGCCACCATCGGAATGTGGCTGTTTTATGTGCAGCATCAGTTCGAGGAAACTCACTGGGCGAAAGGTGATGCGTGGCAGGTGCATGAAGCCGCGCTTGCGGGGTCCTCCCACTACGTCCTGCCCACGCCCCTGCGTTGGCTGTCCGCCAACATTGGCATTCACCATGTCCACCATCTCTACAGCCGCATCCCGTTCTACCGGCTCCCGCAGATACTGGATGATCACGCTGAGCTTGCCGTTGCCCAGCAGCTGACACTGCGGGAAAGCCTGCGGTCAGTGAACCTGCACCTGTGGGACGACAAACTGAAACGTCTGACATCCTTCAGAGAAGCGAAGCGGCAATACGGTCCTGCATAGGCCTCGGTGGGCGTAAGCAGAACCACAGACGTGACGGCACACGCCTGCTCGTTTAGCCCGGTGCCTTGATTGTCCCAGTGGTGCTGACCGGCGGATCTTCGGGCGGCCGGTGGTGAAGGGCTGACTTATTCCACGTGCTTGTACTTGTACCTGAAAATGCTTGTCCCTTTATGGCCTCACCGCCTCAATGCTTGACAAAAATGCGCCAATGTATTGTGGCGCAGTTCACTTCCTCTTCGTTCACAGGTTGCGCATGCACGTCAGCTGACGCTAGTTTCGCCCGATCCGAGGGAGGGACCTGAGAAATGAAGCATTTTGTTGCTGCCGCTTTGCTTGGCTCGGTTTTTGCTGCGCCGCTCGCCGCGCAGGAGATCAAGATTGGTTATGCGCTGGCCGAGGATAGCCATTACGGCGCAGGAGCCCGGGCTTTCGAGGAGTCTCTGAAGGCCAGTCTGGGCGACCAGTTCAGCTTCCGTCACTTCCCGTCCTCGGGTCTCGGGGGTGAACGAGAGGTTCTGGAAGGGCTGCAACTGGGCACGGTTGAGATGACGATCGCCTCGGACGGAACGCTGTCGAACTTTGTGCCGGAAGTAGGTGTTCTGGGCATCCCGTTCCTGTTGCGCGACAAGGAACATGCTCGCGCTGTTCTGGATGGCGAGATCGGCGACGAGATGCTTGCCAAGTTCGAGAACGCAGGTCTGCACGCACTGGCATGGGGGGAGCAGGGTTTCCGCCACATCACTAGCAATCGCGGCCCCATCGAGACGCCGGCTGATCTTGAGGGCCTGAAGATCCGCACCATGGAGAACCCGGTTCACATCGAGGCATTCCGCGCTCTTGGCGCAGCGCCCACGCCCATGGCTTGGCCCGAGGTAATCGGCGCGCTGCAGCAAGGGGCGATCGACGGTCAGGAAAATCCACTTTCAGTCATCGTCTCGGCCAAACTGAACGAGGTGCAGGAGAACCTGACATTGGATGGGCACGTTTATTCGTCGACGATCATCCTCGTCTCGCCGTCGCTCTGGGGTAACCTTGACGATGAACAGAAGGCCGCCTTCGAGAAAGCCGCCGACGATGCCGTTGTCGCCATGCGTGCCTATGTGGACGAGGTGGACGCATCCGGTGTCGCCCAGATGCAAGAAGCCGGCATGACGGTAAATGAGTTGTCGCCCGAGCAGAAGGCCGCCTTCCGTGACGCGCTGGCGGAGCCTTACAAGAACTATGAGGCACAGTTCGGCAAGGAACTGATGGACCGGATCCAGGCGGTCGAGTGATCAGGTGCGCCGCCTCGAAAATGCCTTTGTGACGCTTAACGGTACCGTGCTGGTGTTAGGGCTGATGGCGATGTCAGTCGTGCTCGGCTGGAATGTCGTTGGCCGCTATCTGACAGGCAATTCGTTGACCTGGGCAGACGAGGTGGCGCGCTATTCGATGATCTGGCTGACCTTCCTGGGCAGCGGCCTCGCGCTGCGCGAAGGGGCACATGCCGCAATCACCAATGCGCAGGAAGCTCTTCCGAGTCAGGGCCAGCGGGCGCTGCGGGCGTTGATCCTGCTGGTGCTGCTGGGCTTCTTTGCCTTCATGGTCTGGGTGGGCATCGACTACATGAACCGGATGGCGGTCCAGCGGTCGGCCGCTCTCCGTATCCCGATGAAGTGGGTCTATGCTGCAATGCCAGTGGGCTTCGCGCTGATGATCGTGCACTTGGCCTTGATAGCGCCACGCTATCTGCGCGCTGGCCTGCAACATCCGGAAGAGACCGCCCTTGGCTGAGATCCTGATCGCCGCCTTTCTGATTCTGATGATCATGGGGGTCCCCGTTGCATTCAGCCTGGCCATGGCCACCTTCGCGGCGGTTGCCATCGATGGACGTTATCCAATGGTGGTCGTGGTGAAGGAAATGTTCACGGGCCTCGACAGCTTTCCCCTGCTGGCGGTGCCCTTCTTCATCCTGGCTGCGGAAATCATGTCCACGGGCGCGATATCGCGCATGCTCCTACGTTTCGCTTCGCAGTTCGTTGGTCACCTGAGAGGAGGCCTCGGCTATGCCAATGTGCTGACGGGGACCCTGTTCGCTGGGATCTCTGGCTCGGCGTTGGCATCGGCCGCGGGACCGGGGGCGATGATGGCCCGGATGATGGAACGCAGCGGCTATTCGAAGGCCTATGCGGGGGCGCTGACCATTTCGGTTGCCGTGGTCGATCCGATCATACCGCCGTCGATCACGATGATCATCTACGCGCTGCAGGACCGCAACGTATCAGTTGGATCGCTGTTCATGGCGGGCTTGCTGCCGGGATTGCTGATATCGGCCCTCATTGCCGGAGTGAACTGGTGGATCAGCCGCAAGCGGGATTACCGCAGCCTTGAAGTGCACCCGCCCGCCTCGCAGATGCTGCGCAATACCATAGCCGCATTGCCGGCCCTGTTGCTGATCGTCTTGATTGTCGGCGGCATCCGTGGCGGCCTGTTCACGCCGACCGAGGCATCGGTGGTGGCAGTCTTCTATGCGATTATCGCAAGTGCTGTCATCTATCGCGGTTTTACCTTTGCGGACCTATGGGGGGCATTCCTTCGGTCCGCCATCATGTCCGTCGCGGTGCTGATGATTCTGGCAGCGGCCCGCGCCTTCGCCTGGGTGCTGATCATCGAGGGTGTCCCTCAGACCATGGCCGATGCCGTCATTGCCATGGACCTTTCGCCCATCGCCTTCCTGCTGATGGTCAATCTTCTGCTGCTGTTCTTCGGCATGTTCATGGATCCGCTGCCCGGCGTCATGATCCTGGTTCCAATCCTGGCACCCATTGCCTATAACCTCGGCATCGCGCCGGATCACTTTGCCATTATCGTCATCGTCAACCTGACATTCGGGCTTATGACCCCGCCTGTAGGAGGACTGATTTTCGTCGTCGCCTCGGCCACCAAACAGAAGCCGTCTGCGCTGGTCCGCGAATTGCCACCCTTCTTCCTTGCGGCAATTGCGTCGCTGCTGATCCTGACCTTTGTGCCCGCGCTGTCGACCTGGCTACCCAAGATCAGCGGTTTTGCTCACTGACAGTCTGCAGAACCCGCGATCTCATCGCTTGTGGTAGGGATAGCCGGGGGCTTGTCTGGGCTATGCAGGCGTTCAGTTCAACAGGTCCCCGGCTGCCAGTTCCTATTGCACGAGACCAACCTCGTTTAGGGTCGAGACGCATGCAGCCAAGGGGGTCGCAAGCCGATTGTTGGGTCCAGACCTTAGCTTCAGTCGTTTCGCCCTCAACAATTATACGGCAGGCCTGCGGTGCCGAGTTGATTGTTCGTATGCATATGCTTGGTTCAGCAGTTCCGCTTCTGACCATTGCAGGCCAAGAAAGATCAGGCCGAAGGGCGCCCCCGAGTCGTAATATCCGGCAGGAACCGTGATGCCAGGAATCCCCGCGATGTTCAGTTCGCCCACGGTGGTTTCGCGGATCGCTTTGCCGGAATGCAGGGCGGGCAGTTCGTTCAGCATCTACGGATAGACCAGCCCGTCCAATTCGTGTTCCGCGAAGACCTGATTGAGCAGTTCCAGATAGCGCCGCTTCAATTCAGGGAAGTCAGGCAGGGCCGGTGGCGTCTCAGGATCGGCAAGGCAGGCTGCGAAATCCGGCAACTCGTGCAGATAGCCAAGGATGGCTCCTTTCTCCAAGACATTCTCGGATGCAGTGGCGGAGACGAAATCGTCCCATGACTTCAGAGCGGCATCAGGCCCGAGGCGGCGCAGATAGCAGGTCATGTCATAGGGTAAAGATTCCAGCCCGCGCCCGTCGAAGAAGGGCGTTCCGGGTGTAATCTGGCGCAGGCTGGCGAAATCGGTACCGGCAAAGGGATCCTCGACCAGGATCGCGCCGGCCGCGGTCAGCTCACCCTGGGCGCGTTCGTAAAGCTGTGCGGCCTCGTCGGACAGGGCATCCGGCCGCCAACCCGGACCATAGAGCCCAAGCCGCTTGCCGCGCAGACCGTCCGTTGACAGTCCTGCCGCGTAGCCGCCAGCCGGGATTTTGCCGACCGATGCCAATGTCTTCGGATCCTCGGTCGTGAAGCCTGCCAGCACCGTCAGGCATTCGGCGGCATCCGCGACCGTCCGGGCGACAGGCCCGACCACGTCGCGGTTGGCCGACAGCGGCACGACGCCTGCGTTCGGCACCAGCCCGATGGTTGGCTTGATGCCCACCAGATCCTGCGCCGAGGCCGGGTTCTGGATCGATCCGCCCGTTTCCTCGGCCAGCCCGATCACCGCCATATGGGCTGCGACCGCCGCCGCCGAGCCGGCGCTGGATCCACCCGGCACGCGGTCAGGTGCGGCGGGATTGATCGTCGGTCCGGCCCAACTGTCATTGGCATGGGTTCCGGTCCAGCTGAGGATCGGGACGTTGGTCTTGCCGAGGATGACGGCGTCGGCGGCACGCATCCGCGCCACCACCGGGCTGTCGCGTTCGGGCATCAGATCGACGCCGCCCGCGCCGGAATAAAGCAGCCGCCAGCCTGCGGTCGAGGGAAAGCCCACCATATCCATCGGATCCTTGACCACGATGGGCACGCCCGCCAGCGCGCCCACCGGCTCGCCTGCCGCGATGCGACGGTCGATGTTGCGGGCCGTTTCCAAGGCGGCATCGTTTTCGAAGATGATCGCGTTCCAGGTGCCGTTCGCCGCCTGCACCTGGGTGATGGCGGCAAGGGTCAGAGCTTCGGCGGTGAAGGCGCCGCTGGCCAGACCTTCGCGGATCCCGGCAACCGTCAGGTCGCCCAGCGGGGGAAGCATGTCCTTCATCGGGCAATCCCCACGATGGATTTTAGGACCGATGCACCGACGGTATATTTCGGATCCACCATGTTGCCCAGCCGGATGCGACCGCACTGGGTCAGAAGCAGGTAGGCGTCGATCTCGTCGAACCCGAAGTCGGCGGCCATCCAGCGGATCAGCTCGCGATAGGCGCCGCGGGCAGCATCTTCCATCGGGCGGGAGGAGCCGATTGTCATGTAGAACTTTTCGTTCTCAAGCCTCGGGGCCCTGATGGTCCAGCCCTTGATCAGATCGACGCGGACGGTAGTGACGGTCGGGTGTTCGATCGCAACGCCACACAATTCGCCGTCGCCCTGGGCGGCATGGCAGTCGCCCAGGAACAGAAACCCGCCCTCGGTCTGGACTGGCAGATAGACGACCGCGCCAGGTGCCACATCCGGCAGGTCCATGTTGCCGCCGTAATAGTCGGGCACCAGCGATGAGATGGCCTCGATCTGCGGGGCGGTGCCGATGGTGCCGATGAAGGGTTCATAGGGCAGAGTGATGCGGTCGTTCCAGACGGTGCCTTCCTCTGCGGTGACTTGCAGCTTGCGCACCCGTTCGGGCAGCGGCGCCGGTGACCTGCCCCCCGGAAGTTCCCTTGCCGTGATGTAGAGTCTGCCCCACCTGAGAAGGAGCAGACGACATGAGGAAAAGCCGTTTCACCGAGGCGCAGATCATCGGGATGATCAAGGAACAGGAAGCGGGACTGCCCACCTCCGAGCTTTGCCGGAAGCACGGTTTGAGCCCTGCGACGTTCTACAAGCTCAAGGCCAAATATGGCGGGATGGACCTGTCCGACGCCAAGCGGCTGAAGCAGCTCGAGGACGAGAACGCGAAGCTGAAGCGGCTGCTGGCGGATGCGATGCTCGACAATGTTGTGTTGAAGGATCTTTTGGGAAAGCCTTGACGACGCCGGTGCAACGGCGGGACGCGGTGCTGCGGGCGATGCGGGATCATCCGATCTCTCAGCGCCGGGCCTGTGTCCTGATCGGTGTCGATCCGAAGACGGTGCGGCGCGACAGGCCGCCCGATAACCGGGAAATCCGTGAGGAGATGCACAAGATCGCCGAGAAGCGCCGCCGCTTCGGTTATCGGCGCGTGGGCATCATGCTGGAGCGCAAGGGCATGATCATGAACGCAAAGAAGCTCTATCGGATTTACCGCGAAGAAGGGCTATCGGTGCGCCGCCGTCGTGGCCGCAAGAGAGAACGCGGAAGCCGAACCCCGATGCCGGTGCCATTGCGCCCGAACCAGCGGTGGTTCTGAGACTTCCTATCCGACACGTTCGGGGCCTGCCGCAAGTTCCGCATTCTGGCCGTCAACGATGATTGCTGCCGCGAGAACTTGGCCCTGATCGCCGACACCAGCATCTCGGGGGCCAGGGTGGCGCGCGAATGGGACGCCTTAGTCAGGATCTACGGCAAACCCTCCTGCATAGTCTCTGACAATGGCACCGAGTTCACCAGCAAGGCCATCCTGAAATGGGCCAACGAGAATGGCGTCGAATGGCACTACATCGACCCGGGCAAGCCGCAGCAGAACGGCTACATCGAGTCCTTCAACGGCAGACTGCGCGACGAATGTCTCAACGAGGAAATCTTCGATAGCCTGGCCGATGCCCGCCGCAAGCTGGCCCTGTGGCGCTACGACTATAACCACGTCAGGCCGCATTCATCGCTGGACAACAAGACCCCCGCAGAAGCGCGCCGGGCGCTTGAGCAATCTAAGGGCTCCGCGCCCGGCGCGCTTGCCCAACTCGAAACCGACCATTATCAACCCCAAGGACTCTCGTTATGAACGAGGGACGACCGGGGGGCAGGTCAATTCCCAGCGCCATGGCCGAGAGGATGAGGTCGCTCGAGCGGGAGAACCGGGAACTGCGCCAGGCTAACGAGATTCT
>NZ_JAPTYD010000089.1 GCF_026913015.1 Paracoccus benzoatiresistens
CAGAGCAGCATCGGCACGGTTTCGGCGCAGGGCAGCACGGTCTGGGTCTTGATGCGGCGGCGGAATTCCTCGTTCAGGCGCTCGATGGCATTGGTGGTCCGTGCGGATTTCCATTGCGAGGGATCGAGGCGGGTGAAGCTGAAGAGGCGATCGCCGGCCTCCTCGAGGCTATCGGCCACGGCCCGGCACTTGAGCTTCCACTTGCGGAGGAAGGCCTTGCGACGCGTCTCGATCTCGGCGGCGCTGTCGGCATAGATCATGTCGCGGTAGTCCTCGGTCAGCTCGTCGTGCAGGCGCTTGGGGGCGTGGCCGAGCAGGTTGCGGTGCTTGTGAACCGTGCAGCGTTGAATGGGCAGATCCTCGCCCCAGAGCGCCACAAGCGCGGCTTCAAGGCCGGGGGCGCCGTCAACGATCACGAACTCGGGCCGCGGCAAGCCCCGCGCATCCAGATCGCTGAGAAACTGGCTCCAGGCAGCCGTGCTTTCGCCGCCCATGTTCCTGATGGCGAGGAGCACCTTTTGCCCGTCACGCCGCACGCCAATCGCTGCCAGCACCGAGATGTTGGTGGCCTTGCGGTCCAGCCGGGTCTTGACGACGGTGCCGTCGAGGATAAGCCGCACGATATCCTCCTCGGCCAGGTCGCGGGTGGACCAGGCGTCCCAGTCGACCTTCACCTTGCGCCAGGCCCGGCTGACCACGTCCTTGCTCACGGCGCCTTCAAACAGCCCGAAGAGCGCCCGCTTGACGCGCCGGGTATTGGTCCCGGCCAGATAGACTGCTGCGATCAGGGCCTCGGCCTTTTTTGTCAGCCGCCTGTAGCGGGGCAGTGCCTTCGAACGCCATTCGGTGATCTTGCCGGCTTCGTTCTCGATCCGAGCGCGCGGCACGCGGACCGTCTCAGTCCCAAACGTGCCGGTGAGTTGCCGATCGCGGTGCCCATGGCGATAACCCTTGGTCCGCTCGTTGCCGCGGCCGTAACGAAGCCGACCCAGAAAGTCGGCCAGTTCCTCTTCGAACATGGCCTCAATGGTGGCCCGGACATTCGCCCGAAGGCGATCCTCGATCGGATCATACCCGCTTGCGTCGGGCAGTAGCGAAAAGGATGAGCTGTCGGTATTCTGCTTCATGGCGTGATCTCCCTGGCGGTTGCCGCCGCCGGTTGGGTGGGTGTCAGTTCACCCGGAGATTACGCCGCCATCCAATTTCCACCACTTCCGAGACACGACCGTCGCGGGGCACAGACACCAGCAATTCGCCGTCCTGACCCTTCAGAACCTTCGTCGACGAGCCATTCCGCCGGTTCGCTTGGCCTGACGGTGCGTCCTTGCCTTCCTCATAGCCCAGATGCGCGGTCAGTTCGGCCCCAAGCATCCGCTCCATCAGGCGGATCTTCAGTTCCTTCATCAGCCCGGCGTCACCAAGCAGGTCCTCAGGGCGCTCAACACCCTTCAGCAGTTCATCGAGAATTTCTTTGGAGATCGTCATGCATGCTTCCTTTCGGTGAAGCATGGACCGGATCACTCATACACAGAAGACCTGACACTCTCATGACCAACAGGATCTGCGCATGCAACCACTCCGCCAGCCATCTCCTGGGGAGAACATCGGCGTCATCTCCGACACCCACGGTCTGCTCCGCCCCGAATGCATGGTGTTCGCGACGATCCGGCCGATCCTTTTCAGGCCGTCCGGTTCATCCTGGTGCGTGATCGTCATCTTGGGCCTCACCCGGGCTGTAGGAGCATCCCAGGGCATCGACACCGGAGCGGCAGGCTGACCCGCAAAGCCGTCAGTCAAGGTCAATGTCCAAAGGCTTCGATGATGCCGCAGGCCGACAGCGCAGGTGACTTGAGGTTGCGCCTCGCCAGCTCTTGGTGCGCCAGGTGCCAGCATGATCGGGTTTGGATAGCCTCCTCCGACTTCTGGCCGTTCACGAAGATTGACAGGGTGATATCCGTGCGGCAGCCTAATTGACGTAGGGTCAGGAAGGCAGAGACCGGCCTCGGGGAGGAGAATCCGGTCCCAGGGAAGCCCGGCCTGACAGCCCCTGCCTGGCGGCTCGTCCGACCACGACGGGCGCGGCCGGGAACCCAGCCCTCGTGAGGAGCCTGCCATGAGATCGTCCCATTCCACCCGCACCTCCTGCAGTGACCTGTCCGACTTCCGAAAGAACAATGCCGGCGTGACCTTCGACGGCGGGCCAGGCAAGGACCTCGTCCTGGGTTCGTCCTTTGCCGACGACCTGAAGGGCGGCTCCGGCCGGGACGCCCTATTCGGCTTCTGTGGCGCCGACACGCTGGAGGGCGGTGCGGGACTCGATGTCGCCGCGGGCGGCGCAGGCGACGACACCTTCGTGTTCCGCCCGGGTGACCTCGTCACGTCGCGCGGGCGCTCGAATGGTCATTGTGGCCTGGTGGATGCCGTGCTCGACTTCTGCGGCGCAGGCACATCGGGGACGGGCGAACAGGACGTGCTGCGCTTCGAGGGCTTCGGGTCCGGCACCACCCTCAGCTTCATCGGCCACGGCCCTAGCCGCTCGCTGCAGCTCTACGAGGTGGTGGACCCGACCACGCCCGGGGACGACGGCTTCGTGTTCGTCGCCATGGCCGACGGCCGGCACCGGATCACCGCGAAAGATGTAGCGTGGGGGCCTGGCGCGGAACCCACGCTCGACTTCGTCACGGCCAACAGGATAGACGACACCTTCAGTGTGCGGCTGGGCGACGGCCAGGGCGGCTTCGGCGGCGGCTCGGACCTCGACAAGGGCGGTGGCTACAGGCTGCTGGCGCTGGGGGACCTCGACGGCGACGGCGACCTCGACTTCATCATGCCGGAGAACTTCGGCGAAGGGGTGGGCGGCAGCGTCACCGTGCGGCTGAACGATGGCAGCGGCGGCTTCGACGAGGCCTCGGACGTGGCGGTGACCGAGGCTGCCGGCGATATAGCGCTTGGGGATCTCGATGGCGACGGCGACCTCGACTACGCCACGGCCAACTACGACAGCGGAAGCGTCAGCGTGCGGCTGGGCAATGGCGACGGCACCTTCGACGGCGGCTCGGAAGTGGCTACGGGCAGCGCGGTGGCACTGGCGCTGGGGGATCTTGACGGCGACGGCGACCTCGACGTCGCCACGGCCAACTCCGACGACGGTGATAACTATAGCGTAAGCCTGCGGCTGAACAACGGCGACGGCACCTTCGGCGGCGGTTCGGAACTGGCGGTGGGCAACGGCCCCACCGAGGTGGCGCTGGGCGACCTCGACGGAGATGGCGACCTCGACCTCGCAGCGGTCAACACCCACGACGATACCGTCAGCGTGCGGATGAACGATGGCAGCGGCACCTTCGGCGGCGGCTCGGAGGTGGCGTTGGGCAACGGCGTCGCCGACCTGGCTCTGGGGGATCTCGACGGCGACGGTGACCTCGACCTCGCTGTGGCCAACCGCAACGGTGGCACCGTCAGCATCCGGCTGAACGACGGCAGCGGCACCTTCGACGGCGGCTCGGAGGTGGCAATCGACAGCCCTGGGTCCGTGGCACTGGGGGACTTCGACGATGATGGCGACCTCGATCTTGTCGCGTCCAACTCCCAGGGCAGCACCGTCAGCGTGCGGCTGAACGACGGCAGCGGCACCTTCGGCGGCGGCTCGGAGGTGGCGGTGGGCTACGGCGCCGGGTCCTTGGTGCTTGGCGACCTAGACGGCGCGGCCCGGCTGACCCCCTCGGGGCTGCCCGACCTCGGCCCCTTGGTGCCCACACCAGCCGAAATCGACGCCGCCTGGGCCTGAGGCACGGAAGCGGGCGTGTTCCAATCATGATTGTGGAGATAACGGAATGGCCGCAAATGATTTCATCCTGAGGCGGCCGTGGTGCCCGATGGCGCCGCGCCACCTGCGGTCAGTCGCTGGCTGACGAAATGCGGCGAACAGGAAGACGTGCGCATTCCCAGGCAAGGTCGGGACGCTCCTGCAAGCCTTGAGCTTCGACAACCGCGTCTACGAGCTGTCCTGACAGCAGCCTGCAGGGCGTCGAGTTTGGTCCTTGGTCTCTACGCGTATGCCCGATGACTGGCCCGCCAAGGCGGGCGAGGCTGGATCGGGACAGCGCGATCGGCGGCCTCATCCAGCGCTGGCTGCAACTCGGTGTGGCGGCCATGATGGGTGATCTTGAAGAAGAGAGCGTCGGGGAGTGAAACCTCGACCACGAGGAAGTTTGTCCCATCTTGGACTTCCACCCGAAAGCGCTCGTCACCGATAAGCACATACTCTCCGTAAGGGCATTCGGGGGTCGTCTCGAACTTGAACCGGTTCACTCTTTTCCTCCGCAATGACTAAAAGCCGGGCAACGCTGCGCGGCTAGAAATGCAAGAAAATCCAAACCTTCCTTGTCTGTTCCCCATCAAAACAAGGGTGAACGGGATATTTTGGTAATAGTTAACGCAGCTCTACCTGAGAAGTGTCGCCTGGTTGTCAGTTCGGTGGTTCTGCGATGTTTTCGGCCGCATCTTTTTGCAAGTAGACCGCCCGAGGGGGAAAAAAGCCGCGGCTGAGGAATGTCTGCTCCGTCCGCAAGGCGGACATGGCGGGGCGCACTCGCAAAGGAGTCGCCCCATGAACGACCCTCAAGTTGCTGCCCTTCACAATGCTGCCTTTACGATACGCTGAGTATGTGGGGAGGCACCACAATGGGCTGACAATCCGCGAAGACGGCACCGAAGGAGGGACTGCGCATCTTGGTCGCCGAACCCGACGGGCACGTCTCCATTGCGGAATGGTCAGGCAGCCACTGGACGAAACCTGCAGGGGCGTGGATTTCCCGCACGGATTGCCGCGGTCAGAGCCGCTCTCGCGCAAGAGGCGCGCATTCCGCATGCTGTTCGGGAAAGAGCCAAACAAGAGGCCAGATCAAGGCCACCCGTAAGGCTCATGACGCCACTGATCCGAGGCCGAGACCTTGACCTGTTCCAGCACGGCCTTTCGCGGATCATTCTATGGCATCCAAAAGCTTCTGCCAGTCCTGCCGTCCACCAAGCACGCGGACAATGTGCAGATAGTCGTCCTCAACGCGGTAGATCACCAGGTGAGGGCCGGTCGGATGAATGCGCACGGGCGGGGTGAACTCGGGTCGCTCGCGAGCGATCCCCGGCATGGTCCGCAGAAGATCGAAGACCGCAACAAGAGCATCAATGTATTGATCTGCTCGGGCGGGGGACCACTCCACCGCACCAAAATGCCAGATGTCTTCGAGATCTGTTTCCGCCTGCAGGGATAGCCTGATCCCGCCGGTCAACTCATTGGTCATCGCCGCCGCGCATCCGGGCCTTGAAGCGAGATGCATCGAAGGGCTGAGGCGCACCGCTCTCCATGCCTTTGGTGATCGCTGCCTGCAGCTGGGAAAGGGCGCGTGCTCTTTCCTGATCGCGCCGGATCAGGTGACGGACATAGTCGCTCGCATTGCTGTAGCGACCATCGCGGGCGCGTTCTTCGACCCAGGACTTCATCGGATCTGGAAGGGAAACATTCATCGTTGCCATGATGACCTCCGTAGACGATCAGGATAGCGGCTTTGGCAAGCTTTGCCAACCAAGTCTACTGGAGCGGATATAGATGTCCCAAAGCGGCATTACAGTGGGATGGTTACTGTCTGCTGCACTACGCAGAAGGCGGAAATGGAGGTCATCATATGAACGACCAATTTTGTCTGCCTTGGGCAGAACCGGTTTGGCCATCTCGCTTTGGAAGCGCCATCCCGCACTGATCCTGCGGGCGGCCACCAATCGAGATGGTCTCAGTCGGTGGGCCATCCGGCGATAAGGCGCACGATGATGGCGTCAGACATTTCGTCGAAGCTTGGAACGCTCTCTAGCGCTTGTGTCTGGTTGCGGGGCATCGGTGGGAGGGATACGGGCGCGGAGCCGCAGCGAGGCAGCGCGTTGACTGCGGGAGATGAAACGTCAAAAGCCATGGCGTTTTCCTTTCTTGCGGACTGGACCATCCGGTCACGAGGAAAATCGAGGTCTTCTCCTCTATATCACGACTCTCACCGACCCATCTTGCCGCACCATTCCGGCAATCAGAAATCCGGTGACCTCTGTAACCGATATGCTACATACGCCAGCCGTGAGGCTGCGCCGCCGAGTTGATGTTCAGTATGGGAAGTCACTCGCCAGGGATAACGAGCGTGGCATCGCGCGCGCCAGGCTTGCCACGGCCGACCTGATCTTGGACTGCCTCCTTGAGGAGATGCAGCCCAACGGCAGCCGAGTGGCACTTCTGGTCAATTCACCGGACAACACGCGCATGTTGCCGGGTTCCGGCAAGACGGAGAGGGCACATCATCCGGGAGTTCACCGAAAGGGCTGGGGAGGTGGAGCTCCGCCTCACGATCAAGTCGCGGGAACAGCTTGTTTCCGAGATTTTCAGGGGTGGCATCGACTGCGCGATATCTCCGCGGATGAAGGTTCTTCCCGGCTATTCACAACTGAGTTCCACCACAAGATCCATTCACTTTACTGAAGCGAACGCCATCCCCTGTTCAGCAAGAGAGATGTCGCTAAAGCGGATGTCGAGGCGGCGACGGTGATGGTCCGCCTTATGCCAACAGATCCAAACTGAAGCACATTCCGAACGCGAAGATCGGCGCCTACGCTCGAACGTCGAGGCGCAGGCGGTGTATATCCTGAGCGGCCATTTCATCGGCTACCTTCCCGACCACATGGCGATGATGTTGAGAGAGAAGGACAGGCTCAAGGCCCTGCTTGGGCGAGAAGCAGAGATCCGTTCGCCCTTCGTCATCATCCTGTCCAACGACAAGAAGCCTTCCCTGCCGTTGCGCATGTTCATCCAGGAACTGCGCAAGAGGGCGGCTGAACCCAGGCCCTGCCGCCTTGTCCGAGGCCTAGCCGGGACGCGCATCCTCGATGCGGAAATGAGCTTCGGTGGGAACGCAGGCCGCACCGTTGACTGGGACGAGATCCTGCGGGCAAGCAGAAAATGCAATCACGAGGTCCATTTCCGCACGCAGCGAAATATAAGAGCCCGGTTTCGAAACCGGCGGCTCAAAGGACAGGGTCTGGTCAGGGTGAACGGGAATGTTCATGAACAGGTTCAGCGGCGATGGTGTTTCGGTCGCAGTCAGCCCAAGTTCGGACAACGCCTGTGCAAGATTGTCAGTGCAGTTGTCATGATAACCAACGTGCCCTAGCTGTTCGTAACGGTAGCGATCGCAGGCGGCAATCAGCGTGTCGTGCACGCCACCCGAGGTATCCTCGACCAAGGTGAGCATCGGACGCCGTCGATTGCTGCGCAAGGTGTCTCCGCTTTGAGGATTCAACCGCAGCATCGCTCCGCGGCTGTGCTCCATTGACATGAACTCTGCGACATCCCTTGCACTGAAAGCCCAGGTATCGATGACCTGGCTGCCATGCGTATTGATAACAGTGACGATCTGCCCTTTTTTGATGCGTGCGGCGACGCCCCTGCGGGCGGGAATGAGTGAAAGCACTTTGTCAACATCCTCTTCGGTCAAGACACCCTCCTGCTCAGTTTGTGAGAGATTGCCGCGCAGCGAAGATATAGCCTAGGAAATTCAGCAAGACCTGAGCTGCGAGCATTCCCGTGATGCCAGAGGGATCATATGCCAAGGCGACTTCAACCAGATCGGCGCCCACGACGTCGCTTTGTTTCGACAGGCTTGATCGTCGCCAGGAGACGCGAAAGGGCAGGGCGCGTGCGGTCGGCACCAGAGGCCTGCTCCTCGTGAATGATGTCACATCCCGCTGCGCGTAACTCCCTCAGTTGCGGATTAAGCGTCTGTTCGAGGGTCGAGACCCTGGCATAGCCGATCAAAGCCATGGAGGGCCTCCGTTGCCGATACTTCCGGCGCGCCATTACACAACGACAGGGCGCGAGTAAACGGCCGTTTGCAGATGCATTCTCACGGCAGGCGCCTCGCCCGGCCGATTGTCAATCCACAGCAATGGCAGGGTAGGGGAGGGGGAGAGAGCCTGCGGAGCCTCCACACTGTCCGATCTCACGGATTTCTGGGCACGCAGCGCAAATGCCCGTTTTCTCTTGCCATACAATCTTACCCATACAAGTGTAGATGAGCGACGTTGTCGGTAACTGTGCGGCTGATGAGCGTGGAGATACAGATGGATGTCGGTGCTCTTCTTCTTCGTTGCGAGATCGTGGCCGCCCGCATCGACGGCATTCTCCTCGCCAATCCCGATCTGGCGGGGCTCTGGAGGACCGAGGTGGCGCTTCTCGAAGCCGCGGCCTCGGTTGGCCTGGAGGGGGAAAGGATCTCCACCGCCGGCATGGTCATGCGCCTGACCAGCAACCTCGCAATCGAGGAGGAGTCGCGAACGACGGAAATGGCACTGAGGATGCTGTCCGTCCTCAAGCGGCCCGGAAACATCTTCAATGCGCCTGTCGAGACGATGCGCAGGATCGAGGCCGCGGCCAGCCCGGTGGGCCAAGCGCGGGACGAAACGGACCGGCTCGACGACAGGGAACTGGCCCTTGTCGTGGACGAGGGCCGGAGATGGGCCCATTTCCCCATTCTTGCCGGATGGCGGGCGGCGGCCGTCTATGCCTTCAGATCACGGCGGGAAAGCCCGGCGGCCGAGCGGCTCGTCTTCATGGCCGTGGAAGGCGCGGCCCGGCATCTGATCGGGCTTTCACCCGTGCCATCGGCGCCACCACAGGACGATGGCGATGCACAGGCAGCTATTCTCATGCGGGCATCGGCCGGCTGGATCCTGGCCCCGTCGGTGGCAATGGCCCGCAACGGCCTGCGCATCTGGTCGCCCCTGTCCGGCATCGAGAGCTTCCTCGATGCGGCCTCTCGCGCGCTGTCCCAGGATCTGGGCCAGCTCGGCACATTGCGGCACGAGCTTTCCCGGCTGGACAAGGTTGTGGCTGGCGTCAGCGGCCGCTCCCGCATGGGTGACCTGGTGGCCCTTCTCAGCAAGCAGCCCGTCGTGAACTCGGCCATGGTCTGCGACCGGCTGGGCGTCAGCCGCAGGACAGCGCTGGCGCTCATCGAGGAGCTGGAGGAGGCCAGCTGCCTTGTGAACGTGACCGGCAGGCGATCGGCCAGGTTCTGGGCCTTGCCGTCGCTGGCATCGCAGATGAGACCATCGGCCGCGATCCGCCGCGGGGCGCCAAGAGCAGCGCCGCCGGCCAAGGCGGCGGTCAGCCTTGAGGCTGTCGGCCGGCCCGGCCAACTTCATGAACAGTTTGACGAGGACAGGCTGAACCGCATTATGGAGAACCTGGACGCGGCCATGGCCGGACTCGAGGCGGTCGTCAGGCGCCGGCCCGGGGCCGGGGAAATGTAAGGCCTGGATTACAGCCGGGGGCTCGTGATCCCGCTGCTTCCCGCATCCGTCTCGTCGGCTCGTATAGGACGTCATGGACGATCACAGTGAACGAGGGCTGAAGGGAAGCCGTGCTGACATCTCAGCCGAACGAAAAAGGCTTGCGCGTGCGAGGCCCATTTCTGCAGGCGCGGATCACGCTTGATCCTTGGTCTCTACGCGTATGCCCGATGACTGACCCGCCAGGGCTGGCGAGGCTGGATCGGGACAGCGCGATTGGCAGCCTCGTCCAGTGCCGGCTGCAGCTCGGAGTGGCGGCCATGATGGGTGATCTTGAAGAAGAAAGCGTCGGGGAGTGAAACTTCGACCACCAGGAAGTTTGTTTCGCCCTGCACTTCCACCCGAAAGCGGCTGTCGGCGATGAGCACATACTCTCCTTGAGGGCATTCGGGGGTCGTCTCGAAC
>NZ_JAPTYD010000008.1 GCF_026913015.1 Paracoccus benzoatiresistens
CATGCCGACCGCGACGGCACCATCAAGGCCATCCACGTGCGCCCGGGCGAACAGATCGACGCCAAGGACCTGCTGGTCGAGGTCGAGTGAGAAGGATCGCCGCAGTCCTTACAGAAGGGACGCGGCGATCAGCACCCAGAGGGTCAGAACGGAACCGGTCACCAGCGCATAAAGGCCGTTCCATCGCATCCCGGCATGGCGGGCCTCGACGCCGCCCAGCTTTCCGACCAGCAGGACGGATGCGGTGAAGGGCGATGTGTTTCCGCTGAGCGCCCAGCCCCCGGTGATGGCGATGACCATCGCCGTGGGATGGATCCCCAGGGCGGCAGAGGTCGGCAACAAGGGCACCAGGAGCGACACGGCAAGGATCGGGTTCATGCCGATCTGTCCCGTCAGCGGGATGATCCAGACCATCGCGGCCACCATCAGCAGCGGCGGAACCGCGGACAGATCGGGGCCGTGGGCCTGCATGATCGGAACCAGCAGGTATGATCCCAGGCTGCCGATGAAGCCCGCCATGAACAGCAGAACGATCTCGCCCCGGTAGCCGGCCAATTCCCGCGTCGCGAATTGACCGATGCGGGCCGCAAGCGTCGTCATGCGTCCCCCCGGTGCCGGAGGCAGGATCAGGGTCCAGGCCATGGCGATCAGCGGCACCACGGTCATGACGGCTCCGGTCACGGCGACGCCGGCCGCGCCATGCAGCAGGAAGACGCTGCTGACCACGATGCCCAGCAGGACCAGCAAGGGCCGCAGTCGCGGCTGCCAGCTGTCGGTTTCAGCCGCGCGCGGCGGCGGCGGGACCGCCAGCCGCGGCTTGAAGATCGCGTCAAGTCCCCAGCCGATGCCGATCATCAGGGCCGAACTGACCAGGCAGAAGGCCACCGCGCCCGCCCAGGAGGCGCCTTGCACCACGGGGATCGTGACCGCCATGGACAGCGCCATCGGCGACCAGCACAGGGTCGAGGCGAAGCCACGCTGGATCGCCACCAGCATCCGGCGCAGGCGGTGGCGGCGCAGTTCCTCGTTCGTCTCGCGCGCCGTACTTTCGGCAGCGAGCGAGCCCAGCAGCGAGATCGAGCCGTAAAGCAGGATCAGCCCGAACAGGTGCCCGCCAACCGTCAGCGCCAGGTAACGGCGGCCGGGCGGTTGGCGCGCCAGGAAACGCCCGCAATCCAGGATCGCCTGAGAACCGATGGCGGCGCTGCGCAGGGCCGACAGCGCGGTGAACAGCGCGATGATGAAGCCCCCGCGCGTCAGTGCGGTCATTGTGGCCTGCATCCAGTCGCCGCGGGTCGCGGCTGCCCAGGCAATCAGGCCGATCCCGACGACGACAAAGGCCAGCCTCGACAGGCGGACCGTCAGGGAGAAAAGCGCCAGGGCAGCGACCAGCAGCGCGGCAGCGACCATCGCAAAGCTCTCTCCGGCCCCGTATTGATAGGGGATCGTCGCCAGCAGGGCGGCGGTGGTCAGGATGCCGCCGATCTGGGCGCTGAGTGGGGGCATGACGCGGGTCCCTGGTCAGAGTCCGACCGCCATATCCCCGTCCTGCACGATGCGCAATTCGTCAGCCGCCAGCGACGAAAGGCAGCCTGTAGCTGATCGCTTCGGCCAGATGGGGCGCTCGGATGGCAGCGGAGCCGGCCAGATCGGCGATGGTGCGCGCGGTGCGCAGGATCCGGTGATAGCCGCGCGCCGTCAGGCCCAGGCGTTCGGAGGCCTTGAGAATCAGCGCCCGGCCTTCGCCATCGGGCGCGGCAATGTCGTCCAGCAGCCCGCCCGAGGCCTCGGCATTCACCCGCACCTGCGGATGGTCGCGGAACCGCGCGGCCTGCACGTCCCGCGCCGCAGCCACGCGTGCCGCCACCTGCGCCGACGTGTCCCCGTCCGAGCGCAGTTCCAGGTCCATGAAGCCGACGGCCGGAACCTCCAGGCGCAAGTCGAAGCGGTCCATCAGCGGCCCCGAGATCTTGCCCATGTAGTCCGACCCGCAGACCGGCGCGCGTGAACAGGCCCGCGCCGCATCGGCCAGGTAGCCGCAGCGGCAGGGATTTGCGGCAGCGACCAGCAGGAACCGGCAGGGATAGCGGATATGGGCGTTGGCACGGGCCACCACGACCTCGCCGGTCTCGATGGGTTGGCGCAGGGTTTCGAGGACCTGCCGGGGAAACTCGGGAAACTCGTCCATGAACAGGACGCCGTTGTGGGCCAGGCTGATCTCTCCGGGCTTGGCACCACGCCCGCCGCCGACGATGGCGGCCATGGACGCCGTGTGATGCGGCTCGCGGAACGGCGCGCGGCGGGAAATGCCGCCATCGTCCAACGTGCCCGCCAGCGAATGGATCATGGAGGTTTCCAGCGCCTCGACCGGGCCGAGGGGTGGCATCAGGCCGGGCAGGCGGGCGGCCAGCATGGACTTGCCCGCGCCGGGCGGGCCGACCATCAGCAGGTGATGCCGTCCCGCCGCCGCGATTTCCAGGGCGCGCTTGGCGCGCTCCTGGCCCTTCACCTCGGACAGGCAGCCACGCAAGGGCGCGTCACCGATCATGCCGGGGGTCGCTCGGGCAATGGGGGCGCGGTCGGTCAAGTGGTCGATCACCTCGCGCAGCGTGGCGGGGGCGAGAACTGGGACGGCATCGACCCAGGCGGCTTCCGGACCGCAGGCGCGGGGGCAGATCAGGGCGCGGTCATCCTCGGCCGCGGCCATGGCGGCGGGCAGGGCGCCCGTCACCGCGACCAGCCGCCCGTCAAGCGCAAGTTCCCCCAGGGCCACGCAGCGCGACAGTTCCTCGGCCGGGACGATTTCAAGCGCGGCAAGGATCGCCAGCGCGATGGGCAGGTCGAAATGCGAGCCTTCCTTGGGCATGTCCGCAGGGGACAGGTTCACGGTCAGGCGGCGGTTCGGCATGGCAATGGCCAGCGATCCGAACGCCGCCTTGACGCGTTCGCGCGCCTCGCTGACGGCCTTGTCGGGCAGGCCCACGATGGCAAAGCCCGGCAGGCCAGCGGCGACGGAACACTGAACCTCGACCAGCCGCGCCTCGATCCCCTCGAAGGCAACGGAATAGGCGATCGCGACCATGACTTCCCCTTTTCGTTCCCGTGATGGTTAACGGCAGGGGGCTTAAGGAAAGGTTAACAGGAGGCGATTGCTTGCGACACAAGGGCCGGGGGGCTATGTGTCTGATGCGGAACGCCAAGGGGGCAAGATGAACGGCAAGCGCATCCTGTTGATCGTGGGCGGCGGCATCGCGGCCTTCAAGGTCCCGCAACTGATCCGCCTGATCCGGGCCGAGGGTGCATCCGTCACGCCGGTCCTCACGCAGGCGGGGGCGCAGTTCACCACCGCGATGACCCTGTCCGTGCTGGCCGGAGAGGCCGTGCATGACAGCCTGTGGAACATCGCGGCCGAGGCCGAGATCGGTCATATCCAGCTGTCGCGCAAGGCCGACCTGGTGGTCGTGGTGCCTGCGACCGCCGACCTGCTGGCGAAGATGGCGCATGGGCTCGCGGACGACCTGGCATCGACCCTGCTGCTGGCAACCGACAAGCGCGTTCTGGTCGCACCTGCGATGAACGTGCGGATGTGGAACCACCCCGCGACGCAGCGGAACCTGCGGGTGCTGCGCAACGACGGCATCCTGTTCGTCGGCCCCGAGGAGGGCGACATGGCCTGCGGCGAGTACGGCGCCGGCCGGATGTCCGAACCCGAGGCGATCCTGGAGGCCATCCGCGAGGAACTGGCCCCGCAGCCGCTGAAGCTGCTGCCCGAGGCGCAGGTGCGCACGGGCGCCTTGTCCGGACGGCATGTGATCGTCACCTCTGGCCCGACGCATGAGCCCATCGACCCGGTGCGGTATATCGCCAACAGATCCTCGGGTGCGCAGGGAACGGCGATTGCGGCGGCCCTGCGCGACATGGGCGCACGGGTCAGCTTTGTCACCGGCCCCGCCGAGATCGCCCCGCCCGAAGGCGTCGAGGTGATCCGCGTCCAGACCGCCCGGCAGATGCGCGACGCGGTCGAGGCCGCGCTGCCCGCCGACGCGGCGGTGATGGCCGCCGCCGTGGCGGATTGGCGGATCAGGAATTCCTCCGCCAAGAAGATGAAGAAGGACGGCAGCGGCAAGGCCCCGGTGCTGGAGATGACCGAGAACCCCGACATCCTGGCCTGGATCAGCCGCGCCGATGAACGGCGGCCCCGGCTGGTGGTGGGCTTTGCCGCCGAAACCAACGATGTGCTTGCCCATGCCACCGACAAGCGGCTGCGCAAGGGCTGTGACTGGATCGTCGCGAATGATGTCAGCGAAGGCACCGGGATCATGGGCGGGTCAGAGAACGCCGTGACCGTCATCACCGACGACGGCGCCGAGGAATGGCCGCGCATGGCCAAGGACGCCGTGGCGCGCAGGCTGGCGCAGAAGATCGCGGGGGCGATCGCATGAGAACCTATCTCGACTGGAACGCCACCACCCCCCTGCGCGAGGAAGCGAAGGCCGCGATGCGCGAGGGGATGGAGATCGTGGGCAATCCCTCATCCGTCCACAGCGAGGGGCGGGCGGCCAAGATGGCGATGGAGCGCGCGCGCGAACAGATCGCGGCGGCGCTTGGCGCGGAAGGGGCGGATGTGATCTTCACCTCGGGCACGACCGAGGCTGCGGCGATGGTGCTGGCGGGCCGTGGCATCCATTGCGCGCCGGTCGAGCACAGCGCGATCAAGGTCTGGTGCGAACAGGATCTAGCAGTGGATGGCGATGGCATCGTCACCGCGCCGGCCCCCGCGCAGGCCAGCCTGCAACTGGCCAACAACGAGACCGGCGTGATCCAGACCCTGCCCGAAGGCCTGGGGTCCAGCGACCTGACGCAAGCCTTCGGCAAGGTCCCCTTTGCCTTCAACTGGCTTGGCATCACCGCAGGCTTCGTCAGCGCCCACAAGCTTGGCGGTCCCAAGGGGATCGGCGCCCTCGTCGTCAGGCGCGGCACCGATGTCGAGGCGATCATCCGCGGCGGCGGGCAGGAGCAGGGCCGCCGCGGCGGGACCGAGAACCTGCTTGGCATCCTCGGCTTTGCCGCGGCCGCCACGGCGGCGCAGAAGGAACTTGAGGCGGGCCTTTGGGACGAGGTCGCCGCCCGCCGCGACGCGTTGGAGGAACGGCTGCTGTCCTTGCCGGGCACAATCATTGCTGGAAAAGGCGCAAGGCGCTTGCCGAACACCACCTGTCTTCTTACATCGGGCTGGAAGGGTGAAACCCAGGTCATGCAGATGGATCTGGCGGGCTTTGCCATTTCGGCAGGGTCGGCCTGTTCCTCGGGCAAGGTCCGGGCCAGCGGAGTTTTGCAGGCCATGGGTTTCGACGATAAGGCCGCGCAATCGGCAATTCGGATCTCGATAAGCCCGGCTATGGGCGACGATCAGGTGAACCGATTTGCGGATGCGTGGGAAAGCGCGTATGGACGCTGGCGCGAACGCAACGGCTAGGCGACCACCCAGCCTTGGGAAGGACAAAGGATGACTGCAACCATCGATCTTGAAGTGCGCGAGGGCGTCGACCGCGAAACGGTCGAGACCGTGCAGAACATGGGCAGCTACAAGTATGGCTGGGAAACCGAGATCGAGATGGACTATGCCCCGAAGGGGCTGAATGAAGATATCGTCCGCCTGATCTCGCAAAAGAACAACGAGCCGGAATGGATGCTGGAATGGCGGCTGGAAGCCTATCGCCGCTGGCTGACCATGACGGAACCGAAATGGGCGATGCTGAACTATCCTGAAATCGACTATCAGGACCAGTTCTATTACGCCCGCCCGAAAAGCATGGAAGTAAAGCCGAAGTCCCTGGACGAGGTCGATCCGAAACTGCTGGCGACCTATGAAAAGCTGGGCATCCCGCTGAAGGAGCAGATGATCCTCGCCGGCGTCGAGGGGGCTTCGCCGTCGCCCGCCATGGACATGGCGATCGCCGCGACCGAAGGGCGGCGCGTGGCTGTCGATGCGGTGTTCGACAGCGTCTCGGTCGGCACGACCTTCAAGGAGGAACTCGCCCAGGCCGGCGTGATCTTCTGTTCCATCAGCGAGGCGATCCGTGAGCATCCCGAACTGGTGAAGAAATACCTCGGCTCCGTGGTGCCGCAGTCCGACAACTTCTTCGCCACGCTGAACAGCGCGGTGTTTTCGGACGGGTCCTTCGTCTATGTCCCCAAGGGTGTGAAATGCCCGATGGAGCTGTCCACCTATTTCCGCATCAACGCGGAAAACACCGGCCAGTTCGAACGCACGCTGATCATCGCGGATAAGGGCAGCTATGTCAGCTATCTGGAAGGCTGCACTGCGCCCAAGCGCGACACGAACCAGCTGCACGCGGCGGTGGTCGAGATCGTCGTGCTGGAAGATGCCGAGGTGAAATACTCGACCGTCCAGAACTGGTTCCCCGGCGACGAGGAAGGCAAGGGCGGCATCTACAACTTCGTCACCAAGCGCGCCGACTGCCGCGAGGCCCGCGCCAAGGTGATGTGGACGCAGGTGGAAACCGGGTCCGCGATCACCTGGAAATACCCGTCCTGCATCCTGCGGGGCGACGAGTCGCAGGGCGAGTTCTATTCCATCGCCATTGCCAACAACATGCAGCAGGCCGACACCGGCACCAAGATGATCCATCTTGGCAGGAACACGCGCTCTCGTATTGTTTCCAAAGGTATTTCCGCAGGCAAGGCGCAGAACACCTATCGTGGTCTGGTGACAATGCACCCGCGCGCCACCAACAGCCGCAACTATACCCAGTGCGACAGCCTGCTGATCGGCGACCAGTGCGGCGCCCATACGGTGCCCTATATTGAGGTGAAGAACACCTCGAGCCGCGTCGAGCACGAGGCGACGACCTCCAAGGTCGATGACGACCAGCTGTTCTATTGCCGCCAGCGCGGCATGGACGAGGAAGAGGCCGTGGCCCTAGTCGTCAACGGCTTCTGCCGCGAGGTGCTGCAGGCCCTGCCGATGGAGTTCGCCATGGAAGCGCAGTCGCTGGTCGCCATTTCGCTGGAAGGCTCGGTCGGCTGAGGCCACGACGGGATTTGATGATGGTGCCGTGGCTTCGGCACCGCCGCCACCATCTGATGAGGAAAAGATGCTGAAAATCGAAAACTTGCACGTGAAACTTGAGGAAGAGGACAAGCAGATCCTGAAGGGTCTGTCGCTGGAGGTCCCCGCCGGTCAGGTTCACGCGATCATGGGCCCGAACGGTTCGGGAAAATCGACCCTGTCCTATGTCCTGTCGGGCCGCGACGGTTATGAGGTGACCGAGGGTTCCGCCACGCTGGACGGCGAAAGCCTGCTGGACATGGAGCCCGAGGAACGCGCGGCCGCGGGCCTGTTCCTGGCATTCCAGTATCCTGTCGAGATCCCCGGCGTTGGCAACATGACCTTCCTGCGGACTGCGGTGAACGCGCAGCGCAAGGCGCGCGGCGAGGAGGAACTGTCCTCGGGCGATTTCCTGAAGTTGGTGCGCACCAAGGCGGCGGAACTGCAGATCAGCCCCGATATGCTGAAGCGCCCGGTCAACGTGGGCTTCTCGGGCGGCGAAAAGAAGCGCAACGAGATCCTGCAGATGGCCATGCTGGCACCGCGCATGTGCATCATGGACGAAACCGACTCGGGCCTGGATGTGGACGCGATGCGGCTGGTGTCGGACGGCGTGAACGCGCTGCGTTCGCCCGAGCGCAGCTTCCTGGTCATCACGCATTACCAGCGGCTGCTGAACCACATCCAGCCGGACGTGGTGCATATCATGGCGAATGGCCGGATCGTGAAGTCGGGCGGCCCGGAACTGGCGCTTCAGGTCGAACAGCAAGGCTATGGCGATCTTCTGGCGGAGGTCGGCTGATGGCTGACACCGCAGTCAAGGCAAAGGACCAGACGCCGACCATCGACGGCGCGCCCAAGCCCGCCGGTGCGCTGGATGCCCGGCTGGCGGCCCTGAGCCTGCCGCAGGGCGGGTTCACGGCGGCGGCCCGCCGGGATGCTCTGGCGCGCTTGCAGGACATGGGGCTGCCCGGTCCGCGCGACGAATACTGGCGTTATACCGATCCGCGCAGCTTCAATGCTCCGGTGCCTGCGGCGCTTGCGGTTCCGGATGCCGACGAGACGCCGCTGTTCGACGGGCTGGACAAGCTGACGCTGGTCTTCGTGGACGGTGTCTTCGACGAGGCCGCTTCGGACGATCTTGCGCTGGAAGGGGTCGAGATCGCGACCCTGGCCCAGGCCGATGCGGCGGGAAGCTGGGCGGCGGACCTGTATGGCAAGCTGGAGGCTGCGGGCCAGAAACCCGTGAAGCGGCCTTTTGCGGCGCTGAACACGGTGGCAGCGCGCGACGGGCTGCTGATCCGCGTAACGGCGACCCCTGCCAAGCCGTTGCATGTGGTGCATCGCCGCGCCTCGGACAGCGCGGACGCGGTCTGGCACCATGTCATCCGCGTCGAGGAAGGCGCGGAACTGACGCTGCTGGAAACCGGCATGTCGGGTGCCCGGTCGAACAGCGTGATCGAGGTCGATCTGGCCGAGGGCGCGAAGTTCCACCATGTCGCCTCGAAGCGCGCGGTCGATCCCAAGGTCGGCATCGGCCACATCTTCGCCCGCATTGCGGCCAGGGCGCAGTTCAAGTCCTTCACCCTGTCGGTGAAGGGCACGATGATGCGCAACGAGGCCGTGATCGACATCGCGGGCGACGATGCCGTGGCCCATATCGCTGCCGCTGTGTTGGGCGATGGCGCGCAGGCGCCCTTCCATCAGGACGACACCGTCTTCGTTACCCACGGGGCCGAACGCTGCGAAAGCCGCCAGGTCTTCAAGAAGGTCCTGAAGAACGGCGCGACGGGCGTGTTCCAGGGCAAGATCCTGGTCAAGCCCGGCGCGCAGAAGACCGACGGCTACCAGATCAGCCAGGCGCTGCTTCTTGACGAACGCAGCCAATTCCTCGCCAAGCCGGAACTGGAGATCTATGCCGACGACGTGAAATGCTCTCACGGCTCGACCACCGGCGCGATCGACGAGGAAGCGTTGTTCTATCTCCGCTCGCGCGGGGTGTCGCGCGAACGGGCCATCGTGTTCCTGGTCCTGTCCTTCCTGGCCGACGCGCTGGCCGAGGTCGAGGACGATGGGATTCGTGACCGCATCTATGAACGGCTCGACGTGTGGCTGACCCTGAACGCGGTTCAGTAAGGCGCGCGCAGGGGGGCATTCTTCCCCGCGTGCTGCAAAGCTGGTGGGCCCCGCGCCAGGTGGTGCGGGGCCTTTCCGCCATGCCGGAAGCGGTCAAGCTCGTGGTGCTGATGGCGGCGATGCTGGTCTTCCTGATCGCGCAGGCGCCCGCCAATGCGCGAATGGCGCAGCTTGACCCCTCGGTTCCTTTCCAGGCCCGCATGGCAGGTGCGTTGCTGGGGGTGATGTTCCTGATGCCGATACTGGCCTATGGCCTTGCGGCGCTGACCTCTGCCCTGTCCCGGCTGACGCCATGGCGACTGGCGCCCGGCGACTCCCGGCTTGCGCTGTTCTGGGCGCTGCTGGCCGTGGCGCCCGCGATGCTGCTGGCCGGACTGGTTGCCGGACTGGTCGGTCAGGGTCCCGGACTGACCCTGACTCAGGCGGTCTGCGGATTGGGCTTTCTGATGATCTGGGGCGCCGGCATTGCGGCGCTGGCGAGGCGAAGATGAGTTTCAACGACTTCAAGGCATTGGTCGGATTGTCCTTCCGTGATCCGCAGGTCGCGGCGCATCTGCTGATGCGGCAGAACTGGCCGATCCAGGCGCGCTGGATGGCGCTGCTGGCCGCCGTGTCGGTCTCGGCGCTGCTGGCCTGGCTTGCCTCGGCAATGTTCGCTGCCCCGGCCGAGGAGAGCGTCCAGGTCATCATGCTGAGCCAGCAGCCCATGGTCATGGCCGTGATGCAGATGGTGGCCATCCTGCTGGCAGCGGGCCTGATGTCCGGCGTCGGCCGGATGTTCGGGGGCCAGGGCCGGTTCGAGGATGCGCTGCTGCTGACCGTCTGGATCGAGGTTCTGCTGCTGCTGGTTCAGGCCGCCCAACTTGTGCTGTCGATGGTCCTTCCCTCGGCCGCCGGGCTGCTGGGGATCGCCGCGATGGTCCTGTTCCTGTGGCTGACGGTTCAATTCACCAAGGCGCTGCACGGGTTCCGCAGCACGCTGAAGGTCACGATGGGCCTGATCGGAACCGCAATCGGGGCAGGGTTCGTTCTGTCCATTCTTGCCGCCGCCTTTGGGATCATGCCGGAGATACCGCAATGAGCTTTGATATCGACAAGGTCCGCGCCGACTTCCCGATCCTGTCGCGGCAGGTCAACAGCCGTCCGCTGGTCTATCTGGACAGCGGCGCCAGCGCGCAAAAGCCGCGCCAGGTCATCGACGCGATCACCCGCGCCTATGAGGACAAATATGCCAATGTCCATCGCGGCCTGCATTTCCTGTCGAATCTGGCCACCGAGAATTACGAACGCGTCCGCGCGACCATCGCGCGCTTCCTGAACGCCCCGCACGAAGACGAGGTGATCTTCACCAGCGGATCCACTGAAGGCATCAACTTGGCCAGCTATGGCTGGGCCGCGCCGCGCCTGCAGGCGGGGGATGAGATCGTCCTGTCGGTGCTGGAACACCATGCTAATATCGTGCCCTGGCATTTCCTGCGCGAACGGCAGGGTGTGGTGCTGAAATGGGTGGAACCGGAACCCGACGGCAGCCTGCCGCCTGAAAAGGTGCTGGCGGCGGTCGGACCAAGGACAAAGCTGATCGCCGTCACGCATATGTCGAACGTGACCGGCACCGTCGTCGATGTGGGCGCCATCGCGCGGGGCACCGACGTGCCGGTGCTGGCGGACGGCTCTCAGGCGGCGGTTCACATGCCGGTCGATCTGGCGACGCTGGGCGTCGATTTCTACTGCATCACCGGGCACAAGCTTTACGGCCCCTCGGGGTCGGGCGCGATGTGGATCCGGCGCGAGCGGCAGGCCGAGATGCGGCCCTTTATGGGGGGCGGCGACATGATCCGGACGGTGACGCGCGAGGGCGTCGATTATGCCGATCCGCCCTTGCGGTTCGAAGCGGGCACCCCCGGCATCGTCAACCAGATCGGCCTAGGCGCGGCGCTGGAATACCTCATGGATCTGGGTATGGAGAACATTGCCGCCCATGAACGGTCCCTGCGCGATTATGCCCGCGACCGGCTGCGCAGCCTGAACTGGCTGCAGGTCCAAGGCGATGCGCCGGGAAAGGGCGCGATCTTTTCGATGACCATGCAGGGCGCCCATGCCCATGACCTGTCCACCATCCTGGACAAGCGCGGCATCGCCGTCCGCGCGGGCAGCCATTGCGCCATGCCGTTGATGGAGTTCTTCGGAATCACCGCCAGCGCCCGTGCCTCCTTCGCGATGTACAACACGAAGCAGGAAGTGGATGCTTTGGTCGAAGGTTTGAGCTTCTGCCGCGAGCTTTTCGCCTGAATCTTGCAAAGTTTTCGGTAGAGGCCGAAGATCATGCGATAGTCCTTGCCGGATTTCTGGAATGTCTGCATCCCTGACCAAAACACGGGTCAAGGTGCGGATATGGCAGAGATTCTGGTTCTGGGTGCGGGCATGGTGGGCGTTACGACCGCCCTGGCGTTGCAGGCGCGCGGGCATCAGGTCACCATCGTCGAACGCGGCGTGCCGGGGCGCGAAACCAGCTATGGCAATGCGGGATTGATCCAGACAGAGGCGGTCGAGCCCTATGCCATGCCCTTGGCCCCCGGCGCGCTGCTGCAGATCGCCATGGGGCGCGGCTACGACGTCAAATGGAACCTGCCGGGCCTGTTGTCGCAACTGAACGCGGTCTGGACCTATGCCATCAACTCGCTGCCCGCGGGTCACCGCCGGGCAACGCTGACCTGGGGCAAGCTGATCCGCCAATCGACCGAGCGTCACGCCCCCCTCGTCGAAGCTGCGGGCGCCGACAACATCATCAGCCGCGACGGCTACATCGAGGTGCATCGCACCCCCGCGCGGATGGAAAAGGCCCGTATCACTGCCAAGCGCTTCCTCGATGATTTTGGCGTCGAGGCCAGGCTGATGGACGGAAAGGCCCTGCGCGCCCTGGAACCCGCCATCAAGATCGAGGTCGAGGGCGCGACCCATTGGGCCGACACCTGGACCTGCTCTGACCCCGGCGGGCTGGTCGCGGCCTACGCGAGCCTGTTCGAAAGGCGCGGGGGGAGGATCGTCAACGGCGACGCGGGCGACCTGCACCGCGCCGGGAAGGGCTGGCAGGCAGGCGAGGCGACGGGCGAACATGCGGTGGTGGCGCTTGGCCCCTGGTCGCCGATGCTGCTGCAGCGCTTCGGCCTGACCGTGCCGATGGTCTTCAAGCGCGGCTATCACCGCCATTACCGCATGGAGACGCCCCCGAAGCATCCGATCGCCGATTTCGGCAATTCGGTCGTGCTGTCGCCGATGCGCCGGGGCTTGCGGATCGCCACCGCCGCCGAGCTGACCAGCCACCCGCGCCTGACGCCGCCGCAACTGAAACACGGCGAAAGGGCCGCACGGGAACTGTTCGACATCGGCAGCCCGGTCGAGGCCGAACCCTGGACCGGCCGCCGTCCCTGCATCCCCGACATGCTGCCGGTGATCGGCCGCGTCCCCGACCAGCCGAACCTCTGGGCGCATTTCGGCCACGGCCACCAGGGGTTCACGCTCGGCCCCGTGACAGCGGAGATCCTCGCCGAGGAGTTCGACGGCGGCCAAGGATGGGCAGAATTGAACCCCGCTCGTTTCAAACGCTGACTGGTTCTTCTTCACCCAAATATCCTCAGGGGGTGAATTGGCCACAGGCCAAGAGGGGGCGCGAGCGCCCCCTGCTGCCGCAAACCGTCAGCAGTCCCGGTTGACTTTCGCGCCCGGGAACACACCTTAAGGCTCTGCCGCACAAGGGTCGCCCATGGGTCACAACAATACCAACGCGCCGGTTGCGCGCCCGATCGAAGTCACCCGCCCCAAGCTGGAAGGCGGGCGGCGCTTCGTGATGAAAAGCGAATTCCAGCCAGCGGGCGACCAGCCGACCGCCATTGTCGAACTGACCCAAGGGGTGCAGGCGGGCGAACGCGACCAGGTGTTGCTGGGCGCGACGGGCACCGGCAAGACCTTCACCATGGCCAAGGTGATCGAGGCCACGCAGCGCCCCGCCATCATCCTGGCCCCGAACAAGACGCTGGCGGCCCAGCTTTACGGCGAGTTCAAGGGCTTCTTCCCCGACAACGCGGTCGAGTACTTCGTCAGCTACTACGACTACTATCAGCCCGAGGCGTATGTCCCCCGGTCGGACACCTATATCGAAAAGGAATCGCAGATCAACGAGGCCATCGACCGGATGCGCCACTCGGCCACGCGCGCGCTTCTGGAACGCGACGACGTGATCATCGTCGCATCGGTCAGCTGCATCTATGGCATCGGCTCGGTCGAGACCTATTCGGCGATGACCCAGGACATGATCGTGGGCGACAGCTATGACCAGCGCGAATTCCTGAACCAGCTCGTCGCCCAGCAGTACAAGCGCCTTGACGCGGCCTTCCAGCGGGGCGGCTTCCGCGTCCGCGGCGACGTGGTCGAGGTCTGGCCCGCCCACCTTGAGGACCGCGCCTGGCGCTTCGACTTCTTCGGGAACGAGCTTGAGGCGATCACGGAGTTCGATCCGCTGACCGGGCAGAAGACCGACAACTTCCGCCAGATCCGCATCTATGCCAACAGCCACTACGTCACGCCGCGCCCGACGCTGCAGCAGGCGATCAAGGGCATCAAGGCCGAGCTTCAGGGCCGGCTCAAGCAGCTGGTGGACGAGGGCAAGCTGCTGGAAGCCCAGCGGCTGGAGCAGCGCACGAACTTTGACATCGAGATGCTGGAGGCGACCGGCGTCTGCAACGGGATCGAAAACTATTCCCGCTACCTGACCGGCCGCGCGCCGGGCGAACCGCCCCCCACGCTGTTCGAGTTCATCCCCGACAACGCCATCGTCTTCGCCGACGAGTCCCACGTTTCCGTGCCCCAGATCGGCGGCATGTATCGGGGCGACTTCCGGCGCAAGTTCACGCTGGCCGAGCACGGCTTCCGCCTGCCAAGCTGCATGGACAACCGCCCCCTCAAGTTCGAGGAATGGGACGCCATGCGCCCGCAGTCGGTCTTTGTCAGCGCCACCCCCGCGCAATGGGAGATGGACCAGACCGGCGGCGTCTTCACCGAACAGATCATCCGGCCCACCGGCCTTCTGGACCCCCAGATCGAGATCCGCCCGGTCGAGATGCAAGTGGACGACCTGCTGGACGAAATCCGCAAGGTCAGCGCGGCAGGCCTGCGCACGCTGGTCACGACGCTGACGAAACGGATGGCCGAGGATCTGACCGAGTATTTCCACGAGCAGGGCATCCGCATCCGCTACATGCACAGCGACATCGACACCATCGAGCGGATCGAGATCCTGCGCGACCTGCGGCTTGGCGCCTTCGACGTGCTTGTGGGCATCAACCTGCTGCGCGAAGGCCTGGACATCCCCGAATGCGGGCTGGTGGCGATCCTGGATGCGGACAAGGAAGGCTTCCTGCGGTCCGAAACCTCGCTGATCCAGACCATCGGCCGGGCCGCGCGGAACGTGGACGGGCGGGTGATCCTTTATGCCGACAGCATCACCGGCAGCATGGAACGCGCCATGGCGGAAACCGAACGCCGCCGCCAGAAGCAGATGGCCTATAACGAGGCCCACGGCATCACGCCGCAAACTGTTCGCAAGAACGTCGAGGATGTGCTGGCAGGCCTGTGGCAGGGCGATACCGACCAGTCGCGCGTCACCACCAAGGTCGACCGACCGATGGTTGGCGCGAACCTGCAGGCGCATCTGGACGCCCTGCGCGCGCAGATGCGCAAGGCCGCCGAGAACCTGGAGTTCGAGGAAGCCGCCCGCCTTCGCGACGAGGTGAAGCGCCTGGAGGCGGTCGAACTGGCTGTCGCCGACGATCCGCTGGCGCGCCAGTCCGTTATCGAGGAGGCGGCAGAGGAAGCCGTCAAGGCCTCGGGCCGGTCCACTGCGGGCCGGGCAGGGCAGCGGGGCGGCAACAAGCGGTCGAAACGGCGGCGCTAACCCATCGGCGGGCGGGACAGCACGTCGTTGATCTTGCGCGCAAGCTGGTCGAAGCTGAAGGGCTTGGGCAGGAAGTTCCCGCCCGACCTGATCCGGTCGTCGGTTTCCAGCGACTTGCCGGTATATCCGCTGGTGTAAAGGACGCGCAGGTCGGGACGAAGGGCCTGCGCCTGGTCCACCAGTTGCGGGCCGGTCATCTGCGGCATCACCACGTCGGTGAACAGCAGCCGGATATCCTGCCGAGCGTCCAGCAGCGCCAGGGCCGCTGTACCGGACGCCGCCTCAAGCACCGCATAGCCCAACTCGCGCAGGGCCGAGACGGTAAAGCTGCGCACGCGGTCCTCGTCC
Source organism: Paracoccus benzoatiresistens (assembly GCF_026913015.1). Taxonomy (GTDB): domain Bacteria; phylum Pseudomonadota; class Alphaproteobacteria; order Rhodobacterales; family Rhodobacteraceae; genus Paracoccus; species Paracoccus benzoatiresistens. The sequence goes on from NZ_JAPTYD010000008.1 coordinate 15,504, forward strand.
TCGACGACCAGGATCACGTCTTCGGGCCGGCCCAGGGGCACATCAGCCGCCTGGTCGCGCGGGGTCTGGAATGCGCCCTCTTGGCAGCGTGGCAGATACAGATCGACGATCGTGCCTTCTCCGGTCTGCGACCTGATCGAGACATGCCCACCCGACTGGCGGATGAAGCCATAGACCTGGCTCAGGCCAAGCCCCGTTCCCCGGCCTGTCGGCTTGGTGGTGAAGAAAGGATCGAAGGCCTTGGACAGCACCTCGGGCGTCATGCCGCTGCCGGTATCCTTCACGCGGATGCGGACATGCTCGCCCGGCTCCATTCCAAGGGCACGGGCCTGATTGCCATTCAGATGGACATTCTTCGTCTGAAGCAGGACCCGCCCGCCGTTCGGCATGGCGTCGCGCGCGTTGACCGCCAGGTTGACGATGGCGTTTTCCAGCTGGTTGCGATCGAGCTTGATGGCCCAAAGATCCGGCTGCAGCAGTGTTTCCAGAACGATCGTTTCGCCGAGGGACCGCGACAGCATGTCCGAAAGCCCGGTCAGCAGGCCGTTGGCATCGACCACCGCAGGCTCCAGCGGCTGCTGGCGCGAAAAGGACAGCAGCCGCTGCGTCAGGGCGGCGGCCCGGTTTGCCCCCTCAAGGGCGCCCTCGATATACTGGCCGACATCGGTGTTGCCCCGGGCCAGCTGGCGCTGGGTCAGGTTCAACCCGCTGATGACCACGGCAAGCATGTTGTTGAAGTCATGCGCGATGCCGCCCGTCAGTTGGCCCACGGCCTCCATCTTCTGCAACTGTCGCAGCTGGAGTTCGGCGGCTTCGCGGCGCGCGAACTCGTCCCGCAGGACGATTTCCCGTTGGGCAATGGTGGCGTCCTGTTCCTCGATCCGGCGGTTCAGGCTGAGCAGGGCCTCGGCCCGCTCCATCGCCAGCCAGGTTTGCTGCACGATCTCCTTGGCGAGCGTGACTTCGGGCTCGGTCCAGCTGCGCACCGCAGCCTGGTGAAGATAGATGCCGGCAGCCCACCGTCCGTTGGTCAGCAAGGGCACGCAGAGCCCGGCCAGGACGCCCTCGTCTGCATAGGGCGCAAGCTGGCCATCCGCGTCCCGACGGCTGTCGCCGAAGACCAGGCACCGCCCCGCCCGGCGCTCGGTGTCGGCGTGAATGCCGTAATGGTTGGTTGGTTGCATCCCGATCAGCGGGTCCAGCGTGCCGTCCGTCCAGGATGCCTCGTGACAGATGCTGTCGGGGCCGGTCAGCCGATAGAAGCCCACCCGGTTCACGCCAAGCCTCCGGCCCAGTGCCTCGGACGATCTGTGCAGGATCTCCCTCGGATCGGTCAGCACTCGCTGGCGGCCGATCTGTTCCAGGACGAATTCCCGTTCCTCCTTGGCGGCGCGCAGCTTCAGTTCGGCCTCCTTCACCTCGGTGATGTCATAGCTGACACCGGGCAGCCGGATGCAGCGCCCGTCCGGGCCGGGAATCGAGCGCCCCTGCGCCGATACCCAGCGGATCGTGCCATCCGCGCGCAGCAGCCGGTATTCCGAACTGAACAAGCCGACCGTGCGCACCGCCTGGGCCACTTCGGCCTCGACCCGGGGGCGGTCGTCCGGATGGATGCCCTTGAAGAATTCCTCGACCCTGGCGCCGCCTGCGGCCATGGCCTTGTCGACCCCGTACAGGGCGGCGAAGCGGCTGTCTGCCGTGACGCGGTCTTCCGGCACTTCCCAGTCCCAGATGCCAACACTGTTTCCCGCCGCCATCGCAAGGTTCAGCCGCTCGTCCGCCTTGGCGCGGGCGCGTTCCGCCAGGATCCGCGCCGTTGTTTCATTCGTGACGCAAAGCAGCCCGGCAATGCGCCCGTCGTCGCCGAAGACTGGCGAATAGGTGAAGGTCCAGTAGCTTTCCTCGGGCTCGCCAGTGCGGCTGAGGTCGAGCGGCATGTCCACCATCTGCTGGCTTTCGCCGCGCAGGCAGGAATCGACCAGGGGCGAGATGTCGTCCCAGATGCTCGCCCACAGGTCACGGAACGGGCGGCCAAGCGCATTTTGCTCGCGATAACCCAGGATCGGGCGATAGGCGTCATTGTAGAACGACACAAGCTCTGGCCCCCAGGCCAGATACATGGGCGTCGGGCAGGTCAGCATGGCCGACAGGATGGCGCGCAGCGAAAGCGGCCAGACGTCAAGCGGGCCCAAGGACGTCGCCGACCAGTCGCGCAAGGCAATCTGTTGCGCCACCTCGCTGCTGGTGACAGGCAGCCAGGTGGAGGCGGGCCATTGAATATTCATCTGTCTGTCCTGATCGCGCGTCGACTTGTCGGGGTTGTCTTCCCCGGGCAAGGGATTTCCTGTCTCCGTGCGCGGATATTTGCCTGCACGGCGCGAAGCTGCAAGAGTGTCGCTGGGTTGCGCGGAAAGAGGATGCGACGATTGTTGCCCCGGTCGCCCCGTCAGGCGCGCAGGGAACAACGAGCGCGCGAAACATGCGCGCGTCTTGGCCGCCCGTGGGAGATCATCCCGCGAATGCCGGTTGAACGAGAACCCGGGAAACCCGGGTTCTCGGGAAGTCCGTCACTGCTGCCAGCTTTTCACCAGCTCGTCATAGTTGATGGTTTCCGGCTGCGGATCCTCGTTCTCCAGCTTCAGCTGAGGGGCAAGGCCGCCATTTTCCTTGGCATGGGCGTTCCACCATTCAAGGTCTTGCTCCTCGGCCAGCTTGGGGCCGATGTCGCCCTGCACGCCCGCGCGCTCCAGCCGTTCCATGACCTTTTCCTGCTCGGCGCAAAGGCTGTCCATCGCCTCTTGCGCGGTCTTGGCGCCCGTGGCCGCGTCGCCGATCGCCTGCCACCACAGCTGCGCAAGCTTCGGGTAATCCGGCACGTTGGTCCCCGTGGGTGACCATTGCAGCCGGGCGGGGCTGCGGTAGAACTCGATCAGCCCGCCCAGCTTCGGCGCGCGGTCCGTGAAGGACTGGTGGTCCAGCGTGGACTGGCGGATGAAGGTCAGGCCGACATGGCTTTTCTTCACGTCCACGGTCTTCGAGGTGACGAACTGCGCATAAAGCCAGGCCGCCTTGGCCCGGTCATCGGGCGTCGATTTCATCAGGGTCCAGGATCCCACGTCCTGATAGCCAAGCTTCATCCCGTCCTGCCAGTAGGCGCCGTGGGGCGAGGGGGCGAACCGCCACTTGGGCGTGCCATCCTCGTTCACAACCGGCAGGCCTTCCTTGACGAAATCGGCCGTGAATGCGGTATAGGTGAACATCTGCTGGGCGACCTCGCCCTGGCTGGGCACCGGGCCGGATTCGCTGAAGGTCATGCCCTGCGCCGCGGGCGGGGCGTATTTGGACAGCCAGTCCAGGTATTTCTGCAGCGCATAGACCGCCGCCGGGCCGTTGGTGTCGCCGCCGCGGGCGACGCAGCTGCCGATGGGACGGCTGTTTTCATCCACGCGGATGCCCCATTCGTCAACCGGCAGCCCGTTCGGGATGCCCTTGTCGCCGTTCCCGGCCATCGACAGCCAGGCATCCGTGAAGCGCCAGCCAAGCGAAGGGTCCTTCTTGCCATAGTCCATGTGGCCATAGACCTTCTTGCCGTCGATCTCGCGGCCCGTGAAGAACTCGGCGATGTCCTCATAGGCCGACCAGGTGATCGGCACGCCCAGGTCATAGCCGTATTTCTCCTTGAACTCGGCCTTGTTCGTCTCGTCGTCGAACCAGTCGGCGCGGAACCAGTAAAGGTTGGCGAATTGCTGGTCGGGCAGCTGATACAGGTCGCCGTCCGGCGCGGTGGTGAAGGACTTGCCGATGAAGTCGTCGATGTCGATGTTCGGGTTGGTGACGTCCTTCCCGGCATTCGCCATCCAGTCAGTCAGGTTCCGCGCCTGCTGATAGCGCCAGTGCGTGCCGATCAGGTCGCTGTCGTTGACATAGGCGTCATAGATGTTCTCGCCCGACTGCATCTGCGTCTGCAGCTTCTCGATCACGTCGCCTTCGCCGATCAGGTCATGCGTGACCTTGATTCCGGTGATCGCGGTAAAGGCGGGCGCAAGGACCTTGCTTTCATAATCGTGGGTCGTGATCGGTTCCGACACCACCTTGATCTCCATCCCCGCAAAGGGCTGGGCGGCGTCGACGAACCATTGCATCTCGGCTTCCTGGGCGGCGCGATCCAGGCTGGACATGTCGCCGATCTCGCTGTCGAGGAAAGCCTTTGCCTCCTCCATTCCGGCCTGTGCGCCGGTCGCCATCAGCGCCAGCGCCATGGCGGTCGTCAGGTAAAACTTCATAACGTTTCCTCCCCAGATGGGCCGAATGGCCCGGTTCTCACACCCAGCGGAACACCGCCGCGGCGTAGATCAGCGACACAAGCAGTCCTCCCCAGGCTGGCGCTCCTCCAAGGCCAAGCCAGGCGAGGTTCACGAAGGCCGAGCCGAGCAGGCTGATGAACAGCCGGTCGCCCCGGGTCGTCAGGATGCCGAGAACGCCCTTGCGCGGCGTCTCGGGGAAACGGATCGCGGCCCAGGTGAAGGCCAGCAGCAGCGCGGTTATCACCCAGAAGAAAAGGGCGGTCGGAAAGGTCCAGGCCATCCAGCCGCCGGGATTGAGGCTGCCCGTCCATTCGCGGACGCCGTCCTCGGCGGGGACCAGCAGGATCAGCCAGGCAAGCAGGCCCAGCATCAGCAGGGCGGCGATGACGAAGCCTGCAGCAAGGGAACGCGCGCGCATCACACCCTCCCCAGGGCAAAGCCCTTGGCGATGTAGTTCCGCACGAACCAGATCACCAAGGCGCCTGGCAGGATGGTCAGAACCCCCGCCGCCGCCAGGACGCCCCAGTCAAGGCCGGAGGCGCTGACGGTGCGGGTCATCGTCGCCGCGATGGGCTTGGCGTTCACCGATGTCAGGGTGCGCGACAGCAGCAGTTCGACCCAGCTGAACATGAAGCAGAAAAAGGCGGCCACGCCGATGCCGCTGGCGATCAGCGGCATGAAGATCCGCACGAAGAAGCGCGGAAAGGAATAGCCGTCGACATAGGCGGTCTCGTCGATCTCGCGCGGGACGCCCGACATGAAGCCTTCCAGGATCCACACCGCAAGGGGTACGTTGAACAGGCAGTGGGCCAGCGCCACGGCGATATGGGTGTCGAACAATCCGATGGCGGAATAAAGCTGGAAGAAGGGCAGGGCAAAGACGGCGGGCGGCGCCATGCGGTTCGTCAGCAGCCAGAAGAACAGGTGCTTGTCGCCAAGGAAGCGATAGCGGCTGAAGGCATAGGCGGCCGGCAGGGCCACGGCCAGCGACAGGGCGGTGTTCATCACCACATAGATCAGGCTGTTGACATAGCCCATGTACCAGCTGGGGTCTGTCAGGATCGTGCGATAGTTGTCCAGTGTCGGGTTCAGCGGCCACAGGCTGAAGGTGCCGGTGATCTCGGCGTTGGTCTTCAGGCTCATGTTCACGAGCCAGTAGATCGGCACCAGCAGGAACGACAGGTAAAGCGTCATGACAAGTGCCGAGCCCCAGCCGCGGGATGCGCGCAGGGCTGCCATCACAGGGTCTCTCTCTGCGCGGTCATCACGGTATAGAACACCCAGCTGATCAGCAGGATCACAAGGAAATAGATCAGGCTGAAGGCCGCGGCGGGGCCCAGGTCGAACTGCCCGATGGCCATCTTCACCAGGTCGATCGACAGGAATGTGGTGGCGTTGCCGGGGCCGCCCCCGGTGACGACGAAGGGTTCGGTATAGATCATGAAGCTGTCCATGAAGCGCAGCAGCACCGCGATCAGCAGCACGCCCCGCATCTTGGGCAGTTCGATGAAGCGGAACACGCCCCAGCGGCTCGCCTGGTCGATGCGCGCGGCCTGGTAATAGGCGTCGGGGATGGACTGCAGCCCCGCATAGCACAGCAGCGCGACAAGGCTGGTCCAGTGCCACACGTCCATCACGATGATCGTGGCCCAGGCATCCACGGGGTCGTTCACATAGTTGTAGTCGAGGCCAAGCGCCGCCAGCGTATGCCCCAGCAATCCGATGTCCACGCGTCCGAAGACCTGCCAGATGGTGCCGACCACGTTCCACGGGATCAGCAGCGGCAGCGCCATCAGCACCAGAACGAGGCTGGCCCAGAAGCCCCGCTTGGGCATGTTCAGCGCGATGAAGATGCCCAGCGGGATCTCGATGAACAGGATGATGGCCGAGAACAGAAGCTGGCGACCCAGGGCTGCGTGAATGCGATCCGACTCCAGCACCTCCTGGAACCAGCCGAGGCCGTTCCAGAAGAACTGGTTGTTCCCGAAGGTGTCCTGCACCGAATAGTTCACCACCGTCATCAGCGGGATCACGGCTGAAAACGCGACCAGCACCAGCACCGGCAGGACCAGGAACCAGGCGCGGTTGTTGACGGGCTTGTCCATCACGCGGCCCTTTCCAGCGGCTCGATGCGCCAGTCATCGACAAAGACGCCGATGCGGGCGGGATCCAGCGTCACCCGGTCGAAACCGGCGAGGATCGGCTGGTCCTCGGGGACGACAAGGTTGAAGGGTGCGCCGGCGACCTCGCCGCGCAGGATGCGGTGGTGGCCCACGTCCTCGGTGCGGATAAGGCGGAAGGGCAGGCCCTCGCCTGCGCTGGGCCGCGCGGCATCGGGGCGGATGCCGATCTGCACGCGGCCCTTCGGCGCGGCATAGGGCGCCGCCAGCGGGATCGTGGTCCCTGCAACAAGGGCGGTCCCACCTGAAACCTGCGCATCCAGCAGGTTCATGCCGGGCGAGCCGATGAAATAGCCCACGAAGGTATGCGCCGGGGCATCGAACAGCGACTGGGGGGTGCCCGCCTGCACCACGCGGCCTTCGGACATGACCACCACCTCGTCGGCGAAGGTCAGCGCCTCGGTCTGGTCGTGGGTGACGTAGATCATCGTGTGGCCGAACTCGCGGTGCAGCGCCTTCAGTTGGGTGCGCAGTTCCCATTTCATCTGCGGGTCGATGACCGTCAGCGGCTCGTCAAACAGGATCGCGTTCACGTCCTGCCGGACCATCCCCCGGCCCAAGCTGATCTTCTGTTTCGCATCCGGGGTCAGCCCCTGCGCGCGCCGGTCAAGCGCATCCTGCATCCCGATCATGCGGGCCACCGCATCGACCCGCGCGGCGATCCGGTCGGCGGGAAGGCCGCGGTTCCTGAGCGGGAAGGCGAGGTTCTGGCGGACCGTCATGGTGTCGTAGACAACCGGGAACTGAAACACCTGTGCGATGTTGCGCGCAGCCGTCGGCTGATCCGTCACGTCGCGGTCGCCGAACAGCACGCGCCCGCGGGTGGGGTGCAGAAGGCCCGAAATGATGTTCAGCAACGTCGTCTTGCCGCAGCCGGAACTGCCCAGCAGCGCATAGGCTCCGCCGTCCCGCCATGTCAGCGACATCGGCTTCAGTGCCCAGTCGCCTTCCGCCCCGGGCGCGGGGCTGTAGCTGTGGGCAAGGGAATCCAGCGTGATCCGCGCCATTACGCCGCCGCCGCGGAAGGGGCGGCGCGCGCAAGGCGGCCGCCGTCGTCGAACAGATAAACATGCGCCGGGTCCAGCCACAGGGTCAGCGGCGCCCCCGGCGGCAGCTTCCGCACGCCGGGAACCAGCCCGACCCAGCGGTCCTCACCGTGCAGCAGGTGCAGGAATGTCTCCGCCCCCGTGATCTCGATCGCGTCAAGCTGCGCGACCAGAGGAACGGCGCGCGGGCTCTGCTCCAGCGTCAGATGGGGCGCGCGGAAGCCTGCTGTATACTGGCCATCGGTGACATCCACGCGCCAGCGGGCTTCGTCCAGAGCCGCCTCGCCGCGCTTCACCTCGATGCGCTTGAAGTTCATCGGCGGGTCGCTGAACACGCGCGCGGTCACGGCATCCTGCGGGGCGCGATACACCTGTGGCGTCGGGCCGAACTGCGTCACCCGGCCTTCCCACAGCGTCGCGGTGTTGCCGCCCAGCAGCAGCGCTTCCTCGGGTTCGGTCGTGGCATAGACGAAGATCGCGCCCGATGCCTCGAAGATGCGGGGGATTTCGGCCCGCAGTTCCTCGCGCAGCTTGTAGTCGAGGTTGGCTAGGGGTTCGTCCAGCAACACCAGCCCCGCCCCCTTGGCCAGCGCGCGGGCCAGCGCGGTGCGCTGCTGCTGGCCGCCCGACAGTTCCAGCGGACGACGATCAAGGAAAGGCGTCAGCCGCATCATCGCCGCCGTTTCGCGCACGCGCCGGTCGATCTCGGCCCGCGGGACGCGCTGCAGCCGCAGCGGCGAGGCGATGTTGTCGTAAACGCTCATCGACGGATAGTTGATGAACTGCTGATAGACCATCGCCACGCCCCGGTCCTGCACCCGCTGGCCGGTCACGTCCTTGCCCTGCCACAGGATCTGCCCGGCGGTGGGATGGTCCAGCCCCGCCATCAGCCGCATCAGCGTGGTCTTGCCCGAGAGCGTCGGTCCCAGCAGCACGTTCATGCTGCCCGGCCCCATGGCCAGGTCGGTCGGATGGACCCAGGCCTGGCCTGCGACCTCCTTGGTGACGCGCCGAAGCTCCAGCGTCATGCCGCGACCCTCTCGCCTGCAACACAATCCTCGACCGCCGCGAATGGCCTGGGCGACATCAGCAGCCCCAGCCTTGGGCGTTGCCGCATCACCCCCTCCGCATCTCGCGTGCATTCCCGCTTGATCATCCAGCGCCGTTCGGATTCCGTCAACGCCGCACTCCGCGCACCGCCCGGCATCGTTGCGTCAATCCCGCCACCGGTAACGAACAGGTCCGTCGTCTCCGACATTGCCGCTCCTCTCTCCCCCGCGCCAAGTCGAACATCCACGGGCACGATCTGTCAACATGGATGTTCGTTCGTGCGCATCCTGTTTCGCTTGACACATCGACCGCGCGCGGTCTCCTGAACAAACGGACATCCGGTCCGCCTTGCCAGACGAGGGACGCAGATGAATATCAGGCAGATGCAGATCCTCGAAATCCTGCGCGCCTCCGGGCGGGCCAGCGTCGAGGAGTTGTCGATGCGGCTGGAAGTGACGCCGCAGACGATCCGCCGCGATCTGGCCGAGTTGGCCGACCAAGGTGTCCTAGACCGCGTCCATGGCGGCGCGATCCTGCGCAGCGGTGCCGGCAACATCGCCTACGAGGAACGGCGCCGCATGAACGAGGCCGCCAAGGCTGCCATCGGCCGCGCTTGCGCTGCCGAGATTTCCGACAACAGCTCGGTCATTCTCAACATCGGCACGACTACCGAGGCAGTCGCCCGCGCCCTGCTGCGCCACCGCAACCTGACGGTGGTGACCAACAACCTGAACGTGGCCAACATCCTGGCCGCGAACGACAGTTGCGAGGTGTTGGTGGCGGGCGGCCTGCTGCGACGCGCCGATGGCGGGTTGATCGGGGATCTGACCATCGAGTTCATGGCGAACTTCAAGACCGACTATGCCATCATCGGCTGCTCGGCGCTGGACGAGGACGGGGACATCCTCGACTTCGATCTGGCCGAGGTGCAGGTCAGCCGCGCCATCCTGCGCCAGGCGCGTGAGCGCTGGCTGGTGACGGATGCCGCAAAACTGGCGCAGAAGGCGCCGATCCGGGTCGTGTCCCTGGCCGAGCTTGACGCAGTGGTCATCGACCAGCCGCTTCCCGAAACCTTGCGAAAGGTCTGCGAGGAAGCCGGGACGCGCGTGGTAATAGCGTCCCAGCACACCTGAACCCTCCTTGGCGGCAACAGCGCCTCTGGATCCGCGTCAGCAAATCCCCCTTAGGGAACAAGGCCGACGCGACGGCGGATGGCCTCGTCCCTGAGCGAGACCTCGGCCCCGAGAAACTCGTCTCCGTCCGGGCCACACAGCCACACAAGCGCCTGCGCGGGCCATTCGGGTGGGATATGCACCGACCAGTCAAGCTGGCTGACGGGGTTCACCCCGCTTTTCCGAATGGCGTCTTGCATGTCGGTCGCCACCGTGCCCGGCGAAAGGCTGATCGCGCGAATGCCGTCCGAGCGCGCCTCGTGATCCAGGGCGCGGGTCATCATCCAGGCGCCTGCCTTGCTTGCGCAATAAGCGCTCCAACCCTGCTGGGGAGCGTGGGCCGCGCCGGAGCCGATGGTGAGGATCGTTCCGCCACCCTGGGCGCGCATCACCGGCAGCGCGGCGCGCATTCCGTGGAAGACCCCCTTCAGGTTGACATCGACCGCCTGCGACCATTCATCGACATCGGCCGCCGCGATCCCGGCGATGGGGCCGATCAGGCCGGCGTTGTTCACAAGGACATCAAGCCGCCCCGCGCGTTCACGCAACGCGGCCACGGCGCGCTCCATGTCACCGGACCGGGCAACATCACCTGCCAGCGCGACGCCGCCGATCCGGGCCGCCAGTTCGTCCACGGCCGATGCATTCCGTGCCATCACGCCGACCACGGCCCCCGCTTCGGCAAAAGCGCGGGCAGCGGCGGCGCCGATGCCGCGGCTTGCCCCGGTAACCAGGACGACCTTGCCTTCAAGGTTGACCATCATATCCTCCTTTCAGTGAACAACGGGCCTACAGACCACGTCGCAGGCCTTGGCGTCCAGTCAGGCATCGGGACGGGGCAGCGCGGACGGCCCGGGCAGGCGATGCGCCGCCATGAAGATCCGCACGGCATCCGCGGCAAGCGAGTCGATCTCGGCCTGGTCGGGTGGCTCCTGGCGCAGGCCGAACAGGCATTGTCGCCAGACGCCCGCCATGGCCAGTTCGGTGAACTGCTGCGCGGCGCGTTCGGCGTCGGGGATGCGCAAAAGGCCCGCTTCCTCCGCCTCGATCAGCCAGCGACCAAGGCTGCCCAGCACCTGCCGTGCCCCGGCATCGTAGAAGCGGCGGGCAAGGTCGGGCATCCGTTCGGCCATGGCCACCACGATCCGCTGCGCCCGCAGCACATCGGACGAGGTCTGCATCCTGATCAGCGCGACGGCATAGGCGGTCAGCCGCGCCTCGATATCGCCGGGGATCGCAAGGGCGGCGCGCAACTGCTCGGCGATCTGGGCGCGGCGATGTTCGACAAGGGCGACGAACAGGTCCTCCTTGTCGCGGAAATAGACATAGAGCGTCCCCTTGGACACGCCCGCCGCGCGGCAGATCCCGTTCATGGTGGCGGCGTCAAAGCCTTTTTCCATGAACTCGTGCCAGGCACCGGCAAGGATCTGTTCGCGCTTGCGGGGGTCCTCTCCGGCGGCGTGGCGGCGGGAAGGGGCTTCCGGAGAAGCAGAGGGGTCATGGGTCATGGTCCGATCCTAATCGAACCGCAGGGTTCGATGGAATATTGAAATTTCCGCCGCGCGGCGCTATTGTCGCCATCGAACCAGTTGGTTCGATATCCACTTCAAGCCAGGTAAGCTTTCGATGTCCCGTCATGAACGACCCGAGGCGGATCAGCCTGTCGTGACGCCTGCGACCGACGCGGTCGTCCCGGCTGCGTCCGACACACCCGCGCCGCAGCCGCGCGTTGCGAGGGGTCGCAAGAAGATGATCGGGGGCGGGCTTGCGCTGGTTGCCCTGCTGGCAGGCGGCTACGAGGGTTGGCAGTGGTGGAGCGAGGGGCGCTTCCTGGTTTCGACCGACGATGCCTATGTCCAGGCCGATCTGTCGCTGATCTCGGCCAAGATCACCGGCTATGTCGTAGACATTCCGGTTGCCGACAACCAGCATGTCCGGGCGGGCGACGTGCTGCTGCGCATCGACGATGGCGATTACCGGATCGCGCTGGAGCAGGCGCAGGCCAGGCTTGCGGAACTGTCTAGCACCCTGACACGGATCGACGCGCAGGTCGCTGCGGCCGAAAGCAATGTCGTCCAGGCCGAGGCGCAGCTTGCCGCCTCCGAGGCGGTGCTGATCGCAGCCCGCACCTCGGCCGAGCGGGCCCGGGGCCTAGCGGAGCGCCGCGTGACCTCCCAGGCGGATCTGGACGACGCTAACGAGGCTCTGGCAACGGCCGAGGCCAACCGCAATGCGGCAAGCGCCGCGATCACCGGCGCCGGGGCCCAAGTGGAGGTTCTGAAGGCGCAGCGGGCCGAGGCCGAGGCGAGCCGCCGCGAACTGGAGCTTGCCGTGGCGCAGGTCCGGCGCGACCTGGACTTCACCGTCCTTCGCGCACCTTTCGACGGAACGGTCGCCAATATCGCGATCAAGCAGGGCGAATTGGTCAGCGCGGGCGCCCGTCTGGCGGCGGTGGTTCCCGATCGGGGAATGTATGTCGAGGCCAACCTGAAGGAAACGCAACTGGCCGAGGTTCGCGCCGGCCAGACCGCCCGCCTGTCGGTTGATGCCTTCGAGGGTCCGGAAATCGAGGGCCGCGTCGTGTCGGTTGCGCCTGCCACCGGCGCCGTCTTCTCGCTGCTGCCCGCCGACAATGCGACAGGCAACTTCACCAAGATCGTGCAGCGCGTTCCCGTCCGCATCGAACTGCCCGAGGGCACGCCCGGCCTGCGCGCGGGCCTGTCGGTCGAGGTCGCGATCGACACGCGCACCGGCACGGACGCCGCTGGCACGGACACGGCCCGCCTGGCCGAGGCCGAGTGATGACCGCCCCCGCCGAAGCCGCCGCCGCGCCCGAGCTGACGCCGCGGCGGGTCGCCGCGTTCTTCATCATGGTCTTCGGCATGTTCATGGCGATCCTGGACATCCAGATCGTCTCGGCATCATTGCCGGAAATCCAGGCGGGGCTGGGGGCCTCCTCGGACGAGATCTCGTGGGTGCAGACCTCCTACCTGATCGCCGAGGTGGTGATGATCCCGTTGTCGGGCTTCTTGGGCCGGATGATGTCCACGCGCTATCTGTTCGCCATATCGGCGGCGGGCTTCACGGCGGCGTCGTTTCTCTGCGCCACCTCGTCCTCGATCAACGAGATGATCCTGTGGCGCGGCGTGCAGGGTTTCCTGGGCGGCGGCATGATCCCCGCGGTCTTTGCCGCGGCCTTCACGATTTTTCCGCCTGCGAAACGCAATGTCGTCTCGCCCTTGATCGGGCTTGTCGCGACGCTGGCCCCGACGGTGGGGCCGACGGTCGGCGGTTATCTCAGCCATGCGCTGTCCTGGCACTGGCTGTTCCTGGTCAACGTGCCCGCCGGCATCGGCATCACCATCGGCGTGCTGGCCCTGGTGGACTTCGACAAGCCGGAATGGTCGCTGTTCCACAAGTTCGACTGGACCGGCCTGGCGGCGCTGGCGGCCTTCCTGGGCGCGATGGAATTCGTGCTGGAGGAGGGGCCGAACAACGACTGGTTCCAGGACGAGGCCGTGGCCATGCTGTTCGTCGTCATGATCGTCGGCGGCGTGGTCACCTTCTGGCGCGCCTTTACCTGCGACGAGCCGCTGGTCGATCTCTCAGCCTTCGCCAACACCAACTTCGCCGTGGGGTCGGTCTTTTCCTTCGTGATGGGGATAGGCCTTTACGGCATGACCTATCTCTACCCGCTCTATCTGTCGGCGATCCGGGGTTACGACAGCCTGATGATCGGCAAGACGGTCTTCGTGTCAGGCCTTGCGATGTTCGTGTCGGCTCCGTTGGCGGGGGTTCTGTCGTCGAAGATGGACCTGCGGCTGATGCTGCTCTGCGGCTTCGTGGGTTTCGGGACGTCGTCCTGGATGCTGACCGGGATGACCGCCGACTGGGATTTCAACGAGCTGTTCTGGCCGCAGGTGCTGAGGGGCCTGTCCCTGATGATCTGCATGGTGCCGATCAACAACCTGGCGCTGGGCACGCTGCCGCCCGCAAAGATGAAGGGCGCCTCGGGGCTTTACAACCTGATGCGGAACCTGGGCGGCGCGGTCGGCCTGGCGCTGATCAACACGGTGCTGACCGACCGCCGCGCGCTGCATACCGCGCGGCTGGACGAGGCTGTGAACTGGGCCAATCCCGAAGCGCTGAGCCAGCTTCGGATGATGCAACAGAACCTTGCCAGCCACGGCCTGGCGCCCGAGGGGGCGCTGACCCAGATGGTCGGAAAGGTGGCCCGGCAGGCCACGGTCATGTCCTTCATCGACGTCTTCACCCTGCTGACGATGCTGTTCATGGGGCTTGCGCTGATGGCACTGGCGATGAAGCCGCCCGCAAGGGGAGCGTCAGGCGGCGGGCATTGAAACCGTGCGCGGCGGCGTGATTGCCGCCTGCGTCGCCACGGCGGACGGGCAGGCTCTTGTCAGGCCATCCGCTCCAGCAGGTCGCTGGCGACCTCCAGCCGATCCTCGGGGCCGGGATGGTGCAGCGTCAGGCGCATGTCCTTGCAAGCCAGCCCGTCAAGGCTGGACAGCTGCGAGGCAAGGTCTTCCACGGGCACGCCCTGCCGAAAGTCCAGCGCCACACCCTCGGGGCCGAGGCTGAGGGCCGCCACCCCCAGGCTTCCGGCCAGTGCCCGCAGCCGGGCAGCACGCAGAAGCGTATCAACCGGCTCGGGCGGGGTGCCGAAGCGGTCCGCGATCTCGTCGGCCAGGCGCGCCACATCGGCCGAACTCGAAGCGCGCGCGACGCGGTGGTAAAGGTCCATGCGGGTTTCCGGTTCGGGAATGTAGTCGGCGGGAATGTGGCCGGGCTCGCCGGGGACCTGCGGGGGCGGCGGGGCATCCGCCTCGCCCTTGGCGCGCCGCAGGGCGGATGCCAGCATCTCCTGGTAAAGGCCTAGCCCCACGCGCTGCACATGGCCCGCCTGCTTGTCGCCCAGCAGGTCGCCAGCGCCGCGCTGGTCCAGATCGGCGGCGCTGATGGCCATCCCCGCGCCCAGCCGGTCCATGGCCTGCAGCGTTCCAAGACGTTTTTGCGCAGTCTCCGACAGATCCTCGCCCTCGGCCGTCAGCAGATAGCAGTAAGCCTGCGCCGAGCCGCGCCCGACCCGGCCGCGAAGCTGATGAAGCTGCGCAAGGCCGAACAGCGCCGGGCGCAGGATCACCATCGTGTTCGCCCGCACCACGTCCAGCCCGCTTTCGATGATGGCGGTCGCCAGCAGGACATCACCCTCGCCCCTGGCGAAACCGACCATTGTCTCGTCGATCTCGCGGGCGGAAAGACCGCCATGGGCGACGCGCAGGCGCAGGTCCGGGAAAAGACGCCCGAGGCGTTCCGCGACGGATGCGATGTCTTCGACTCGCGGGACGACGACGAAGCTTTGCCCCCCGCGACGCCGTTCGCGCAGCAACGCCTGGCGCAGGGTGGCGTCATCCTCGTCGGCCAGCAGTGTGCGGATGGGGCGGCGGCGGGCAGGGGGCGTCAGAAGGTAGCTGAGATCCTGAAGTCCCACCAGCGCCGCCTGCAGCGTGCGCGGTATGGGCGTCGCGCTCATCGACAGGACATGGATCCCTTGGCCCATGCTGCGCAGCTTCTCCTTCTGGGTGGAACCGAAGCGTTGTTCCTCGTCGATGACCAGAAGGCCCAGGTCCTCGAAGCCGACAGTCTTGCCCAGAAGGGCATGGGTTCCGACGGCGATTCGGATCGTCCCGTCGGCAAGGCCTGCGCGAACGGCGGCTGCGGGTTTACCGGTAACCAGCCGCGACAGATGCCCGACCTTTATCCCGAAGGGGGCGAAGCGGCGGCGGAACGTGTCGTAATGCTGCCGCGCCAGAACGGTGGTTGGGGCGCAGATGGCCACCTGGCAGCCGCTCAGGACCGCCGCCGCCGTTGCACGAAGGGCGATCTCGGTCTTGCCGAACCCCACATCGCCGATCACCAGCCGGTCCATGGGCCGCCCCGAGGCCATGTCCTTCAGCACCGCGCGGACTGCGGCGGCTTGGTCGGGCGTCGGCTGAAAGGGAAAGCGGGCGACAAAGCGCTCATAGTCGCGGGCCGGGGGCACCAGCTTCGGCGCCGTCGCGGCGTCCCGCGCGCGGGTGAGCGCCACGAGATGATCGGCCAGCCTTGCCAGCGCCTGGGCGGTGGCCGCGCGGCGCTTCTCCCACGCGGTCCCCCGCAGGCGGTCAAGCTTCACGCCGGCCTCGGCCGTGCCATAGCGCCAGATGCGGCCCGCGTCATGGGTGGGGACCATCAGCCGTTCGTCCTGCGCGAAGGTCAGGCGGATCGCCTCGGCCCCCGGACGATCGGGGTCCAGTGGCTCCAGCCCTTCCAGGCGGGCCAGTCCATGGTCTTCGTGCACCACGATGTCGCCCAGGGCAAAGCCCGGGGACGGCAGGGCCAGCGCGGGCGCAAGGCGCTTGTCCAAGGATCCGGCCCGGCTGCCCATCAGGTCCTGCGCGGTGACCACCACCAGATCTTCGGTCACGGCTCCTTCGGCCAGATCGGCCAGAAGGACCGCGCGGTCATGGGCTTCGCACTCGGCCCAACTGGCGGCATGTTCGGGAGGACGTCCGTCCGCCTGCGCGACCATGCGCGCAAGGCGCGCCCGTTCCGCCTCGGAGCCGGCAACGAAGACCACCTGCCGCCCCTCCACGCCCTCGCTGGCCAGGAACTGCGCAAGCCGGGCGCGCGGCCGGGCGGCGGCGGCGAAGGCCGGGACGGCGCGCCACTCCGTTTCGGGCAGCGGCTCGACGCGGGACGCCAGTTCCGCCCATTCCTCTGCCCCAAGATAAAGTGCGTCCACCGGCAGCGGATGGGCGCCATCCGCTTCCGCCTCGGCCCGGGCCTCGGCCAGCCGCGCCTGCCGCAGGTCCGCAGCCCCAAGCGTCTCGGGCAGGGCGGTGATGCGGGCCCCCGCCATGTGGTCGGGCAGGATCGTCAGGGCCTCCCATGCCTTGGACAGCCGGTGTTCGGCCCCGCGCTCCGGTGGGTGCTCGGCGGGTGGCAGCTCCGTGACCGGGACGATGTCAAGCACGTCGATGTCACCGGTGGAACGCTGCGTGACCGGGTCAAAGCAGCGCAGCGCCGTTACGGTCCCGTCCGAGATCTCGATCCGGCAGGGACGCGCATTGCCGCCGGCAAAGACCTCGATGGTGCCGCTGCGCAGGGTGATCTCGCCCGCTTCGTCCACGCGGTCATCTGCGACATACCCGGCTTGGCGGGCAAAGGCTTCCAGGGCTTCCGCGTCCAGATGCTGGTCCTGCCGGACCGGGAGGCAACGCACCGCCCGTTGCGGTGGCAGGCGTTGCAGCAGGGCGGAAAGCGGCGCCACGACGATGTCGCCCGGCCGCGCATCCTGAAGCTTGTGCAGGACGGCCATGCGGCGGCCCATTGCGTCCGGCGTGGGCGAGGCGCCGTCGAAAGGCAGGCAATCCCAGGCCGGGAAAAAGAGGATACGGCGTTCCGGCAGCGCCCCGCGCAGGAAGGCGGCCAGAGCCTCTGCCGTCTGGCCGTCGCGCGTCACATGCAGGACCCTGTCATCCGGGCCAAGGTTGCGAAGAAGGACCAGGGCCTCGACGCAAATGGGAAGGGGCTCGGACATAGGCACCTCTGATCGTCGCTTCGGTCAGGGGATCTGCCCGTCGTCCTAATGAATTCGGCGGCAGGGGATCGGTTCCAATCGATGGAGGAAGGACGACCCGGCGCGACCCCCAGGCCTTGCCTGATGCGCAAGCTTGGCCAGACCAGGGGGATTGAACAGGTGAAGATCAGCGCCCTGGCAGACGACGAGATCGGCAGAACCCGTCTCGTCGTCCCGCGTGATGAACATCAACCCTGACGCTGACCACCGCCAAAGAGCTTGTCCAAAAGCCGCGCAAATATCGATTCGTTTTTCTTGGCAGGGGGCGTCGGGGCCGACTTCCATTGCGCTTCCGTGGCGGCGCCTTGCCTTGCCTCGGCAGATGCAGCAGGGGCGCTTTGTCCGGCCTGGGCTGGCGCAGGTTTCGCCTGACGCTTCGCCGCATGCGTTGCAATGGCATCCATCAATGGCGGCGACAATGTGTCATAGGGAGTAAGCCCCAGTTCGCGCAGTCGTGCCCGAATGCCGTCCATTCTGGACGGATCGACGCCGGATTCGATGACCGAGCTGACAAAGGCGGCGAATTCGGGGGCCGACCAGCCTTCGTCCTTTGACAATTCGGTATGCACGAAATCCAGTCCGTAGAATGGGTGGTCCTTGTTCTCGATCCGGCCATACATGTGCACGCCGCAACCCGTGCAGGCGTAACGCTGGATCGGCGCGTCCTTGTTGACCACCTGCAGCTTGTCGCCATTCTCCAGGACCTGGACCGCGTCGCGCGACACCACGGCGACCTGGCTGAAGATGGCGCCCTTGGGCTTCCAGCACTTGGTGCAGCCGCAAACGTGGTTATGCGCGGTCTGGGCACTTACACGGACCTTCACGGGCTTGCTGGTGCAATGACAGGTCAGAACGCCTCCGGAAAAGTCCGGCTTGCCTCGCTTGATGCCGTTGTCGACTGCAGGATGAATAAGAACGGTTTGAGTGTTCGCCATGGTCCTCTCCTCCGATGACCAGATCATGTCAGGCTCCTCCGGGCGGAAGGGATTGGCAAGCTAGCAGAAAGTTGCAGTTCCAAGGTTGCCACTGCATCTCTCCAGGCACGCTCGCCCGCCCTGCAGCGCGCGTCCTGGCTGCGTGATCCGCGGCAGAATAGACAGCCCGCTGCAATGCCTTCGGATAGGTAGTTGGGCGTTTTTGCCGTTGGCCCGGGATTGCGCCTGCCCCGGGGGTTCCGCCTTGACTATGGCGGCACTCTGCTCAAGAGAGCCCCGGCTGCCGGTTCCTATTGCACGAGGCCAACATTGCTCAGATTCGCCCTGCCGCTCATCATTCCCGCCCTTTGTCTGGGCGCCGTCACGCCAGCGGCCGCGGAGCCGGTCGTGCGCGGCGCAGAGCACTGCGTCGTGAACGTTCGTGCTGACGACCGGCTGAACCTGAGGGCCAAGCCGGGCGCGAATGCCGCAATTCGCGAGCGTTTTGCCTATGGCTCTTGTGGGCTCATAGTGACTGCCGCCTGCGAAGGGTCCTGGTGTCCTGTCGAGGACGGGCACCACTCGGGTTGGGTGCACCGGCACTACATCGCCGCCTTGCCTGACGCGGAGTTCTGCTTCACCGCCGCGGCGCGCCGCGACATGCGGAACCTGCGCGCCTGGCCGTCGCCGGAATCGCGCGTCGTGACTGAGTTGCCGGCCGGGCAATGCGGGATCAGTCCGCTCCCGTACAAGGTCGAGGGCTGGCAAAAGGCTCGCGTGGAGGGGTGGGAGGGCTGGCTGCCCCAGGCAGGGCTGGCCCACACCGGCGACTGAGGGGAGTGGCTGACGGTCGCGGCCGGCTCCGCCGCGCTGCCTCCGCATTCCTTGTGCAAGCCGCCTTCGCCAGAGGCCCGCTTGCCATGTCCATTCGCCTGATCTCAACCGGCATCAAGGCCTCTGTCCCTGAACGCCCATGCTTCAGGTCGTGAAACCGAAGGGCGGCCTGGCCGAGTCTGAGATCAGGGCGGCGGGTATCAGAACCACTGACCCGGCTCTATCAGTCCCAGTTCCATCAGTTGCTGTGCCCGCCATTGGAAAGGCTCGGAGTTGCGCCAGCGGAAGCTGCCGATGGCCTCGCGGGAGCCAGGGTTCGTGGCAAGCGCCTTGGCTGCACGGAACGAGGCGATGGCGGCGGTCAGGTTGTGGTGCCAGGGGCAGGAATACGTGTTGTACTCGGGGATGTTGAAGCGGCGATCGGCTCCGATGCGCAGGTCGGGCGCGGCGCGGAACAGGGCGATGCGGTCGATCCTGCGGCTTGCCGTGGGAATATGCTCCTCGAACCGCCAGCGCAGACCGCCGTGGAAATCCAGTTGACGTTCCAGCGGACCCTCCGGACCTTTCCGCCCAAGCGCGAAATAGCCCGCGCGGTCGAACATGGCGTCGGTCAGGCTGACGGCGTTCGGATCGCGGGAAAGGTCCGGCGAGTAGAGATCGACCACATAGGTCAGCATCGCCTGGCGCCGTTCCTCGGCGTGAAAGGCCAGAAGTTCGCCGATGCTGCGGGTTTCCGAAAAGGGGAAGAACAGGAACTCGGCATTGTAGCAGTAATAAAGCCAGGTTCCGGCAGGTACGGCGGCCAGGATCGCGTTGACGGCGTCCTGGTGGGCATGGGGGCGGCGCGTGTTCCAGTGCAGGCATGTGACGCACTGCGCCAAGTCTTCCGGCAACGGGACGGGGCTGGGCGACAGCGCCAGGATGTGCCGAAAGCCGACCTGCGCATGGTGGCGCAGGGTTTCCGTCACGACGGCATCGTCCTCGACAAGGATGATGGCGATCGGGCCGCGCTTCAGGACCGCAGGACGCGATTTCAGGAAATCGGTCAGCGACAGGTGCGCCGTCACGGCATCACGGCCTTGACCTGATCAAGCGCCTGGCGCAGCAGGGCCGGATCGCTCCCCGCAGTCTCGACCAGGCGCTTCAGCGTGGCTTTCTGCGTGTCGCTGATCGCGGCATCCTCGATGATCCGTGCGACACGAGCGGCATCGAAGCCCTCGGGGGTGAGCAGCGACTGGATCTGCGTGGCGGCGGCGGCGGCGCTGGCGGCCTCGTCGGTGGCTGCGGCGGCGTCAGAGGCGGCGGTCGCGGCATCCTCGGCTGCCTCGGGGGCGGTCCCGGCCGCCGCGGCAGCCTCGGCCGCGCGGTCGGCGGCGGTCAGCGCGGCCTCGGCGGCGGCCTCGGCCTCGGCGGCGGCGTCGCTGACGGGGGCCACGCCGGCTTCCTCGGAGGCTTGGGCAGCCTCGGCCGCCGCATCGGCGGCGACTGCGGCGGCATCGGCCGCTGCATCTGCTGCTGCCTCGGTCGCCTCGGTCACGGCCGGGGCTTCGGCGGGGGGCGGGGTCTCGGTCGCCACGGGGCTTTCGACGAGGGGTGGACGGCCATCCTGCCAGATCCACCAGCCGCCGACGCCAAGAAGCACTATCACGATCAGGGCCAGAAGAATTCGCATGGCGGGCAGTCCTTGAATAGGTCGATTTGCCGCCAGCTATGGCACAGCCGAAACGCGCGGAAAAGGCGGCGGATGGGGCAGGGCGGGCCATATCCGGCCGCATTGCCTGCGCGCCCGCAAATACGGTTGAATCATCGGGCTTTGACGCTTATTTTCCGTTCATTCCGATTTGGCCATCCAAGGAGCATCGCCATAGCCCGTCGACCGCATAACGCACCGCCCACCCGCGACACCGGACCCCGCGTGAACGAACGCATCCGCGTGTCCGAAATCCGCCTGATCGGCGCTGACGGAGAGAATGTCGGCGTCGTGCCGCCCTCGGTCGGGCTGCAGATGGCGCAGGACGCCGGGCTGGATCTGGTCGAAATCTCGCCCAACGCGACCCCGCCCGTGTGCAAGGTCATGGACCTCGGCAAGTTCAAGTACGAACAGCAGAAACGCGAAGCCGAGGCCCGCAAGAAGCAGAAGATCATCGAAATCAAGGAAATCAAGTTCCGTCCCGGGACCGATACCCATGATTACGACGTGAAGATGCGTTCCGTCATGAAATTCCTGGGCGAGGGCGACAAGGTCAAGGTCACCCTGCGCTTCCGCGGCCGCGAGATGGCCCACCAGGATCTGGGCCTGGAACTGCTGAACCGCGTCAAGGACGACGTGGGCGAGGCGGGCAAGATCGAATCCATGCCCAAGCTGGAAGGCCGGCAGATGGTCATGATGATCGCGCCGAAATAGGCCGCCTGACCTGACAAAAAGGGCCGCGCCGGCACGTGCCGCGCGGCCTTTTTTGTTACGGGCGGCCAGCCATCAGGCGCTGGCGGATCACTGCCTGGTCATCGCGGATCATGCCGGGGATCAGGAACAGGTCGATGACCGCCCAGACCGTGACAAGGGCGATCGGGATCCAGCCGATCAGGATCGGCGCCGTCAACCAGCCGATGCCCCACAGGACCAGCATCACGATGCCGCTGGCCCACCGGCCCAGATACATGCGGTGGACGCCGCATCCCCACAGCAGGATCGCCAGAAGATAGGCGACCAGTTGCGATTTCGATTCGTTCGCCACGCGCTGTTCGATCAGCAGTTGTTGCTGGACATTGTCCGCCAAAGGTCTCTCCCTCCCGGGCGATTATCCGCCCCATGAATAGATAGGAAGCGCCGGGTGGCGCGCAAGGATCACTCGACCCGCTGAAAACGCTCGAACCTCAGGCCGATGGGGCGGATCGGGCCGGCAGTGCCGTTGTTGCGGCTGACATCGAGGACGCCCAGGTGATAGCGGCCCGGCTCCAGCAGGACCGGCCCAAGGCGCGCATCCGTGCCGCCGTCCACGTCGTCATTCTCGGCCTCCAGCGCGCCCGAGGCGGCGAACAGCACCAGCCGCGGATCGGAGCCCGCAAAGGACCCATAGCCCCTGATGATCAGCACTGTCGGCTGGTCCAGGTCCAGGGCCATCCACTGCGCGGTCCCGTCATGCAGGATCACGCTCTGTTTCTGCGACGGGTCGATCTGCTGGACGGGATAGCTTCCGTCGGCGGGCGGGCTGAGTTCGCCCTTGCGATAGGCATTGCGCAGGAAGTTCTCGGGTTCCAGCCTTTCGGCGCTGATGGTCAGTTGGCCCGGCTGCCTCGTCAGGGCGGCGGCGCCGATGCAGTATTCGCCAGGGGTCAAGGCCGAGAGGAAATCCAGCCGCGCGTTCAGCCCATCGGCATCGTCGCTTTCTGCGATCAGCATGCCCTGGGCGTCGAACAGCTTCAGATAGGAATCCAGCGTCGGGCTGGAGGCGCGCAGCGTCAACGGTACAGTCTGCGGCAAGGTAAAGCGGTAATAGCCAACCTCCGTGCCCTCTTGCGTCGCGCTGACCGGCCCCTGGGCCAATTGCCCGTCGAGCGCACCCTCGGCCAGCAGGGCGGCCGGAGTATCGGGCGTGCAGGCCGCAATCTGGTTGCTGCCGGTGCTTTCCTCGTTCTCCTCCAGCAGCACCGCCTGTTCGGGGCGCGAGACCTGCACGGTGGCGGTCATGTTGCTGTCGCCGACCGAACGGACCGCGATGCAATAGGCGCCGGGCCCTACCGAGACATCCAGGCGGGGATTCAGCGAACCGGGCGAATCGTCGTTCTCCGCGATCATGTCGCCGTCTTCCGTCATCAGCGAGACGGCAGGATCGCCGCTGTCCGTGCTGGCTTCGATGCGCAGGGCCTGGCTTCCCGCGGTGCTGCGAAAGGCCAGAACGGACGGCTGCCCGCCGGTGACCTGCACGCGGGCCGAAAGTGGGGCTTCGGCGGACGTGATGTCCTGCCCGGCCTCGTCCTCGGCCAGCCACTTGACCTGTGTTGCACCGCAGAACTGGGGCGTTTCCTGCGCCAGGGCGGGCAGGCCAAATGCTGATGGGACGGTCAGGCAGGCAAGGACGGAAAGGCGATGGAACACGGAAGACCTCTGGCGGCGGGTGCCGGATTTCGGGCGGACCGTGGCATTTCCATGGGCGATAAACAATAGTTAGCCGCTGAAAGACACTCCGCTTGCCGGCAAAATCGGGCTTGACGCTTGACCATCGCGTCCCGGAACGGTTCAAGGCAGGCAAACGCCACAAGCGCGAACCGGAAAGCTGCGTCATGAAGTTCACCTTCTCCTGGCTCAAAGAGCATCTCGACACGACCGCCACCCTTGACCAGATCACCGAGGCGCTGACCGACCTTGGCCTGGAGGTTGAGGAGGTCCGCGACCCCGCCGCCAAGCTGAAAACCTTCACCCTGGCCCGCGTGCTGCATGCCGAACAGCATCCCGATGCGGACCGGCTGCGCGTCTGCCGCGTGCTGACCGACGAGGGCGAGAAGCAGATCGTCTGCGGCGCGCCGAACGCGCGCGAGGGGATCACCGTGGTGCTGGCAAAGCCCGGCGACTACGTGCCCGGCATCGACGTGACCCTGGGCGTGGGCAAGATCCGCGGCGTCGAGAGCCACGGGATGATGGCTTCTGAACGCGAGCTGGAACTGTCGGACGAACATAACGGCATCATCGAGCTGCCCTCGGGCGAGGTCGGCGAGCGTTTCGTGGACTGGCTGGCCGCCAATACGCCCGAGAAGGTGGATCCGATGATCCACATCAAGATCACCCCCAACCGGCCCGATGCGCTTGGCGTCCATGGCATCGCGCGCGATCTGGCGGCCCGCGGCCTAGGGACGTTGAAGCCGGTGGCCGATACGGTCGTGACCGGCCGTTTCCCCAGTCCTGTCACCGTCGCCACCGATCCGGCCATCGCGGACAAGGCGCCCTATTTCGCGGGCCGCGTGATCCGGGGCGTCAGGAACGGCCCTTCGCCGGAATGGCTTCAGCAGCGCCTGCGTGCCATCGGGTTGCGCCCTATCAACACGCTGGTCGATGTCACGAACCTGTTCACGTATGACTTGAATCGTCCGCTGCATGTCTTTGACATTGAAAAGGTTTCCGGAGACCTGCATGTCCGCCCGGCTGCCGCTGGCGAGGAGATCCTGGCGCTTGACGGCAAGACCTATGCGCTGCCCGAAGGCGCGATGGTGATTGCCGACGACAATGGTCCCGAAAGCATCGCGGGCATCATGGGGGGCGAACATTCCGGCTGCTCGGATGACACCACCGACGTGTTCCTGGAAAGTGCCTATTGGGATCCGATCGCCATTGCCGCGACCGGCCGCGCGCTGAAGATCAACAGCGACGCCCGTTATCGCTTCGAACGCGGCGTCGATCCCGCCTTCACCCGCCCGGGGCTGGAGCTTGCGACGCAGATGATCCTGGATCTCTGTGGCGGCGAACCCTCGGAGGTGGTCGAGGCCGGCGCCGTTCCCGGCACCGCCCGCGCGTACCCTCTGGACACGGCCCGCACCGCCCGCCTGGTCGGCCTGGACATTCCGGCGGATGTGCAGCGGGCAACGCTGACCGCGCTTGGCTTCCGGATGGAGGGCGACATGGCGCATGTTCCCTCCTGGCGCCCTGACATCCTGGGAGAGGCGGACCTGGTCGAGGAAATTGCCCGCATCGCCAGCCTCACCAAGCTGCAGGGCCAGCCCCTGCCGCGCCCGCGTCCCGGCGTGCCGAAGCCCGTGCTGACGCCCCTGCAGGTCCGCGAGAAGGCCGCGCGGCGGCAGGCGGCGGCGCTTGGCTACAACGAATGCGTGACCTACAGCTTCATCGACGGCGCCTCGGCCGGGTTGTTCGGCGGCGGCGCAGATGCCGTTCAGGTCGAAAACCCGATCAGCAGCGAGATGACGCATCTGCGCCCCGACCTGCTGCCGGGCCTTCTGGCCGCCGCAGCCCGCAACCAGGCGCGCGGCTTTGCTGACCTGGCTCTGTTCGAACTGGGGCCGGTCTTTGCAGGCGGCGAGCCGGGCGAGCAGGCCACCCAGATCACCGGCCTGATGATCGGCAATACTGCGCCCCGCGATCCCTTCGGCAGTCGCCGCAAGGTCGATCTCTATGACGCCCGGGCGGATGCCGAGGCCGTGCTGGCCGCCATCGGCGCGCCCGCCAAGGTTCAGATCAATCGCAAGCTGGACCCCTGGTGGCATCCGGGCCGCGCGGGCAACATCGCCCTTGGCCCCAACGTGCTGGCGACCTTCGGCGAGTTGCATCCACGCATCCTGCGCGCGCTCGACGTGAAGGGTCCGGCGGTAGCATTCACCGTCAGGATCGCCAACGTGCCCTTCCCCAAGGCGCGCAGCGCGACCCGCCCGGCGCTTGTCATGTCGGAACTGCAGGCCGTCGAGCGCGACTTCGCCTTCGTGGTTGATCCGCAGGTCGAGGCGCTGACCCTGGTCAATGTCGCCGCGGGGGCCGACAAGGCGCTGATCGACAGCGTGACGGTCTTCGACCAGTTCGCAGGGCTCGAGGGCGGCAAGAAGTCGATCGCCATCACCGCCCGCCTTCAACCGCGCGACAAGACCCTGACGGACGCGGAAATCGAGGCCGTCAGCCAGAAGATCATCGAAAAGGTGCAGAAGGCGACCGGCGGCACCCTGCGCACCTGATCTTCTTCACCCAAATATCCTCGGGGCTTTCGAGCGTCCGGAAAAAGGTCCAGTGGATCTTTTTCAGCGAGGAAGAGCCCGGTAGGCCCGAGCGGGGGGCGAAGCGCCCCCGGCCTTCGCGGGACGCAAATCAACCCCGCCGCATTTCGGCAACCACGAACAGCCGCAGCGCCGTTGCCAGCCCGACCTCGGGCGGGCGGGCGTGATCGATCTGGCCGATCAGTTGCGCCCGCGTGACGCCGCGCGCCTTCGCGGCATCGGCAATGCCGCGCCAGAAGGCATCCTCCAGCGACACCGAGGTGCGATGCCCGTCAATCGTCACCGACCGCTTCATCGGCGGGGTCATGGGCGGCAGGTCAATCACCCTGTTCGCCATCCTCGCGGCGATGCGCCTCATGCGCCCGGGCGGCGCGGTCGGCTTCCGCCTCGCGCGCCTGGCGCAAAGGCTTCGCCTCGCCGAACTTCGCGGCATTTGCATCGCCCACCGTGCGCTTCGCATCGCGGTCGCGCTGCTTGCGGGCCTGCCGCAGGTTGATGATCTTTGTCATTTGGATCCCATGAAAAAGCCGGGGAGCGGTCATTCTACCGCGCCCCGGCCCGATCGGGTCAAGCGGCGATCAGCCCTTGGGGCTGATCATGTCCTCGGGGCGGACCACCCGGTCGAAGGTCTCGCCATCCACGAAGCCCAGGGCGATGGCTTCCTCGCGCAGGGTGGTGCCGTTCTTGTGCGCGGTCTTGGCAACCTTGGTGGCGTTGTCATAGCCGATGGTCGGCGCCAGGGCCGTCACCAGCATCAGCGATTCCTTCATCAGCTTGTCGATCCGCGCGACATTGGCCTGCGTGCCCACGACCATGTTGTCGGTGAACGATCCAGCCGCATCGCCCAGAAGCTGCATCGACTGGATGACGTTGTAGGACATCATCGGGTTATAAACGTTCAGCTCGAAATGCCCTTGGCTGCCCGCAAAGCCGATAGCGGCGTCATTGCCCATGACATGGGCGCAGACCATGGTCAGCGCCTCGGCCTGGGTCGGATTGACCTTGCCCGGCATGATGGACGATCCAGGCTCGTTTTCCGGCAGGATCAGTTCGCCCAGACCCGAACGGGGGCCCGAGCCCAGCAGGCGCATGTCGTTGGCAATCTTGAACAAGGATGCCGCAATCGTCTTCAGCGCGCCCGAGAAGAAGACCATCGCGTCATGCGCCGCCAGGGCCTCGAACTTGTTCGGCGCGGTCACGAAAGGCAGGTCGGTGATCTTCGCGATCTCTGCCGCGATTGCCTTGTCCCAGCCTTTCTTGGTGTTCAGCCCGGTGCCGACGGCGGTGCCGCCCTGCGCCAGTTCATAGATGTCGGTCAGCGCCAGCTTCACCCGCTCGATGCCCTTCTGGACCTGATGGGCATAGCCGCCGAATTCCTGGCCCAGCGTCAGGGGCGTCGCATCCTGCGTGTGCGTGCGGCCGATCTTGATGATGTCCTTGAATTCCTCGGACTTCGCGACCAGGGCGTCGTGCAGCTTTTCAAGACCGGGGATCAGCGTGTCGCGGGCGACCATGCCGATGGCGACATGCATCGCGGTCGGGAAGGTGTCGTTCGACGACTGGCCCATGTTCACGTGGTCGTTCGGATGAACCGGCTTCTTCGAACCCAGTTCGCCGCCCAGGATCTCGATGGCGCGGTTCGAGATCACCTCGTTGGCATTCATGTTCGACTGCGTGCCGGAACCGGTCTGCCAGACGACCAGCGGGAAGTTGTCATCAAACTTGCCCTCGAAGACCTCGGTCGCGGCCTGCTCCATCGCCTTGCCGATGGCCGGGTCCAGATCGCCATTGGCCTGGTTCACGCGTGCCGCCGCCAGCTTGATCGCCCCAAGCGCGCGGATGATCGCCACCGGCTGGCGTTCCCAGCCGATGGGAAAGTTCTGGATCGATCGCTGCGTCTGCGCGCCCCAGTATTTGCTGGCATCAACCTCAAGCGGGCCAAAGCTGTCGGTTTCGGTGCGGGTCTTGGTCATCGGAAGGCTCCCTCGCGGTTTGGCGCGGTTCTAGCCGCCGCGAGGCCGATAGGCAATCGGTATGCAACAGTATGCCGGGATCAGGCAAACAGCATGCCGTCCAGTTCGTTCCCCTGCTCATCGACGGGGTGGCACCAGACGCGGAAGTTGGTCAGGGCATGGGGGCCGAAGCTGTTGATCAGCGGCACGTCGGCCGCGTCCAGACCGCGCGCCACCACCACGCGGCCGATGCGGCGCTGGTTGTTGCGGGGATCAAAGGTCCACCACTTGCCGCCCAGGAACACCTCGATCCAAGCCGCGAAGTCCATGGGCGCGGCGGCGGCGGGCACGCCGATATCGCCGACATAGCCGTTGACATAGCGCGCCGGGATGTTCAGCGCGCGCAGATAGGCCAGTGTCAGATGCGCGAAGTCGCGGCAGACGGCCACGCCATCGCTGCGGGCGCTGGCCGCGGTGCGGAACTGCGATGCCAGCTTGTAGTCGAAGACCATGCTGCCGTTCACGTGATCGACGATATGCTGGACCCGGTTCCAGCCCGGCGCGACATTGCCGAACAACGCCCAGGCCTCGTCGCTGACCAGATCCGTCTCGACATAGCGGGATGCGGTCAGAAAGCCCAGAACCTCGGGGGGCAGGGCCTCGACTGGCCATTCGGCGGCATTGAAGTCGGCCTCGTCGCGCGCGCCGGGGTCGTTGAGGGTGATGTCGCTGAAAATCGTGAAAGTGCCCGCCGGCGCCACCATGCGCCGGCAGATATTGCCAAAACGATCGACATAGTTCTGGACCGGGACATGGGGCGTCGTCCTGAAATCTTCGGGAAAGACATAGTCCCGGTGGCGCGCCGCCTCTGGGGTCGTCAGACTGATCAGCGGCGTGTCCTGCGACACCTGAATCGTCATCTCGTGCCCGATCCGGATACGCATCACGCGACCGTCGCGTCCATGGTGACCTCGGCGTTCAGCAGTTTGGAAATCGGGCAGCCCGCCTTGGCCTTCTGCGCCAGTTCCTCGATCCGCGCCTTGTCGCCATCGCCCGAGATGCGGGTGACCAGATGCGCCTTGGTGACCGAGAAGCCCTCGCCGTCCTTTTCCAGCGTGATCTTCGAGGTGGTCTCGATCGAGATGTTGCCGATGCCCGCCCCGGACATTTCGTTGGACAGGGCCATGCTGAAGCAGGCGGCATGGGCCGCGCCGATCAGTTCCTCGGGATTGGTGCCGGGCTCATCGCCGAAGCGCTTGTTGAAGCCGTAGGGCAGGCCGTTCAGTGCGCCCGACTGGGTCGATACCGTGCCCGTGCCATCCTTCAGCCCGCCTTGCCATGCGGCCGATCCGCTGCGTGTGAACATGCCTGGTCCTCCATGCGTTCATGCTTTCGCATGTCGAACGCAGCGGCAAGGCTTCGGTTCAGACATGGGGCAAATATCAGCGGTTCGGCAGCAGCCGCTGATGTTCGGCGATGGCAAAGCGGTCGGTCATGCCTGCGACGTAATCAAGGACGACACGGGCGCATTGCGTCTCGTCCCCTGCAGCCCTGGCGACCTGGCACCAATGGTCGGGCATCTGCGACGGGTCGTGCAGGAACAGCGGGAACAGGTCGTTCAGCATCGCGGTGACATTGCTGCGCTCCACCACGACCGAGGGCGCGCGATACATGCGCGTGAACAGAAAGGACTTGATCGCCTTGATGTTCTGGTAAAGCGGCTTTGAAAAGCGGATGATCGGCCCCTCCATGTCGCGGATTTCCTGCGCCGACTGCGGCTGCAGCCCGGCAAGCCGGTTCTGGGCGACGGCGATCACGTCTTCCACCATGACGCCAAAGACGCGGCGCAAGGCCTCGTATCGGCGGCGGGTGGGATCCAGGCCCGGATAAAGGCGGTCCACCTCGGCGAAGGCGGGGCCCACGACGGGCAGTTCGGCCAGTTCGTCCTCGGTGAACAGCTCAGCGCGCAGGCCGTCATGCAGGTCGTGGTGGTTGTAGGCCACGTCGTCGGCCACGGCCGCCACCTGAGCTTCGGCGCTGGCATTGGTGTGCAGTTCCAGATCCCAGGTGGCATTCACCTCGGCCAGGGCATAGGGCAGGGGGCCGGTGACGGGACCGTTATGCTTGGCAATGCCTTCCAGCGCCTCCCATGTCAGGTTCAGCCCGTCGAAATCGGCATAGTGCCGCTCCAGCCGGGTCACGATCCGCAGGGCCTGCGCATTGTGGTCGAACCCGCCATAAGGCTGCATCAGCGCGGCAAGCGCATCCTCTCCGGTATGGCCGAAGGGGGGATGGCCCAGGTCATGGGCCAGGGCAACGGTTTCGGCCAGGTCGGTGTTCAGGCCAAGCGCCCCGGCGATCGTGCGGGCGACCTGCGCGACCTCGATCGTGTGGGTCAGGCGGGTGCGGAAGTAGTCGCCGCGATAGGCCTCGCCGTCATGCTCGACAAAGACCTGGGTCTTGTGCTTCAGCCGGCGGAAGGCGCTGGAATGGATGATGCGGTCGCGGTCGCGCTGCCAGGGGCTGCGGAAGGTGGACATCCGTTCCGAATGCAGCCGCCCACGGCTGGCATCGGGATGGCAGGCATAGGGCGCGGTCACGGTGGCGAAGCCTTCCTTGCAACAGGTGCTGTGGACCCTATATTTAGGGCCTGCCGACGAAAACGGGAACGCCCCATGAACCTGCCGCCGAAAGTCACAGAACGCGCCTTTGCCCGTCTGGCCGAGATCAACGATTCGGGCGAGGTTCGCCCGCTGCGCGTGGCCGTCGCAGGCGGCGGCTGTTCCGGCTTTCAATATGACATCCGCCTGGACCAGGCCGAGGCGGACGACCTGGTGCTGGAAGGCGCAGGCCAGAAGGTGGTGGTTGACCCCGTCTCGCTGCCCTACCTGGCCGGGGCAACCATCGACTTTGCCGACGAGCTGATCGGGGCGCGCTTCGTCATCGACAACCCGAATGCCTCCTCAAGCTGCGGCTGCGGCACCTCCTTCTCCGTCTAGGGGCAGACCTGGCTGCGGGTGTCCACCTGGATGTCCAAGTCGCGCAGGCCGGGCGCGGGCAAGCGGTTGGTGTTTACCTCGGGTTCTTCGTCCTGCTCGATATCCAACTTGCGCAGGCCTGACGTCGTCAGGCGTTTGATGGCTGTCTCGCGTTCCTCGTCCAAGTGGATAATCTCGCTTGTCACGTACAGGTCCTGACACTGATCCAGGGGCCCGGTCGACGCTATCTGCATCCGCCCCTCGTGTTCAGCAAGCCGGACGATATAGCCGTGCCTGCGCGCGACGCCGGAGCCGAAGGTCATCGGTTCGTCCACGCCGGTCCATTCGGTATCCGGGCCGAACAGGGTGTCGCCGCCTTGCCATTCCCGGCCATGGGCAAAGCGGACATGCCAGCTGCCGGGCGGCACGAGCAGGCGGAAGAAGGTGCCGCCGTGGATATAGCCCGCCATCACCGGGTCGCCCCCGTCGGGCGGGACCAGGAAGACCACGTAATCCTGCCCCGGTTCAGTCCCGACAACCAGTGGCAGGGTCGCCGGCAAGCCGCTGCGGTTCCACATCAGGCCCGCGCGCGGCCGGTCCTGGGCCCAGGCCGGCAAGGCCAGGGCGATCACCAGCAGCAGGGCAAGCAGGTGGCGCATGGGACCATGGTAGCGGCCCGTCCCCCGGTTGCCAATCGCCGCGAGGTCGCTAATGATGCCGGCCATGAAGATCGCGACATTCAACATCAACGGCGTCAAGGCCCGCATCCAGGCCCTGACGGACTGGCTGGCCGGATCGGCGGCCGATCTGGTCGTCCTGCAGGAAATCAAGTCCGTGGACGAGGCCTTCCCCCGGTCCCATTTCGAGGATCTGGGCTGGACGGTCGAAACCCACGGGCAAAAGGGCTTCAACGGCGTGGCGATCCTGTCCCGGCTGCCGCTTGAGGACGTGACCCGGGGCCTTCCCGGCGACGATGCCGACGAACAGGCCCGCTATATCGAGGCGACGGTGGTGGGCGCCACGGCCGTGCGCATCGCCGGGCTGTATCTGCCCAACGGCAACCCCGCGCCGGGCCCGAAATACGACTACAAGCTGGCCTGGATGGAGCGCCTGCGCCAGCGTGGCGAGGAACTGCTCGCCAGCGAAATGCCGGTGGTGATGCTGGGCGATTTCAACATCATCCCCGAACCGCGCGATGCCGCGCGGCCGCAGGCCTGGACCGAGGACGCCTTGTTCCTGCCCGAAAGCCGCGCGGCCTTCCGGCGGATCGTCAACCAGGGCTGGACCGATGCGGTTCGTATCCGCGATCCATGGTCGTCACGCGGCCCGTTCACCTTCTGGGACTATCAGGCGGGTTCCTGGAGCAGGGACGACGGCATCCGCATCGACCACCTGCTGCTGTCGCCGCAGGCCGCCGACCTGCTGGTCGAAACCGGCATCGACAAGGAAGCCCGCGCGGCCGAGAAGCCCAGCGACCATGTTCCCGTCTGGGTGCGGCTGGCGGCCTAGAGGACCAGCACGCCCGAATGCTTGGCCTTGTGTTCGGGTTCGACATGAATGGTGATCTGCGCGTCATCCAGCCGCCGCTTCAGCGCCGCCTCGATCCGATCGCAGATCACATGGGCCTCGGCCACCGAGGTATCGCCGTCCACGACCAGATGAAAGTCGATGAATGTCATGCTGCCGGCATGGCGGGTGCGCAGGTCATGGGCCTCGATCGCGCCCTCCGCCTGGTCCGAGATGGTGCTGCGGATCGCATGCAACATGTCGTCCGACACGGCTTCGTCCATCAGCCCGCCCAGCGAGGCCGTCATGACCTTCCAGCCGGACCACAGGATGTTGACCGCGACCACCGCCGCCAGGATCGGGTCAAGGATCGCGTGACCCGTGACGATGGCCAGCAGCACGCCCACGATCACCCCGGCCGATGTGACGACATCCGACAACAGGTGCTTCCCGTCGGCAACCAGCGCCGGGGACCTCAGCCTGCGACCCTGGTTCAGCAGCACCCAGCACCATCCCGCATTGATCGCGCTGGCGGCGACGTTGATCAGCAGGCCCTCCATCGGCGCATCCAGCGGGCGGGGCGCCATGATGCCCTGGAAGGCTTCTTCCAGGATCAGCAGGGCGGCCACGATGATCATCACGCCTTCCAGCACGGCGCTGAGGAATTCGGCCTTGTGATGGCCATAAGGGTGGCTCTGGTCCGCCGGGCGCTGCGCGATGCGGATGGCGATCAGTGCGGCAAGGGCCGTGGCGACGTTGACCGTGCTCTCCAGGGCGTCCGACAGCAGAGCGACAGACCCGGTCACCCGCCAGGCCAGGGTCTTGAGCCCAAGCACCACGATCCCGACAATGATGCTGCCCAGGGCAATCTTCAGGGTGCGGTTCATTGCGACGTTCCTTCGATCCTGCCCTCCCGTCGCGGTGCATCTGGCAGGTTATCGGTCCAGTTGCAACTGGAAAGGGGAATGGACGCTGGCTGCAGGCTCGGCTATCGGCACCACGCATGCAGGCCATCGCCGTCTATATCCTTGCCGCATTGGCCGAAATCTCCGGCTGCTTCGCCTTCTGGGCATGGTTCCGGCTGGGCCGATCCGCCCTGTGGCTGGCCCCCGGCGTGGCGTCCCTGGCGCTTTTTGCCTGGCTCCTGTCGCTCAGCCCCGCAGATCAGGCGGGCCGCGCCCATGCGGCCTATGGCGGCGTCTATATCGCCGCCTCGCTTGTGTGGCTGTGGCTTGCCGAGGGGCGCCGCCCTGACCCTTGGGATCTGCTAGGCGCCACCATCTGCCTGGCGGGTCAGCGGTCCCCGTCGTCGGGGTATTCGTCGTCATCCCCAAAGCGGGCGTCGTCGGCATATTCGTCCTCGCCCTCGTTGACGTACTTGCCGCTGAGCGCGATGGAATGGTTGTCATGGGTAGGGTCCATGACCACGTCCGAGGGGATCTCTCCGGCCAGCCATTCGCGCACTTCCTCGCGGATCTCGGACGGCTCCTGACCGGTCGCCTCGGCCAGGTAGGCCACGAAGGCGCGCTGGTCACCATCGATCTCGTCCAGGTCCACCTCGTCAACCTCGGGCCATTTTTCCACGATGGCTTCGTAGAAGGCGGCCCAGTTCTGTTGCACGTGCTGCCATTTCATCAGTATCCGCCTCCCATTGAGGACTGTGCCCAAGTTGCCATGCCGGTGATATCCTCGCCGACGCCTGCCATTGTATTGCATCCAGCCAGCATCATGCAGGCCAGAGCCAAGCCTATCACTGCTCTCATTCCTCTGCCTCCTGCCACCACAGCTCGGGCATGAAGCCCGGCCAATCTCCGTAGAGTGGCATTGTTTGGGCAGGATATCGCAGGTCCGCGGCATGAGCCAGCCGCGAGACCGGCGAGAACCCCACCGGTACGACATAACGCCCGGCGGTCAGGATTCGATCCAAGGCTCGGACAGCGGCGGTGAAATCGGCGGCGTTTTGCGAGTTCACCATCGCCGCGATCACCGATTCGACGGCCGGGCTCTTCATGCCCATCCAGTTGCGGCTGCCCGGCTGGTCCGCTGCGGCGGACCCCCAGTACAGCAACTGCTCGGTGCCCGGCGACAGCGACAGGGCGCGTTCATACCAGGTCACGTCGAACTGGAATTCGTTGGTCCGCTGAACGAACTGCGCCGAATCCAGCAAGGTGATGCGCGGCCGCATTCCCAGGTTCCGCAGCGCCTGGACATAGATGTCCGCAATCTGCTGCGTCTCGGATGCAGTCCGCATGGCGGTGCCGGATTGATTCAGCAGGATCTCGAAGGCGAAGGGCCGGCCCTGGGCGTTCTGCAGGACGCCGTCGCGGACCGTCCAGCCCGCTTCCTCCAGCAGCTTGATGGCACGGCGCAGCCCTGCGCGATCCAGCGCCCGGTCCGATCCCTCGGGGAGCGCATAGCCTTCGATCGTACCGGGCGGCAGGTCGGCGGCAAAGGGCTGCAGCAGTTCGGCCTCGCGCCCGGCTGCCGGACCGGGCTGCATCGCCAGATCCGAATTCGCGAAATAGGAGGTGATGCGCCGGTCCTTGCCGCCATTCAGCGTCGCGTTGATGAAGCGGAAGTTGAAGGCCTCGATCATCGCCTGCCGGACGCGCCAGTCCGCAAACAGCGGATTGCGGGTGTTCATTACCAGCCCCATGATCCCCGACGGGCGGCCATGGGGGATCTCGGCCTTCAGGGCATCTCCGCGCTGCATCAGGGGAAAATCGTACTCCTGTTCCCACTTCAGCGCGGACAACTCTCGCCAGACCGTGACCTCGCCTGCCTTGAACGCCTCGAACATGGCATTGGCATCGCCGAAATAGTCATAGCGGATGGTGGCCAGGTTGTTGCGCCCCTGGTTCACCGGCAGATCCTTGCCCCAGTAATCAGGGTTCCGCCGGAAGGTGATGGACCGGCCCGGATCCACGCGGTCAACCACGTAGGGACCCGATCCGACCGGCGCTTCCAGGCTGGAGGACGCGAAATCCTTCCCCTCCCATTGCGCCTTCTTCAGGACCGGACGCAGTCCCATCAGCATGGGCAGTTCGCGGTCGGCTTCCGTGAAGGTGATCCGCAGCCCGAGTTCGCCCGTCTGTTCGATCTTCGCAACTTTGGACCAGGCTGCCTGGTAACGCGGATGCCCCTGCGTTCCGAGCGTCTGATAGGACCAGATCACATCCTCGACAGTGACCGGGCTGCCGTCGGAAAAGTGGGCTTCGGGGCGCAGGGTGAATTCGACCCATGAACGGTCCGGAGCCGTCTCGACCGACTGGGCCAGAAGACCGTAAAGGGTGAAGGGCTCGTCAAGGCTGCGATACATCAGCGTCTCGGCCACATGGATGCCGACGCCCCATGCTGCATTGCCTTTCAGCACCCAAGGGTTCAGAGAGTCGAATCCCCCAGGTTCCGCCAAACGAATCACTCCGCCCTGCGGCGCGTCGGGATTCACATAAGGAAGGGCCGTGAATCCCTCGGATAGCGCCGGTTCGCCATACATGGCAAGGGCGTGCGCGGCTTCGGCAGGACCTGAAAGCGGCATAGAT
Organism: Paracoccus benzoatiresistens; assembly: GCF_026913015.1. Lineage (GTDB taxonomy): Bacteria > Pseudomonadota > Alphaproteobacteria > Rhodobacterales > Rhodobacteraceae > Paracoccus > Paracoccus benzoatiresistens. The sequence continues at coordinate 51,332 of NZ_JAPTYD010000008.1, forward strand.
GCAACACCTGAAAAAGCCCCAAAAATCAGGCACAAGGCGCGCAGAGTCGCGGAATTGTTAAGGTTTCTTAAGATTTTCATCGCCCGAGTGCCCGTTTTTATTCTTTTCGATACAAATTCAACTGACTCGACCGAAGATCGTCAATGGCAGGTGAGACTTATTCGTTGGACTCTGGCAGGCTTTGGCGTATAAATAGCTTACTGCTCGATAGGTTTCTTGCCTGTATGAAACCTGCCTCATGACTAGCGCCCGCCTTGTGCGGGCGTTTTTTTTTGCCCATGCTGCACCTGCAAAGACGGGTTCTGGTCCGGTTCGGCCGGATACAGGCAGCAGCGTGGGGGTGCGATGTTCAAAAGATTTCTGAGCGGTAAGACAGCAATCGTGACCGGTTCTAACTCCGGCATCGGGCTGGGGGTGGCGCGTCAACTGGCCAAGGCAGGCGCCGATCTGGTCCTGAACAGCTTCACCGACCGTCCCGAGGACCATCAGATTGCCCAGAATCTGGCTGAGGAACATGGCGTAACTGTCCGGTATATAAAGGCAGATATGTCGAAGGCCGACGAATGCCGCGACTTGGTCCGGCAGGCTGGCCGCTGCGACATCCTGGTCAACAATGCGGGCATCCAGCATGTAGCGCCCATCCCCGACTTCCCGGTCGAAAAGTGGGATGCGATCATCGCGATCAACCTGACCTCGGCCTTCCACACCACCGCTGCGGCACTGCCCATGATGCGCGAGGCAGGTTGGGGACGGATCGTCAACATCGCCTCGGCCCATGGCCTGACTGCCAGCGCCTTCAAATCGGCCTATGTCGCGGCCAAGCACGGGCTTGTCGGCTTTACCAAAGTGACGGCGCTCGAGACGGCGAGGGAATCGATTACCTGCAACGCCATTTGCCCCGGCTATGTCCTGACCCCTCTGGTCGAGGCGCAGATCCCCGACACGATGAAGGAATACAACATGACGCGCGAGGAGGTGATCCGGAACGTCATGCTGGAACGCCAGCCCTCCAAGGAATTCGCGACGGTCGAGCAGATGGGCGACACGGCCGTCTTCCTGTGCAGCGATGCGGCAGCGCAGATCACCGGCACCGCGATCAGCGTGGATGGGGGCTGGACGGCCCTGTAAGCCACGAACGCCGCTCGTCGGGGCCGGACATCGATCAGGCCAGCGCGTCCTTGACGGCGCGCGGGTCCCAGTCGGACAGGCTCTTCGCCGCATCCTGGCCCGGCCGAACTGCAGTTCCTTTTGATAAAGCCGCATAGGGGTCAGGTGCAGGCCTCGCAGAAGCGGCGGATGCGGGACACGGCGTCGGTCAGTTGTTCGTCACTGGTGGCATAGGAAATGCGGAAATGCGGGGAAAGGCCGAAGGCCGCGCCAAGGACTACGGCCACGCCCGTCTCCTCCAGCAGAGCGTTGGCGAAGGCTTCGTCATCCGCGATGACGGTCCCCGCGGCCGAGGTCCTGCCGATCAGATCCCTGATCGAGGGATAGACATAGAAGGCCCCCTGCGGGACCGGGCATTCGATGCCGGGGCAGGCGTTCAGCCCGGCCACCACCAGATCGCGCCGGCGCTGGAAGACGTCGCGGCTTTCGGCGATGTAGTCCTGCGGCCCGGTCAGCGCCGCCTCGGCCGCATATTGGCTGATCGAGCAGGGGTTCGAGGTGGATTGCGACTGCAGCTTGGCCATCGCCTTGATCAGCGGTTCAGGCGCGGCTCCATAGCCGATGCGCCAGCCGGTCATGGCATAGGCCTTGCTGACGCCGTTCATCGTCAGCGTGCGGTCCTTCAGGCGGGGTTCGATTTGCGCAGGCGTCACGAACTCGAACCCGTCGAAGACCAGGTGCTCATAGATGTCGTCGGACAGGATCCAGACCTGCGGGTGGCGCAGCAGCACATCGGTCAGCGCCTGCATCGCCGCGCGATCATACCCCGCACCCGAAGGGTTCGACGGCGAATTCAGGATCAGCCACTTGGTCCGCGGCGTGATCGCAGCCTCCAGCGCCTCGGGCGTCAGGCGGAAGCCCTGGTCCAGGCTGCATTCGACAATGACAGGCCTGCCGCCCGCCAGCAGCACCATGTCGGGATAGCTGACCCAGTAGGGCGCCGGGATGATCACCTCGTCACCTTCGTTCAGCGTCGCCAGCAGCGCATTGAACAGGATCTGCTTGCCGCCCGTGCCCACGGTGATCTGGGACGGTGCATAATCCAGCCCGTTTTCCCGCGCGAACTTGTCGCGAATGGCTTGCTTCAACGAAGGCGTGCCGTCCACGGCCGTATAGCGCGTATGGCCCGCATCGATGGCGGCTTTCGCGGAATCGCGGATATGGAGCGGCGTGTCGAAATCAGGCTCGCCTGCCGACAGGCCGATGATGTCGCGGCCCTCGGCACGCAGGCTGGCGGCACGGGTTGTCATCGCAATGGTGGGCGAGGGCTTGATGCGGGACAGGCGGTCGGACAGAAAACCCATGAACGGCCTCGACGGTTTGAACGGACTTGCCGCATGGCTTATGCTGCCCGGGCCGAGACGACAAGCGCGGCATGCGCGCCTTTGGAAGGACAACAGAATGACCGAAACCGCCGAGACTCGCCTGCGCCGTCTGAAGATGCGCAGCTGGCGCAGGGGCATGAAGGAAATGGACCTGATCCTGGGCCATTTCGCCGATGGTCCCTTGTCCGACCTGTCGCCCAAGGATCTGGACGCCTATGAGGCCGTGCTGACCGAGAACGATCAGGACCTGTATCTGTGGGTCACTGCCCGCGTGAATGGTGGCGACAATCGCGGTCCGGCAGAGATCTCGGCAATTCTGGACAGGATCGCCGGTCATGCGGCGGAACGTCTCAAGCCCGTTCGCTAAATTTTTCTGCAGTATCTCACGGAAGTTGAGTTGCATTAACTGTAGATTTGATTTTTGCGGCAATGATGGAGTCATGACGAACAAATCAGGACCGCGAGACGCCATGATTTCACCCGCGCCGCGCGATATGCGCCCCCAAGCCGACGTTCAGGCCCTGCCTGATCTGGCGGACACGACCGAGGCTTATCTTGAAACCCTCCAGCTTCTGGAGCGGTTGCACCGGCTGATGCTGGATCTGGTCAAGGATGAATTCGAACGCCTCGGTCAGCACGACCTGACCCCGGTGCAGGCGATGATCCTGTACAACCTCGGCGGGGCCGAGGTGTCGGCGGGCGAGTTGCGGTCCCGCGGCATGTATCAGGGGTCGAATGTCAGCTATAACCTGAAGAAGCTGGTGACGATGGGCTATGTCCACCACGAGCGCAGCGATCTGGACCGCCGCTCGGTCAGGGTAAAGCTGACGGACGAGGGGCAGGCCATCCGCGACATGGTTCACCGACTGTTTCTGCGCCATGCCGAGGGGCTGGCCATGTCGGGCGTGCTGGAAGACCCGCCCCTGGATCAGGTGAACATGCAAAGCCGCCGGATCGAGCGGTTCTGGCTGGAACAGATCCGCTATATCTACTGACCGGCGGCGGCGGGCTTACCAGTGGCCAGTGTTCTCCATGTTGGCCCAGGGTTCGGCCGGGGGCAGGTGGTCGCCTTCTTGCAGCAGCTCGATCGAGACGTTGTCGGGGCTGCGCACGAAGGCCATGTGCCCGTCGCGGGGGGGCCGGTTGATGGTGACACCCGCGTCCATCAGCTTCTGGCACATCTCATAGATGTTGCCGACGCGATAGGCCAGGTGGCCGAAATGACGGCTGTCCGACGGCAGGCCTTCATCCCCGTCCCAGTTGTGGGTCAACTCGACGGGGCATTCCGGCTGGCCCGGCGGGGCCATAAAGACCAGCGTAAAGCGGCCCTTGTCGTTGTCGATGCGGCGTGTTTCCTCCAGCCCCAGAAGCTTGAAGAAGGCCATGGTCTTGTCCAGATCCTTCACCCGGACCATCGTGTGCAGATAGCGGATATTCATGGGCGTCTCCTTGTCTTGCCGCGGGTTACAAGCAGCTTGGCACGCCGCGTGCCGGGGTGCAAACCGGCTAGCGACAGCGCAGGTATTCGAACAGTACGCAGGCGGGATCTGCGGACCGCAGGGGGACCGAGCCGAGGCAGTGCCATTCGCTCCGGTCGAAGGCCGGAAAGAACGCATCCGCTTCTGCCACGTCCAGATCGACCTCGGTCAGAAGCAGCCGATCCGCCACCGGCAGCAGGGCGCGATAGATGCCGGCACCACCGATGCCATAGACGCGCCGGTAGCCTGCCTGATGTGCATGATCGACAGCCGCGTCGGGGGAGGGAAGGACCTGTTCGGCAACGTGCGGGTCGGACGACACCACAAGGTTAAGGCGGTTCTTCAGCGGCCTGACCGGCAGGCTTTCCCATGTCCGGCGGCCCATGACCACGGCGCCGCCCGTGGTTTCGCGCTGGAAGAAGGCCAGATCCTCGGGCGCGCGCCAAGGAATGTCGTTGTCCTTGCCGATGGCGCCATTGCGGTCGTGGGCAGCGATCAGGGTCAGCATGGGCTACACCGCCACCGGGGCCTTGATGGCCGGATCGGGGTCATAGTTCACGATCTCGAAATCCTCGAAACGAAAGTCGAAGATGGATTCGACCTGCCGCCGCAGGCGCAACTGGGGCAGGGACTTCGGGGTCCGCGCAAGCTGCGTCCGCACCTGATCCAGGTGGTTGCTGTAGATATGCGCATCGCCGATGGAGTGGACGAAATCCCCCGGCTCGTATCCCGTTACATGCGCCAGCATGACCTGCAGCAGCGCATAGGAGGCGATGTTGAACGGCACCCCCAGGAACATGTCGGCAGACCGCTGGTAAAGCTGCAGGTGCAGCTTGCCCGACAGGATCCGCACCTGCCACAGCGTATGGCAGGGCGGCAGCGCCATCTGGGGCACATCGCCGGGGTTCCAGGCCGAGACGATCAGGCGGCGCGAGTCGGGTGTCCTGCGGATCGCCTCGACCAGACCGGCGATCTGATCGACATGATCCGCAAAGAACAGCGGCCGCCCGTCGGCATCTAGCCCGCTTGGCACCAGCTTGGGAAAGTGGCGCCATTGGCGGCCATAGACCGGACCCAGATCGCCATTCTCATCCGCCCATTCGTCCCAGATCGAGACGCCGTTCTTCTGCAGATAGCGGATGTTCGTATCGCCCGACAGAAACCACAAAAGCTCGTGGATGATCGATTTCAGGTGCAGCTTCTTGGTCGTCACCAGCGGAAAACCGTCCGCCAGCGGATAGCGGCATTGCAGCCCGAAATACGAGATCGTGCCGGTGCCGGTCCGGTCCGAGCTTTCGTGACCCTGGTCCAGCACGGTCCGCAATGCTTCGTGATACTGCCGCATGTCAGACGTCCAGTTCTTCCGCGAAGCGCGCATTCTCCTGGATGTATTCGAAGCGCAACTCGGGCTTCTTGCCCATCAGGCGTTCGACCAGATCGCCGGTCTCGCCGCCTTCTTCATCGTCGATGCTGACCCGAATCAGCTTGCGCGTCCTGGGGTTCATCGTGGTGTCCTTCAGGTCCTTGGCGTCCATCTCGCCAAGGCCCTTGAATCGCTGCACGTCGATCTTTCCCTTGCCACCCAATCCCTTGGCCAGCATCCGCTCCTTTTCGGCATCATCCGCGACATAGATGCGATGCGCCCCCTGCGTCAGCCGGTAAAGCGGCGGGCAGGCGAGATACAAGTGCCCCTTGTCGATCATCGGCCGCATCTGCGTGAAGAAGAAGGTCATCAGCAGCGAGGCGATATGGGCGCCGTCCACGTCGGCGTCGGTCATGATGATGACCTTGTCATAGCGCAGGTCATCGACGTTGAACTTGGATCCGATGCCAACGCCAAGCGCCTGGCAAAGATCGTTGATTTCCTGGTTGGCCCCCATCTTCGACGATGCCGCGCCCAGCACGTTCAGGATCTTGCCCCGCAGCGGCAGCAACGCCTGGTTGGTCCGGTCCCGCGCCATCTTGGCGCTGCCGCCCGCGCTGTCGCCCTCGACGATGAACAGTTCGGTGCCCTCGCGGCTGGTGGCGCTGCAATCGACCAGCTTGCCCGGCAGGCGCAGCTTCTTGGTGGCCGACTTGCGGGCGGTTTCCTTTTCCTGCCTGCGCCGCAGGCGTTCCTCGGCCCGCAACACCAGGAAATCGAGGATCGCGCCCGCCGATTTGGTATCCGCCGCCAGCCAGGTGTCGAAATGATCGCGAACGGCGTTTTCGACCAGGCGCGCGGCCTCGGTCGTGGCCAGGCGGTCCTTGGTCTGGCCCACGAATTCCGGCTCGCGGATGAAGCAGCTGACCAAGGCGCAGCCGCCGGTCAGCAGATCCTCGCGCGTGATCTGGGCGGCCTTCTTGTTGTTGACCCGCTCGCCATAGGCGCGCACGCCTTTCAGGATTGCGGACCAGAAGCCGGCCTCGTGGGTGCCGCCCTCGGGGGTGGGGACGGTGTTGCAGTACGACTGGATGAAGCCGTCACGCGCGGGCGTCCAGTTGATCGCCCAATCGACCTTGCCCGGCGCATTGAAGCGGCGGAAGTCGACGCTGCCCGCAAAGGGGCGGTCGGCATAAGTGCTGGCGCCGGTCAGCGTCTCGGCCAGGTAGTCCGCCAGGCCGCCGGGGAAATGAAAGGTAGCCTCGCGCGGTGTCTCGCCGTCATCGATCTCGGACTTCCAGCGAATTTCGACGCCGCTGAACAGATAGGCCTTGGATTTGACCATCTTCAGCAACCGCGCGGGCTTGAAACGGTGATGGCCGAAAATATCCTCGTCCGCGTGGAAGGTCACCGTCGTGCCGCGCCGGTTGGGGGCGGCGCCGATCTTCGCCACCGGGCCTTGCGGGATCCCGCGCGAGAAGCGCTGCTCGAACAGTTCCCGGTTGCGGGCAACCTGCACGACCATGCTGTCCGACAGCGCGTTCACGACGGATGCGCCCACCCCGTGCAAGCCGCCCGAGGTCTGGTAGGCATCGCCCGAGAACTTGCCCCCCGCATGCAGGGTGCACAGGATCACCTCAAGCGCGGACTTTCCCGGGAACTTGGGGTGCGGGTCGATGGGGATGCCGCGTCCGTTGTCGCGGATGGTGACGCTGTAATCGGCCAGAAGCTCGATCTCGATGCGGCTGGCATGGCCTGCCACCGCCTCGTCCATCGAGTTGTCGAGGATCTCGGCAACCAGGTGATGCAGCGCGCGTTCGTCGGTGCCGCCGATATACATGCCGGGGCGCTTGCGCACGGGCTCCAGCCCCTCCAGCACCTCGATCGAGGCGGCGGAATAGCTGTCGGTCGCGTCAACGGCGGAAAGAAGGTCGTCGGCCATCTGTATCTGCTCTTGTTCTTCGGTCGGCTGGCCGGACTATCTCACGCGAGCAGGCTCAAGGCCAGACCCGCGCTTGCCGCGCAGCCCCTGGGAAGGGTCGCCATCGTCCATCATGCCATCGGCGAAACGGTTATCGACGGGAGCCCGGCATTACGATCTAAGGGCTTACTCCGGTTCCGCCAACCGCTCCTGCCACATTTTCCGGAAGCCGGGACGGGCCTGGCAGGTTTCCAGCCAAGCCATTGTCGCGGGAAACTGGCTCATCAAATCGCCATAGCTCTGGGCGTAACGCAGGATCTCGGCCAGGTTGATGTCAGCCACAGTGAAGCGGCCCCCGACCAGGTGCTTGTGCGTTGAAAGATAATCCTCGACCACTTTCAGGGGGCGGACCAGGCGCTCGGCCGCGTTGGCGACGATGGCCTGGTCCTCGCCCGATTGCAGGCGCGAGCGGGCGTGCAGGAACAGGATGGTCAGCGCGTCTGGCTCGATGCTGGTCGCGGCATAGAAGCTCCACTGCATCATCTGCGCATCCTCGGCCAGATCGGCTGGGCCGACGTCGCCGCCATACTTGCGCGCCAGATACAGGGTCGCGGCCAGGGATTCCGACAGGACCAAGCCGTCATCCTCGATCACGGGGATCGCTCCTGCAGGCGAGAGAGCCAGGAAGGCGGGAGAATGCGTGTTCAGCGGCGCATCCGGCGCATCGGGGTCGGCCAGCCGATAGGCCTGGATGACCGGGATCTGCCGGAACTCCAGCCCGATCTCGTGGCACAGCCAGATGATGCGCGAGGCGCGCGAACGGGTGACGCCGTGGATGGTCAGCATGGGGCACTCCTTCTGTCGGGCGCAGGTTAGCCGCGCAGCAAAGGATCCGAAAGCATCAAGCCCATTGCATTTGATGCAGGTCAAGGAATCGCACGCGCCCCCGGTCTAGACCGGCAGTCGCGAAACAGGAGCGATTCTTCACATGTCCAGCCCAGAGTTGGACCCCCCGAGCCTTTATGCGGCGCGCGAGCCGATTTTCCCGAAGCGGGTCAAGGGGCGGTTCAGAAACCTCAAGTGGGTCGTCATGGCAGTGGCCTTGGCGATCTATTATGTCATGCCGTGGATCCGCTGGGACCGGGGGCCTTCGATGCCCGACCAGGCGGTCCTGGTCGATCTTGCCAACCGCCGGTTCTTCTTCTTCTGGATCGAGATCTGGCCGCACGAATTCTATTTCGTGGCGGGCCTTCTTGTCATGGCGGGTCTTGGCCTGTTCCTGTTCACCTCGGCCCTGGGACGGGTGTGGTGCGGCTATGCCTGCCCGCAGACGGTCTGGACCGACCTGTTCATTCTGGTCGAACGCTGGATCGAAGGTGACCGCAATGCCCGAATCCGCCTGCAGCGCCAGAAATGGGACGCGCAGAAGATCAGGTTACGGGCCGCGAAATGGACGGTCTGGCTGATCATCGCGCTGCTGACCGGCGGGGCGTGGATCTTCTATTTCACCGATGCACCGACACTGCTGCGCAACCTGCTGGCGGGCCAGGCCCATCCGGTCGCCTATACAACCATGGCGATCCTGACGGCGACGACCTTCGTCTTCGGCGGCTTCGCGCGGGAACAGATCTGCATCTATGCCTGCCCCTGGCCGCGAATTCAGGCCGCGATGATGGACGAGGACACCCTGACCGTCGCCTATCGCGAATGGCGGGGCGAGCCGCGCGGCAAGAGTAATGTCCGCCACCGCAGCCCGGCCGTGGCCGAAGCAGCCGAGGCAACCAGCCACGCGGCAGGGCCGGTCGCAGGCGGGAAGTATCCGCCCGTCCCCTATCCCGGCGTGCCCACGGGCGTTGGCGGGCCGATCCCCGCCAATTCCGCTGGCGACTGCATCGACTGCATGGCCTGCGTGAACGTCTGTCCCATGGGCATCGACATCCGCAACGGCCAACAGATGGAATGCATCACCTGCGCGCTGTGCATCGATGCCTGCGACGAGATCATGGACAAGATCGGCAAGCCGCGCGGGCTGATCGACTACATGGCGCTGAAGGACGAGACCGCCGAACGCGCCGGAGCCGCGCCCAAGCCCGTCTGGAAGCATGTCCTGCGCCCGCGCACGCTGCTTTATTTCACGCTTTGGGCCGGAATCGGCATGGCGCTGATCGTGGCCCTGTTCATCCGCTCGCCGCTGGAGCTGAACGTCTCGCCGGTGCGCAACCCGCTGTTCGTCACCATGTCGGACGGAGCGATCCGCAACACCTACGAAGTGCGGCTGCGCAACAAGCAGCACGAAACCCGCGCCTTCAGCTTCGATGTGGAAGGGGCCGATGAGCTGGTTGTCGCCATCGAAGGCGCGCCCTCGGGCGTGGTAGATGTGCCGGCGGACGAGACGCTGAGCCGCAGGCTGTATGTGACGGCCCCTGCGGGGTCGCCGCTCGCATTGGCCGAAACGACCTCGCTGGACTTGGTCGTCCAGGACGAAACTGACGGAACTACCGCAACCGTCGCCACGGTTTTCCACGGAAAGGGCGAATGACATGGCAAGGGAACTGACGGGCCGCCACGTCCTGATCATCACGCTGGCCGCTTTCGGCGTCATCATCGCCGTCAATGTCGTCATGGCGGTCCTCGCCGTGGGCAGCTTTCCAGGGCTGGAGGTGAAGAACAGCTATGTCGCCTCGCAGCAGTTCGACCGGGAACGGCAGGCGCAGCAGGGCCTTGGCTGGACAGCCAGGGCCAGCCATGACGGGGGGGAACTGGCCATCCAGATCCTGGACAGGCATGGCAGGCATCCGATCCTCCGCGACTTCTCGGCCACCATCGGGCGGCCGACGCACAAGCGCGCGGACGTGACGCCGGATTTCCACGTCGCGGGCGGCGTTTACCGCGCCCCCCTGGATCTGGAGCCGGGAAACTGGAACATCCATGTCCAGGCGGTGGCCGAGGATGGCACGCAATTCCGCCAGCGGCTGGACCATCATGCCGGGGCAAAGGTGAAGTAATATGGCCGACCTGACCGCATCCGGCTTCAGCGCTTGTCCCGCCTGCGATGCAGCACCCCTGGCGCAGCGCCTGGCCGACCGGGCCGACCACGCCGATGGCACGCTGATCCTGTCGCTGCCCACCGCCCATTGCGCGACCTGCATCACCGATGTGGAAACAGCGCTGGCCGCCCATCCCGGCGTGCGCGGCGCCCGCGTCAACCTGACCCTGCGCCGCGTCACCGTTGATGCGCCGGGCCTGAGCGCCGACGACCTGATCCCGGTCCTGGCGGGCGTGGGCTACGAGGCGCACGAGCTTGACCCCGATGCGCTGTCGGCCACCACGGCCGACCGGCAGGGCCGCGACCTGTTGATGCGGATCGGCGTCTCGGGTTTCGCGATGATGAACATCATGATCCTGTCGGTCGCCGTCTGGTCGGGGGCCGAGGCCGCGACCCGCGACCTGTTCCACTGGATCAGCGGCGCCATCGCCCTGCCGACGGTGTTCTTCGCGGGCCAGCCGTTCTTCCGCAGCGCCTGGTCCGCGATCCGGGTCGGCCGCCTTGGAATGGACGTGCCGATCTCGCTGGCGCTGGTGCTGGCCAGCGCGATCTCGGTCTATGAGACGATGCAGTCGGGGCATCACGCCTATTTCGATGGCGTGACCATGCTGTGCTTCTTCCTGCTGATCGGACGGTATCTGGACCACCGCACCCGCGCCATCGCCCGTTCCGCCGCGGCCGAACTGACCGCGCTGGAGGTTCCGCGCGCCACCCTGCTGGCCGACGGTGCCGAGCAGGTCGTGCCGATCGCCTCGCTGCGCCCCGGCGATCTGATCCGCGTCCGTCCGGGCGCCCGCATCCCCGCGGACGGCGAGATCGTCGAGGGACGGTCCGAGATCGACCGCGCCCTGCTGACCGGCGAGACGCTGCCCGTGCTGGCCGCCCCCGGCCAGATGCTCTCGGCGGGCGAGGTGAACCTGACGGGTCCTCTTACGCTGCGCGTCACGGCCGCAGGGCGGGATTCGTCCCTAGCGCGCCTTACCGCCCTGGTCGAGGCCGCCGAGGCTGCGCGCGGGCGCTATACCTCGCTGGCCGAACGGGTCGCCAAGGCCTATTCGCCCAGCGTGCACGTGATGGCGCTGTGCAGCTTTGCGGGCTGGATCTGGGCCACGGGCGACCTGCGCCTGGCCATCAATATCGCGGCGGCGGTTTTGATCGTGACCTGCCCCTGCGCCCTTGGCCTTGCGGTCCCGGCCGTCGCCACCGCGGCTTCGGGGCGGCTGTTCCGCCGCGGGCTGCTGATCAAGGATGGCACCGCCCTGGAGCGACTGGCCGAGGTGGACACGGTTGTCTTCGACAAGACCGGCACCCTGACCTGGGGCCGTCCGGTGCTCGTCTCGCCCGATCCGTTGGCGCCTGACCTGCGCCCCGTCGCGCGCGCGTTGGCCGAGGCCTCGGCCCATCCCCTGTCTCGCGCGCTGGCGGATGCCTTGGCCGATTACCCCGCCGCCGACCTGTCGGACGTGACCGAACATCCGGGCTTCGGCGTCTCGGGCCGCTGGCAGGGACGGGCGGTCCGGCTTGGCCGCGCCGACTGGCTGGGCGTGGCCGATGATGACAAGGACCTTCCCACGAGCGCCACCTGGCTGGCGGTCGAGGGGCATGAGCCGGTCCGGCTGGACTTTACCGATGAATTGCGGCCCGGAGCCGAGGACTGCGTGGCGATGCTGCGCAAGGCGGGGCTGCGGGTCGTGCTGATTTCGGGCGACCGCCCGGCGGCGGTGGCTGATCTGGCCGCGCGGCTAGGCATCGACGACTTCCATGCCGGCGTCGATCCGCGGGGTAAAGAGGCCATGGTTGCGGATCTTGCCGCCCGGGGAGCGCGCGTCCTGATGGTGGGCGACGGGCTGAACGACACGGCGGCGCTGGCCCGCGCCCATGCCTCGATCTCGCCCGCAAGCGCCCTGGACGCCGCGCGGGTCGCCAGCGACATGGTCCTGACCGGCAGCGACCTTGCCCCCGTGGCCGATGCCGTTGCGACCGCGCGCCGCGCCACCCGTCGCATCCGCCAGAACTTTGCGATCTCGATCACCTATAATATCGTGGCGGTGCCGCTGGCCGTGGCCGGCATGGTGACTCCGCTGATCGCGGCCCTGGCGATGTCGCTCAGCTCGATCACGGTGACGCTGAACGCCCTGCGGCTTCGCGACGGAAAGGAGTAGACCATGGAGATCCTGTCGATCCTGATCCCCATATCGCTCGGTCTGGGCGCCGCAGGCCTTGTGGCCTTCATTTGGGCCCTGCGGTCGCGCCAGTTCGAGGATCCCAAGGGCGATGCCGAACGGATCCTCAGCGACAAATGGGACGACCGTCCAAGGCCGGACTAGGACAGCCGGCACAACGACAAAGGGGCGGAGTGACCTCCGCCCCTTGTTGCTTTCGACGGTGTGCCCGGCCTACTGCCCGACGACGCTGCATTCCTGCGACCGGCTGGCGAAGCGTTCGCAGACCAGTTGGGCATTGGCTTTCGTCAGGTTAGCAAAGCTCGGCTGGAAGCCGCGCTTGGTATCGGCAACATGACGTGCTGCCCCGTTCAGGATGGCGCCGTCCTGAAGGGCGCTGCGCAGCAGCAACCGCTCGGCCTCGGTCTTCGACTTGAACATGCCAAGCGTCACGCCCCAACCGCGCCCGCTGTTGGCGGCACGCGACACGATTTCCAGCGCCTCGGGTTCGGCAACGTCGCCTTCGCCCATGGCAGCCAGGATCACCGTTTCCGACCGCGGCTTCGGCGCGGGCGACTCCAGCAGCGACAGCGAGGCTCCGCCGTCCTGCGGCATGGCCTCGGCTACGGCGCGGGTGACCGCTGCGGGTTCCGCGGCGGCATTGGTGAGGGTGGCCGCCGTGCTGGCCGACCGGGACCGCGGCGCGCGGGCAGGGCGGACCGATTGCGACAGGACCGGCGCGGCAAGGCTGGCCGATTGCGGCGCGGCTTCGGAAACCGCCGGCGCTGCAGCAACGGCCGTGCCGGGCCGGCTTGCGGGACGGGCGCTGGCGGCAAGCGACAGCCCCCCCGTCGCCTCAGGCTCGGCCGGGACCGGAGCCGCAGGCGCTTGCGCGATGGCCGCGGTCGAGGCTGCGGCAGACCGGCTGACGCGCACCGGCGGGGCCGAGGCGCTCAGCACCAGCCGCTGCGGATCGGGCTGCGTGGCGGCGACGCTCGGCTCGACCTGGGCGCGGCGCACGACACGCTGCGCCAGAAGGTTCGGCGCCTCGGGCCGGACTTCGCGCACCCGGTTCGGCACGCGGTTGAAGCCCGCGTCCAGCAATTGCGCCATCACCTGGTTGCGATGCGCGGTCGAGGTGCCCCCCAGGACGGTCGCCACCAGCCGCTTGTTTCCGCGCTGTGCCGAGGCGGTCAGGTTGAAGCCCGCCGCGCGAGTATAGCCCGTCTTGATCCCGTCCGCGCCCTGGTAGGAATCCAGGAAGCGCTTGTTGGTCGAGGCGACCTGCGCAATTCCCGCATCCGCCGAGCGGCGCGAGAAGATGTTGTAGTACTGCGGAAAATCGTAGAACAGCCGCCGCCCCAGGATGGTCATGTCGTGGGCGGTCGAATAGTGCCCTTCCTGCGTCAGCCCATGGGCATTGCGGAAGTTGGTGTTCCGCATGCCCAGAGCGCGGGCCATCTGCGTCATCTGCCGGGCGAAGGCCTCCTCGGATCCCGCAAGACCTTCGCCGATGGTGGTGGCGGCGTCGTTGGCCGACTTGATCGCGGCGGCGCGGATCAGGTAGCGCAGCTCGATCCTCTGGCCCGCTCGGAGGCCCAGCTTCGAGGGCGGCTCGGACGCGGCGTTGCTGGAGACCGGGAATTGCGAATCCAGCCGGACCTGCCCGCGTTCGACCGCGGTAAAGGCCATGTACAGCGTCATCATCTTGGTCAGGGACGCGGGATGCAGCCGCGTATCCTCGTTCTGTCGGTAGATCGGCTGACCGGTTCGCGCGTCGATGACATAGGCGGCGAAGGGGGCGGCCGACAGAGTTGCCGGTGCCAGGATGGCCAGCAAGAGGATAGCCCAAAGCCGGGCTTTCTGGAAAATTGGGATCACTGTCGCGGTCTCTCTGCCTCTGGCGGCATGTCGTTTTTCGCATGCCATTGCTTAACAATCGGATAATAGCACGGCAGCGCCCCCCATGTAACTGCCGATTTGCGTTATTTTAGCCTGTGCCATCCGGTCCGGCCGGGGTTTCATCGGCGTCAAAATGGACTATATTGATGATCGCATTATGATACTTACGATCAGATCGGACAGCATGGCGCACTGGATGACAGATGGCGACGGATCCGACGACCAGGTAGAACTGGTGGTCAAGCCGCGCACCCGGACACAGCGGCCGCCGATGTACAAGGTCCTGATGCTCAACGACGATTTCACGCCGATGGAATTCGTGGTTCATGTGCTGGAACGGCTGTTCAGCATGACCCACGCCCAGGCGATCGAGATCATGCTGACCGTTCACCGCAAGGGTGTTGCGGTCGTCGGGGTCTTCTCGCACGAGGTGGCCGAAACCAAGGTCGCGCAGGTCATGGAACTGGCGCGGCGGCAGCAGCATCCGCTGCAATGCACGATGGAAAAAGAATAACAGTGACAGCGACGCGTCTGGCCCTCGCGCTTCCGGATAGACATCCCGGAGGCGATTTTCTTGTAATCGGGGCGCGGGGTGGCGACGACCTGTCGCCGCTGGATCCCGCCCGCACGCAGATCCAGCAGGGGCATTTCCCGGATCATCAGGCATTGTCCGCGCGCGGCTATCGCGTCGCGCCGCAGTGCAATGGCCATTTCGACGCGGCGCTTGTCGTCCTGCCGCGCGCCAAGGCCCAGGGGCGCGCCCGGATCGCGGATGCCGCTTCGCGCCTGCAGGCCGGCGCGACGCTGTGGATCGACGGACAAAAGACCGACGGTATCGATTCCATGCTCAAGGAACTGCGTGCCCTGGCCCCGGTGGATGAGGTGCACAGCAAGGCGCATGGCAAGATCTTCCGCGTGACGATCCCGGGCAACGACTGGCTGCCTCACGATTGGCCCGCCCGCACGCAGGAGGTTGCGCCGGGCTTCGTGACCCGGCCCGGCGTCTTTTCGGCCGATGGCATCGATCCCGGATCGGCCATGCTGGCGGCGGCGCTGCCGGACCGGATGCCGACCCGGGTGGTCGATCTGGGCGCGGGTTGGGGGTGGCTGTCGGCACAGGCGCTGGCCCGGCCGGGGATCGAGGTCATCCACCTGGTCGAGGCCGATCATGCCGCGCTGGAATCGGCCCGCGACAACATCAGCGACCCGCGTGCGCAGTTCCACTGGGCCGACGCGCGGGATTTCTCGCTGAAGGAGCCTGTCAACGGCGTCATCATGAACCCTCCCTTTCACGACGGACGCGCCGCCGATCCGCGGATCGGCGCGGACTTCATCGCGGCGGCGGCGCGGCTGCTGACCGGGGCAGGGCGGTTGTGGATGGTCGCGAATCGGCATCTGCCCTATGAAGCCGTCCTGGCGCAGCATTTCGGGCAGGTCCACGAAATTCGCGGCGACAACCGCTTCAAGGTATTCGAGGCGACGGCCGCCAATCGCGGTGCCGCGCGCAAGGGGCGGCGCTGATGGGCGGTGGGGTCCAGGGCAGGACGGCCATCGTCACGGGCGCCGGACGCGGGATCGGATTGGCCATCGCCCGCCACTTCGTCGAACGCGGCGCCAATGTGATGTTTGCCGATGCGGACGAGGCCGCGCTGACCGTCGCCATGTCGGATTTCGACGAGAATGATCCGCATGTGCGCAGCTTTTCGGGGCGAATGTCGGAAAGGCTGGCCATGGCGAACCTGTTGTCGGCCACGCTGGATGCCTTCGACCGGGTGGATATCCTGGTCAACGCGCATCGCATGGTAAAGGCGTCGGACCCATTGGATACCGACCCGGATGTCCTGGAACAACTGCTGCGCGAGAACATGATGGCCGGGCTGCGGATGACGCAGATCGTCGCCAAGCGCATGATAAAGCAGGCCCAGGAAGCCCCCGATGCGGGATCGGCGGGGGCGATCGTCAACCTGTCCACGCTGGCCGCGCAGCATCCCGTGCCCACCATGCTGGGCTATTCCATCGCCTATGCCGCGCAGGAACAGGCAACGCGGGGCATGGCGCTGGCGCTGGCGCCCCACAGGATTCGCGTGAACGGCGTGCGCTTCGGCAGCGTCATGTCGCACGAACTGATGGATTCTTTGCGCGAAAAGCCCGAATTGCGCGACCGCATCGTCTCGGCGACACCGATGGGCCGCATCGCCGCCGCTGACGAGCTTGTGGACACCGTGCTGTATCTGTGCTGCGACGCTTCCCGCTTTGTCACGGGCCAGATCGTCACCGTCGATGGCGGCCGCAGCCTGGCTGACCGGGTGGCGGTGCAGACCGCCTGACGATCAGCCCTGCTCCTCGGGGAAGGCGGCCCGGCAGGCCTGCACGGCCGATGCCGCGCGTTCGGCCAGAACGGCCTGGCGGGCAGCCAGGTTGTCGCGCTTGCGCTGCTCTGCCGCGGGGTCGATCGGCACGCGATAGCGTTCGATGTCCACGTAATCGCGCCAGCAGGGTTCGTAGCCGTAGATGGCGCGGCCGTCCCAGTCGTACCGATAGCTGCGGCACTGGGTCAGGTAGTCGCGGACGACCTGCCGTTCCTCCCAGGCATAGCCCCGCGCAAGATTGCCCTCGACCTCGGCCAGCAGGCGGCTGACGGTGCGGTATTCACTGGTATTCTGGCTGATGCAGCGTTCCTGCGGCGTCCCGCATGCGGCAACAACCAGGGGCAGGGTCAGCATCGCGGCAAGGGCGGTGTTGCGGGACATGTCGGGTCTCATTACAGCGGACAAGGAATGCTAACGCCGCGTTTTCAGGCTGGCAAATCAAGTTTGGAGAACCTCATGGAGCATCAACGCCATACCGCCGCCCTCTGGTTCCGAGAGCTTCGCGACCGCATCGTCGCGGCCTTCGAGGCGCTGGAGGATCGCGGGCCCGGCGCCGCCCCCGAGGGCCGCTTCACCGTCACCCCGACTGCGCGTGAGAATGATGGCGGCGGCGGGCTGATGTCGGTCATGCGCGGCGGGCGCGTGTTCGAGAAGGTCGGCGTCAACTGGTCCGAGGTCCACGGGGCGCTTGCCCCGCGTGCGCAGGCTGCGATGGCCTCGCGCGGGGTGCCCGGGATCGACCGCGACCCGCGATTCTGGGCCAGCGGCATCAGCCTTGTCGCGCATATGCAGAACCCCCACGCCCCGGCAGTTCACATGAACACGCGGATGTTCTGGACGCCGGGCGCCTGGTGGTTCGGGGGCGGGGCGGATCTGAACCCTTGCATCGAATACCCCGAGGATACGGCCCATTTCCACGCAACGCTGAAAGCCGCCTGCAATTTGCACGGTGCCGACTACTACGACCGGTTCAAGGCCTGGGCGGACGAATACTTCTTCATCCCGCATCGCGGTCGCGCGCGGGGCGTGGGAGGTATCTTCTTCGACGACCTGAACACGGGCGACTGGCAGGCGGATTTCGACTTCACCCGCGCTGTGGGCGAGGCCTTCCTGCCCGCCTTCCTGCCCCTGGCGCAGGCTCGCATGGGACAGCCCTGGTCGGATGGGGACCGCGACGCGCAACTGGTCCATCGCGGCCTTTATGCGGAATACAACCTTGTCTACGACCGGGGCACGAAATTCGGGCTGGAAACCGGCCACAATGCCGACGCCGTGCTGATGAGCCTGCCTCCCTTGGCCAAATGGGTCTGACGCCCCCGGCGGAGCTTTGGGGAGGCGGTTGGGCTGTCCATGCTGCAGGTGCTGATCGCCGCTGCGATCCCTCCTGTCGTGGCGCGACGGCAGGATGATCAGCCCGCTGCAACCACAAGCAGCCAGCCGACCCCCGCCATGATCAGGGCCATGCCGATCAGCTGCACCGGCCGGACGGTTTGCCGGAAAACGCGCCCTGAAACGATTTGCGCCATCACGACCTCGACCAGTGCCAGGGTGCGGACATTCGAGGCGGGCGTCAGGGCAAAGCCGATGAACCAGAACAGCGAGGCAAAAGCCCCCAGGGCCCCGGCGCCAAGGGAGATGCGCCATTGCGACACGATCCCCCGCAGGGCCGCGCGATCGCCAAGGGCCAACCAGGCCAGCATGATGGCGGCCTGCAGGCCCAGCGTGATCGTCAGCACCGTGACGGCGCGCAGGACATAGCCGCCATCGGGCAGTGCCAGCAGGGCGCCGCGAAAGCCGATCGACGACAGCCCGAACAGGGCGCCAGCCAGCACGCCGGATGCCAGCGGGCCCCAGGCGGCGCGGCTCCAGCTTGCGCCCGAGGCCAGCACGACACCAAGGGTCGCCAGGATGATGGCGCCAAGCCTGGCCGGGCCAAGCGGCTCGGCCAGGATGACGGCGCCGATCAGGGCCAGCGTCACGGGCTCGGTCTTCATCAGCGCAGTCGCAATGCCAAAGCCCCTGTCGCGCATCGTCAGCAGCATGAAGGCCGTCGCGGCAATCTGCGCGACGGCGCCAAGCGAGGCCCAGCCGATCACCCGAAGATCCGGGCTCGGCAGCGGCATCCAGACCGATGCGGCGACGAAAGCCAAGGCCGCGAAGGGAAAGCCGAAGACGAATCGGACGGCCGTTGCCCCGCCCGTGCCGACATCCCGCGTCAGCCCCGCCTGCGCGGCGTTCCGGACGGTCTGCGCCGTGGCCGCGATCAGCGTGGCCGCAACCCAGATCATGCGCTGCGCACGGCCTCGATCATCGCGGAGACGTTGTCGGGATTGGCGTCCGGCGTGATGCCGTGGCCCAGGTTGAAGATATGCGGCCCGCCTCGCAGGGCACGGGTGATCCGCTGCGCCTCGGCCACCAGGTCAGGACCGCCCGTCACCATGTGCCGCGGATCGAGATTTCCCTGCACGCAGCCGTCCACCTGCACATGGCGCGCTGCCCATTCCGCACTGACCGAATTGTCGAGCGCAACGCAGTCCGCCCCTGTCGCGCGGGCAAAGCCGACATAACGCTCGCCCGCCTCTCGCGGAAAGGCGATGATCGGCACGTGGGGATGGCGCTGCTTCAGGGCGGCGATGATGCGCCGCGCGGGAGCGATGGCGAAGTCGTCGAAATCCCGGCCCTTCAGGCTGCCCGCCCAACTGTCGAACAGCTTGACGGCTTCGGCCCCGGCTTCGATCTGGGCCGACAGGTACAGGATCGTGGCATCCGTGATTCGGTCGATCAGCGCGGTGAAGGTCTCGCGGTCCTGGTCCTTCAAGGCATGGGCCGGGCCTTGGTCGGGCGTTCCGCGACCCGCAACCATATAGGTCGCAACCGTCCAGGGCGCTCCGGCAAAGCCGATCAGCGCCGTTTCCTGCGGCAACTCGCGAGACAGGATGCGCACGGTTTCATAGACCGGCGCCAGGCGGTCATGGACCTGGTCAGCCGGCTTCAGCCTCGCAACCTCAGTGGCCGACGTCACCGTGGATAGCCGCGGCCCTTCGCCCGTCACGAACCAAAGATCGGCCCCGAGTGCTTGAGGAACCAGCAGAATATCGGCAAACAGGATTGCCGCGTCGAAGCCAAAGCGGCGGATCGGCTGCAGCGTCACCTCGGCCGCGAGGTCGGGCGTATAGCACAGCGATAGGAAATCGCCCGCCTGTGCGCGCGTGGCCCGGTATTCCGGCAGATAGCGGCCCGCCTGGCGCATCATCCAGATCGGCGGAGTGGGCAGCGTCTCGCCCGCCAGGGCGCGCAGCAGAAGTTTGGTCATGGGGCCTCCTTCGGTTCCTTCAAGGCGAGGGACCGGGCGTTGTCAAGCAGCCTCCCGACGGCTATGCCGGGCGCCATGATGCAGATGCCCGACCACACCCGCCCCCTGAAGATCGGCACCCGAGGATCCAAGCTGGCGCTTGCGCAGGCACACGAGACGCGTGACCGGCTGGCCGCCGCGCATGGCCTGCCGACAGACGCCTTTCAGATCGTCATCATCAAGACAACCGGCGACCGGATCACGGATCGGCCGCTGAAGGAGATCGGCGGCAAGGGCCTGTTCACGCGCGAGATCGAGGATGCGCTGCTTGCCGGACAAATCGACATCGCCGTTCACTCGATGAAGGATATGCCGACGATCCAGCCCGAGGGCTTGGTGATCGACTGCCTGCTGCCGCGCGAGGATGTGCGCGACGCTTTTGTCAGTCCAAATTATGCCTCGATCCCCGACTTGCCCGCGGGCACCGTCGTCGGCACCTCCAGCCTGCGCCGCCGTGCGCAACTGGCGCATCGCCGCCCGGACCTGCATCTGGTCGAGTTTCGCGGCAATGTGCAAACCCGCCTGCAGAAGTTGGACGAGGGGGTAGCGGCCGCAACCTTCCTGGCCATGGCTGGACTGTCGCGGCTTGGCATGCCGCATGTCGCCCGCAATGCCATCGATCCGGCCGAGATGCTGCCGGCCGTTGCCCAAGGAGCCATTGGGGTCGAGCGGCGCCGGGACGACGAGATGGCGACAAGTCTTCTGGCCCCGATTCATCATGTCGGCACCGGATATCGCGTCACTGCCGAGCGTGCCTTTCTGGCGCGGCTTGACGGGTCCTGCCAGACTCCAATCGCAGGTCTGGCCGAGATCAGGGATGATCGTCTGTTGCTGCGGGGCGAAATCCTGCGCCCTGACGGTTCAGCAGCTATCAGCGGCCATCGGGAAGGTACGCTTGGTGAGGGAACCCCGATGGGAGCCGACCTTGCCGAGGAACTGCTGGGCCGCGCGGGTGATGGTTTCTTTGACCATCACTAGATCGCGCTGGCCCGAAAGATCCTAGTAGCTGCGAATCAGACCGACCAGCCGCCCCTGAACGCGAACGCTCTCCTCGGGCAGGATGCGGGTTTCATAGGCGGGGTTCGCCGCTTCCAGCGCGATCATGCCGCCGCGGCGACGATAGCGTTTCAGCGTTGCCTCAAGTCCTTCCACCAAGGCAACGACGATATCGCCGTTTTCCGCGGTATCCTGCTCGCGGATCACCACCACGTCGCCGTCGTTGATCCCGGCTTCAATCATCGAGTCGCCCTGAACTTCCAATGCGTAGTGGTGTTCGCGGCCGCTGAGCATGGTTCCCGGCACCGCGACGTGGTGCGAAACCTCGGATATCGCTTCGATGGGAACACCGGCGGCAATACGCCCCATCAGGGGAAGCTCGACCGCCGGGCTGTCGGCAACCGTAAGGGCGCCGCGAGGGCGCGGAGGCCGGTTGCTTGAAATGACGCGAGGGGTGAAGCCCTGCTTTGTTTCCGCTGCGTCGGCCAAGGCCTCCGGCAAGCGCACGATCTCCAGCGCACGGGCGCGATGCGGAAGTCTTCGGATAAAGCCCCGTTCTTCCAGCGCAGTCACCAGGCGATGGATGCCGGATTTGGATCGCAGGTCCAAAGCTTCCTTCATTTCATCGAAGGAGGGCGGAACCCCGTCGCGCGCCATGCGCTTCTGAATGAAATCCAGCAGCTGGATTTGCTTCTTGGTCAGCATTCCGTCGATCCCCGGCATCGTCTTGTTCCGTATCTGTTCTATCTCAAAAGCAGAATCGCGTCAACGAAGAGAGCATCGGAAACTGAAAAATTCGTTAACCCTCAGCCGCCAAGGGGGATAAAGCTGACGATGTCTCCAGCATGGCGGCTTGGATCGTTCGCGGGCCGTATCAGCAACGCATCCGCCTGTGCCATCAGCGACAACCGGGCGGAGTCCTGGCTGGGAAACGGGGTGATCAGCGGCAGATCCTCGTTCTCTGCCAAGGTGGCGCGCAAATAGTGCTGCCGGTCACCCTCGGGTGGCAGATCAACGGCAAGCCGCGCCTTCAGCAGGGTGTGACTGGGGCGCAGCCCTTGCATGGCAGCAATGAGAGGTTGGACGAACAAAATTCCGCAAACGATTGCA
Organism: Paracoccus benzoatiresistens; assembly: GCF_026913015.1. GTDB lineage: Bacteria > Pseudomonadota > Alphaproteobacteria > Rhodobacterales > Rhodobacteraceae > Paracoccus > Paracoccus benzoatiresistens. The sequence goes on from NZ_JAPTYD010000008.1 coordinate 73,523, forward strand.
GAAACAGGATTTCCTGGCAGGCCTATCATAGGCATGCCTCCAAGCCGGCCGGCCATCAGCGGCTTTCCGGGGCGCATCGCAATCTTGTAGAAGGCGCGCTGCAGGCCCAGATCCGCCGCCACCTTGCCAACCAGATCGTGGTCGCCCACGGAGGCCCCGCCAATGGTGACCAGCAGGTCCGCGCCCGATGCAGCGGCAAAGCCTGTGCACAGGCTTTCTTCCGTATCGCGGGCGATCGGCAGGATCACCGGATCTGCACCGGCCTCGCGTACCAGCGCCGCCATGGCGAGGTCGTTGGAGCTGACGATCTGCCCGGGTCCTGGCTGCGATCCGGGCACCACCAGTTCATCCCCACCAGCCAGGATCGCCACGCGGGGACGCCTGGCTACCGATATGGTCGGAATGTTCATTGCGGCAAGCAGCGCAATGTCCGGCGGGGTCAGCCTGCGTGCCGGGGCGAAGCTGTCACCGGCGTGGAAGTCGTCGCCGGCCTTGCGGATATTGGTGCCGCTCGAGCGGGCTGTTACCCTGATGCGATCACCGTCCCGGTCCACATGCTCCTGCATCACGACGCCGTCATAGCCTGCCGGGACCGGTGCACCCGTGAAAATGCGCACGGCCGTCAGCGGGGCCGCCTGACCGTCCCAGGGGCTCCCCGCGGCAGCCTCTCCGATCACGGTCAGCGACTGTTCCATGTCCGCCATGCGAAGCGCATAGCCATCCATGGCCGATGCGTCGAAGGGCGGCTGAGTGAGGCGGGACACGGCGGGCTCTGCCAAGGCGCGGCCCAAGGCCTGGTCGATGGAAACCTGCTCGGCCTGCGCGGGCGGCGCGAGGGCAAGGACCTGAGCCAGGGCGTCTTCGACCGATATCACAATTTCGCCTCGTAGTTCCCTGACTTACCGCCGCTTTTACTTACTAGGCGGATGTCTTTGATGGTCATCGACTTTTCTGCGGCCTTGAGCATGTCATAGATCGTGAGGCAGGCCACCGAGGCCGCAGTCAAGGCTTCCATCTCGACCCCGGTCTGCCCCGTGGTGCGGACCGTGGCGGTGACGCGGATGCCGGGCAGGGTGTCGTCGGCAACAAGGTCAAGCGAGACCTTGCTGATCGGCAACGGATGGCAGAGCGGGATCAGATCCGCCGTCCTTTTTGCCGCCATGATCCCAGCCAGCCGCGCTACGCCGAGAACGTCGCCCTTCTTTGCGCCGCCTTGGGCGAGCGCCAGCGTTTCCGGCATCATGACGACGCAGCCCTGGGCCACGGCTTCGCGCGCCGTCACCTCCTTGGCCGAGACATCGACCATATGCGCTTGCCCGGCGGCGTCGAAATGGGTCAGGCTCATGCCGCCACGTCCAGGATCTGGCGGGTAGCCGCCGTCACGTCGGCCTGCCGCATCAGGCTCTCGCCGATCAGGAAGCGCCGGGCGCCCACCTGCATCATCGCGGCCAGGTCTTCGGCGGTGAACAGCCCGCTTTCGCAGACGATATTGCGATCGGCTGGAATGCGGGGCGCGAGTTCGCGCGTTACGTCAAGAGACAGATCAAAGGTCTTGAGATTGCGGTTATTTATTCCGATCAGGCTCGATTTGAGGCGCAGCGCCCGGTCCAGTTCGGCGGCGTTGTGGACCTCGATCAGCGCATCCATCCCCCAGTGGAAGGCCGCGTCCTCCAATTCGGCCGCAAGCCTGTCATCGACCGAGGCCATGATGATCAGGATGCAATCCGCGCCCCAAGCCCGCGCCTCGGCCACCTGATAGGTGTCATAAAGGAAGTCCTTGCGCAGGACGGGGAGCGAACAGGCCTGGCGTGCTGCCATCAGGAAACCTGGCGCCCCTTGAAAACTGGGCGCGTCCGTCAGAACCGACAGGCAGGCGGCGCCCCCAGCTTCATAGGCCTGGGCCAGCAACGGGGGATCGAAGTCCGGCCGGATCAGGCCTTTCGAGGGGCTGGCCTTCTTGATCTCGGCGATCAGCGCGGCGCCGGTCGCGGCCTTTTGCGTCAGTGAGCGGGCGAAGCCGCGCGGGGCCGAGGCAGCACGGGCGGCGGCCTCGACATCGGCCAGCGGACGGGCGGCCTTGGCGGCGGCTATCTCGTCCAGCTTGTAGGCCTTGATCTTGTCCAGGATATCCATGCGGTGACTCTAGCCCCAGGTGCAGTGATCGGAAAGGGTCGTCAGGCGGGCATCTCATGCGCCCAGGGCGGGTTGGCGCCCGGGCGCGAGACCGTGATGGCTGCCGCCTGCGCCCCAAGGGCCAGGGCGGCGGCGATCTGGTCGGCGGTGATGGCGGCAAGCCCGGCCTTGGTCAGCACACCTTGGCGGCGCAGGCTGGCAAGAACGCCGGCGTTGAACGTATCGCCCGCGCCGATCGTGTCGGCAACCATCGTGCGGATTGCCGGCGCCGCCACAGGTTCGCCTGCCCAATGCGCCCGCGCGCCTGCCGCGCCGCCCGTTTGCAGGACGATGCGCGGTCCTTCGGCAAGGACCTGACGCGCCGCTTCCTCGGGCGGCAGGTTCGGGAACAGCCATTCCAGATCGTCGCCGGACAGCTTGACGATATCGGCGCGCGCAATCAGCCGGGACAGGCGGGCGCGATAAGCCTCGGCATCGGGGATGAAGAAGGGCCGGATGTTCGGATCCAGCATCACCGGCAGCCGGTCGCCGTCGCGGTCGATCAAGGCTTCAATGGCTGCGCCGCAGGGATCGGGAACCAGGCTGATGCCGCCCGCAAACAGCGCCTCGATCTGATCGGGCAGAGGGAGAATGTCTTGGGGCGCCAGCATCCGCCCGGCCGAGCCTTCGTCGTAGAAGGAGTAGCGCGCCTCGCCGCCCGTCAGCGTCACCAGGGCCAAGGTCGTCAGCCGGTCGGTACGGGGGCAAAGGTCGGTGTTCACTCCTGCCTCGGCCAAGGGACGCAGGAGCATGTCGCCAAACGGGTCGCGGCTGATGGGCCACAGATAGGCCACAGGTTCGCCAAGGCGGCCAAGCGCAACCGCGGTGTTATAGACGGACCCGCCCGCCAGCGGCCGGAAGGCGCCATCCTGCGGCACCATGTCGATCAGCGATTCGCCCGCGCACAGGATCATCGTTCCCCTCCTCAATAGCCTTGGATGACGATATCCTGACCCTGCAACACGGCGTCCAGGTCGATATAGCCCCCTGCATCGGCCAGATACAGGAAAGCCGCTAGCGCAACCAGAGCGGCGATCACCGCCGCGGTGATTTTCCAAACCGACCAGGGCCGTTCGCCCACGACGCGGCCGGACTGGCCGTTGACCACGAAGCGATAACTCTTGCGGTTGTAGCGGTAGGCTGCGGTCCAGACCGGCAGCAGGATATGCTTGAACGTCTCGTCCCGGTAATCGGTCTGGATATGATCCACCCGCTGTTCGTCGCCGCCGATGTCGCGGCGGGCATCGTTCAGGATCACGCCCGCCATCTCGGCCCGGGCGATCTCGTGTCCGTCGGAGAGCGGGATCGTATAGGCCTCGGCCTCCAGCCCGACCAGATAGTCGGGGCGATAGGGGCGCAGATGCGACAGTTCCCAAGGCGTCAACCCGTCCGAGAACTTGCGCGGCAGCGAGGCCGAAGCCAGCACCAGCACGTCGTTGAAGTCCCGCGCCACCTGTCCCGCAGCGGGTCGCCAGCGCGTGCGGCGAACCTGCCGCGCGACCTGCCGGCTGCGGCCATTGACCTGCTGGGTCACATAGACCGTCTCGTAGTAGTGATCGCCGCGTTGCCCGACATAATCCGACCGGGTCCGTGCATCGAAGGTCCAGAAGGGGGAATAGACGCCGCGCATCTTGCGCCCGCGCCGGGCATAGGCGGTCAGCCCGGATGGCGCGAACCACAGATTGCCCAGCCAGTCCTCCATCGCCTTGCGGGCCTGATCCTCGGTGACGCGAAAGGGCAGAACGCCCTGCGGCTTGATCTTGCGGCTGGTGCCGGTGTCGGTGACCACGGGCGTCGCGCAGAACGGGCAGGCGCTGGCATGGGTGGCCTCGCCCATCTCGATCTGGGCGCCGCAGTTCGGGCAGGAGAGCAGCCGGACGGTGGTCGAGATGTCCGAGCCGGCATCCAGTCGCAGACCCTGTTCCAGCGGGATCTCGACCAGATCCGGTGCCTTGTGGCCGGTATCCCATTGCAGCGCCCGGCCGGTTTCGGGATCGGCAAGGATCGCATCCTCGGCCCCGGCCTGGGGCTGGCGGGACGGGGCGCGGGCGGCGCCGTCGCCGATCACCTGCCGGTGGCCGCACCAGTCGCAGACCAGCATTCGCTGGCCCGGCTGAAAGCGCAGGCTGGCCCCGCATTGTTCGCAAGGATAGCGGTGTTCGGTCTGCGGTGTCGGCATCGGGCCGTCAGCCGGGCAGGGGCGGCGGCATGGCGGGGAACAGTGGGGCAAGGTCCGTCACCTCGCCAGCCTTCCGCCAGCCGTCCTGGCCGGGCGTCCAGACCAGCGTGTCGCGCATCAGGCGCCCCTCGGCGGCCAGGCGTTCCAGATGCGCGCGATCATAAGGCCCCTCGGCCTGGCCACTCAGGGCAACATGCCACAACGCATCGGCTCCCGGTGGCAAGGGCGGCGGTGCTGCAGGCGCCGTTTGCGGCGCGCTGCCCCACGGTCCCGGCGCGGGCCGGGCTGCCATGCCGGCGCCGAGCGCCGCACCCATGGCGGCGCCCATGCCCGCCCCCGCGGCACCGGGGTTCTGGCTGGCATTCACCATCGCCTCGCTGGCCGCATACTGGCCAAAGCGGTCCAGGTCGCCCAGGATGCCCATGGAGGTGCGCTTGTCCAGCATCTTCTCGACGTCCTGGGGCAGGCTGATGTTTTCGATGTAGAACTCCGGGATCTCCAGTCCATAGGCGGTGATCGTCGGCTGGATCGCCTTGGCGACCAACTGGCTCAACTGGCCGGTGTTCGCCGCCATGTCCAGAACAGGGATGCCGGACCCGGCGATGACGCGAGAGAATTCCTGAACGATCACGTTGCGGATCTGGAAGGTGATCTCGTCGCTGGTGAATTCGCCATCGGTGCCCACGATCTCGGTCATGAAGTGCGCGGGGTCGGTCACGCGCATGGAGTAGGTGCCGAAGGCGCGCAGGCGGACCGGGCCGAATTCCGGGTCGCGCGCCATGATGGGGTTGCGCGTGCCCCATTTCAGGTCGTTGAAGCGCGTGGTGTTGACGAAATAGATCTCGGACTTGAAGGGGCTGCGGAAGCCGTGGTCCCAATGCTGCAGCCGCGTCAGGACCGGCAGGTTGTTGGTTTCCAGCATGTAGAGGCCGGGGCCGAAGGTGTCGGCCAATTGCCCTTCATGGACGAAGACGGCGGCTTGGCCTTCGCGGACGGTCAGCTTGGCGCCGTACTTGATTGCGTTGCCGACGGTCGGATAGCGCCAGACCATCGTATCGCGGGTGTCGTCGGTCCATTCGATGACCTCGATGAACTCGCCGCCCAGAATGTCGAAGATTGCCATGTTCGCCTCCTCAGGGATGCCTTGGCGCATGTTAGGGCCGGCAAGCCGGCGCGCAAGACGCTGTCAGATGTTCTGCGCCATGAGTTCGGTCGCGATCTGGCGGACGACCGGCTCGGCCTCGGCGGCTGACATGCCGGGGCGCAGGCGCGGGTCATAGAGGATCTTCAGCAGCAATTCGTCATGGCGTGTCAGCAGGGCGAATTCCTCGTCGTCGTTGAAGATCGAGGGGCGAGCCTCGGGGCTGTCATTCGCCAGGCCCATGCCCTGGGCCAGTTCCTCGTGGATGCAGGAACTTTGCAGCAGGGGCGGAAGCTCGGCCCGGATCAGGGCGACGGCATTGGAATAGACCGGCGCGGCACCGCGCGAATAGGCGAAGACGGTGCAGAAATTGTCGGCGTCCAGATCCTGCATGGCCGCGATGTCATGCGCGGGAATGCCCGGCACAAGCTGCGCGAGGCGCGGTCCGATGGCGCGGCGTTCGTCGTCTGACAGCACCATCACGACGAAGTTGCCGCCGCTGTCGGTCAAGGATACACGGTGGCCCGTTGCCTCGGCCAGGCGCGCGGCATACTGGCTGACCTCGATCCGGTAGCTGCGACGCGTCGCCACGTCAGACGTCGTGCCGAATTCGATCTGCAGGCGCACGGGATCCTGCCAGCGGCGCAGCGGCGCCGGCGCGCCGCCATCGCCTGCCTGGATCCCGCCCTGGCCGTATTCGTCCCGCAGGGCGACGGCGATGAAATTGCGCGTCAGCGTCTCGGCGTCAATGGGCGCGTCCATCGGCACCCGGTCGCGCCGCAGCCTGCCCTGCGCGCGCAGGGCGCGTTCGGCACGGTCATAAAAGTCCCGCTGCGCGGTGCTGGTGGCGCTTGCCTTGACCAGCGCCTCGGCCGCGGCGGCATTCGCGGCGCGATTGCGTTCGGCGCGCGCCTTGCGCAATTCCTCTTGCGAAGGGCCGGGATCGGGACGGACCACGGGCCGCGTGTCAGCAACCGGCGGCACGGGTTCGGGGCCTCCGCAGGCGGCCACGGCCAGAAGCCCCAGCAGGGGCAGCAGGTTCCAACGCCTGAGCCGCCCCGCCGTCATCTCCGCGCAGGCGTCCCCGACGCCGTGCGGCCTTCCTGGCGCTGCGCCGTTGCACGGGCCAGCGTGTCGCGAAGCTCTGCCTCCATCTTGGTCAGCTCGCTTTCTGCCGCGGCGCGCCGGGCACGGCCTTCGTCGGCGATGCGCAGGCTGTCCTCGATAGTGGCGATCAGCTGCGCATTGGCGGCCTTGACCGCGTTGATGTCGAAGACGCCCCGCTCGGTCTGCGTGCGGATCTGGACATTCGCCTGACGCAGGTTGTCGGCGTTGCGGGTCAGCAGATCGTTGGTCAGGTCGCTGGCTTCCTTGACGGCGCGCGCGGCCTCGGCGCTGCGCTGGATCGTGACCGCCTGCGCCAGTTGCGTTTCCCACAGCGGCACGGTGTTCACCAGGGTCGAGTTGATCTTGGTCACCAGCGACTTGTCGTTTTCCTGCACCAGGCGGATCGAGGGCAGGGACTGCATCGTTACCTGCCGCGTCAGCTTCAGGTCATGGACGCGCCGTTCCAGATCGTCGCGGACCGCGCGCAGATCGCGCAGCGCCTGTGCGTGCAACACCTGATCATCCTCGGGCGCGGCCTTGATCCTGGCCTCAAGCTCGGGAACGGTCCTGCTGTCCAGCTCGCGCAGCTTCTCCTCGCCCGCGGCGATATAGAGCGCAAGCTCGTCATAGAAGTTCAGCGTGTGGTCATACAGCAGATCCAGCGCCCTGATGTCCTTAAGAAGCGTCTGTTCGTGCCGCTCCAGTTCCACTGTGATGCGGTCGATCTGGGTCTGGACCTGTTCATAGTTCGCCACGAACTTGGCAAAGGGCGCGGATCGGCCCAGCAGCTTTTCCCACCAGCTGCGGGTCCGGCGCACGTCCAGTTCGCTGGTCGAGAAGCCGCGGATGGTCGTCACGATGCTGCGCAGGCTTTCACCCGCCGGACCCACTTCCTTGCTTTTGACATCGGCCAGCATCTTCTGGCTGATTTCCTGCAGCCCGGCCTGTGCGCGGGTGCCGAAGCGGACAATGGATCCGGTGTCGGCCAGATCGATCTCGTCCATGCGGCGGCGGATCTCGGCGGCAAGCTGAGGGTCGGCGGCGCGAACGGACAGGGGATCGGCCTTTGGTTCCGGCAAGGCGGTCCGGGTCAGATCCTCAATCTCGGTGCGAATGTCTTCGGCGCGGCGGCGGGTTTCATCAGTCATGACATGCTTTTCCTTATCCGTTCTGCGGGGCAGGCATGTTGCAACGCAGCATAGGCGGAAACGGATGCAATTCAACCGATCGCCGGGGGAAAGTCCGAAAGCATGCAAGCCGGTCACAGCATCGGGCGGCAGAATCGCCCCGCACCGAAGGTCCGGGCCTTTGGTCCATCCAGGGTTGTCCGAATCCCTCTGTGGCCAGCCCGGAGGTGGAAATGGCAGACAAACTGTCCAAAATGGCAGGTTATTAACTATTTAATTCAAGTTTTATCGATATTCAGCGGCTTAGCGGGATGCTATGTTCAGATCGTTGTCGGTGACCGCCTCCTTGGTTCGGGGCATGTTCGTTTAAGTGATGTACAGGTAAAGATGTCGGTTAAGTCCCAGTCAGTTGTTCTGGCCCATGTCGCGGCCGCCCCCTCCCTCGAAAAATCCCGCCCCTGGCTTTATCGCAGCCTGATCAAGCGCCCGCTGGACACGGTTCTGGTCCTTCTGACCTCGCCCGTGGTGCTGCCGCTGGTGTTGCTTCTGGCGCTTGCGGTGATGCTGGATGGCAAGAATCCCTTTTATTCGCAAAAGCGTGTCGGTCGCGACGGCCGGATCTTCCGCATGTGGAAGCTGCGCAGCATGGTCCATGATGCGGACCAGCGGCTTGAAGCCTATTTGGCGGACAATCCGCAGGCTCGGCAGGAATGGGACGCGACGCAGAAGCTGCGCAATGATCCCCGGGTGACCCGTTTCGGCCGCCTGCTGCGCGCAAGCTCGATGGATGAACTGCCGCAACTGTGGAATGTGCTGACCGGCGAAATGAGCTTGGTCGGCCCGCGTCCCATGATGCCCGACCAGCAAACGATGTATTCAGGCCAGGGCTACTATCGCCTGCGCCCCGGCATCACCGGTTTCTGGCAGACCGCCGGGCGCAACCGCACCACCTTTGCCGCCCGCGCCTGGTATGACGACCGTTACGAGCGCGGCCTGTCCTTTGGCAGCGACCTTTCGATCCTGCTGCGCACCGTGGCCGTGGTGCTGGACCGGACCGGCTGCTGATCAGCGCCGCTGCTTCAACGCCGCCACGGCCTCGGATGGCAGGATGGCGGCGCAACGGGCATAGCGGGGCACCAGCCGCTTGGGCGCCGACAGCATCCGCCACGCCCATTCCATTGCGATGCGCCTGACCCATTCGGGCGCGCGCCTCTGGTTTCCGGCCAGAAAATCCAGCCCCGCGCCGATCGAGGCGAAGCCGACGCCCGGCGCTTCCTGCCGCCCTCGCGCCGCCAGCCGTTCCTGCTTGGGTGCGCCAAGCGCAAGAAAGCACAGCCCTGCGCCGCTGTCGCGCACCTGGTGCAGCAGATCGCGCGCCGCGGCGCTGTCGGGGTCGAACCCCATCGGCGGGGCGATCCGCAGCGTAATCCGGCAGCCGGGCACGCGGCGGGCGATTTCGTCGGCCGCTTCAGCCAGCGCGGCCTCGGTCGTGCCCACAAGCGCGATGCCCACGCCTTCCTGCGCCGAAAGCTGCGCCAGCGGGATCACCAGATCCGAGCCTGCCACCAGCCCGACCCGCCGCCCGGCCAGCCGCGACAGCCAGACGATGGGATTGCCATCAGCCACCACCAGATCCTGCGCGGCGTAGGCTTCGCGAAAGGCGCGGTCCTGACGCAGCTTGACCAGGTGATCCAGGTTGATCGTCGCCAGGGCAAAGCCCTGACCCGAGCGGAAGCGCCGCCTCGCTTCGGCCAGGAGCGTGGGGCGGTCGGGCATGTTCACCCGGATCAGGGCAGGGCCATAGGCAAAGTGCATCGGGTGTTCCGAACCAGACCGGCGCAGAAGGCCGTGGCTGTTCCTTGCACCTTTATGCAGGCGCGGCAATGCGATGCTTCAACCTTTCGGCAGATAGGGAATGGCGCCCGCCAGGTCGGTGTCGTCGATCAGGTGAAAGTTGCTGATGCTGCCGGCCTTGCGCGCCTCGCCGAAGGGCAGGTATTCGGGATCGGCCGCAAAGGCCCGCGCGGCTTCCTTGGACGGAAATTCGATCAGCGCGACCAGCGTGCCGCCCAGGGGTGTCCCCTCCAGCGTATCGACATTGCCGGACCGCGACAGATAGCGGGCGCCATGCCTGGCCGCGATCTCGTGGACGCGGGCCGCGTAATCGGGCACCCAGGCATCGTCCGTCACCTTCACGTCCGCGATCAGATAGGCTGGCATTGGCTCCTCCCTCTTGCCCTGTCAGGACCCAAGGTGCCTTTTGTCGAACGATCAGGCAAGCGCCGACACAACGGCCGGAAATCGCAACGGACCCGTTGTCCTTCGGGCCGCTTGACGATAGCGTTATCGGCAGCGGCGGCTGCCTTCGCGAACAGGCAGGCGCGAGCATCGGTTTCTTATCCCAGACGGACGGACAGCCATGGCGACGCTGACACGAATCCTTGTTCTTGCCGGCATGGTCGCGGCAGCGGCCCCGCATGGCCTTTCCGCCCAGGCTCCGGGCGGAGAGATGCCGCCCCCCGCGGTCACCGTTGTCACCCTGAAGGCCGAGGACGTGACCCTGACCGCCACTCTTCCGGGCCGCGCGGTTGCCTCGGCCGAGGCGGAACTGCGCCCGCAGGTCGGCGGCCTGATCGTCGAGCGCCTGTTCGAGGAAGGCAGCCATGTGGCCAAGGGCGATCCCCTGTATCGCATCGACCCCCGCACCTACGAGGCCGCCGTCGCGCAGGCCCGCGCGGCGTCGGCCCAGGCCCAGGCCCAGGCCGACGCCGCACGTCGAGAAGCCGAGCGCGCCGTGACCCTGCGCGACCGGCGCGTGGCCAGCGAACAGACGCAGGACAGCGCCATCGCCGCCCGCGATGCCGCCGAGGCAGCCGTCAAGGCAGCCGAGGCGCAGTTGCTGGCGGCCCAGATCGATTTGGACCGCACCACCATCACCGCGCCCATCGACGGCGTGATCGGCTTGGCGCAGGTCAGCCCCGGTGCGCTGGTCACGGCAGGGCAGGAAACCCCGCTGGCCGTCATCCGCCGCATCGACCCGATCCGCGTGGACGTGACGCAATCGGCGGCCGAGATCATTCGCTGGCAGCGCATGGGCCCCGAGGCCGCCTTGCCCGAGGGCGCCGACCGGACAGTGACGCTGCGCTTGGCCGACGGCAGCACCTATGAACATACCGGTTCCCTGACCGCGGCCGAGCCGCATGTGGACGAAACCACCGGCGTCATCACCTTGCGGATGGAATTCGCCAATCCCGACGGCTTTCTGCTGCCCGGCATGTTCGTTCTGGCCGACATCCCGCAGGCACAGCTGAAGGACGCGATCCTGGCTCCCCAGGAAGGCGTCAGCCGCGATAGGCGCGGCCGCCCCGTGGCAATGGTGGTCAACGATCAGAACGTGGTCGAGGAACGCGTGCTTGAGATCGCTCAGGATCGCGGCAGCCGGTGGGTGGTGACGGACGGGCTTGCGCCCGGCGACCGCGTGATCGTGGCGGGGCTGCAGCGGATCGGGCCTGGCGCCACGGTGGTGCCGCAGGAACGGGCAGCGGCAGATGCCGCAGCCCCTGCCGAAGGACAGCCGTCCCCCGCCGTGCCGGGCGCGGAAGACACCGCTGACGCGTCAGGAAACTGACGGTCCAGACAAGCAAGGCGTGACAGATCATGGCCCGTTTCTTCATCGACCGTCCGGTATTCGCCTGGGTCATCTCGATCATCATCATGGGCATCGGCATCCTGTCGATCCTGACGCTGCCGGTCGCGCAGTATCCGCAGATCGCCCCGCCCTCGGTCACGATCCGCGCGACCTATCCCGGCGCCTCGGCCGAGACGATCTCGAATACCGTGACACAGGTGATCGAGCAGCAGATGACCGGCCTTGACGGGCTGCGCTATATCTCGTCCGGTTCCTCCTCCGCGGGCGCGTCCGAGACGACCCTGACCTTCGAGACGGGAACCGACGTGGACATCGCCCAGGTCCAGGTCCAGAACAAGCTGTCGCAAGCCACGCCGCTGCTGCCCGAGCCCGTGCAGCGCCAGGGGGTGGTGGTCGAGAAATCGACCGCCGGTTTCCTGATGGTGATCGGCCTGATCGGCAATGACAGCTATGATCAGACCGACCTGTCGGACTACATGTTTTCGAACTTGGTGGACGACCTGTCCCGGGTCGAGGGCGTGGGAAGCGTGCAGGTCTTCGGATCGCCCTATGCCATGCGCATCTGGCTGGATCCGGACAAGCTGGCAGCCTACGAGATCGCGCCGTCGGACGTGGTGGCCGCCGTGTCGGCGCAGAACACGCAGATCTCGGCCGGGGCCTTTGGCGACCTGCCCACGGTCGATGGGCAGCAGCTGAACGCCACGGTCACCGCGCAGTCGCTTCTGACCACGCCCGAGGATTTCCGCCAGATCGTCTTGCGGGCCGAGGAGAACGGCGGCCTTGTCCTGCTGCGCGACGTGGCCCGGGTGGAAATCGGGTCCGAAAGCTATGCCACCGAGGCGACCTATAATGGACGGCCCGCCGCCGGGATGGCGCTCAGCCTCGCCCCGGGGGCGAACGCGCTGGACACCGCCGAACGCGTCAAGGCGCGCATGGAGGAGTTCGCCGAGTTCCTTCCCGAGGGGGTGGAATACGTCATTCCCTTCGACACCTCGCCCTTTGTGGAAATCTCCATCGAGGAAGTCGTCAAGACGCTGATCGAGGCCATCGTGCTGGTCTTCATCGTCATGTATGTCTTCCTGCAGAACTGGCGGGCGACGCTGATCCCGACGCTGGCCGTGCCGATCGTCCTGCTGGGCACCTTCGGCATCATGGCGGCCTTCGGATTCACCATCAACACGCTGACCATGCTGGCCATGGTCCTGGCCATCGGCCTGCTGGTGGACGACGCCATCGTCGTGGTGGAAAACGTCGAACGCATCATGGAGGAAGAGGGTGTGGAGCCGCGCGAGGCGACCCGCAAGTCCATGGGCCAGATCACCGGCGCGCTGATCGGCATCGCCCTGGTGCTGTCGGCGGTGTTCGTGCCGATGGCCTTCTTCGGCGGCTCGACCGGGGTGATCTACCAGCAGTTCGCGATCACCATCGTCTCGGCGATGGCGCTGTCGGTGCTGGTCGCGCTGACGCTGACCCCCGCGCTGTGTGCCACGCTGCTGCGGTCCAAGGACCATCACACGAAGCGCGGGCTGTTCGGCTGGTTCAACCGCAATTTCGACCGCACCACGGACGGCTATACCGGCGCGGTCGGCTGGATCGTGCGCCGTCCGCTGCGGGTGCTGCTGGTCTATGCGGCGCTTGGCGCGGCGATGGTGCTGCTGTTCCTGCGCACGCCCGAGGGTTTCCTGCCGGACGAAGACCAGGGGATCATGTTCGTCCTGATCCAGGGGCCGACGGGCGCCACGGCGGAACGGACCGGCGCGGTCATCGACCAGGTGCAGGATTACTTCCTGAACCAAGAAAAGGATTCGGTCGATTCGATGTTCGGGGTCGTGGGCTTCAGCTTCGCGGGGCAGGGGCAGAATGTCGGCATGGCCTTCGTGCGCATGAAGGACTGGGACGAACGCCCCGATCCTGCGCAGTCGGTGCAGGCGGTGGCGGGCCGCGCCTTCGGCGCCCTCAGTGGCATCCAGGACGCCATGGTCTTTCCCATCGTGCCGCCTTCGGTGATCGAGCTTGGCAACGTTTCGGGCTTCGACTTCTACCTGCAGGCGCGCGGCGGCCAGTCGCATGAGGAACTGCTGGAGGCACGCAACCAGTTCCTGGGCATGGCCTCGAAAAGCCAGGTGATCGCCCAGGCCCGGCCTTCGGGGCTCGAGGACGCGGCGCAGTTCAAGCTGAACATCGACTGGCGGAAGGCGGGGGCCATGGGCGTCACGGCGACCGATGTGGCGGACCTGCTGCAGGTGGCCTGGACGGGCCGCTACGTCAACGACTTCGTGGATCGCGGCCGCATCAAGCGCGTCTATGTGCAGGGCGAGGCGACGTCGCGTTCGACCCCCAGCGACTTCGACAAGTGGCGCGTCAGGAACGCCAGCGGCGGGCTTGTGCCGTTCTCGAACTTCTCCGCCGGGGAATGGAACTTCGGGCCGCAGGGCCTCAACCGCTATAACGGGATCCCGGCCATGCAGATCCAGGGCAGCCCCGCCCCCGGCGTCAGCACGGGCGAAGCGATGGCCGAGGTCGAGAACCTCGTATCTCAGATGCCGGGCTTTGCCGTGGCCTGGACGGGCCTGTCGCTGGAGGAACAGGAATCCGGCGACCAGACGACGCTGCTTTACGCCCTGTCGCTGGCGGCGGTTTTCCTGTGCCTGGCCGCGCTTTATGAAAGCTGGTCCATTCCGCTGGCGGTAATCCTGGTCATGCCCATCGGCGTCCTGGGCGCGCTTGCGGGCGCTTACCTGGGCGGCTTCGATAATGGCGTGTTCTTCCAGGTGGGCCTGCTGACCGTGATCGGGCTGACCGGCAAGAACGCCATCCTGATCGTGGAATTCGCGCGCGAACAGTCCGAGGCAGGCGTTCCCCTGTTCAAGGCCGTGGTCGAGGCCGCGCGCCAGCGCTTCCGCCCGATCATCATGACCTCGATCGCCTTCACCCTGGGCGTGCTGCCGCTGCTGCTGTCCACGGGGGCGGGGGCCAATGGCCGCAACGCCATCGGCGCCACGGTGATCGGCGGGACCATCGCCTCGACCGTGCTGGGCATCCTGTTCGCGCCGCTCTTCTATGTGCTGATGCGCCGTCTTCTGGGCCGCAAGGACAGGATGGAGGATGCTCAGGCGGCACCGGCCCAGTAGCAGGCCCAAGGGGGTGGCATGATTGACAAGCTGGAGATGTTCCTGGCCGTCGCCAAGGAACGCCATTTCGGACGCGCCGCCGCCAGCCTTGGCATCACGCAGCCCACCCTGTCGGCGGGCATCAAGCAGCTTGAGGAGCAGTTGGGTGTCCTGCTGGTCTTTCGGGGTTCCCGCTTCGGCGGCCTGACGCCCGAGGGCCAGTCCGCCTTGGTCTGGGCGCGCCGCATCGTCGGCGACACCCGCCAGTTGCGAGAGGAGATGCGGGCAACCCGCCATGGGCTGTCGGGCCAGTTGCGCATCGCCGTGATCCCCACCGCGCTGACTTGGGCCGCGCGGATCAGCGCGCGCTTCGGGGCGGCACACCCGAATGTCGGCATGACGATCCTGTCGCGCACCTCGGTCGAGATTCTGCAGATGATCGACGACCTGGATGTGGACGCGGGAATTTCCTACCTCGACAACGAACCGCTGGGCCGGGTCAGCACCGTCAGCCTTTACGACGAACGCTACATGCTGGTCTGCGGCGAGGACTCGCCGCTTGCCGGGCAGGACCGCGTCGCCTGGTCGGATCTGGCGGGGCATCGGCTGTGCCTGCTGACCAGCGACATGCAGAACCGCAGGATCATCAACCGCAACCTGATCGAGGCAGGTGTCACCCCGCAGGCGACGGTGGAATCCAGTTCGACGGTGGTCCTGGTCGCCCATGTGCTGGAAGGGGGATGGATCACCATCCTGCCCGAAGATATCGCCGCCTTCCTGACGCAGGGAAAACCCCTGCGCATGGTGCCGCTGGACGGGTCGGGGGCCAGCCATTCCGTCGGCCTGGTGGCGCCATGGCGCGAACCCCATACGCCCGTGCTGGAAGCCCTGCTGACCGAGGCGCGGCGCATGGCCGTTGATAGATAAACCCTATCAATTGACGAAACAACGATATTGATTTCGGATTGTGCCCGCTGCTTAGATGCCTACCGAAGGATCGTTGAAAGGCCAGCCTATGCATGTCCATGCGCCAGCCCCGACCGAGGAGGAGATCCGGGGCGTCGTCGCGCCGCTCGCCTCTCTGGAAGGGCCACTTCTGCCGATGCTGCACGCGTTGCAGGATACCTGGGGCTTCGTGCCGCAGGCCGCCGTGCCGGTGCTGGCGGACATCCTGAACCTGGGCCGGGCCGAGGTGCATGGCGTCATCAGCTTCTATCACGATTTCCGCGATCATCCGGCAGGCCGCCATGTTCTGAAGATCTGCCGGGCCGAGGCTTGCCAGTCGATGGGCGCCAATGCCCTGGCCGAATCCACCCTGCAAAAGCTGGGCATTGGCTGGCACGGCACGACCCCGAACGGGGCCGTGACGGTCGAGCCGGTCTATTGCCTGGGCATGTGCGCCTGCGCCCCCGCCGCCATGGTGGATGGCAAGGTCATCGGCCGCGTCGATGATGCGCGCATGGACCGCATCCTGGCCGAGGTGGGCGCATGAAGATCTTTGTTCCCCTGGACAGCGCTTCCAAGGCGCTTGGCGCGGACGACGTGGCCGATGCGCTTGCGCGCGAGGCCACGGCCCGAGGGCTGGATGTGCAGATCGTCCGCAACGGCACCCGCGGCATGGTCTGGCTGGAGCCTCTGGTCGAGATCGACACGCCCGAAGGCCGGATCGGCTATGGCAATGTGACTGCCGATCAGGTGCCCGATCTGCTGGATGGCAAGCTGAACGGTCTGGGCCGGGTGGACGACATCGACTGGTTCGCCCGCCAGACGCGCCTGACCTTTGCCCGCTGCGGGCTGATCGACCCCCTGGATCTGGACGACTACCAGGCCAACGGCGGTCTTGCGGGCCTGCGCCGCGCGCTGGCCATGACCAAGGCCCAGATCGTGCAGGAGGTCCTGGACAGCGGCCTGCGCGGTCGCGGCGGCGCGGGCTTTCCGACGGGCATCAAGTGGAAGACCGTGGCCGAGGTCGAAGCTTCGCAGAAATACATCGTCTGCAACGCCGACGAAGGCGACAGCGGCACATTCGCTGACCGCATGATCATCGAGGGCGATCCGTTTTCGCTGATCGAAGGCATGGCCATCGCGGGGATAGGCGTGGGCGCGACGCGCGGTTATGTCTATCTGCGCTCGGAATACCCGGATGCGATCCATATCCTGACGCAGGCCGTGAGGCTCGCCCGCCAGCGCGGCCTGCTGGGTGCCGACGTGCTCGGCTCGGGCCGTGCGTTCGACATGGAGGTCCGGACGGGAGCGGGCGCCTATGTCTGCGGCGAGGAAACCAGCCTGCTGAACAGCCTGGAAGGCAAGCGCGGCACCGTGCGCGCCAAGCCGCCGCTTCCCGCCGTGCAGGGCTTCCTGGGCCAACCCACGGTTGTGAACAACGTGATCTCGCTAGCGACCGTGCCGGTGATCTTCGAGAAAGGCGCGAAACACTATGCCGATTTCGGCCTTGGCCGGTCGCGTGGTACCGTGACCCTGCAGATCGCCGGCAACGTCAAGCGTGGCGGGCTGTTCGAGACCGCTTTCGGCATAACCCTGGGCGAGGTCGTGAACGACATCGGCGGCGGCACGGCCAGCGGCCGGCCCGTCAAGGCGGTGCAGGTCGGTGGTCCGCTGGGCGCCTATATGCCGGTATCGAAATTCGACACGCCGATGGGATACGAGGAATTCGACCAGAAGGGCGGGTTGATCGGCCATGCCGGACTGGTCGTATTTGACGATACCGTGGACATGCTGCACATGGCCCGCTTCGCGATGGAGTTCTGCGCCGTGGAATCCTGCGGCAAATGCACGCCCTGCCGGATCGGCGCCGTCCGAGGGGTCGAGACCATCGACCGCATCGCGCAGGGCGACGCGGCCGCGATCCCGCTGCTGACCGACCTGTGCGAGACGATGAAGGACGGCTCGCTCTGCGCGCTTGGTGGCTTCACGCCCTTCCCGGTCATGTCCGCCCTGACCAACTTCCCCGACGATTTCGCCACCTTCAAGGAGGCAGCCGAATGAGAGACTTCATCATCCCGCAATACCCGCCGGGCGACGACCGCGACATGGGTACGCCTGCCAAGGTCGGGCTGCCGGTCACACTGATCGTGGACGGGATCGACGTGACGGTGCCCGAGGGTACCTCGGTCATGCGCGCCGCAGCCGAGGCCGGGATCATGGTCCCGAAGCTGTGCGCCAGCGACAACATGGAGGCCTTCGGGTCCTGCCGCCTGTGCGTGGTGGAAATCGAAGGCCGCCGCGGCACGCCTGCCTCCTGCACCACGCCGGTCATGGAAGGCATGATCGTCCATACGCAGTCCGACAAGCTGCGCCGGATGCGCAAGGGGGTGATGGAGCTTTACATCAGCGACCACCCGCTCGACTGTCTGACCTGCGCGGCCAATGGCGACTGCGAATTGCAGGACATGGCGGGCAATGTCGGCCTGCGCGACGTGCGCTACAAGGCGCCCGAAGGGGCCACGCTTCTCAACCACTTCGCGCCACGCGACGGCGTGGGGGTGAACGCGCATTACACGCCCAAGGACGAAAGCAACCCTTATTTCACCTTCGACCCTGCCAAGTGCATCGTCTGTTCGCGGTGCGTCCGCGCCTGCGAGGAAGTGCAGGGCACCTTCGCCCTGACGATCGAGGGGCGGGGCTTCGACAGCCGCGTCAAGGCGGGCGCCATCGGCGACGATTTCCTGACCTCGGACTGCGTGTCCTGCGGCGCCTGCGTGCAGGCCTGCCCGACCGCGACCTTGCAGGAAAAATCGGTGATCGAACTTGGGACGCCCGAACGGTCTGTCATCACCACCTGCGCCTATTGCGGCGTGGGTTGCAGCTTCAAGGCGGAACTGAACGGCGACCAACTGGTCCGCATGGTGCCCTACAAGCATGGCAAGGCGAACCGGGGCCATAGCTGCGTCAAGGGCCGCTTTGCCTATGGCTATGCCCAGCACAAGGACCGCGTCCTGAAGCCGATGATCCGCGAGACCATCGACCAGCCCTGGCGCGAGGTCGAATGGGCCGAGGCCATGACCTTCGCGGCGAACAAGCTGCGGGGCATCCAGGAAAAGTACGGCCGCAAGTCGGTGGGCGTGATCACCTCCAGCCGCTGCACCAACGAGGAAACCTATCTGGTTCAGAAGCTGACCCGCGCGGTCTTCGGCAACAACAACACCGACACCTGCGCCCGCGTCTGCCATTCGCCCACCGGATACGGGCTGGGCAAGACCTACGGCACATCCGCCGGGACGCAGGATTTCGATTCGGTCGAACAGGCCGATGTCGTCGTGATCATCGGCGCGAACCCGACGGACGGTCACCCGGTCTTCGCCAGCCGGCTGAAGAAGCGCCTGCGCGAAGGCGCCAAGCTGATCGTGGTCGATCCGCGCCGCACCGATATCGTGCGTTCGGCCCATGTCGAGGCGCAGTATCACCTGCCGCTGAAGCCCGGCACCAACGTCGCCGTGGTCACCGCCATGGCGCATGTCATCGTGACCGAAGGGTTGTTCGACGAGGACTTTATCCGCACTCGCTGCGATTGGGACGAGTTCCAGTTCTATGTCGATTTCGTCAGCGACCCGCGTCACGCGCCCGAGAATGTGGAACTGCTGACCGGCGTTCCCGCGGCCGACCTGCGCGCGGCGGCGCGGCTCTATGCAACCGGAGGCAATGGCGCGATCTATTACGGCCTGGGGGTGACGGAACATTCCCAAGGCTCGACCACCGTGATCGGCATTGCCAACCTTGCCATGCTGACCGGCAATATCGGGCGCCCGGGCGTGGGCGTGAACCCGCTGCGCGGCCAGAATAACGTGCAGGGCAGCTGCGACATGGGCAGCTTCCCCCACGAGCTGCCCGGCTATCGCCACGTCAAGCTGCCAGACGTCCGCGCGATCTATGAGCAGGCCTGGGGTTGCGAGATCGACCCCGAACCCGGGTTGCGCATCCCCAACATGCTGGACGCGGCGGTCGAGGGGACGTTCAAGGGCCTCTATTGCCAGGGCGAGGATATCCTGCAGTCCGACCCCGACACCCATCACGTCGCGGCTGGCCTTGCGGCGATGGAATGCGTGATCGTCCACGACCTGTTCCTGAACGAGACCGCGAACTATGCCCATGTCTTCCTGCCGGGCTCGTCCTTCCTAGAAAAGGACGGCACCTTCACCAATGCCGAACGCCGCATCAACCGCGTCCGCAAGGTGATGGCCCCCCGCAACGGCTATGAGGACTGGGAAGTCACGCAGCTTCTGGCAAATGCCATGGGCGCGGGCTGGCACTATACCCATCCCAGCCAGATCATGGAGGAGATCGCCGCCACGACCCCCAGCTTCGCCGGCGTTACCTACGACGTGCTGGAGGAGAAGGGTTCGGTCCAGTGGCCATGCAACGAGAAGGTGCCGGACGGCACGCCGCTGATGCATGTGGACGGCTTCGTATCCGGCAAGGGGCATTTCATGGTCACCGAATACGTGGCGACCGACGAACGCACCGGTCCGCGCTTCCCGCTGCTGCTGACCACCGGCCGGATCCTGTCGCAGTATAACGTGGGCGCGCAGACCCGGCGGACCGAAAACGTCGTCTGGCACCCCGAGGACGTGCTGGAGATCAACCCGCATGACGCCGAAAACCGCGGCATCAACGACGGGGATTGGGTGCGGCTGGCGTCCCGCGCGGGGGAAACGACGCTCCGCGCGACCCTGACCGACCGCGTGGCGGCGGGGGTGGTCTATACGACCTTCCATCACCCGGCGACGCAGGCCAATGTGGTGACCACCGACTTCTCGGACTGGGCGACGAACTGCCCGGAATTCAAGGTGACGGCGGTGCAGGTCAGCCCCTCGAACGGTCCGTCGGAATGGCAGGAAAGCTACAACGAGCAGGCCGAACGGTCGCGGCGCATCCTGACCGCGGCGGAGTAGGGCATGGACTTGCCGCCGCCCTTCGGGGCCATGGATGCGACCCATCACCGGCCCGCCTTGTTAAGTGGGGGCAGCAGCGTTGCGGTGACGCGCGCGCTGCCCGAGGAAACCGCCATCGCCATGGTCTATGACGGCACGACCTATGCCGTGATGATGGCGACGCCTGCGGATGTGCAGGACTTCGCCGTGGGCTTTTCCCTGACCGAGGGAATCGTGACCGGCATCGACCAGATCGCCAGTTGCGACGTGATCGCCCATCCCAAGGGGATTGAGGCGCAGATGTGGCTGGCCGAGGATCGGGGCGCTGCCCTTGCCGCGCGCCGCCGGACGCTCGCCGGGCCAGTCGGCTGCGGCCTTTGCGGTATCGACAGCATCGAGGCGGCGGTGCGCAACCTGCCGGATCTGGAGCAGGCGGGTCCCATTCTGACTGTCGAGGAGATCGCCGCCGCGACCGAATCCCTGCGCGGCTGGCAGCCTCTACACGACCGCACCCGCGCCGTCCATGCGGCGGGCTTCCTGTTGCCGGGCCGAGGCGTCGTCCTGGCGCGTGAGGATGTCGGGCGCCACAACGCCCTGGACAAGCTGATCGGTGCGATGGCCCGGCAGGGAATGGACCCCGCGCAGGGCGCCATCGTCCTGACCAGCCGGGTCTCCACCGAGATGGTGCAGAAATGCGTCATGGCGGGCTGCGCCATTCTGATCGCCGTTTCTGCCCCCACGCTGCACGCCCTGCGCCTGGCTGAAGGCGCAGGGCTGACCCTTGCCGCCTTCGCGCGCGGCGAGGGCTTCGACCTGTTTACCCACCCCGAACGGCTGGATGCCAAGGTTTCCGATGTCGCCTGAAAAGATGGTCACCATGGCCAACCAGATCGCCACCTTTTTCGACACCCAGCCAGGCCATGCGCCCGACAAGATCGCCGCCCACCTGAAGGATTACTGGGAGCCCCGGATGCGCGACCAGTTGAAGTCCTATGTGCAGGCGGGCGGCGCGGGCCTGCGTCCCTCGGTCCACGAGGCCGCGCAGCGTCTTTGATCGGGATGTCATGAAACCGCCCCCATGTCCCGGGTGTTGATGGTGGAAATCACACTGGGGGACGGATGCGCGACACAGCCGAGAAGGTGGATCTTTCCGCCTGCCGTTTATGCGTGATCGCCAATCGCGGATCGGGCAAGAAGGACGGCGATGAACAGGTCGCCGCCATACGGGACGCGCTGACGGGCAAGGTCGCCGAACTGGCCCTGCGCCTGACGGACCGGGGGGATCAACTGTCGCGTCTGGCCCGCCAAGCCGTCGAGGATGGCTTCGATATCGTCTTGGCCTTTGGCGGCGACGGCACGCAGGCGGCGGTCGCGGGCGCCCTGACGGGCACCGATACGCTGATGGGCGTGCTGCCGGGCGGGACCTTCAACTATTTCGCGCGCGACCTGGGCGTGGGCGAAACTATCGAGGATGCCTTGGCGACCCTGCTGGACGCCAAGGCAAAACCGGTCGATGTCGGCCAGATCGAGAACCTGATCTTCCTGAACAATGTCAGCCTGGGCGCCTATCCGCATATCCTGAAGACGCGCGAGGGCATCTACAAGAGGTGGGGCCGGTCGCGCCTTGCGGCCTATTGGTCGGTGCTTGTGGCGATGCGGCGGCTGCGTCACCCGATGCATCTTGTCGCCCGCGTCGGCGGGGAAGAGCGCCATTTCACCACGGCCCTGGTCTTTGTCGCCCACAGCGCGTATCAGCTGGACTCCTTCGGGCTGGACGGGGCGGATGCGATCCGCGCGGGCAATTTCGCGGTGCTGATCGCCAAGGCGCGACGTCCCCTGCCGCTGCTGCAATCGGCCTTCCGGCTGGCCTTCGGGCTCAGCGCCAAGGACAACGACTTTGACCTCATCATCACCGACAGCCTGACGATCGAGACCGGCAGGCGCCAGCAACTCATCGCCCATGACGGCGAGAAGACGCGCATGGTCAGCCCCTTCCACCTGCAGGTCCGCCACGGTGCCCTGAAGGTGCTTGTGCCTGCCGATGGCAGCAGCAAGACCAAGGACGCCAAGGCGTGACACGGATCGTCCACCTGTCGGATCTGCATTTCGGCTTTCACCGCGCCGGTTTGACCGACCACCTGCTGGAGCGCGTCAATGGCGCCGGCGCCGATCTGGTGGTGGTGACCGGCGACGTGACGCATCGCGGCCGGCGCGACCAGTACGACCAGGCGGCGGCCTTCCTGTCGCGCATCCAGGCACCGGTGATGGCTGTGCCGGGCAACCATGACGTGCCGCTTTACAACGTCCTTGTCCGGTACCTGGCGCCTTATGCGGGCTATCGCCGCGCGATGGGGCCTGAACTGACGCCCACGCGGCAGGCGGGCAGGGTGCGTGTCCTGGCGCTGAACAGCGTCGATCCCTGTGCCGTCCAGCGCGGCGTCATCCGGGAGGGAGAAATCGGGCGGCTGGTCGGGGGCCTTGACCCGCTGTCCATGAACGTGGTCGCCCTGCATCACCCGCTGGAGCACCTGGCGGAGGTGGACAAGGAACTGACCCGCCGCGCGCCCGAGGCCCTGGCCCGGCTGGAGCGTGCGGGCGCGCGGATCGTGCTGTCAGGCCATCTGCATGTCTGGGCGACCGGCGCGATGCTGGACCAGACGGCGCATCCGGGCGTGCTGCAGATCCAGGCGGGCACGGCGCTGTGCGGCCGCCCGTCGGACCGGCAGAACGAATTTGCGGTGCTGCAGATCGACGGGCCGCTGCTGACCATCGAACGCCATGTCGCGCCCATGGACGAGCCGTCCTTCCGCCCGCCAGAATACGAATACTTTTCCCACGAAAGCGGGATCTGGGTTGCCCATCAGCCGGCGGAAAAGCCGATCGTGCCGGGAGCCACCGAAACCGCCTTCAGCACCGCGTGAACCGCAAGGCCGGGCGCCAGGTGCAGCGCCCTGGCCGAGCGCGCCGTGATCCGCGCCAGGATCACCTGGTCGCCAGCCTCCAGTCGCACAAGGACGCTGCCGCCGCTGTCGGTCAGATCGCGTACCCGGGCCGGGATCACGTTGAGCGCCGAGATCCCCTGCGGTGCGGCGGTCGCGATCATAACGTCCTGCGCCAGGATCCGCAGCCGCAGCGGGGCGCCGACCGGTGCCGCGACGCGGGGCAGGAACAGCGGGCCGGAAGACGTGGCCAGCCGCGTCAGTCCGTCGGCCTCCTGCGCATCGACCCGCGCGGCCAGGATGGCCCCGATGTCCGACGAGCCGAACAAGGGCGCGGTGGCCGGATCGGACAGCATGTCGGCAACCGGCCCCGCAGCTGTCACGCGGCCCCCGTCGACCAGCACGACCGTCGTGGCAAGGCGGGCGACCTCGGCCGTGGAATGGCTGACGTAGAGGATCGGCAGTCCCGCATGATCGCGCAGGCGCTCCAGATAGGGCAGGATTTCCTCTTTCCGGGGCTGGTCCAACGCGGCCAGAGGCTCATCCATCAGCAGCAGGCGGGGGTGGGACAGGATTGCTCGGCCAAGCGCGACCCTCTGGCGTTCGCCGCCCGACAGGGCGGCGGGACGGCGGGCCAGCAGATGGCCGATGCCCAGCATCTCGACGACGCGGGACAGGTCGGATGTGCGCCCGGGCGCGGTGAACCAGTGGCCGAACAGCAGGTTCTGGCGGACGGTCAGGTGCGGGAACAGCCGCGCCTCCTGGAAGACATAGCCGATGCCGCGCCGATGCGGCGGCAGGAAGATGCCCCGGTCGCTGTCGGTCAGAACCGTGTCCCCGACCGTGACGCGACCGGACGATGGCCGCAGCAGTCCCGCGACGGCATTGACAATGGTCGTCTTGCCCGATCCCGACTGCCCGAACAGCGCCGTCAGCCCGGCGGGCGCCTCGAAGGCGGCGTCCAGCGTAAAGCCCGGAAAGGCATGGCGCAGCGCGACCTTCAGCATCACGTCCCCCGGATGCGGCGCGCGATCAGGCGCGACAGCCACTCCGACAGGAACAGCCCGGCCATGGCGATGACGACGGCGATGACAACCAGCCGGGCTGCCGCAGCCTCGCCCCCCGGCACCTGCAGGAAGGCATAGATGGCCGAGGGCAGGGTCTGCGTCTGGCCGGGGATGTTCGAGACAAATGTGATGGTTGCCCCGAATTCCCCAATCGCCTTGGCAAAGGCCAGGATGGCCCCCGCAAGGATGCCCGGCAGGATCAGCGGCAGGGTCACGGTCAGGAAGACCCATGGACGCGGCGCCCCCAGGGTGGAGGCCGCCTGTTCCAGCTTCGGATCGACGGCCTCGATGGCCAGGCGGATGGCGCGGACCATCAGGGGAAACGCCATGATGGCGGCGGCAAGCGCCGCGCCCGTCCAGCGGAAGGCGAAGACGATGCCGATCTGGTCCAGCCATTGGCCGACCGTGCCGCGCCGCCCGAAGGTCAGCAGCAGCAGATAGCCCGTGACGACCGGCGGCAGCACCAGAGGCAGGTGCACCAGGCCGTTCAGCAGCCCATGACCCGGAAAGCGCCACCGCGCCAGGGCGTAGGCCACGAGGATGCCCGCGGGCAGGCTGACCGCCACCGCCCACAGCGAAACCTTCAGCGACAGGCGGACGGCCTGCCACGCCTCGGGGGTCAGCCAGTCGGTCAAGTCAGTCGGTCACCGTGAATCCATGCTTCTGGAAGATTGCATCGGCAGCGCCGCCCGACAAGGCGTCATAGAAGGCGCGGTCGGCGTCGTCCGCAGCCCCCCTCAGCAGGGCGGCCGGATAGGTGATCGTCGGATAGCTGTCGGCAGGAAATTCGCCCACGACGGTCACGTTGTCCTCGGCCGTGGCGTCGGTGGCATAGACGATGCCGTAGGGCGCTTCCCCGGTCGCGACCAGGGCCAGGGCCGCGCGCACGTTGTCGGATTGCGCCACGTCCGCCTGAACATTGTTCCACAGGCCAAGGTTTTCCAGCGCCGCCTTGCCGTATTGCCCGGCGGGAACGGAATCGACCAGCGCCATCGCCAGCTTGCCGCCGTCCAGCAGCCCGGCCAGATCCGTGTCGGTCCCGATCTGCACC
The DNA here is from genome assembly GCF_026913015.1 of Paracoccus benzoatiresistens. GTDB lineage: Bacteria > Pseudomonadota > Alphaproteobacteria > Rhodobacterales > Rhodobacteraceae > Paracoccus > Paracoccus benzoatiresistens. The sequence goes on from NZ_JAPTYD010000008.1 coordinate 98,953, forward strand.
GGCGCCGCATTTGCTCCATGGGCGATCAGCACCAGCCGGTTGCCCAGAATGTCGCCGCGCGCCATGACCAGGCCGGCCTTCTCGACCTCGTCCACCCATTCGCTGTTGGCCGAGAGGAAAAGATCGGCGGGCGCGCCTTGGATGATCTGCTTGGCGAGCGCATTAGAGCCTGCATAGGAAATCGTCACGGTATCGCCGGTGTCCTTGGTGAACTGCGCCGCCACCTCGTCCAGCGCGTTCTTCAGGGATGCGGCGGCGAAGACGCTGACATCCTCGGCCCAGGCGGGCAGGGCGGTCAGGGTCAGGGCGGCCGCGGCAAGCAGGGAAGGGCGCATCGGAACCTCGTTCGATATGTTCGGCAGAACCTATCGCGCCTGCCCACAGTGCGGCAAGCGATATCTCCACAAGGACATATCCCCCTGTTCCTGCACTTTTGCATTGAGTTACAGGCAAAAGCCGATTATACGAGCGCCAGTCTTTGGGGCGAAATGGTCAGAACAGGCCGCATTGAAACGGGTCGGGCGTCAAGCCGCGACCCTTTGTCGTTCCCGAAAGGCGCCATAAAGACCGGCGGAGCCAACCGCATGGCCAGTGACATCGTTGTAAAGGAAACTGAATATATATGTGCGCTAAAGCGACCATGGAGGAATTCGAAGCCCTCCTGAACGAAAGCTTCGACATCGACACGCCGGACGAAGGTTCGGTTGTCAAGGGCCGTGTCATCGCCATCGAGGCGGGTCAGGCCATCATCGACGTCGGCTACAAGATGGAAGGCCGCGTCGATCTGAAGGAATTCGCAAATCCCGGCGAAGAGCCGAACCTGAAGGTCGGCGACGAGGTCGAGGTCTATCTGGACCGCGTGGAAAACGCCCGCGGCGAAGCCTCGATTAGCCGCGAGAAGGCTCGCCGCGAGGAAGCCTGGGACCGCCTGGAAAAAGCCTATGCCGATGAAGAGCGCGTCGAAGGCGCCATCTTCGGCCGCGTCAAGGGCGGCTTCACCGTCGACCTGGGCGGCGCCGTGGCCTTCCTGCCCGGTTCGCAGGTCGATGTCCGCCCCGTGCGCGATGCCGGCCCGCTGATGGGTCTGAAGCAGCCGTTCCAGATCCTGAAGATGGACCGTCGCCGTGGCAACATCGTCGTGTCGCGCCGCGCCATCCTGGAAGAGAGCCGCGCCGAACAGCGCGCCGAGGTCATCGCCAACCTGACCGAAGGCCAGACCGTGAACGGTGTCGTCAAGAACATCACCGAATACGGTGCCTTCGTCGATCTGGGCGGCGTTGACGGCCTGCTGCACGTCACCGACATGGCATGGCGCCGCGTCAACCACCCGTCCGAGATCCTGAACATCGGCGAGACCGTCAAGGTCCAGGTGATCAAGATCAACAAGGACAGCCACCGCATCAGCCTGGGCATGAAGCAGCTGCAGGCCGATCCGTGGGATACCGTGGGCGACAAGTTCCCGATCGGCTCGGTCCACCAGGGCCGCGTGACCAACATCACCGACTACGGCGCGTTCGTCGAGCTGGAAGCGGGTGTCGAAGGCCTGGTCCACGTGTCGGAAATGAGCTGGACCAAGAAGAACGTCCATCCGGGCAAGATCGTCTCGACCTCTCAGGAAGTCGAAGTGATGGTGCTGGAGATCGACGAGGCCAAGCGCCGCGTGTCGCTGGGTCTGAAGCAGACGCAGCGCAACCCGTGGGAAGTCTTCGCGGAAACCCATCCGTCGGGCACCGTCATCGAGGGCGAAGTCAAGAACATCACCGAATTCGGTCTGTTCGTCGGCCTCGAAGGCGACATCGACGGCATGGTCCACCTGTCGGACATCTCGTGGGATGCCCGCGGCGAGGACGCGATCCAGGACTTCCGCAAGGGCGACGTGGTCAAGGCCGTCGTCCAGGACGTGGACGTCGAGAAGGAACGCATCAGCCTGTCGATCAAGGCCTTGGAAAACGAGCACATGGCCGAAGCCGTTGACGGCGTGAAGCGTGGCTCGGTCGTGACCGTCGAGGTCACCGCGATCGAGGATGGCGGGATCGAGGTGGAATACAACGGCGTCAAGTCGTTCATCCGCCGTTCGGATCTGGCCCGCGACCGTCAGGACCAGCGCCCCGAGCGCTTCGGCGTCGGCGACAAGGTCGATGCGCGGGTCACCAACATCGACACCAAGACCCGTCGTCTGGGCCTGTCGATCAAGGCCCGCGAGATCGCCGAGGAAAAGGAAGCCATCGACCAGTACGGCAGCTCGGATTCGGGCGCGTCGCTGGGCGACATCCTGGGCGCCGCGCTGAACCGCGGCAACTGATCCCGGTTTCAGCCATCCGACATGGCCCGTCCCTGCGGTTGCAGGGGCGGGCGTTTTCGTGCCGAAACGACGTCCCGGGGGCCTTCAGTTCTCTTGCGCGGCCGGGCCAAAACTGGCATCGCTATTGAAACTGGGCACCTTTTCCTGCGTTGCCTGTATCGCAAGTCCCGCGAACGACGTCTTGCAGCCGCTACACTACTGGGGGGATGATGATCCGTTCCGAACTGATCCAGCTTATCGCTGACGAAAACCCGCATCTGTTCCGGCGTGACGTCGAAAGGATCGTGAACACGGTCTTCGAGGAGATCATCGACGCCATGGCTCGGGGGGACCGGGTCGAGTTGCGCGGCTTTGGCGCCTTCTCGGTCAAGAAGCGCGACGCCAGGACGGGACGAAACCCCCGGACAGGCGAGGCCGTCGATGTGAACCAGAAATACGTGCCCTTCTTCAAGACCGGAAAATTGCTGCGCGATCGGTTGAACGGGGACGCCTGACGGCGCTAAACCGCCGCAGGAAACCCGGCCGCGGTTTGCGGCCGCAAGCAAGGACTGTCGATGCGCTTTCTTCGTCTGATCTTCATCGTGGCTTTGGCAATCATCCTGATCGCGGTTGCCCTGGCCAACCGCGACATCGTTACGCTGTCCGCCTTCCCGGCGAATTTCGGCCAATACCTGGGCGGGCGCTGGTCGGTTGACCTTCCCCTGTTCCTGGTGATCTTCCTGGCCTTCGCGCTTGGGATGCTGGCCGGACTGGTGTGGGAATGGCTGCGTGAATCGCATATCCGGCGCGAACTGCGCGCCAAGGCCGCCCGTGCCGCCCGTCTGGAAAATGAGGTAGGCCACCTGCGCGAACGTCACGCCTCCCCGAAGGATGAGGTTCTGGCGATCCTCGATCGCCCGAAGCCTGCCGCGGCGCCCGCCACCCCCGTCGCCTCGGCCGAGCCCGCGTCCGGCACGACGCTGCCCGCCAACCGCTGACGATGGCTCAGGTCAAGATCTGCGGGCTGCGCAGGCCGGAACATATCGTCGCTGCGGCCGAGGCCGGGGCGCGTTATGTCGGCCTTGTCTTTTTCCCGAAATCGCCGCGCGCTGTCTCTGTCGATGAGGCGGCGGAGTTGGCGGCACATGTGCCGGTCGGCGTGGCCCGCGTCGGCCTGTTCGTCGATCCCGATGACGCCATGCTGGAGGAAACTCTGGCAAAGGTGCCGCTGGACATCATCCAGCTTCATGGGTCCGAGTCGCCTCACCGGGTCGCCGCCGTCAAGGCCTTGACCGGCCTGCCGGTCATGAAGTCCGTGGGATTGTCGGGTCCTTCGGACCTGCCCGCCTTGACCGATTACGGGCTGGTGGCCGACATGCTGCTGGTCGATGCCAAGCCGCCCAAGGGCGCGGATCTTCCCGGCGGCAACGGCCTGTCCTTCGACTGGCGCCTGCTGGTCGGGCGCAAGTGGCTGCGCCCCTGGATGCTGGCGGGCGGGCTGACGGCGCAGAATGTGGCCGAGGCGATCCGCCTGACCGGTGCTCCGGCCGTCGATGTCTCGTCAGGAGTGGAATCCGAGCCCGGGTTGAAGGACGAGGGGCTGATCCGCGCATTTATCGCGGCCGCCGGATGATCGTCCGTTTCCGTCCCGCAGGTCGCGACGATGTTCCGGCCGTCGCCGCAATGCTGGCCGATGACATGCTGGGCCAGGACCGCGAGACTACGGACATGAGCGTCTATCTTGCAGCCTTCGACGCCATGCAGGCACAGGGGAACAATCACCTGATCGTCGGCACGACGGACGATGACATCGTGGCCTGCTACCAGCTTCTCATCATTGCGGGGCTTTCCTCCTCTGCCGCCCTTCGTGCCCAGATCGAGGGCGTCAGGGTCGCATCGGACCGTCGAGGCATGGGGATCGGTGCGCAACTGATCGCGGATGCCGAACGGCGCGCGCGTGATGCAGGCTGCAGCCAGATGCAACTGACGACGAACAAGTCGCGGCTTGATGCGCAGCGCTTCTATGACCGGCTGGGCTTCACCCCCAGCCATATCGGCTATAAGAAAGCCCTCTAGGCTTCCGAGAGTATTCCAGCGAAGGCGCGTCCCATGGCAGATGATCTGGTGAACAGCTACAAGACCGGCCCCGACGAACAGGGGCGGTTCGGCATTTATGGCGGCCGCTTCGTCAGCGAGACGCTGATGCCGCTGGTGCTGGACCTGGAAGCCGAATACGAGCGCGCGAAGACGGACCCCGAGTTCTGGGCCGAGATGGACGACCTGTGGACGCATTACGTCGGCCGCCCGTCGCCCCTGTATTTCGCGGAGCGCCTGACCGAGTACCTGGGCGGCGCCAAGATCTACATGAAGCGCGACGAGCTGAACCACACCGGCGCGCACAAGATCAACAACGTGCTGGGGCAGATCCTGCTGGCCCGCCGCATGGGCAAGACGCGGATCATTGCCGAAACCGGTGCGGGCCAGCATGGCGTGGCGACCGCCACCGTCTGCGCGCGCTTTGGCCTGAAATGCATCGTCTACATGGGCGCCACCGATGTGGAACGCCAGGCGCCGAACGTTTTCCGGATGCGCCTTCTGGGGGCCGAGGTGGTGCCCGTCACCAGCGGCCGCGGCACGCTGAAGGACGCGATGAACGACGCCCTGCGCGATTGGGTGACCAATGTGCGCGACACCTTCTATTGCATCGGCACGGTCGCGGGCCCGCATCCCTATCCGGCGATGGTGCGCGATTTCCAGTCGATCATCGGGAAAGAGGTCAAGGAGCAGATCCTGCCCCGCGAGGGTCGTCTGCCCGATACAATCGTCGCGGCGATCGGCGGCGGGTCGAACGCCATGGGGCTGTTCCATCCCTTCCTGGACGACAAGGAAGTCCGCATCATCGGAGTCGAGGCCGGCGGCAAGGGCGTGGACGACCGGATGCAGCATTGCGCAAGCCTCTCGGGCGGGCGCGCGGGCGTGCTGCACGGCAACCGCACCTATCTGTTGCAGGATGACGACGGGCAGATCCTGGAAGGCCATTCGATCAGCGCGGGCCTGGATTATCCGGGCATCGGGCCGGAGCATGCCTGGCTGAACGACACGGGCCGCGCCGAATATGTCAGCATCACCGATGACGAGGCTTTGGCCGCCTTCCAGCTCTGCTGCGCGCAGGAAGGCATCATTCCGGCGCTGGAACCCAGCCATGCCCTGGCCCATGTGATGAAGATCGCCCCCGATCTGCCGCGCGACCATATCATCGTGATGAACATGTGCGGACGCGGCGACAAGGACATCTTCACCGTTGCCAAGCACCTGGGCGCCGATATCAGGATCTGAGCGGCCTCAACGGCTTAGCGCCAGAACATTGAAACGGGATTCAAGATGGGGGTCGGGAAACATCACCCGGCCCCTGTTTTCGTCTATCATCTCGACCACCCCCAGTTCGGGCACCCTCTGCGGGTCCGAGCCAGCGGAAAAGGGCGGCAGGTCGGCATAAGGCGGCGGCGTATCGCCCGCGATGAAGCCTGTGCCCAGATAGACCAGCCGCTCGCCGTCTTGGTGGATCTGCCCCTTGGTCCGCTGCGAACCCGTCAGCTTCTCTAGGCTGCCGTCGCTGCCGATCCGGCAGCGGAACGGCTGATAGACGGTGATCGGCAGCAGCCGGCCCATCTTGATGACCCGGCAGGACCAGTCGCCCGGCATCACCGCCCTGGCCCCTTCCGGCGGCAGCGGATCGCCTCGCAGGACACCGGCCAGCGTCGCCAGGTCGGCGGGATCGCCGCCCGAAAAGGCGTCCAGCAACGCCTCGCCCGCAGCGGCGTGGTATTCGGCAAGCCTGCGCCCATCGTCGGCATGGATCGGTGTGCCGTCCGCCAACTGCTGCGACAGGCCGGCGGTGGGAAGCAGGCAGGCAAGCGCGACAGCGGCAAGATCAGCCCTGCGCGTCGACGGCATGAGCCCTCAGCAGTTCCAGGGGGATGATGTCCAGGGCGCGGACATGGGTCGCTTCCAGCACCACGCCGGGGGCGGCGAATTCCTGCGCCGCCTGCAGGAACCGTGCCGCGCAAAGGCACCAGCGGTCACCCGGCTTCAGGCCCTCGAAGCGGAACTCGGGCCGGGGCGTCGTCAGGTCGTTGCCCAGGTATTTCGACAGCGCGAGGAATTCCGCATCGACCACGACGCAGACGGTGTGGCTACCCGCGTCGCCTTGTCCGGTATCGCAGCAGCCGTTGCGATAGAACCCGGTCAGCGGCTTCATCGAGCACGGTTCGAGCCGGGTTCCCAGCACGTTCAGCGATGGTTCCATGGCGCGTCCTCCCCTTGACAGGCTACAGCCATGCGGCGAGTCAGCCAAGCCCCCCAGATCATGTCTGGCGAAATCGCTCGCTCAGTTGCCGCAACTTGTCCGTGAGGCTGGCGGGTTCGACCGCTGGGGCCGGTGCCGGAGCAGGGATGGCAGGTGCCGGCTTTTCCGGCGCGGGCCGGGTGCCGCTATTCCGCGCGGGCTGCAGCCGCGCCGCCACCAGGTTCTGGAAGCGTGGACCGTCACCCTGGGCCAGGGCCGCTGCCCCGTCCGAGACGCCGCGCAGCAGATCGTCCAGCCAGCCCTGATCCGCCTTGGCGAAGTCCGACAGCACATGGCCCGCGACCCGCTCCTTGTCGCCCGGATGGCCGACTCCCAGCCGGACGCGGCCATAATCGGCGCCGATATGCTGGTGGATGGACCGCAGGCCGTTATGGCCCGCATGGCCGCCACCCTGCTTGACGCGGCACTTGCCGGGGGCAAGGTCCAGTTCGTCATGCATCACGATCACCTCGGCGGGCGTCAGCTTCAGATAGCGCATCGCCTCGCCCACGGACTGGCCCGACAGGTTCATGAAGGTCTGCGGCTTGAGCAGGGTGACGCGCATCGTCCCAAGCCGCCCTTCCGCGGCAAGCCCGTGGAAGCGCGCCTTCCACGGGGAAAAGCCGTGATCGGCGGCGATCCGGTCAACGGCCATGAAGCCGATGTTGTGACGGTTCGCCGCGTATTTTGCGCCGGGATTGCCCAGGCCGACGATCAGCTTCACGCGTGCCTCCTGCTGCCCATTGGGGCGAAGTTCGTTCCATGCCTTGCGGCGGACCTTGCCCGTTACTAAGACTCTGTCAACCTTTCGCGGCTAACAGATGGGACATGCGCCCTGGCGAATCGCGGGAACAGGGACACAAGGCAAGGACAGACGATGACCGATCCGGCAGAATTCTACATGAACACCCTCGTTCCCATGGTGGTCGAACAGACCTCGCGCGGGGAACGGGCCTATGACATCTTCTCGCGGCTGCTCAAGGAACGGATCATCTTTGTCTCGGGACCCGTCCATGACGGCATGTCCACGCTGATCTGCGCACAGTTGCTGTTCCTGGAAGCGGAAAATCCGAACAAGGACATCAGCATGTATATCAACAGCCCCGGCGGCGTCGTGACCTCGGGTCTGTCGATCTATGATACCATGCAATATATCCGTCCGCGCGTGTCGACGCTGGTCGTGGGGCAGGCGGCCTCGATGGGGTCGCTGCTGCTGGCGGCGGGCGAACCGGGGCTGCGCTATTCCTTGCCGAACAGCCGGGTGATGGTCCACCAGCCCTCGGGCGGGTTCCAGGGGCAGGCGACCGACATCCTGATCCACGCGCGCGAGACCGAAAAGCTGAAGCGCCGCCTGAACGAGATTTACGTGACCCATACCGGCCGCAGCCTGGCCGAGGTCGAGGAGGCGCTGGAGCGTGACCGCTTCATGTCGCCCGAGGAGGCGAAGGAATGGGGCCTGATAGACGAGGTTGTCGCCCCGCGCGGCAAGGCGGAACCCGAAAAGAAATAGACTTGTTGGGGATTGTGACGGAAGCGCGTCAACCCTAACATAAAGGACAGACCCCGTGGCGGCCCATCTGCCACGGATCAATTCAGACGCGGCGCAGGGCAACCGGTGCCGCCCGCAGGTAGGCAGACCTGCGGCAATCGAGGAACGTGGACGATGGCGAACCAGTCCGGCAGTGACAGCAAGAACACGCTCTATTGCAGCTTTTGCGGCAAGAGCCAGCATGAGGTGCGCAAGCTGATTGCGGGCCCGACCGTGTTCATCTGCGACGAATGCGTCGAACTGTGCATGGACATCATCCGCGAGGAAACCAAGTCCTCGGGGCTGAAATCGGGCGACGGGGTGCCGACGCCCCGGGAAATCTGCGGGGTGCTGGACGATTACGTGATCGGCCAGGAACATGCCAAGCGGGTTCTGTCCGTGGCGGTCCACAACCACTACAAACGGCTGAACCACGGCACCAAGGGCGATATCGAACTTGCCAAATCGAACATCCTGCTGATCGGCCCGACCGGCTGCGGCAAGACGTTGCTGGCCCAGACCCTGGCCCGCATCCTGGACGTGCCTTTCACCATGGCCGACGCGACCACGCTGACCGAGGCGGGCTATGTGGGCGAGGATGTCGAGAACATCATCCTGAAGCTGCTGCAGGCGTCCGAGTACAACGTCGAGCGCGCACAGCGTGGCATCGTCTATATCGACGAGGTCGACAAGATCACCCGCAAGTCCGACAATCCCTCGATCACCCGCGACGTGTCGGGCGAGGGCGTGCAACAGGCCCTGCTGAAGATCATGGAGGGAACGGTGGCCTCGGTGCCGCCGCAGGGCGGGCGCAAGCATCCCCAGCAGGAATTCCTGCAGGTGGACACGACCAACATCCTGTTCATCTGTGGCGGCGCCTTTGCCGGTCTCGACCGGATCATCGCGCAGCGCAACAAGGGCACGGCCATGGGCTTCGGCGCTTCGGTCAAGGAAAACGACGACCGCGGCGTGGGCGAGCTGTTCAAGGAGCTTGAGCCCGAGGATCTGCTGAAATTCGGCCTGATCCCGGAATTCGTGGGCCGTCTGCCGGTGATCGCGACCCTGACCGACCTGGACGAGGAAGCGCTGATCATCATCCTGACCAAGCCGAAGAACGCCCTGGTCAAGCAGTATCAGCGCCTGTTCGATCTGGAAGGCGTGCAGCTGACCTTTACCGAGGACGCGCTGCAGGCCATCGCCAGGCGCGCCATCAAGCGCAAGACCGGCGCACGCGGGCTGCGGTCCATCATGGAGGATATCCTGCTGGACACCATGTTCGAACTGCCCGGCATGGACAGTGTCGAGGAGGTCGTGGTGAACGAGGAAGCGGTGGACAACGCCGCGACCAAGCCGCTGCTGATCCACGCCGATCCCAAGAAGGAAACGGCTTCGGCTGGTTGACGGAGGGGGCCGCAAGGCCCCCTTTCTCGATGCGCCGCAGATGCGCGGGCAGGCTGGATCTTCGCCGCGCTTTGCGCCATATCGTTGCCAGCCAAGACTAAGAGGTTTCCGCTGATGTCCTTCCTGCTTCGCGCCCTGACCTGGTGGAACAGCCAGACGATCAATACCCAGTTCTGGACCTGGCGGAACGGCATCAAGGTCGGCGAGGATGCCGAGGGCAACATCTTCTACCAGAACAAGGACGGCTCGCGCCGCTGGGTGATCTTCAGCGGCGAATCCCAGGCCAGCCGGGTCAGCCCGGAATGGCATGGCTGGCTGCACCACACCTGGAACGAGCCGCCCACCAAGGCTCCGCTGCAGCACAAGGCTTGGGAAAAACCGCATCGCGAGAACCAGACCGGGACGCCCGGAGCCTATTATCCCGAGGGGTCGCTTTATCACGCGGACCAGCCGGCACGGCGCGATTACGACGCCTGGCGGCCGGAATAAGATGGCGCCTGCGGTCGAGCATCGGGCCGAACTTTTGGCCGGTGCCGCCGTTCTGGCGGCTGCCGCCGGGTTCCTGATCTGGGGCTTTGGCGACGGCTTCGCGCGAGAGCCGGGCTATGAGGTGAGGGCATCCTTTCCTGACGTGGACGGCATTGCCGTGGGCACCGAGGTCCGCCTCGCCGGGGTTCGGGTCGGCCGCGTCTCGGATGTCCAGCTGAACCCCCAGACCTACATGGCCGACGCGCGGCTGACGATCCCCGAGGGCATTGCCCTGCCGTCCGACAGCGCGGCGCTGATCCAGACGGACGGTTTGCTGGGCGGTGCCTATATCCTGATCCAGCCCGGCGGCAGCCCCGAGAATCTTGCGCCGGGAGACGAGATCGAGGATGTGCAGGGCGCCGTCAGCCTGCTGTCGCTGATGATGAAATTCGTTGACAGTCAGGCACAAGACGAAGAGGCCCAGCCGTGATCCGTGCCGCCCTTCTGTTGGCGGCCTTGGCAAGCCCGGCCGCCGCGCAGGAAGTCGCGCGGGCAGATGGTGCACTGCTGCGGGGGCTGGACAAGATTTCCGGCCGCACGACCGATCTGCCGGTCCAGGTCGGGCAGGCCGTCCGCTATGGCCGGCTGGAGGTCCGTCTGGGCGAGTGCCGCTATCCCGCCGGCGATCCCAGTTCGGATGCCTATGCGCAACTGACGATCACCGACACGGCACAGAACGTCACGCTGTTCAGCGGCTGGATGATCGCGTCCTCGCCCGCGCTGTCGGCGCTTGACGATACCCGCTATGACGTCTGGGTGATTTCCTGCCAAAGCTGATCGGCCGAGGGCAGGGGATGCGCGGACAGGCTGGCGTGCCGCGCCAGGGCCCGGGCCAGAAGCCTGTGATACTGATCACGCGGTATTTCCTGGCCGCCCATGCGGGCCAAATGCGGGGTCAGGAACTGGGTGTCGAACAGGGTGAAGCCGCAGCGCTTCAGATGGCTGGACATCCATAGCAGCGCCATCTTGGACCCGTTGGTCCGGGCCGAGACCATGGATTCCCCGAAGAACGCCGCCCCCAGGGTCACGCCGAAGATGCCACCCGCGAAGGCGCCGTCATGCCGGACCTCCAGCGCATGGGCATGGCCGGCCCGGTGAAGCTGGTGATAGAGCCGCATCAGCGGCGCATTGATCCAGGTCGCCTCCCGGTCTGCGCAGGCATCCAGCACATGGCCGAAGTCGCAATCCAGATGCGCCGACCAGCCCCCGCGGCGCAGGTCGCGCAGCAGCGACCGCGAGGCGTGGACCCGGCCCACCGGCAGGATTCCCCGCAGCGGCGGATCATACCAGTAAAGCCGGGGGTCATAGGCGCTTTCCGCCATGGGAAAGACGCCGCGCGCATAGCCCTTCAGCAGTTGCGCCGGCGTCAGCATGGGTCCGGTCAGCCGAACTTGTGGTCCAGCCAGCGCTCCAGCCAGTGGATCGAATAGTTGCCGGCCAGAATGTCGGGTTCCTGCAAGAGCGCCGTGAACAGGGGCACGGTCGTGTCGATGCCGTCCACGATCAGTTCGCCCAGGGCGCGATCCAGCCGGGCCAGGGCCTCGGCCCGGTCGCGGCCATGCACGATCAGCTTGCCGATCAGGCTGTCATAGTAGGGTGGGATCGAATAGCCGTCGTAAAGCGCGCTGTCGATCCGCACGCCAAGGCCGCCCGGGGCGTGATACTGGGTGATTCGGCCAGGGCAGGGCGAGAATCCCGGCACCTTTTCGGCGTTGATCCGAACCTCGATGGAATGGCCGCGGATCGACAGGTCTTCCTGGCGGAACTCCATCTCGTAGCCCGCGGCGACAAGGATCTGCTGGCGGACGAGGTCCACCCCGAAGATCGCCTCGGTCACCGGGTGTTCGACCTGCAGGCGGGTGTTCATCTCGATGAAGTAGAACTCGCCGTCCTCATAGAGGAACTCGATGGTGCCGGCGCCGGCATAGCCGATCTTGGCCACGGCCTCGGCGCAGATCTGGCCGATCCGGGCGCGTTCGGCCGGAGTGATCGTGGGCCCGGGGGCTTCCTCCAGCACCTTCTGGTGACGGCGCTGCAGGGAACAGTCGCGCTCGCCCAGATGGACGGCGCGGCCCTTGCCGTCGCCAAAGACCTGGATCTCGATGTGGCGCGGCTTTTGCAGGTATTTCTCGATATAGACATCGGGATTGCCGAAGGCGGCCTTGGCCTCGGCCCGGGCGGTGCGGAAGGCGACCTCCAGCCCCTTTTCATCCTGGGCGACCTTCATGCCGCGCCCGCCGCCGCCCGCCGTGGCCTTGATGATGACGGGATAGCCGATCGCCGCGGCGACCTTGCGGGCGGCCTCCACGTCATCGACGCCCCCGTCGCTGCCGGGCACGCAGGGCACGCCCAGGTTCTTCATCGTGTCCTTGGCGGTGATCTTGTCGCCCATGATGCGGATATGTTCCGCGCGCGGGCCGATGAAGGTGATGCCGTGGTCTTCCACCATCTGCACGAAGGCGGCGTTTTCGGACAGAAAGCCGTAGCCCGGATGGATCGCCTGCGCGCCGGTGATCTCGCAGGCCGAGATGATGGCGGGCATCGAGAGATAGCTGGCCGACGACGGCGCGGGCCCGATACAGACGGATTCGTCGGCCATGCGGACGTGCATCGCATCGGCGTCGGCGGTCGAATGGACCGCGACTGATGCAATTCCCATCTCGCGGCAGGCGCGAATCACGCGGAGGGCGATCTCGCCCCGATTGGCGATCAGGATCTTGTCGAACATCCGCGCCTCACTCGACGACCATCAGGGGCGCGCCGAATTCGACCGGGGTGCCGTCGTCGATCAGGATGCGCTTGACGGTGCCTGCCCGGGGGGCAGGGATGTGGTTCATGGTCTTCATCGCCTCGACGATCAGCAGCGTGTCGCCTTCCGCCACGGCCTGGCCGATCTGGACGAAGGGGGCGGCGCCGGGTTCGGCCGAGAGATAGGCAGTCCCGACCATGGGCGAGGTCACGGCTCCGGGCAGGGTGGCCGGGTCCTCGGTGACGGCGGGCAGTTGGGCGGCAGGCGCAGGTGCCGCCGAGGAGGGGGCGGGCGCTGCCGCAGCGACCGGGGCAGGCGCGGCATAGGTCACCTGCCTGGCGTGCTTGGAGAGGCTGACCGTCAGGCGGTCATGTTCGCCGTATTCACGCTTGACCGACAGTTCCGACAGCTCGCTTGCATTCAACAGTTCCGCCAGCGACTGGATGAAAGCCACGTCGCCTTCGTGATGCTTGCCGTTCTGGGAATCGTTGCTCATGCGGTCCTCTGCCAATGTTTATGATGTCGCGGACCGGCCGGGCCCCGACAATTGGCCCGCTTATAGACCCCAAGCGCCGCCAAGGGGAAGGGTTTGAGACGCAGACCTTGCGATTAGGGACGCGACGCCTTTTCCGCCAGCCCCGAAGTGCCCGCGCGGCGGTCCAGTTCGGCTTCCACATCGGCCAGGGTCACGTCGCGGGCGGCCAGCATGACCAGCAGGTGGAAGATCACGTCTGCGGCCTCGGCCGTCAGGCGGGCGCGGTCGCCCTTGACGGCCTCGATGATGGCCTCGACGGCTTCCTCGCCGAACTTCTCGGCGCATTTCTCGGGGCCCTTGGCCAGCAGCTTGGCAGTCCAACTGTCATCCGGGCTGGCGGACTTGCGGGCGGCGACGGTCGCGGCCAGGTCGTGGATCGCGCTCATGCCAGCCTCATCGGGATGCCGGCGGCGGCCATGTGGGCCTTGGCCTCGGCCACGGTGAAGGTGCCGAAATGGAAGATCGAGGCTGCAAGAACGGCGCTGGCATTGCCTTCGGTCACGCCCTCGACCAGGTGGTCCAGCGTGCCGACCCCGCCCGAGGCGATCACGGGGATGTTCACCGCATCCGCGATGGCGCGGGTCAGGGGGATGTTGAAGCCCGCCCGGGTACCGTCGCGGTCCATGCTGGTCAGAAGGATCTCTCCGGCGCCCTTGGCCTCGACCTGCCGGGCAAATTCGACGGCGTCGATGCCGGTGGGTTTCCTGCCGCCATGGGTGAAGATCTCCCACCGGCCATCCGCCACCGTCTTGGCGTCGATGGCCACAACGATGCACTGGCTGCCGAAACGGTCGGCGGCCTCGGCCACGACTTCGGGGTTGGCAACCGCGGCGGAGTTGAAGCTGACCTTGTCGGCGCCCGCCAGCAGCAGGTCGCGCACATCCTTGTGGCTGCGAACGCCGCCGCCTACGGTCAGCGGCACGAAGCATTGTTCGGCGGTGCGCGTCACCAGGTCGAACATGGTGCCTCGGTTTTCGTGGGTGGCGTGGATGTCCAGGAAGCAGATCTCGTCGGCGCCTGCGGCGTCATAGGCGCGCGCGGCCTCGACCGGGTCGCCGGCGTCGATCAGGTCGACAAAGTTGACGCCCTTGACGACGCGGCCATCGGCCACGTCCAGGCAGGGGATGATGCGGGTCTTGAGCATGGGCCTCTCCTTGCGGAACTGTCCTATGCGCAAACCGCCCTTCGTTGAAGATGCGATTTGCGGGTGATACCGTGGCTGCCAACCGATGGAGGCCCCGATGGACGACCAGCAAAAGACCGAACCCCGCCTGACCTCATTGTCCCACGGCGGCGGCTGCGGCTGCAAGATCGCGCCGGGGGTGCTGACCGGGCTTTTGCGCGGCACGGCCATGCTGCCAGTTCCGGAGGCGCTGCTGGTCGGGATCGAGACTTCGGACGACGCGGCGGTTTACCAGCTGAACGACCGGCAGGCGCTGGTGGCGACGACGGATTTCTTCATGCCCATCGTCGATGATCCCGTGGACTTCGGCCGCATCGCCGCGACCAACGCCATCAGTGACGTTTACGCCATGGGCGGGACGCCCATCATGGCGCTGTCGCTTGTGGGGATGCCGATCAACACCCTGTCGGCCGAGACCATCGCCCGGATCCTGGAGGGAGGCGCCATGGCCTGCCGCGAGGCGGGCATTCCCATCGGCGGCGGCCATACCATCGATTCGGTCGAGGCGATCTATGGCCTGGTGGCCCTGGGGCTGGTCGATCCGGCTCACGTCAAGCGCAACAGCGGGGCAAGGCCCGGCGACGTGCTGATCCTGGGCAAGCCGCTGGGCGTCGGCGTGATGTCGGCCGCGCTGAAGAAGGGCGGGCTGTCCGCGGATGGTTACGGGGCAATGATCGCGGCCACGACGAAGCTGAACACGCCGGGGTCGGATCTGGCGCGGCTGCCGGGCGTTCACGCGATGACCGACGTGACCGGCTTTGGCCTGGCCGGTCACGCGCTGGAGATGGCGCGCGGATCGGGATGCCAGCTGCGGCTGGACTGGTCTGCCGTGCCTCTGCTGGCAGGCGCGCGCGATCTGGCGGCGCAGGGCTTTGTCACCGGGGCATCAGGCCGCAACTGGGCCAGCTACGGGGCCGAGGTCACGCTGCCTGAAGGCTTCGCCGACACCGACCGTGCGCTGCTGGCTGATCCTCAGACCAGCGGCGGCCTGCTGGTCGCATGCGCCGAGGACCAGGCACCTGCGGCGCTGGCGATCTTCCGCGATCACGGATTTGGCGATGCTGCGGTGATCGGGCGGGCGGTGCAGGGTCCGCAGGGGATTGTCGTCGGCTAATCTGCCACGCGATACAGGTCCTTGCCATACCATCGGGCGGCAGTTTCGGTCGGCAGACCCCTGATCGCCGGGTCGATCATCTCGGCCCGTGCATAATGATAGACGAAGATGGCCGGAAGCTCGGTCGCAAGAAGGCCCTCGGCCTGCGCGTGCATCGCTGCGGGATCGGGCGCCCTCTCTGCCTCGGCCATCAGGCGGTCATAGGCGGCATTGTTCCAGCCGCCGAGGTTCGGCCCCTTGCTGCGAAACCAGTCGAGAAAACTCGTGGCATCGCCGTAATCCGCGCACCAGGAATAACGGGCGATGTCGAAATCTCCGCGATGCATCCGGTCGCTGTGGGTCCCCCAGTCGTCATCCGACAGGGCAAGTTTGACGCCCAGGGGCTTCCACGATTGCTGCGCGGCAATGGCGAGGGCCTTGTGGTGCTCATCCGTGTTGTAGTGCAGCGTCAGGCTGAGAGGATTGGCGGGACCGAAGCCCGCCTGCGCCATCAGCACCCGGGCCGCGGTGTTGCGCTGGTCGGGCGTCATGCCAGCGATCGCGGGTGCCGGAAGGTCGGCGATGGCCCAGTGGGTCAGGCCAAGGGCGGGCCGCTGGCCGCCCCGCAGCACCCGGTCCACAATGCCGTCGCGGTCCAGCGCCAGACTGAGCGCCTGGCGCACGCGTATATCCTTCAGCGCGGCCGGACCCTTGTCCGACAGGTTGAGGACATAGAAGTAGGTGCAGGGAACAGGCAGTGCCACCGCCCGGCCCGGATGATCCTGCGACACCTGCCCGTACCGGCCGGCGGGAATGGGGGCGCGGTCCAGATCCCCCGCAAGATGGCGCGCCAGCGCGGCATCGGCGCCGTTGACGACCACGCCGCGCAGGGCTTGCATGACGACATTCCCGGCATCCCAGTAGGCCGGGTTCCTGACGAAGGTGATCTCGCCCGCCGTGTTCGCCTGCAAGACGAAGGCGCCGTTGCCGACAAGGATTCCGGGCTGCGTCCAGGCGGAACCATGCCGGTCGATCACCTTGCGGGGCACCGGATAGGTCGCGGGATCGGCCAGCATCTTCAGGAGGTGCGGCGTTGGCTTGTCCAGCGTGACCTGCAGCGTGCGCTCGTCGAGGGCCCTGACGCCTAACTGGTCAGAGGACAGTTCGCCGGCGATGATTCGGCGGGCATTCGCGACATTCATCAGCGTCAGAAACCTCGCCGAGGCAAACCCGGCCTTCGGATCGGCCACGCGCCGCCAGCCATGAACGAAATCGTCCGCCGTCACCGGCTCGCCATCCGACCAGGACGCCTCGCGCAGCACAAAGGTGTGGGTCAGCCCGTCCGCGCTGACCTGATGCGAGATGGCAACCCCCGGCACCATCGTGCCGTCCGGGCCTTCGTTCATCAGCCCCTCGAACAGTTGCCGCACCGCGTCCCTGTCCTGGGGCTCTGCGGCGGCGGCGGGATCCAGTGCCCCGACCCTGTCCTGCAACCAGTATGTAAAGGTCTGCTCGGCAGCCAGCGTCTCGCCTTCGGCTGGCTGCACCGCCAGAGCGGGCAGGGCCAGCAGGACCAGAAGGACAAGGGGATTGAACAGCTTGGTCATCATGGCATGTCCAGTGGGTGGCATGGCGGGGCCTGTCGTAACCGGGGGCGCGCGGCCCGGCAAGTCCGCATGGCCTGTGGTCCCGAACTGCCACGCCATCGACACTGACGTTGCGGCCAGGGCGCCGAAATCCTTGACCGGTTTCCGGCCTTCGCGATAACCCCGTAGAAGATAAGAGGCTGGCCGGATTGACAAAGGCCGCCAAGGGGAGGGTTTTCAATGAATGGCCTTTTAGGCCTGTCGCGCGGCATTGATCGCGTCAACACCGTGATTGGCCGCAATGTGTCCTGGCTGATCCTGCTTGCAATATTCGTCAGCGCCACCAACGCCATCATCCGCAAGGCCTTCAGCGTGTCCTCGAACGCCTGGCTGGAACTGCAGTGGTATCTGTACGGCGCTGCCTTCCTGCTGGCGTCCGCCTATACGCTGCTGGAAAACGAACATATCCGCATCGACATCGTCTTTGCCGCCTGGTCGCGCCGCGTCCAGCACTGGATCGAGCTTCTGGGCCACATCTTCTTCCTGATGCCCTTCGTCCTGCTGAGCCTGTGGCTGTGCTGGCCCTGGCTGGCCCGGTCCTTCCGCACGGGCGAGATGTCGATGAACGCGGGCGGGCTGATGCTGTGGCCCGCCAAGGCGCTGCTGTTCACGGGCTTCGTGCTGCTGCTGCTGCAGGGCATTTCGGAAATCATCAAGAAGATCGCCGTGATGCGCGGCCTCATCCCCGACTTCAACATGCCGATGGGCCACCATGCGCCCCTGGAACTGGACGAGGAACTGCTGGAGCAGGCGGGATTTGTCGATCCGCACCACCCTGATGCCGATCCAAGGGCGCACAAGACCGGCCAGGAGCCTCGCAAATGATGGAACTCGTCGCGCAGAACATGGCGCCGATCATGTTCGTTTCGCTGATCGTCTTCCTGCTGATCGGCTATCCGGTGGCCTTCGCGCTGGCCGCGAACGGCCTGCTGTTCTTCGTCATCGGGGTGGAACTCGCGCCGCTGTCGGGCGGGTCGATCAACCTGTCCTGGCCGCTTCTGGGCGCGCTGCCGGACCGCTTCTTCGGAGGGGTGGTCGCCAACGAGACCTTGCTGGCCATCCCCTTCTTCACCTTCATGGGCATCGTGCTGGAAAAATCCGGCATGGCCGAGGATCTGCTGGACACCATCGGCCAGTTGTTCGGCCCGATCCGGGGCGGGCTTGCCTATGCGGTGATCATCGTGGGCGCGCTGCTGGCGGCCACCACCGGTGTCGTCGCGGCATCGGTGATCGCCATGGGCCTGATCTCTCTGCCGATCATGCTGCGATACGGCTATGACCGGCGCGTGGCCTCGGGCGTGATCGCGGCATCGGGAACGCTGGCGCAGATCATCCCGCCGTCGCTGGTGCTGATCGTGCTGGCCGACCAGCTGGGCCGGTCGGTGGGCGACATGTACAAGGGGGCGATGATCCCCGGCCTGGTGCTGACGGGCCTGTATATGCTCTACATCTTCGTGATGTCGATCGTCCGGCCCCATACCGTGCCCGCCCTTCCGAAAGAGGCGCGCACGCTTGGTTCGGGCGTGACGTCGCTGTTCGTGGCGTTGCTGGTCGCCGCGGGCGTCTTCTGGCTGACGACCCGCTGGCTTGGCCCGGAACACGCCGCCGATGCGCCGATCTGGGGCCTGGTCGCGGCGGTCGGGCTGATCTATGTCGTCGCGCTTCTGGACAAGGCCACGGGGCTGAGCGCCATGTCGCGGCTGGCCCAGCAGGTCATCATCGTGCTGATCCCGCCGCTGGCGCTGATCTTCCTGGTGCTGGGCACGATCTTCCTGGGAATCGCGACGCCGACCGAGGGCGGCGCCATGGGGGCCGTCGGCGCCCTTGTGATGGCCGGGATGAAGCGCCGGCTGAGCATGGACGTGATCCGGCAGGCGCTTTATGCGACGACCCGGCTGTCGGCCTTCGTGATGTTCATCCTGATCGGGGCGCGGGTCTTTTCGCTGACCTTCTATGGCGTCAACGGGCACCTGTGGGTCGAGCATCTGCTGACCTCGCTGCCGGGGGGCGAGCTGGGCTTCCTGATCGCCGTCTCGATCCTGGTCTTCCTGCTGGCCTTCTTTCTCGACTTCTTCGAACTGGCCTTCATCATCGTCCCCCTGCTGGCCCCGGCGGCGGAAAGCCTGGGCATCGACCTGATCTGGTTCGGCATCATCCTGGGCGTGAACATGCAGACCAGCTTCATGCACCCGCCCTTCGGGTTCGCGCTGTTCTATCTGCGATCCGTGGCGCCCAAGGCGCCCTACAAGGACCGCGTGACCGGCCTGACGATGGACCCGGTCCGCACCGGCCAGATCTACTGGGGCGCGGTGCCGTTCGTGTGCATCCAGATCGTCATGA
This sequence comes from Paracoccus benzoatiresistens, assembly GCF_026913015.1. GTDB lineage: Bacteria > Pseudomonadota > Alphaproteobacteria > Rhodobacterales > Rhodobacteraceae > Paracoccus > Paracoccus benzoatiresistens. The sequence goes on from NZ_JAPTYD010000008.1 coordinate 118,582, forward strand.
TCGGCGTGGTGATCGCCTTCCCCGGACTGGTCATGCACTACAAGGGCGCGCCGGTTGATACGTCCAATGTCCGGCTGGAGATCCCGGCGGAAGGTCTCGGCGGCACCGGAGGCGGGTTCGGGTCTCTGGGCGGCCTTGGCGGGTCGCCCTTCGGCCAGCAGGCCCCGGCCGAGGGCGGCGCACCCGCGCCCTCCGGTGGCCTGGGCGGCACGCCTCCGGGCCTGGGTGCGCCCCCGCCGGGCCTGGGGGCCCCCGCGGCACCTGCGCCTGCGGCACCTGCGCCCGCAGACGGCGCCGCGCCGGCCGCGCCCCAGCCTGCGCCATCGCAGGGCGGGCTTGGGCTTGGCGGTCCCCCGCCCGGCCTGGGCGGCAGCAACTGAACCAATACAAAAGGCCGGGCGTAATGCCCGGCCTTTCGCTTTGGAATGAGGCTGTGACGATCAGCCCTGCGTCGGGGCCAGCTTGCCGTTGCGCTGCTGGATCATCATGAAGGTGTCGAAGGTGTATTCCGCGGTCTGGTTGTACAGATACCAATCGTCGCGGAACTGCAGTTGCGCCTCGTACTGCCGCTTGAAATGCTCGTTCTGGCCCGAGATTTCGGCATAGACCTCGTGCGCTGCCGTGAAGGCCGCAGTCAGGATTTCCTCGCTGTAGGTGCGCAGCTGCGCGCCCGCCGCCGCCAGTTCCTTCAACGCTGTCGGGTTCTTGTAGTCGTATTTCGCCAGCATGCTCTGGTCGGTCGCCTGGCAGCAGGTGCGCAGCAGCGACTTGTAGCTTTCGGGAAGCTCGTCGAACTTGCCCTTGTTAAAGAAGAAGCTGACGGTCGGCCCACCTTCCCAGAAGCCCGGGTAATAGTAATACGGCGCGACTTTCTGGAAGCCCAGCTTGTTGTCATCATAGGGGCCGACCCATTCGGCAGCATCAATGGTGCCCTTTTCCAGCGACGGATAGATGTCGCCGCCCGCGATCTGCTGCGGCACGACACCCAGCTTTTCGACCACCCGCCCGGCCAGGCCGGAAATGCGCATCTTGACGCCCTTCAGGTCTGCCAGGGTATTCACTTCCTTGCGGAACCAGCCGCCCATCTGCACGCCGGTATTGCCGCCCGGATAGCTGATGAGGTTCACCGTTTCCAGGAACTGGTTATAGCTGTCGATCCCGCCACCGTAGTAGTTGTAGGCATTCTTCGCGCGTGCGCTGAAGGTGAAGGGCAGGTCGGCGCCGGGGGCGAATGCCGGGTCCTTGCCCCAGTTGTAATAGCCCACGGCATGTGCGGATTCGACGGTTCCATCGGCTGCAGCGTTGATCGCATCCAAGCCGGGAACGATCTCGCCACCGGCAAAGACCTGGATCGTGAACTTTCCGTCGGTCGCTTCCTTGAGGCGCTTCGACAGTTCTTCGGCCCCGCCATAGATCGTGTCCAGCGATTTCGGGAAGGCCGATGCCAGGCGCCAGTTGACGGTCGGGGCTTCCTGCGCGATGGCCGGCGCCGCGAGGGTCGCGCCAGCCGCGGCCGCAACGCCGCCGACCGAGGCATTGGTCAAAAACGACCTGCGGTGCAGGATGTTGGAATCTTTCATGAACTCTCCTCCGATCAGGGCTTTACGATTGCTGGCCAACGGGCCTTGCCCCGAATGGTCGCAGTTTAGCCCGTGATTGCCGTCTGTCGAGTAGCGAGCGCACAGGGAGGAGGAAAAATGAAGCCGCCCCCGAAAGTTGTCCGGGGGCGGCCTTGGATCACCGGTTTTGCCGCCCTCAGCGCAGGATGCTGCGGCCCGCGTATTCGGCGGTTGCGCCCAGCATCTCCTCGATGCGGATGAGCTGGTTGTATTTCGCCAGCCGGTCGGAGCGGGCGAGGCTGCCGGTCTTGATCTGGCCGCAGTTGGTGGCGACGGCCAGGTCGGCGATGGTGGCGTCCTCGGTCTCGCCCGAGCGGTGGGACATCACCGAGGTATAGCCGTTGCGGTCGGCCAGGCGCACGGCGTCCAGCGTTTCCGACAGCGTGCCGATCTGGTTCACCTTGACCAGCAGCGAGTTGCCGCAGCCCTTCTCGATCCCCTCGGCCAGGCGGCGCGGGTTGGTCACGAACAGGTCGTCGCCGACCAGCTGCACGCTGCCGCCGAGCCGGTCGGTCAGCAGCTTCCAGCCTTCCCAGTCGTCCTCGGCGCAGCCGTCCTCAATCGACAGGATCGGGTAGTCGGCGCAAAGCGCCGCCAGATAGTCCACATTCTCGGCCGAGGAGAGCGACTTGCCCTCGCCCTTCATCTCGTAGCGGCCGCCCTTGAAGTATTCGGTCGAGGCGCAGTCCAGCGCCAGCATGATGTCGTCACCGGGCTTGTAGCCGGCCTTCTCGACCGCGCGCAGGATGAAGTCCAAGGCATCGCGGGTCGAGGACAGGTTCGGGGCAAAGCCGCCCTCGTCGCCGATGCCGGTTGAAAGACCCGCCGCCGACAGTTCCTTTTTCAGCGTGTGGAAGACTTCCGATCCCATGCGGACGGCATCGCGGATGTTCTCCGCGCTGACCGGCATGATCATGAATTCCTGGATGTCGATGGGATTGTCGGCGTGTTCGCCGCCGTTGATGATGTTCATCATCGGCACCGGCAGGATCCGCGCGCTGGTGCCCCCGACATAGCGATACAGCGGCTGCTGGCAGGCATCTGCCGCAGCCTTGGCCACCGCCAAGCTCACGCCCAAGATGGCGTTGGCGCCCAGCCGGCCCTTGTTGGGGGTGCCGTCCAGCTCGCACATCACGGCGTCGATGGCGCGCTGCTCGGTCGCGTCCTCGCCGATCAGGTTTTCGGCGATCTCGCCGTTGACCGCGGCCACGGCCTCCAGGACACCCTTGCCCATGTAGCGCGACTTGTCGCCGTCGCGCTTCTCGACCGCCTCGTGCGCCCCCGTCGAGGCCCCCGAGGGAACCGCCGCCCGGCCCATCGTGCCATCCTCCAGCGTCACGTCGACCTCCACGGTCGGGTTGCCGCGGCTGTCCAGGATCTCGCGCGCGTAGATGTCGATGATGGCGGTCATGGGTTGCCCCTCCGTTGCTTCATGTCGGCGCCTTCATAGCTGCCGCAGGGGCAGGCCGGAAGCTGCAAATTTCAGGGCTGCTCGATCTCGGCCCAGATCGGCAGGTGGTCCGATGCCTCGCGCGCATGAGAGCCGGTAAAGACGCCGTGCCTCAGCAGGTTCAGGTGATGCGAGATGGCGATGCGGTCGAAGCGCAGGCGGGGTATCGGCGCGGGATAGGAGGGGCCGGGCGCAATGACCCGGAAGCCTGCCAGGGACTCCAGCCCCCGGCTGTCGTGCCATTCGTTGAAATCGCCCATCAGGACGATGTTGTCGTCCGCGATCCGCCCCGCCTGCGCGGTGATCCGCGCCAGCTGCGCCCGGCGAGAGGACCGCGCAAGGCCCAGATGGACGCCGATCACCGTCAGCCTGGGCAGCCGCAGGACGACCGCGCCGCGCGGCTCCAGCCCCGGCAGGGGAAGGCGGCGCAGCACCGCCTGTTCCGCCAGATCCGGACGCATCAGGATCGTTTGCCCGTGCCAGCCAAGCGAATTTTCGCCCGTGGTCGTCATGTCGGCCGGAACCAGTCCGGTTGCCTCGCGGATCAGGCGGCGAGGCAGGGCCTCGGGGCGCGCGCCCAGGCGGAAATCGACTTCTTGCAGGGCGATGATGTCAGGACGCAATGCGGCGATGACGGCAAGATTGCGTTCCGGTGCGTGCGGGCCGGTCAGGCCGCGGCATTTGTGCAGATTGTAACTTGCCAGTCTCAACAAGGACATGTCGCCTTAGGGTGCTGCCCGCAAGATAGCCGCAGGCGCGGCCGCCGCAAGGGGATCGCGCGCGGCTTCTGCCGGTTGCACAGCTTTTGATCAGGTCCCGCAGAACGTCTGTCGCACGACCTGTTCGTCGCGCGGGGCACTGCCCAGATCGTCCCACTCAGCCCGTTCCTCGCGCGGGTGCGTCACGGCATCGAACAGGCGCCGGAAGGGGCCGGGATCGTCGGCCACGGCGGCCGCGATGGCTTCCTCGACCCGGTGGTTGCGCGGGATCCGCAGGGGGTTCGCGTGGCGCATCAGGTCGGGGTCGGGATCGAGCGCCTGCCAATCCTGGGCCCAGGCATCGAAGGCGTCGCGGTCGATGAACTCGTCCCGCGCGCGGCCGTCCAGGAGGCCCGCAAAGACGCGGGTGAAGTCGGCCTGCTGCTGCGCCATCATCGTCAGAAGCCGTTCGGCGAGGGGCTGGACATCGGCAGCCTCGGTCAGGCCCAGCTTTTCGCCGAAGCGTCGCTTCCAGGCCGCCTGATACAGGGGTGCGAAGCTGTGGACGGACTTGGTCGCGGCCTCGATGGCTGCATCGCGCTCGCCCATCAGCGGGATCAGGCAGGTGGCAAGCTGCGCGAGGTTCCAGACGGCGACCTGCGGCTGCTGCGCCCAGGCATAGCGCCCGGCCCGGTCGATCGAGGAAAACACCGTGTCGGGGTGATAGGCGTCCATGAAGGCACAGGGGCCATAGTCGATGGTCTCGCCGGACACGGCCATGTTGTCGGTGTTCATCACCCCATGGATGAAGCCAAGCGCCATCCATTGCGCGATGGTTTCCGCCTGCCGCGCGACGACATGATCCAGCAGCGACAAAGGACCATTGGCCGTGGGATAATGGCGGGCGATGACGTGATCGGTCAAGGCGGCCAGGGCTTCCTCCTGTCCGCGCACGGCGAAATACTGGAAGGTGCCCACGCGGATATGGCTGGAGGCCACGCGGGTGAGGACCGCGCCCGGCAGGCCGCTTTCGCGCCACACCGTCTCTCCGGTGGCGACGGCTGCCAGGGCGCGGGTGGTCGGGACGCCCATGGCGTGCATGAATTCGCTGACGATGTATTCCCGCAGCACCGGCCCCATCCAGGCCCGCCCGTCGCCGCGCCGCGAAAACGGCGTCGGTCCGCTGCCCTTCAGCTGGATGTCGAAGCGCGCGCCATCAGGGGCCACGACCTCGCCCAGCAGCACGGCGCGACCGTCGCCCAGTTGCGGGACGAAGCCGCCGAACTGGTGGCCGGCATAGGCCTGGGCGATCGGCTCGGCCCCATTCGGGACGGCGTTGCCGGCCAGCATCGCCACGCCTTCGGGGCCGGACAGCCAGTCGGGGTCCAGGCCAAGGCGCCGGGCCAACCCTTCGTTCAGCGCCAGCAGCCGGGGCTCGGCGACAGGGGTGGGGGCGACGCGGGCAAAGAAGCCCTGCGGCAGGCGGGCATAGCTGTTGTCGAAATGGATCATCGGGGCCTCCTGTCCCTTCATCTAGGGGCGGGAGGCCTGCATAAAAAGGGTTCAGGCCGTCAGCCGCGTGGCTTGACGTGCGGCGAGCGGGTGATGCCTGCGCCATGCAGCGCGCCGGCCAGCGCCCCGCCGGCCAGCGGAGCAAGAATGAACAGCCACAGTTGCGACAGCGCCTGACCGCCAGCAAAGACCGCAGGCCCGATGGACCGCGCGGGGTTCACGGACACGCCCGTCACGTCGATGCCCACCAGATGGATTCCGGCAAGCGTCAGGCCGATGGCCAGCCCGCCAAAGCCCGCGGGCGCGTCGGTTTGCGTCGCGCCCAGGATGACGGTGACGAACAGGAAGGTCGCCACGAATTCGAACACCAGGGCCGCAAACATCGTGTAGCCGCCATTATAGCCGGTGCCCCAGCCGTTCTGGCCCAACCCGTTCTGCGTGATCGAATAATCAGCCTTGCCCGATGCAATGACATAGACAACCCCCGCAGCCGCCACCGCACCCAGGATTTGCGCGATGCAATAGGTGACGAAATCGCCCCCGCCCATCCGGCCCGAGGCCAGGAAGCCCAGCGAAACCGCCGGGTTCAGCTGCGCGCCCGAGATCGCCCCGAGGCCGTAGGCTGCGGCAACGATGGATAGGCCGAAGGCCATGGCGATTCCGTGAAATCCGATATGCGTACCCATCAGGACCGCAGAGCCGACGCCGAAGAAGACAAGGATGAAGGTGCCGATGAACTCGGCCAATGCTTTGCCTGACATGTTCACTCTCCACACAGAATCAGGGTGTTTTGAACCAGCAAGTGCAGTTTGTGGCCCATCCTTGATGCTGGCAAGAATCTTGCGCCTCTTGAATGGCGGGGTCCGTCGGCGTATCGCATCCCCCTGAACAGGAGCATGGCCCATGAAATTTCTCGACCTTGCCAAAGTCTATATCCGTTCGGGCGGCGGCGGTGCGGGCTGCGTGTCCTTCCGGCGCGAGAAGTTCATCGAATACGGCGGCCCCGACGGCGGCGACGGCGGCAATGGCGGCGATGTCTGGGCCGAGGCGGTCGAGGGGCTGAACACGCTGATCGACTTCCGATATCAGCAGCATTTCTTCGCCAAGTCCGGCCAGCACGGCATGGGCAGCCAGATGACCGGCAAGTCGGGGGACGACATCACCCTCAAGGTGCCTGTCGGGACCGAGATCCTGGAAGAGGACGAGGAAACCGTCATCGCCGACCTGACCGAGCCCGGCCAGCGGGTGCTGCTGGCCAGGGGTGGGAATGGCGGTTGGGGGAACCTGCACTTCAAGACCTCGACCAACCGGTCGCCGCGCAATGCCAATCCGGGCCAGCCGGGGGTCGAACGCACGATCTGGCTGCGGCTGAAGCTGATCGCGGACGCCGGGCTGGTCGGGCTTCCGAATGCAGGCAAGTCCACCTTTCTGGCGGCGGTGTCGAACGCCCGCCCCAAGATCGCGGACTATCCCTTCACGACGCTGCATCCCAATTTGGGCGTCGTCGGCATCGACGGCTACGAATTCGTCATGGCCGACATTCCCGGCCTGATCGAGGGCGCCAGCGAGGGCAGGGGCCTTGGCGACCAGTTCCTGGGCCATGTCGAACGCAGCAACGTGCTGCTGCATCTGGTGGACGGCACCTCCGAGGATGTGGCGACCGACGCCCGCACCATCCTGACCGAGCTTGAGGCCTATTCCCCGGTGCTGATGAAAAAACCGCGCGTGACGGCGCTGAACAAGATCGATGCGCTGGACGACGAAACCATCGCGGAACGCAGGGCGGCGCTGGAGGCCGAGATCGGCGGCCCGGTCTTGCTGATGTCCGGCGTGGCGAAGCTTGGCGTGACGGAGGTTCTGCGCGCGCTCTGGACGCAGATCGAGCCGACCCGCCGCGCCGCCAGGTCCGAGCCCGAGGCGCCATGGCAGCCGTAAGCCCGACCCTGACCGAAGCGCGCCGGCTTGTGATCAAGGTCGGCTCGGCGCTGCTGGTGGATCAGATGGGCCTGCGGGGCGACTGGCTGCGCGGGCTTTGCGATGACGTGGCCGAATGGCGCGGGCGCGGCTGCGACGTGGTGCTGGTGTCGTCGGGATCGATCGCGCTTGGACGGCGGGTGCTGGGCCTCACGGCCGGGGCGCTGCCGCTGGAGCAGGCGCAGGCGGCTGCCGCCGTCGGCCAGATCCGGCTGGCGCGCGCCTACGAGGAAGCACTGGCCCCGCATGGGGTGACGACCGCGCAGGTGCTGCTGACGCTGGAGGACAGCGCGGACCGGCGCCGTTACCTCAACAGCCGCGCGACGATGCAGACGTTGCTGTCCCTGGGCGTGGTGCCCATTGTCAACGAGAATGACACGGTTGCCACGGACGAGATCCGCTTTGGCGACAACGACCGGCTGGCCGCGCAGATCGCCGTGACCTGCGGGGCGGACCAGTTGCTGCTGCTTTCGGACGTGGACGGGCTTTACACCGCCAATCCCAAGACCGACCCGACCGCGCAGCATCTGCCGGTGATCGAACAGCTGACGCCGGAAATCGAGGCCATGGGCGGCGACCCGGTATCGGGCCTGTCCAAGGGCGGCATGAAGACAAAGCTGATGGCCGCGCGCACTGCAATCGCCGGGGGCTGTGCCATGGCGATTGCGGAAGGTTCGGTCATGCGGCCGCTGTCGGCGGTTGCGAATGGCGCGCGCTGCAGCTGGTTCCTGCCCGAGGGCGATCCGCAGGTCGCCCGCAAGCGCTGGATCGCGGCGATGAAGCCCAAGGGAGCGCTGGTCGTCGACCAGGGCGCCGCCCTGGCCTTGGGCCGCGGCAAGTCGCTGTTGCCCGCAGGTGTGCGCACGGTGGTGGGCGAATTCGGCAGGGGCGACCCGGTGGCGATCACCGGGCCTTCGGGAGAGACGCTGGCAACCGGCCTGACCCGCTATACCGCCGACGAGGCGCGGCGCATCGCGGGCCACCGTTCTGACCGGATCGAGACGATCCTGGGCTATACCGGCCGCGCCGCCCTGGTCCATCGCGACGACATGGCGCTCTAGCAGGCACGCCCCGGCGTTGCAGCCGGGGCGATCCGGATCAGGCTGCCTTCTTGCCGGCCCCATAGCGGGCATAGAATCCCTGTCCACTGTCCGCCATGTCGCGCAGCATCTGCGGAGCTACGAAGCGGTCGCCATGCTCGGCGGACAGCCGGTCGCAGATCTCGACCGCGCGGGCCGCACCCAGCATGTCCAGCCAGCCGAAGGGTCCCCCCGTCCAAGGCGCGAAGCCCCAGCCCAGGATCGCGCCGACATCGCCTTCGCGGATATCCTCCAGCACGCCATCCTCAAAGGCTCGAACGGCCTCCAGCGTCTGCGCGAACATCAGGCGGTGCTGCACGGTGGTCAGATCGGGCTGGTCGTCCACCTGCGGATAACGCGCCGCCAGCCCCTCCCACAGACCCTGCCGCTTGCCATCGTCGCCATAGGCATAGAAACCCGCATTGGCCTTGCGGCCCAAGCGACCCTGGTCGGCCATCCAGAACAGCACCTCGTCCACCGCGCCGTCAGGATAGGCGTCGCCCATGGCCGCACGCGTGGCCTTGGCGATCTTCACGCCCAGGTCGATGGATGTCTCATCGACCAGTTGCAGCGGCCCCAGCGGCATCCCCATCAGCTTGGCGGCGTTTTCGACCAGCACGGGGTTCACCCCCTCGGCCACCATGCGGATGCCTTCGTTGATGTAGGGGATGATGCAGCGGTTGGCATAGAAGAAGCGCGCGTCGTTCACCACGATGGGCGTCTTGCGGATCTGGCGTACGAAATCCAGCGCCTTGGCCACGGCGCGGGGTCCGGTTTCGCGCCCCTTGATGATCTCGACCAGGTTCATCTTGTCCACGGGGCTGAAGAAGTGGATGCCGATGAACCTGTCGGGCCGGGCACTGGCGCGGGCCAGGTCGCTGATCGGCAGGGTCGAGGTGTTGGTGGCGAAGATGGCGTCCTGCCCGATCACTGCCTCGGCCTTCTTTGTGACCTCGGCCTTGACTTGGGGATCCTCGAACACGGCCTCGACGATCAGGTCGCAGCCTTCAAGGGCGGCGTAATCGGTGGTGGCGTTGATGCGTCCCAGAACCTCGGCCTTCTTGTCCTCGGTCGCTTTCTTGCGGCTGATGGCCTTGTCCAGCAAGCCTTCCGAATGGGACTTGCCTTTGTCGGCGGCCTCTTGTCTTGCGTCGATCAGCACGACCTCGATCCCGGCCATGGCGCTGACATAGGCGATGCCCGCGCCCATCATGCCGGCGCCCAGGATGCCGACCTTCCTGACCGACTGGTCCGGTGCCTCGGGGCGGTTGGCGCCTTTTTCCAGCGCCTCCTTGTTGATGAACAGGCTGCGGATCATGGCAGAGCTGGACGGGTTCATCAGCACGTTGGTGAACCACCGCGCCTCGATCTTCAGCGCGGTGTCGAAGGACACCTGCGCGCCCTCATAGACGGCGGACAGCAGCGCCTTGGCGGCGGGATAGACGCCCATCGTCTTGCCGTTCACCATCGCGGATGCGCCGACAAAGGTAATGAAGCCGTGCGGGTGGTAAGGCTCGCCCCCCGGCATCTTATAACCCTTCTGGTCCCAAGGCTTTATCAGATCCGCATCGGTGGCGTTCAGCACCCATTCGCGGGCGGCCGAGACCGGATCCGCGACCACCTCGTCGATCAGCCCGGCGGCCTTGGCCTTCTTCGGGTCCGACAGCTTGCCCTCCAGCAGGAAGGGCGCGGCGGCCATGGCGCCCAGCTTGCGCGACAGCCGGATCGTGCCGCCGCCGCCGGGGAAGATGCCCACCATGATTTCGGGCAGGCCGATCTTGGCCTTGGGGTTGTCGGCTGCAAAGATGCGGTGCGTGGCCAGCGGCAGTTCCAGCCCAATGCCAAGCGCGGTGCCGGGCAGGGCGGCGGCAATGGGCTTGCCGCCCTTCTGGGTCTTGGGGTCCATGCCCGCACGTTCGATCTTGCGCAGCACATGGTGCAGCGACATGATCCCGTCAAAGACCGCCTGCGCGCCGCCCTGTTTCATCCCGGCAATGACGTTCAGGTCCATGCCGGCGGCGAAGTCCTTCTTTCCGCTGGTGATGACGATGCCCTTGACGGCCTCGTCGGCCAAGGCGTCGTCGATCAGGGTGTCCAGTTCACCCGCGCCCTCCAGCGACAGCACGTTCATCGACTTGCCCGGCACGTCCCAGATGATGACGGCGACGCCGTCGGCGTCCTTCTGCATGGTGAAATCTGTCATTCGTTCTCTCCCTGCGGCACATAGGGCCGCCCGTCCTTGTGGGTATAGGTCGCGGTCCCGTTGCTTACGGTCAGCACCAGATCGACATCGGAATAGGTCGCCACTTCCTCGGCCGCCTTGCTGCCGATCACCAGAAAGCGCGCAGGCGCATCGCTGCGGTTGATGAAGTGGTGGCCGTCCGGCGTGTTGGCGGGGAAGCCCACGCAATCGCCAGGACGCATGGTCTCCTCGCCGTCATCGGTCACCATCACGCACTCGCCCTCGGTCACCATGACGAACTCGTCTTCCGCCCGGTGCCAGTGACGCAGCGAGGACATGGCGCCCGGTTCCAGCGTGACCAGGTTGACGCCGAACTGCGTCAGACCCGCGGCCTGTCCCAACCGCAGGCTGGATCGTCCGGCCATCATCGCCGCATAGGGTGGGGGATAGATCGAGCCGGTCTTGACCGGCACGCCGGCAAGGTCGAGCTTTTTCATCACACCCGCTCGATGATTGTGGCCGCGCCCATGCCCGACGCGACGCAGAGCGTCGCAAGGCCGACCTCCTTGTCCTGCCGTTCCAGTTCGTCCAGCAGGGTGCCGATGATGATCGCCCCCGTCGCGCCCAGGGGATGGCCGAGCGCCATGGCCCCGCCATTGACATTGACCTTGCCGGGATCGACCTGGAAGGCCTGCATGAAGCGCAGGACCACGGCGGCAAAGGCTTCGTTCACCTCGAACAGGTCGATGTCGGAGATGGACATGCCGCTGTCGGCCAGGATCTTCTCGGTGACGGGAACCGGGCCAGTCAGCATGATGGTCGGATCGGTCCCGATCTTCGCGGTGCCGCGGATCCGGGCACGGGGTTTCAGTCCGTGGGCCTTGCCGAATTCCTCGTTCCCGATCAGCACCGCCGCCGCGCCATCCACGATGCCGGAACTGTTGCCTGCGTGATGGATGTGGTCGATGCGCTCCAGATGCGGGTATTTCAGCATCGCGACCTTGTCGAAGCCGGGCATCACCTCGCCGATGTCCTTGAAGGCGGGCTTCAGCTTGGCCAGGTCCTCCATGGTGGTGCCGGGGCGCATGTATTCGTCGCGATCAAGGATGGTCAGCCCGTTCTGGTCCCTGACCGGCACGACCGACCGGGCGAAGCGTCCTTCCTGCCACGCCTGCGCGGCGCGGCGCTGGCTTTCGACGGCCAGATTGTCGGCCTCCTCGCGGGTGAAGCCGTATTCGGTGGCAATGATGTCGGCGCTGATGCCCTGCGGGACGAAATAGGTCTTCATCGCCACCGAGGGATCGACAGCGATGGCGGCGCCGTCGCTGCCCATGGGAACGCGGCCCATCATCTCGACCCCGCCGGCGATATAGCCCTTGCCCGCGCCGGCCTTGACCTGGTTGGCGGCCAGGTTCACGGCCTCCATGCCCGAGGCGCAGAAGCGGTTGATCGACAGGCCGGGAATGCGTTCGTCCAGATCCGAGGCCAGCACCGCCGACCGCGCCAGACAGCCGCCCTGTTCCTTGACCTGGGTGACATTGCCCCAGATCACGTCCTCGACGGCATTTCCATCCAGCCCGTTGCGTTCCTTGACAGCATTCAGCAGCCGGGCGGAGAGCGCCAGCGCGGTGACTTCGTGCAGGCTGCCATCGGCGCGGCCCTTGCCGCGCGGGGTGCGGGCGGCGTCATAGATAAAGGCGTCGGTCATGCGTCCTCCTTCGGCGCCCGGTCGGATGGGTTGCCGGGCATAAGGTCATAGGGATGTTTCCAGCCGGGCAGGGCGCTGATCGCGTCCAGCCAGCGGTCGATATGGGGCCAGTGCTTGCGGTCGAAGCCGAAGGGCTCGGGGTAGAACAGGTATCCGCAGCAGGCGAGGTCGGCGACAGTGGGGGCGCTGTCGGCGACCCAGTCGCGCGTGGCCAGGTGATCGTCCAGCACCTTGTAGGCGGCCTTCAGGCGCCCCTGCAGATATTCCGCCGCGCCTGCCGGGGGTTTGTCGGCAGGCAGGAAATTCAGCAGGAACCGCGCCGGCCCGGCCTGGCCCGACAGCTTGTGATTGTCGAACATCAGCCAGCGCAGCATCTCGTTCCTGTCGGCGCCCAGGAACTTGCCGGTGCGTTCCGCGACGTGCAACTGGATAACGGCGGATTGCGTCAGCGTCAGTTCGCCTTCGCGAAAGACCGGAACCTCGCCCATGGCATTGAGTGCACGAAAGCCGGGGCTGCGCGCCTCGCCATTGAAGAAATCGACATGAACGGGCGTCCAGTCATAGCCCGCCAGTTCCATGGTCAGCGCGGCCTTGTAGGCATTGCCGGATTCGCCGAAGCACCAGAGTTGCGCGGTCATCCTGTTCCTCCACCGCCGGGGGCTTCGCGCCCCCGGACCCCCGCAGGATATTTTCGTGAAGAAGAAGGGGTATGTTAATCCTTCTTCAATCTCTCACGCCTAGCTTCACCGATGCGGTACAGGCTGGGAAGCCGATGACCGCTGAAGGAGAAGCTTCCGGCCTGCGAGTTTGATGCCGATGGCCGTGCGCAGGCCGGAAATGCCGCTTCTTCTTCACTCAAATATCCCCGCCGGAGGCTCCTGCCCGTGAAGCAGGCGCCGCGGCAGGCAGGCTTAGAACGCCTCCGCCTCCAGTTCCATCACCGGCTCGGCCCCCGACTGGATGCGCGCCAGATGCGTCGCCGTCATCGGCAGTTGCCGCTTCATGTAATAGCGTCCGGTGGCCAGCTTGGTCTTCAGGAACACCGCATCGCCATCGCCGGCATCCAGCGACCCCTGCGCCGCGACCGCCATCTGCGCCCACATCAGGCCAAGCGCGACATGGCCGAACAGGTGCATGAAGTCGTAGCTGCCCGACAGAGCATCGTTCGGGTTCTTCATGCTGCGTTCCATGAAGAACATGGCGGCGGTCTGCAGATCCTTCGAGGCAGCCTTGAGCGGCGCAATGAAATCAGTGCCGACCGGCCCCTCGCCGTGCTGCTTGCAGAAGGCCTTGACCAGTTCGAAGAAGGCCATGACATGCTTGCCGCCGTCCTGCGCCAGCTTGCGGCCGACCAGGTCCAGGGCCTGCACGCCGTTCGCGCCTTCATAGATCATGGTGATCCGGGCATCGCGGACGAACTGGCTCATGCCGTGTTCCTCGATATAGCCGTGGCCGCCATAGATCTGCTGGGCCAGAACAGCCGTCTCGAAGCCCTTGTCGGTCAGGAAGCCCTTGATGACAGGGGTCAGCAGGGACACGAGCCCCTCGGCATCCGCATCGCCGGCGTTCGCCTTGTCGATCAGATGCGCGCCCCAAAGGGCCAGCATCCGCGCGCCTTCCAGAAACGACTTCTGGTCCATCAGGCTACGGCGGATGTCGGGATGGACGATCAGCGGGTCTGCCGCGCCTTGCGCATTCTGCACGCCCGTCACCGCACGGCCCTGCAGGCGGTCCTTGGCATAGGCGACGGCGTTCTGATAGGCGGGCACAGCGCAGGCATAGCCCTGCAGGCCGACGCCAAGGCGGGCTTCGTTCATCATCGTGAACATGGCCCGCATGCCTTTGTGCAGGTCGCCCAGCAGCCAGCCCTTCGCACCGTCATAGTTCATGACGCAGGTGGCGTTGCCGTGGATGCCCATCTTTTCTTCCAGCGCACCGACCGACACGCCGTTGCGCGCGCCAAGCGAGCCGTCCTCGTTCACCAGGTATTTCGGCACGATGAACAGGCTTATACCCCTGGTGCCCTCGCCGCCGCCGGGGGCCTTTGCCAGGACCAGGTGAATGACGTTTTCCGCCAGATCGTGATCGCCGGCCGAGATGAAGATCTTCTGCCCGGTGATCAGGTAGCTGCCGTCTGGCTGCGGGTCCGCCTTGGTGCGCAGCATGCCCAGATCGGTGCCGCTATGGGGTTCCGTCAGGTTCATGGTGCCGGTCCAGTCGCAGCTGACCATCTTCGGCAGATAGGTGCGCTTCTGTTCCTCGGTGCCGTGGGCGTGGATTGCGGAGTAGGCGCCGTGGGTCAGGCCCTGGTACATGTTGAAGGCCATGTTGGCGCTGACGAACATCTCGCCCGTAGCCACGCCCAGCACATAAGGCATCCCCTGGCCGCCGTATTCCGGATCGCAGTCCAGCGCCGTCCAGCCGCCGTCCTTCATCGCCTGGAAGGCCTTGTCGAAGCCGTCGGGCGTGCGGACGACGCCGTTTTCCAGCCGGCAGCCCTGCCGGTCGCCCACGGCATTCAGCGGTGCCAGCACCTCGGAGGCCAGCTTGCCTGCAGCGTCCAGCACCGCCTCGGTGAAGTCGCGATCCAGGTCCTCATGTCCGGGCAGTCCGGATTTCGACAGCTTCAGCACGTCATGCAGCGCAAACTGCATGTCGCGAACGGGCGGATTGTAGATCGTCATGGTGCTACCCTGTGATCATCTCTCTGGACACGGCGGCCAAGCGGGCTTCTGCATCGGAAAGCTGCAACTTGAGGTCGACGATCGCCTCGCTCAGTTCAGCATATTGGCGTTCCATGTCCGCAAGCCGCTGCCGCCCGACCGCGATGGTCGCGGCGATCTGGGCGCTGTTCGTGCCGCCGGGCTCGTAAAGCTCCAGCAACTGGCGGATTTCCTCGAGGCTGAAGCCGAACCGCTTGCCGCGCAGGATCAGCGTCAGCCGCGCCCTGTCCCGGCGGTCATACAGGCGATGCTGCCCGCGACGTTCGGGAAAGATCAGTTCGCGCGCTTCATAGAAGCGCAGCGTGCGGGGGGTGACGCCGAACGCATCGCACATCTGGCGAATCGTCATCAGCTCGTCGGACATGGATCGCGGTTCCTCCTCATTCACCGTCTGCCGTCCTTGACCACAGATATAGGGTCAAGTTGACGCGAACGTAAGCAGGACGCCGCGTCACAGGTGAAGTCAAGGCGAAGCGTACCGCAGGGTCAACCCATATCGCTCAACTCCTGCGCTGCGGTTTCGCGCAAAGCTTGCAGATCGGAGCGGGCGGCATTCAGTTCGGCCACCTGCGCGTCCAGCACCTTCAGCTGCCGGTCCGCCAGTTCCAGCCAGACCTGATACTGCTCGCGCGATCCCTTCTGTTCGTAGATCAGCAGCCATTGCCGGATGTCCTCCAGCGAGAACCCAAAGCGGCGGCCGCGCAGGATCAGCGTCATGCGGGCGATTTCCCGGGGGCCATAGAAGCGGGCGCGGCCTTCCTTCCGGGGGCTGAGAAGCTCGATGTATTCGTAATAACGCAGCGTGCGGGGGGTCACGTCGAAGCGCGCGCACATGTCCTTGAAGCTGATCGTCTGCTCGCCCGGCATTCGCGCCTCCTGTTTCCGGCTTTTCGGGAAGGCTAGCTTGTCGCAAGGCGCACCTCAACCTATGCGCAAGTGTTTGTCGGCAGACTTGAGCCGGAACGCATCTCGCGGATAGCGTGTCACGAAACGGAAAGAGGCGGCGATGGCAGAAGGCGGCAGCATGGCACAGGGCAACCAGACCCGAATCGCACAGCAGTTCATCGAGGCGATCCCCCATGCCCGGGCCCTGGGGATGCGGGTCGATGCGCTTGGCGCGGGAACGGCGGTTATCAGCATGCCTTGGGCGCAGCACCTGGTGGGCGACCCGCGCAGCGGGGTGGTGCATGGGGGCGTGGTCTCGGCGCTGATGGATACCTGCTGCGGGGCGGCGGTGATGGCCCATCCATCGGGTCCGTCATCGACGGCGACCATCGACCTGCGCATCGACTACATGCGGTCGGCGACCAGGGGGCAGCGGATCACGGCCCGGGCGGAATGCTATCACATGACGCGGACTGTGGCCTTTGTCCGTGCCGTGGCGCTGGACGAGGATACCGACAACCCGGTCGCCGCCGCCACCGGCGCCTTCACTGTCGAGAGGTGAGGCTGATGAACCGTCGCGAACCCCTGGACCAGATCAAGTCCCGCCGCGATTCGGCCTTGTCGGCGCTGGTGTCGGGCGTGCCCTACCTGACCTGGCTGGGCATCCGCTTCGACCGGCGCGGGGATGAACTGACTGCGATCCTGCCCTATGACGAAAAGCTGATCGGCAACCCGATGCTGCCTGCCTTGCACGGCGGGGTGACGGCTGCGTTCCTGGAAACGACCGCGATCATCGAACTCGCCTGGGCCGCGATGTGGGAGGATATGGAATCCGGCCGCATCGTTCCCGATGCCGCGATGGAGGGCAGCCTGCCGCGCCTGCCCAAGACCATCGACTTCACGGTGGATTACCTCCGCAGCGGGCTGCCTCGCGACGCCTATGCGCGGGCAAGGGTGGTCCGGTCGGGGCGCCGCTACGCCAGTGTCCAGGTCGAGGCCTGGCAGGACAACCGCGCCCGGCTGCTGGCGCAGGCGACCGGGCATTTCCTGATGCCGCAGGGCTGAGCGGGCCGAGGATGGAACGGCTCACCCACCGGCGGGTTCTGGCGATGGCCTTGCCTGTCGTGCTGCCGAATGCCACGGTTCCGTCATCGGCCAGTTGGGGCGGCCCGAGGCGATCGGGCCGTCGCCGTCGGCGCGGTGATCCTGACTTCGATCTGCTGGACCGTCGCTTTCTGCCGGGGCACATCGCGTCTTGTTGCGCCGGCTCTGGACCGCGCTGATGGCGCTGAACCTGTCGGGCGGCATCACCATGGCGCTGCTATCCGTGGTCTGAAGCCGCGGCGATGCCCTTCTGGCCATGTGGCCGGGATGGCCCCCTGCCGGTCACTGGTTTTCGCCAATGACCTGCTTGCGGGCGACCTCCATCAGTTCGGTCATCTTGGCGCGGATCTCGGCCTCGTCTGCCCGGCCTTCCAGATCGGCGGCCAGCTTGCTGCTGACATCATGCGCCCCCGTCGCCTCGAAATCCGAGGTGACGATTGTCATGGCATAGCGGCGAGCCTCGTCGCCCTGCATGCCCATGAGCCCCGCAGCCCATTCGCCAAGCAGGCGGTTGCGGCGGGCCTCGGCCTTGAAGCGCAATTCGGCATCAAGGGCGAATTTCGTTTCATAGGCGCGTTCGCGGTCGTCGAAGGTGGTCATCATTGCCTCCGTGTTGACGTGCCAAAGCTTAGCCTGCCAGCGCAGGCTTTCAAGCCTCTGTATTGCCCCCGGTGCTGCTTGTAAGGTAAGGCGCGTGGGATAAGCGACATGCAAAAGGACGCCCGCCATGGCACCGCGCCGCAAGAAGATTTACGAAGGCAAGGCGAAGATCCTGTACGAAGGCACGGAACCCGGCACGCTGGTCCAGTACTTCAAGGACGATGCGACCGCCTTCAACGCGCAGAAGAAGGCCGTGATCGAAGGCAAGGGCGTCCTGAACAACCGCCTGTCCGAATTCTTCATGAACGGACTGACGAATATCGGCGTCCCCAACCATTTCATCCGCCGCATCAACATGCGCGAGCAACTGATCCGCCAAGTGGAAATCGTTCCCCTGGAAGTGATCGTGCGCAACTTCGCGGCCGGATCGCTGTCCAAGCGCCTGGGTCTGGAAGAGGGCACGCTGCTGCCGCGTCCCATCGTCGAATACAGCTTCAAGAACGACGAACTGGGCGACCCGATGGTGTCCGAGGAATACATCATCGCATTCGGGTGGGCGACCCAGCAGGACCTGGACGACATCGTGTCGCTTGCCCTGCGCGTCAACGATTTCCTGTCGGGCGTCTTCTACGGCGTCGGCATCAAGCTGATCGACTTCAAGATCGAGATCGGCCGCGTCTGGGACAATGACTTCATGCGCCTGATCGTCGCCGACGAGATCAGCCCCGACAGCTGCCGTCTGTGGGACATGAAGACCGGCCAGAAGCTGGACAAGGACGTCTTCCGCCGCGATCTGGGCAACCTGACGGACGCCTATACCGAGGTTGCGCGCCGCCTGGGCCTGATGCCCGCCAATACCACCAGCCTGAAACCGACTGCGATCAACTGAAGGAAGACGCCATGAAAGCCCGTGTCACGATCATGCTCAAGGATGGCGTCCTGGATCCGCAGGGCGAGGCGATCCGCCACGCGCTTGGCGGCCTGGGCCACCGGGGCGTCGCAGGCGTCCGCCAGGGCAAGCTGATCGAACTGGATCTGGAGGCATCGGACGCCGCCGCGGCCAAGGCCGAGGTCGAGAAGATGTGCGAAGGGCTTCTGGCGAATACCGTGATCGAGAAATACTCGGTCGAGATCGTCTGACGCAGCGGCAACCTGCGTTTATCGGCAGGTTGCCCCGCAGACCCCGTTGCAAAAGCGCCGGGATTATCGCCCAATGCGCCGATGATGAACGACAAACCTGCCTCGACCGATACCGCCCCTGTGATCCGGATTCAGGGGCTGCACAAGGCCTACGGCTCGGTCGAGGTGCTGAAGGGCGTCTCGATGACGGCGCCACGCGGGCATGTGGTCAGTCTGATCGGCTCCTCGGGTTCGGGCAAGTCCACGCTGCTGCGCTGCTGCAACCTTCTGGAAAACAGCCAGGCGGGCGAGATTGCCTTTGAAGGCGAAGCCGTGCGCTGGAAGGGGCAGGGCGCGGCGCGCGTGCCCGCCGACCGCGCGCAGGTGATGCGGTTCCGCACCAACCTGTCGATGGTGTTCCAGCAGTTCAACCTTTGGTCCCACATGACGATCCTGCAGAACGTCATGGAGGCGCCGGTGACCGTGCTGGGCCAGGACCGGGGACAGGTCGAGGCCCGGGCCCGCGCGCTTCTGGACAAGGTCGGCATCGGCAACAAGGCCGACGCCTGGCCCGCGCAGCTGTCTGGGGGCCAGCAGCAGCGCGCCGCGATTGCCCGCGCGCTTTGCATGCAGCCCAAGGCGCTGCTGTTCGACGAACCGACCAGCGCGCTTGACCCCGAATTGCAGCAAGAGGTGGTGCGAGTCATCAAGGATCTGGCCGATGAACAGCGCACCATGATCATCGTGACCCATGACATGCGGCTGGCCGCCGATGTCAGCGACCATGTGGTCTTCCTCCACCAGGGCCTGATCGCCGAGGAAGGCCCGCCCGAACAGATCTTCGGCACCCCCCAGACGGATCGGCTGCGCCAGTTCCTCAGTGCCTCGACGCACTGACAAGACGACCAACAGGAGACGACAGAATGAAAAGACTGCTTATCGCCGCAACCGTCCTGGCACTGACCGCCGGGATGGGACTGGCCCAGACCGTCCGCATGGGAACCGAGGGCGCCTATCCTCCGTACAACTTCATCGACGACAACGGCGAGGTCGCGGGGTTCGAGCGCGAACTGGGCGACGAGCTTTGCAAGCGTGCCCAATTGGAATGCACCTGGGTCAAGAACGACTGGGATTCGATCATCCCGAACCTGGTGTCCTCGAACTATGACACCATCATGGCCGCGATGAGCATCAACGAGGAACGCAAGGCCGTCATCGCCTTCACGCAGGATTACCTGCCGCCGGCTCCGTCCTCCTATGTCGCGCTGCAGGACGGCGTCGATCTGGAAGGCGGCGTGGTCGCGGTGCAGACCGGCACCGTGCAGGCATCCCATATCGCCGAGACCGGCGCGACGCTGCTGGAATTTCCGAACATCGACCAGGTGCTGGCCGCCGTCCGCAACGGAGAGGCGGATGCAGGCTTTGGCGACCACGAGGTTCTGCGTCCCTTTGTCGAGGACAGCAACGATCTGGTCTTCGTCGGCGAGCAGGTCAACCTGGACGAAGGCATCGGCGTCGGCCTGCGCCAGTCCGACACGGAACTGCGCGAAAAGTTCGACGCGGCCATCACCTCGATGAAGGAAGACGGCAGCCTGAACGCGATGATCAAGAAGCACTTCGGCGACGAAGCGCAGACCTACGAATAACAAGCGGATCGGCCGCGGGCAGCCGCGGCCGACATGGGACGGGTAGATGTTTTCCTATTGCAGCGATCCATCGGTGCTGGAGGGGCTTGCCTGGTTGTCATGCTATCTGACGACCGGCACGCACCTGCTGTTCTATTCCAGCTTCATTGTGGTCCTGCTGCTGTTGGCGATCACTGCCCCCATTGCGCTGCTGTTCGGCTATGGCGGCGCGATGGCGTCGCGCTCGCGGATCGCGCCGATCCGCTGGTTCGGGCGGATCTATACGGCGATGGTGCGGGGAGTGCCCGACATCATCTTCTTCCTGTTCGTGCCGATCGCGCTGGACCAGGGGCTGGAATGGCTGCGGCACAAGGCGCTGTGCGACAGTGATGCGCCGGTGCGCCAGGGCAACGACTTCGTTGTCTGCGCGGCGGCAAAGCTGCCGCTTTCCACAAGCCCGGAATGGGTCCATGACATTTATGCCATGGTGCTGGCCGTGATCGCCTTTTCGGTCGTCTTCGGGGCCTTCGCTGCGAATGTCCTTTACGGCGCCATGCAGGCCGTGCCGCGCGCGCAGCTGGAAACCGCCGAGGCCTTTGGCATGACGTCCCGCCAGGTGACGCGGCGCGTCCTGGTTCCGCAGATGTGGACCTATGCGCTGCCGGGCCTGTCCAACCTGTGGATGATCCTCATTAAGGCGACGCCCCTGCTGTTCCTGCTGGGGATCGAGGATATCGTCTATTGGGCGCGCGAACTGGGCGGCGCCAAGACGCGGTCCTTCGCCTATCCGCATCCCGACTGGCGGCTTTACTATTTCCTTGCCGTGCTGGTCTTCTATCTGCTCATGACATGGGTGTCCGAGAGGGTTCTGGACCGGGTGACCGCGCGCCTTTCCCTGGGTCAGGCGACCATGGCGGGCGAGGCGCAGCGCAAGGCGGGTGCCGCATGAGCTGTGGGCAAACGATCCTGGATTACGGGCTGCGGTCGCTCGGCATTGGCGAAAGGCTGCTGCCGCGGTCGGACTTCACGCTGTGCCAGCAGTTCACGCTGATCGGATCCGGGCTGATCTGGAACCTGTACTTCGCCTTCTTCGCGCTGCTGTTCGGCTTCTTTCTGGCGACCGGGCTGGCGCTTGCCAAGACCAGCACGAACGCCTGGCTGCGCAAGCCGGCGGACGCCTTCATCTTCGTCTTTCGCGGCAGCCCGCTGTTCATCCAGTTCTTCCTGGCCTACGAAGCCCTGGTCCTGCTGCCCCGCGCGGGGGTCGAGGTCTTTGGCCTGACGATTGCGACAAGCTGGCTGGCCAAGGCTTGGGCCGGGGCGCTGATCGTGCTGACGCTGAACACCGCCGCCTATTCCGCGCAGATCTTCCACGGCGCACTGATGTCGGTCCCCAAGGGCGACATCGAGGCCGCCGAGGCTTATGGCATGACCGGATGGACCAAGTTCCGCAGGGTCCTGTGGCCCACGATGCTGCGGCTGGCCTGGCCGTCCTACACGAACGAGGCGATCTTCCTGTTCCATGCGACCACGCTGGTGTTCTTTTCAGGCTTTCCGGCCTTCCAGCAGCGGGGCGACAGCCTGTATTATGCCAGCTACTTCGCAGGGCAGACCTTCAACCCCTTCATCGCCTATCCTATCGTGGCTGCCTACTTCATCCTCTGCACCCTGGGGCTGATCGGACTGTTCGGCATGGTGAACCGGCGTCTGAACCGCCATCTGCCGGGTGCCGTCAAGCGTATCAGATATCGCCCGCAAGTTTTCCGGTGAGTTCATGGACTGGTTGAAACAACATCCCGAGGTCAAAACCATCCGCGTGGCCGCGGCCGACCTGAACGGGGTCGCGCGCGGCAAGCGCATCCCGGCTCGCTATGCCGACAAGATCCTGGAGGAAGGGACCAAGTTTCCCTACTCGGTCCTGAACCTGGACATCTGGGGCGAGGATGTCGAGGACAGCCCGCTGGTCTTCCAGATCGGCGACCCCGACGGGTTGCTGCTGCCGACCGAGCGGGGCTTTCTGCCCATGCCCTGGCTCGACGCACCGACTGCGCTCTTGCCCTTGTGGATGTTCCACCCTGATGGCCGCCCCTACGAGGGAGACCCCCGCCAGGCGCTGGCGCGCGTCATGGAACGCTACAACGAGGCCGGGTTGACCCCCGTTGTGGCGACCGAACTGGAATTCTTCCTGATCGACGATTCCGGCCGCCAGTTGCGCGTGCCGCCAAGCCCCCGGTCCGGCAAGCGCCGCACGGGCGGCGAGGTGCTGAGCCTGCGCGCACTCGATGCTTTCGACCAGTTCTTCACAAGGCTCTACGATGCCTGCGAGGCGATGGACATTCCGGCTGACACCGCGATTTCGGAAGCCGGCCCGGGGCAGTTCGAAATCAACCTGATGCACCAGCCGGATCCCCTCAAGGCGGCGGATGACACCTGGCTGTTCAAGATGCTGGTCAAGGGGATCGCCCGGCAATACGGCTTTGCGGGCAGCTTCATGGCGAAGCCTTACGAGACCTTTTCCGGCAACGGAATGCACATGCATTTCTCGATCCTCGACAAGGCGGGGCGCAACATCTTCGACAATGGCGGCGAGGAGGGGACAGAGGCGCTGCGCCAGGCCGTGGCCGGATGCCTGCGGGCGATGCCGGGATCGACCCTGCTGTTTGCCCCGCACGAAAACAGCTACGACCGCCTGGTGCCGAATGCCCACGCACCGACCGGTATCGGCTGGGCCTATGAAAACCGCACGGCTGCCATCCGCATCCCTTCATCCAGCCCCAGGGCACGGCGGATCGAGCACCGCGTGGCAGGGGGAGACGTGAACCCCTATCTGACAGTAGCGGCGATCCTGGGTGCGGCGTTGAACGGGATCACCGACCGCCTGGAGGCGCCCGCGCCTTTCAAGGGCAACGCCTATGATCAGAAGCTGGACCAGTTGCCCGGGACATGGGGCAAGGCCATCGACGCCTTCCACGAATGCCCGGAGATGCGGCGCATCTTCCCCAGCCACCTGATCGAGAACTTCGTCATGACCAAGCGTCAGGAGTTGCACTACATGGCCGAACTGTCGGACGAGGAAACGGTGGAGCTTTACCTCGACACCGTGTGACGTGTGTTTCAGCCCGCATAAAACTTCCTTTCGGCCGGATCCGCTTCCTTTTTGGCAACTACAAAACTTCCACCGCCTAGGCTGTAAAATCGGTTTCTGAAAGAATACAAAGAGTTGTCCTCATTGGCGTCCGATCCCGGTTATCACCCTCGCGGTTCTTGTTCATCTGGCGCCCCGGCTTGACGGCTGCTCTGGCCGCTTGCATGACTTTCTGACAGACCCGGGTCCTTCCTGAAATCCAGCATCCGCGCCGCACGAGCTGCCGGGAGGCTCATCCGCCATGCGGCGGAGAGATCAGCCGAGGAACCCGATGTCACGCTTTCCGATCATGAAGGGCAAATTCCCCGATCCTTCGCTCAATCCGCGGAAGATCAGTTCGCACCTGGCCAAACACCTGTTCCGATTGCGCGCAGGACATGCAGGCCTTGCTTTGCCGGAAGAAGCTCAAGGGGAAGGGCAATGGGCAGTTGAGGGGGAAGACAGCGAGAGGATCCGATTGCCCTTGGATGACATGAAGCGCGTGGACCGACACGCGGCGCGCCTGCATGATGGGGTCCTGCGCAGGTCGGGCCTGAGCCATCTGAACCGGGAAGATCGCGAGAAGCTCTCAGTCCTGAAGCATGGGGTCGTCCTGGCCCGCATTTCCAGCGCGGATCATGCTGATGAACTGGCTGCAAGCCTGCACGGCGAGATGCCCTGGATGGCACCTGCAACCGAGTACGCCTGGCATGCCATGCGCCGCTCGGTGCGCGAAGGGTGGGCTGGCTTCCGACTGCCGCCGGTGATCCTTGATGGACCGCCGGGCATCGGAAAAACCTACTGGGTGCGTCGATTAGGAGAGTTGATCGGAGCTGCCAAAGTAGACGTGGACGCGACGGGCGAGAATGCCTCCTTCGGTGTCGTCGGCTGTCAGCGAGGATGGTCGAGTGCCCGGCCGGGCAGGGTTCTGGAATGCATCATGGCGAAACTGATCGGCAGAGAGTGTCCGATCTTTTGTGTATGACTGATCCGGTCCATGCTTCACCGAAAGGAAGCATGCATGACAATCTCCAA
>NZ_JAPTYD010000090.1 GCF_026913015.1 Paracoccus benzoatiresistens
TGCCGCCGGCTGGGTGGGTGTCAGTTCACCCGGAGATTACGCCGCCATCCAATTTCTACCACTTCCGAGACACGACCCAAGCGCCGATCTTATGGCGCGTACCTCGACGAATATCCTGAGCAGGATTTTGAAGATGCCGAAGCGTCGCGGAAGATAGCCGAGGAAGCGGGATTACCCCAGAAAAAGAACCATCTTCCCGAGTAGTCACACATGCGTCCGCAGGTCCGCCACTTCCTGTCAAGGAACGTAAGGTGATGACTATCCCCGCAAGAACACAGAACGGACGTGTTGACCTTACTGCAGCGAACGCCTTGGCAAATCCCCTCTGGCACAAGGGTTTGTTTGCAAGAGCATTCAGGCGGGCTTTCGGCCGGATCGGTAACTCTGTGCTAATCTTGCTTCCGATTGGGTTCGGCAGGGGAGCGTGTTATGGCGCATCTGTTCTGGCTTTCGGACGCAGCCTGGTTGTCCATCGAGCCGCATCTCCCGCGCGGCCTGCCTGGCAAACCGCGCGTGGACGACCGACGGGTCATCTCGGGCATTCTCCATGTTCTGAAGACAGGGTGCCGCTGGCGTGATGTTCCGGCCGCCTATGGTCCAGGCACCACCATCTATAACCGCTTCACACGCTGGTCGCATCGGCCGATCTGGCAACGCATGTTCAAGCGCATGGCAGCCGCAGGGCCGGTGCCGGAGGAGCTCTGCCTCGACAGCACCCACGTGAAGGCCCACCGGTCGGCTCAGAACACAAAAGGGGGGCTTGGTCGCAAGCGATCGGGATCTCGCGCGGCGGGCGACCAGCAAAGTCCATGCACTGGCCGATGCGTCACGGGCCGACCGGTCGCCTTTGCCGTGACACCCGGAAATATCCCGGACATTCATATGGCTGTTCCGCTTCTGGAGGGACTTTCCCCTCCCCAAAAGACTGATTGCCGACAAGGCCTATGATGCCATGAGCCTGCGTCGCTGGCTCAAGCGCCGGCGCATCAAGGCGGTGATCCCCTCCCTGGCCACGCGCACCTTTCCCTTTCCGCTCGATCGGAAAGCATACAAGCGGCGCAACGTCGTTGAGCGGATGTGGGGAAGGCTCAAGAACTGGCGCCGTATCGCCACCCGATACGACCGCCTGGCCCGTAACTACCTGGCCAGTCTGGCCGTTGCGGGCTTCTGATCCGGTCCCGAAGGCGTTCAGATAGACGCATTCGTATTTGAGCGAGCGCCACAGCCTTTCGATCATTCGGTCGTCGATGCAGCGACTGCGTCCGTCCATCGATATCCTCACCTTTGCGTCCAGCAGAACCTCGGTGAACCCAGTGCTGGTGAATTGCAAGCCCTGGACGTCCTTCTGTTTGTCAAGCGGCAAGGCAGGTCATGTTGATCTCTTTCTGACGGCGCCCGGCCACTGGAGGCGGCAAACTCCTCGGTCTCGTGGAAGACGAACTCGGCCTGCTCGGCCGGTTCCCCCCGGCCGCATGGCGGCCGAGCGGGTCGCCAGGTCGGCGGCGTTTGCGGCCAGCTAGCCCAGTCGGGCAAAGGCCGCCAGCACCACCCGTTCGGACTCGTCCAGGTATCGCGCCATCAGCGCCGCCGCATTGGTCTGACTTCCCGCCGCCAGCAGGTCCATGATCTCGCCGTTGCGATCGAT
The DNA here is from genome assembly GCF_026913015.1 of Paracoccus benzoatiresistens. Taxonomy (GTDB): domain Bacteria; phylum Pseudomonadota; class Alphaproteobacteria; order Rhodobacterales; family Rhodobacteraceae; genus Paracoccus; species Paracoccus benzoatiresistens. The sequence continues at coordinate 1,646 of NZ_JAPTYD010000090.1, forward strand.
ATAGGGCTCGTGCAAACGCTCGGGGCTATCCAGCAAGCCGAAGGCCAAGCGCAGTTCCGCAATGATCTGTGCGAAGAAGACCTGCAGTCGGGCGCTGTCGGTCAGGGCGACGATGGCGGCGTGGAACTCCATGTTGGCGCTGCCGACACTGCGCCAGTCCTGCACCTCGCGCGCGGCTCGAGCCTTTTCGACGGCAACCCGCATCTGGGCCACCGCCTCGTGCCTGGGCCAGGCATTGGCAAGGGCTGGAATCTCGATCAGGCGGCGGACGCGATAAATATCGACGATGGTCGCCATCGAGGGCACGGCCACAAAGACGCCCCGATTTGGTTCGTGCCTCAGTAGCCCTTCGCGCGTCAGCAACCGGAACACCTCGCGCAACGTGTTGCGCGACACGCCCAGGTCGGCCGCCAGCCGTGTTTCCGACAGCCGATGACCGGGCGGCAGAGTGCCGCCAATGATGTCGTTGCGCAAGCGCGACGCCGTTTCCTCGGCCAAACCTGGCGGATCGATAACCATGTCATGCCCTTGTTTCATCATTGCAGAATGGACACGAGCCCGGAGCAAGGCAAGTAAGCGAGAGGTGATTTCCGTTCAAAGCTGCTTCTTGTGCGAACAAAAATCCGAATCTCAGCCCATCAAAAAGGCATTTAGTCGTGCAACAGTGAATGTGTTGTTCAACAATCATGATATGTATGTCACATCATCGTTGACAGATTGTCTTCGTCTTGTCACCTTTCACCTATTCGAAAAACGTTGATCACCCTTGCAGCAGGAGCATGACGGATGAACGCGTCCTCTACGACAACGGCCGCGAATGCCACCCTGCGGGGCGGATTTCTGGCGGCAATCTTCCTCATGGCGACCTCGGCCATCGGGCCGGGCTTCATCACCCAGACCGCGACCTTTACCGCCAAGCTGGGTGCAGCCTTTGCCTTTGCAATCCTTGCCTCGATCCTGATCGACTTCGTGGTGCAGCTGAACATCTGGCGGATCACCGCGCTGACCCGCAAGAACGCGTCCGAGACCGCGAATGCCGCGATCCCCGGTGCGGGCTATCTGCTGGCGATCCTCGTGATGGTCGGCGGGCTGGCCTTCAACGTCGGCAATATCGCCGGCGCGGGTCTGGGGATGAACGCCATGTTCGGCCTTGACCCCAAGATCGGCGGCGCGATCTCGGCCCTGCTGGCGATCGGGGTGTTCCTGTCCAAGCGCGCAGGACTGCTGCTGGATCGGTCGCTGATCGGCCTTGGCCTTCTGATGATCGCGATGACGCTGATCGTCGCCGTCACCTCGAACCCTCCGGTGGGCGAGGCGCTGCGCCAGTCGATCCTGCCGGACGTGATCGACTTTCCGACCATCACCACCATCGTGGGCGGCACCGTGGGCGGCTATATCACCTACTCCGGTGCGCACCGGCTGCTGGACAAGGGCCTTGTCGGCGAGGAGAACCTGGCTGCCGTCACCCGCGCATCGCTGACCGGCATCGCGGTCACGGGCGTGATGCGGTTCGTGCTGTTCCTGGCGATCCTGGGCGTCGTCACATCAGGCGTCACGCTGGATCTGTCCAGCCAGGCCGCGAACCCCGCAGCCCAGGCCTTTGCTTATGCACTGGGCGATTGGGGGATGCGGATCTTCGGCATCGTTCTGTGGGCTGCGGCCATCACGTCGGTCATCGGGGCGGCCTATACCTCGGTCAGCTTCCTGGTGGCCTTCATGGAAATGACCGAGCGTAGCCGCAACATCGCGACGGTCGCCTTCATCGCCGTCTCGCTGGCCATCTTCGTCGCCATCGGCACGGCCCCCGCCGCGTTGCTGGTTTTCGTGGGTGGCTTCAATGGATTGATCCTGCCCATCGGACTGTCGATCTTCACCTATGTCGGCTTTGTCCGGTCCGACCTGATGGGCGGGCACCATTACAATCGTCCGTTGCTGATCCTCAGCGCCATCGTCTGCGCGCTGACCTGGTACATGGGCTTCAAGTCCTTCGGCGCGATCTTCGCCTTCCTGGGCCTGTAAATCGAAAGGAGACAGGATGACCCGCACCATCGACCTGAACAGTGACTTGGGCGAGGGCTATGGCGCCTGGTCCATGGGCGACGACCCTGCGATGCTGGACATCGTCAGTTCCGCCAATGTCGCCTGCGGCTTTCACGCGGGCGATCCCCTGACCATCCGCGCCACGGTGGAGCGGGCGGTGGCGCGCGGCGTGGCGGTGGGGGCACATGTATCCTACCCCGACCGGGTGGGCTTCGGCCGCCGCCCGATGGATGTGACCAGTGTCGAACTGACCTCCGACGTGATTTATCAGATCGGCGCGCTCCAGGGGATCGCAAAGGTTGCCGGAACGCGGGTCACCTATGTGAAGCCACACGGCGCATTGTATAATACCATCGCGAATGATGCCCGTCAGGCCGATGCGGTCATCGCCGCAATCAAGGAAATCGATCCGACGCTGGTGCTGATGGGATTGGCCGGGACGCAAATCCTGACCCGCGCTGCCGATGCCGGACTTGCAACAGTGGCCGAGGCTTTCGGCGACCGCGCCTATACGCCCGAGGGCCAGCTTGTATCCCGCCGGGAAAAGGGCGCGGTCCTGCACGACGCCGATGCCGTTGCCGCCCGCATGCTGCGGCTTGCCACCGAAGGAATGATCGAGGCCATCGACGGGTCCATCCTGCGCCTGCAAGCCCAGAGCATCTGCGTGCATGGAGACAGCGCCGGCGCGGTAGAGATGGCCCGCCGCATCCGCGAGGAACTGGTCGCGGGCGGCGTCAATGTCACCCCCTTCACAAAGGCTGCCTGATGCGTCCCGATCCCGCAAGCGCCGCTGCCGCCCGCTCGGCCTGCCGTACCACCGTTGCCCCGACCGCAGGAATGGCGCCGGGCTTCACACAGTGCAACATGATCTCGCTGCCTCGCGATTGGGCGTGGGATTTCCTGCTCTACGGTCAGCGCAATCCCAAGCCTTGCCCGGTTCTCGACGTGACCGACCCCGGCAGCCACCGCACCGCACTGGCGCCCGAGGCGGACCTGCGCACCGATATCCCGCTCTATCGCATCTGGCGCGATGGGGTGCTGACCGATGAGGTGGCGGATGCCACTGACGCCTGGGCCGAGCATCCCGACCTGGTAAGCTTCCTGATCGGCTGCTCCTTCACCTTCGAGACGCCCTTGCAGGCTGCGGGGATCGAGGTGCGCCATATCACGCAGGGCTGCAACGTGCCGATGTATCTGACGAACCGCGCCTGCCGCGACGCGGGGCGGTTGCACGGGCAGATGGTAGTGTCCATGCGGCCCATCCCGGCGGACCGGGTGGCCGAGGCCGCAATGATCACTGGCCGCTTTCCGGCGGTCCACGGCGCCCCGGTCCATATCGGCTCGCCCGAGGTCCTTGGCATCGCCGACCTGTCGCGACCCGATTTCGGCGACCCGGTCGAAATCCGGGCGGGCGAGGTGCCGGTTTTCTGGGCCTGCGGTGTTACGCCGCAGGCGGCCGTGATGGCCTCGAAGCCGCCCTTTGCCATCACCCATGCGCCGGGGCACATGTTCATCACCGACATTCCCGACAGCCAGTGGCAGGTCTGACGATGCGCTTTCTTCCCGTCGGCCCCCGCACGCTGCTGGTCGAACTGGCCGATCTGGACACCACGCTTGCGCTGTTCGACGCATTGGGGGCCGACTCGATTGAAGGTGTCACCGAGATCATCCCCGCTGCGCGCACGCTGATGATCCGCGTGGCACCCGGCTTTGCCGCCGATGGTGCCTTGGCCGCTGCGATCCAGGCCCGCCAGCCTGCGCCCGGGACGGTGCGCCAGGAAGGTCCGGCCGAGGTGGTCGAAATCCCCATGACTTATGACGGCATCGATCTGGCCGATGTTGCGGCGCATCTCGGCTTGTCCGTGGCCGAGGTGATCGCCGCGCATCAGGCTGCGACCTGGCAGGTGGCCTTCTGCGGCTTTGCGCCGGGCTTTGCCTACATGACCTGCGATGACCCTCGCTTCGGCTTGCCGCGCCGCCCTGCGCCGCGCACCCGCATCCCCGCGGGATCGGTCGCCTTGGCGGCACGGTTCTGCGGCATCTATCCGCAGGACACGCCTGGCGGCTGGCAGCTGATCGGCACGACCAGGGTGCCGATGTGGGACCTGTCGCGCGATCCGCCTGCGTTGCTCCGCCCTGGTGTCCGTACACGTTTCGTCGAAGGAGTGGCCGAGATCCATCCATCGTCCGCGATGGCGGCACCCCAGGGGCAGCCTGCACTGACCGTGCTGCAGACCGCCTTTCCGCTAGTCTTCCAGGACGAAGGGCGTCCGGGACAGGGCGGGCAGGGGGTCTCGGCCTCGGGAGCGCTGGATATGGGTGCGTTGCACCGGGCGAACCGGGCGCTCGGCAATCCCCCGGGCGCGCCGGTGCTGGAGATCACCCTTGGCCCCGTGCGGCTGCGGGCGGAACAATCAGTGACGCTGGCGTTGACCGGCGCGGCGCAGGCCCATGTGGCCGGCCACACCATGCCCGCAACCTTTGCCCTGGATGCGGGGGATGAGGTTCTGATTCCGCCTCCTGCCGCAGGGATGCGCAGCTATCTGGCCTTGCGCGGCGGCTTCGACGTGGCCTTGGTGCTGGGATCTGCCGCAACCGACACGCTGGCCTTCGTCGGTCCCGAGGCGCTGACAAATGGCGCGCGTCTTTACGCTGCGAACAACCTTGCGACAGCCGTTGCCGCGCCCGAGGATCAGCTTGCCCTGCCGAAACCGGGCGACATCGTCGAACTGCCCGTGACCCTCGGCCCCCGCGCCGACTGGTTCACGCCCGACATGATCGCGCATTTTCTGTCCCAGGACTGGCTGGTCACACCCCAGTCGTCGCGCGTGGGTATCCGCCTGGAAGGCGCGTCGGTCACCCGTGAGGACGCATGCGAACTCCCCTCGGAGGGAACAGAACCCGGTGCCATCCAGATCCCCCATTCCGGCCAGCCGGTGCTTTTTCTGGCCGACCATCCGCTGACCGGCGGCTATCCGGTGATCGCCACGTTGCTGCCGTCCGCGCTTGATCTGGCAGGCCAGATCCCGCCCGGCGCACGCATCCGCTTTACCGCCGCCGCTCCCTTCCACGACATAAAGGTCCAGCCATGACCCTTTTCGCCACCGGCCCGACCCTGCCCCTGAACCGTCTGTTGATCGCCAACAGGGGAGAGATCGCCGTCCGTATCATCCGCGCCTGCCGTGACGAAGGGATTGAAACCGTCGCCATCTATGCCGATGCCGACCGCGACGCGCCCTTTGTAAGCATGGCCGACCAGGCCTTCGCACTTGGCGGCGACAAGCCTGCGGAAACCTATCTGGACGCCGCCAAGATCATCGCCATCGCGCGGAGTGCGGGCGCGGATGCCATCCATCCTGGCTACGGCTTCCTGTCGGAAAACGCCGATTTTGCCCAGGCCGTGCAGGAGGCGGGCCTAATCTGGATCGGCCCGGATCCCGCCGTCATCACCGCTCTTGGCGACAAGATCGAGGCCCGCCGCATTGCCGAATTGGTCGGCGCTCCCCTGGTCGCGGGCACTCCCGGCCCGGTCGAAACGCCTGCCGATGCCTTGGTCTTTGCTCGCCAGCACGGGTTGCCCATTGCCATCAAGGCGGCCTTCGGCGGCGGTGGGCGCGGCATGAAGGTCGCCTGGCGCCTGGAGGAGGTCGAGGAACTGTTCCAGTCCGCCACCCGCGAAGCGCTGACCGCCTTCGGACGCGGCGAATGCTTTATCGAGCAGTTCCTGGACCGCCCCCGCCATATCGAGGCGCAGGTGCTGGCCGACAAGCACGGTACCGTCAAGGTGATCGGCACGCGGGACTGTTCCCTGCAACGTCGCAACCAGAAGCTGGTCGAGGAAGCGCCCGCGCCCTTCCTGACTGACGAACAGCGCGGGCGCATCCACGACAGCGCCCGCGCAATCTGCGCCCATGCGGGATACAGCGGCGCGGGGACGGTCGAATACCTGCTGTCGGCCAACGGCACGATCTCCTTCCTCGAGGTCAACACGCGGCTTCAGGTCGAACATCCAGTGACCGAGGAGACCACCAGCATCGACCTGGTGCGTGGTATGATTGCGGTTGCCCGGGGTGCGAAACTGGCCGACGACAGCGTGCCCGAACCGCGCGGCCATTCGATCGAGTTTCGCATCAATGCCGAGGATGTGGCGCGCGGCTTCCTGCCCACGCCTGGCCCGATCTCGGTCTTCGATGCACCGTCAGGCCCCGGGATTCGGCTGGACAGCGGGGTGACCTCAGGATCCGTCATTCCTGGCAGCTTCGATTCCATGATGGCCAAGCTGATCGTGACCGGCGCCACCCGTGCCGAGGCTTTGTCCCGGGCCCGACGCGCTCTGGCGGAATTCCACATCGAAGGCGTGGCATCGGTCCTGCCCTTTGACCGCGCCGTGCTGGACGCTCCAGACTTCCGGGCCGAGGATGGCGATTTCCGCGTCCACACCCGATGGATCGAAACCGATTTCGCGGAAAGCCTTGCCCAGGCGGTGAAGCCCCATGCCCGCGTGACGCCTGCGAACCCCCCGGCATTGCTGCGCGTCGCCATCGAGATCGACGGCAAGCGCCATGAGCTTGGCTTGCCTGTAGGAATCATGGCGACGACGCCCGGCGCGCCTGCGGCCGCCGAGGCGCCACCCGAGGCAGACGAGGCGGCCGTCACTGCTCCCGTCCCCGGCACCCTTACCGCCTGGCAGATCGAGGACGGCGCAGCGGTCGAGGCCGGTCAGGTCATCGCTGTAATGGAGGCGATGAAGATGGAGACCCGCGTCGAGGCTCATAGAGGGGGCCGGCTGCAGCATTTCGCCAAGGCAGGCGAAGTGCTGGCCTTCGGCGCACCTCTGGCTCGGATCGAAGGATAGCCCTTCTCATACCAAACGCCTTGATCTCTGACTCGCACGGGATTCCCCTCGACCTGAAAATCTGAATCATGGACCTCTAGGGTCTGGGCCCATTAATCGGCTTGCGGACCCCTTGGCTGCATGATTCACACTCCCGAACTGATAGGGGCGTGATGAGCAATCTATTCTGGCTGACCGACGAGTAGATGGCGCGTTTGCGGCCGTTCTTTCCGAAAAGCCCCGGCAAGCCGAGGGTCGATGACCGACGCGTCCTGAGTGGGATAATCTTCATCAATCGCAATGGATTGCGGTGGTCAGATGCGCCCGGCGAGTATGGCCCGCCGAAGACGCTCTATAATTGCTGGAAGCGGTGGAGCGACATGGGGGTCTTCGCACGGATCATGGAGGGGCCGGCTTCCGAGGGCACCGAACAGAAGACCATCATGATTGATGCAACCTATCTCAAGGCGCACCGCACGGCTTCGAGCCTGCGGTTGAAAAAGGGGGGCGTGGCAGGCTGATCGGTTGCACAAAGGGCGGCATGAACACCAAGCTGCATGCCGTTACGGACGCCAAGGGGCGCCCGATCAAGTTCTTCATGACCGCCGGCCAGAGACGGCGATTACATCGGTGCAGCTGCATTGCTGAGCAGTCTGCCCGAGGCCGACTGGCTGCTTGCCGATCGGGGATATGACGCCGACTGGTATCGTGAAGCCTTGCAAGACAAGTGTATCACGCCCTGCATTCCGAGCCGGAAGTCATGTGGCACGCCCGTCAAATACGACAAGCGCCGCTACAAGCGACGCAATCGCGTCGAGATCATGTTGGGCAGGCTCAAGGACTGGGGGCGCGTGGCAACCCGGCTCACGACAGGTGCCCCAGGGTCTTCCTCTCCGCCGTCGCCCTCGCAGCCACCGTCTTGTTCTGGCTCTGAAACTCAATGAGTCTGGAGCCTAGCACTACTTTGGCAGATTATTGCTGATCCGATAGTCTCTGACTTCAAGGTCGACGTTTTGAGTGATTCATAGG
>NZ_JAPTYD010000091.1 GCF_026913015.1 Paracoccus benzoatiresistens
CAAGAACGCAGATTGCCGTGCGTTTGAGGCTCACATCCAGTCCAACATAATACCCCATCGCTGCTCTCCTTTCAGCGTTAACCGCCTCAAGCATCGAAGCTCAGCGGCGGAGCAGCAACCGATCATGTATGGGATGTATTAGGCCATCCAGCACGGCGGTGCGGCCCTGTGCAGCGTCAAACGGCCCCTCTCGTCGATGTGGGCGTGCTCGCCTTTATACTCGAACTGCGGGCGGAATAACGCACTGTTTGGCAGACGGACGTGCATGTAATCCTGCATCGGAAGATCGCCGGGCGTCAACGATGGCGCATGCGGCCGCAAGATCAATGCAAGACCTGAACAGTCCTCATTCTCTATCTACTGAGAATGCGGCGCAGGTCGCTTGCTTCCGATGACGCGTCGAACACCAGCTGCGCCTCGATGTGGCGCAGATGTGCCTCAAGGAGGTCGCTCGCCTTTGTCCCGTCGCCCATCCGGATTGCCGAGGCAATTTCGCCGTGCTCCTCGTCTTGGCAGAGGACATGGGTCGAGCCCGCAAAGAAGCCGATGATGAGAGAGCTGCGCATGATCAGTTCGCGCAGGAATTCGGCCAGAACATCGTTCTGTCCGATCTTGGCCAGAACCATGTGGAACTCCCCTGAAAGGCGAATTGCCCGGGCGCGGTCTCCGTTCCTGCGGGCCATGACCTCGGCCTGCACCACCTCGTCCAGTTCGGCGAGATCCGCGTTCGCGGCATGCTGCGCTGCGTTCCGCGCCAAGGTCTTCTCAATGGCCCGGCGTGCTTGGAAAACGTTATGCGCCTCGGGCTGGCTGGGGACGCGCACGAAGGCGCCGCGGTTCCGCCTCAATTCGACCGTCTTGCGGGTAGCCAAGATGACAAGAGCACGACGCACATCCGTTCGGCTGCAGTCATAGATTTCGCAGAGTTCCGGCTCGCTGAGCTTGGTGCCCGCACGCAGCCGCCGCTCGAGAATAGCCTCGATCACCCCGTCGACGATCCGGCTTTCCGCATTCTCTGCCATGAAATTGTGTTCGCTCCTTGCCTGCTGAAATGGAAACTATGTCGCCGTTTCGGGCAGCACAAGAAGTCGTGCGACTGCCCAAATAGAAATCGTTGACACATTGCATCCGAATCGTCGACGATTAGTAAATAGAAGCAAGCCGGAGGCGCTCATGAAAATCCTTCTCGTCAATCCCAACGCGACAGCCTCGATGACCGACAAGATTGCCGCCAGTGCCCGGCGCGTGGCCGGACCAGGGGTCGAAATCATCGCGCGAACCGGGGAAGGATCGCCCGCCAGCATCGAGGGTCACTATGACGAGGCCATGTCGGTGCCCGCGCTGCTGCGCCATGTCCGCGAGGGCGAGCAGGAGGGGGTGGCCGGCGTTGTGGTGGCCTGCTTTGACGATCCTGGCATCGGTGCCTGCCGTGAACTGGCCACTGGCCCCGTCATCGGCATTGCGGAGGCTGCCATGAAGGCTGCGACCATGCTGGCCACCAGCTTCTCGGTCGTCACCACGCTGCCCCGGTCTGTGCCCGTGATTGAGGAACTGGCCCGCCGCTACGGCGTGGACCATCAGTGCCGCAAGGTCCGGTCGGCCAGCATTCCCGTCCTGGCACTGGAAGAGGAAGGCTCGGGTGCCAGGGAGAAGGTGCGCGACGAAATCCTGCGCGCCATTCGCGAGGACAACTGCGAGGCAATCGTGCTGGGCTGCGCGGGCATGGCGGACCTGACCGATTGGCTGTCGCGCGAAACCGGGGTGCCGGTCATCGACGGCGTCACCGTCGCCCTCAAGTTCGTCGAAGGGCTCGCAGCGGTCAGCTTGGGAACCAGCAAGATCTGCGCCTACGCGCAGCCGAACCAGAAATAAGACAAAATCAACAACAGGGAAGGACAAGGAGATGTCGTCAATGGAGGATTTGGCCAGAGGCCATATCACAGAAGCCGGTCACAAGAAGGTGGGGGAGGAAACGCTTGCCCCGCAGCGCCATCGGATCATGGATCCCTGGTCCTATCTGTTCGCCTGGCTGGGCGGCTGCGTATCCATCGGGACGTTTACCGTCGGCTCGGGCCTGGCGGGCACGTTGAACCTCTTGCAGGTGTTCCTGGCCATTGCCATCGGCTGCACCGTGATCGGGGTGGCCCTGGCGATCAACGGCGCGGCGGGTCACAAATACGGCATTCCCTTCATGGTGCAGGCGCGGTCATCCTTTGGCTTTGCCGGCACGCGCCTTCCGGCCCTAGTCCGGTCAGTGCCCGCGATCGTCTGGTTCGGCTTTCAAAGCTGGATTGGGGCCGGGGCGCTGAACCTCGTGTCAGTGACGCTGTTCGGTTTCGACAACATCGTCTTCTGGTTTATCGCTTTCCAGTTCCTGCAGATCGGCCTGTCGGTTCTGGGCTTCAGTGGCATCAAATGGCTGGAAAACATCGGCTCGATCTTCATCATCGGCGCGCTGATCTACATGTTCTTCAGCGTCATCGGCAAATACGGCGACCAGATCTCAACAAACCTGTTGCAGGCCGAGGGCACTTGGGGGACGCCATTCTGGGGTGCCACGATGCTGTTCCTGGGCGTCTACAGCACGATGATGCTGAACGTGTCGGACTATTCGCGCGAACTGAAGGAAAGCGTCTCGCCGCTGCGGCAGGTGGTGATCTACGCAAATTCGATCCTGCCGGCGACCCTGTTCATGGGACTGATCGGCCTGATGGTCTCCAGCGCCACAGGCGAAGTCGACCCGATCAAGGTGTTTTCCAGCGCCGTGGACAACAAGATCCTGCTGATCATCACGCTGCTGTTCATCGTCTTCGCGCAGGTCACGACAAACGTGCTGAACAACGTGATCCCGCCAGCCTATGCGCTGATGGATATCTTCAAGCTGAACTTCAAGACATCGGCCGTTCTAGTGGGGCTGCTGGCTTTCGCAACTTTTCCCTGGGAGCTGGTCAAGGACGAGTCCGCCGCCGGGCTCAACCTGTTCATCCAAACCTATTCGGCCTTCCTGGGACCGATCTTCGCGGTGCTGGTGGTGGACTACTATGTGCTGCGCAAGCGCCAGTTGAACCTTGACCTGCTTTATGACGAGGAAGGCCCTTACAAGGGAGTAAACTGGGCCGCGATCATTGCGACGGCAGTCGGCATTGTCTTCGCGCTGATCTTTTCCGGCATCTCGTGGTATGCCAGCCTGATCCCAGCAGGTCTGAGCTACTACGTCCTGATGAAGTCCATGCCTTCGGCACGTCGGTTCCTGTCGAACTGAAACCGGACCATGCGCCCGGCCTCTTATACGAGGCCGGGCGATCACCTCTTGCAGACTTCGCTTCACTCGTCACAAGGATCAAGCCCATGTCCCGGACACACCGGCTCCGCACGGCCACCGTATCCCGCTGCATATCGCATGCCGCTGTCGCAGTGCTCTGCCTGGCTGGAACCTCCGCAGCAGAGACCACGCCTTCAGCGGACAGCCCCGCTATTGTCCTAATTAACCCCAACTCCAATGCCGCCGCGACCGAGAGCATGACGGCGCTTGCGCAGGAAGCTGCTGGCGACGAGGCTCGGATCCTCGGACGCACCAATGACAATGCTCCACGGCTTCTGACCACCCCCGAAGATATGGCCCACGCTGTTAGCGGCGTGGTCGAGATCGGCCGGCTGGCTGCCGCCGAGGAAGAGGTTGCGGCCGTTATCGTTTCCGCGTTCAGTGATCCCGGCCTTGCCGAACTGCGTGAAGCGCTGCCCGATACCGTTGTGGTGGGCATCGGCGAACAGGCCTTTCATGAAGCGGCCCGGGACGGCCGCTCCTTCGCCATCGTGACGATCACCCCCGATCCTGCGCTGATAGAGTCTTTCCGGGCCAAAGCAGAGGAACTTGGCTATGGAAAGCAGTTCAAGGGCGTCCGCGTCACGCCCGGCGACCCAAAGGAACTCGTCGAGGAACCCGAGCAACTCGATGCAGCGTTGGCCGAAGCGGTCGAGCAAGCGGTACACGAGGACGGGGCAGAAGCCGTTATCATGGGGGGCGGCCCCTTGTCTGCACCGGCCATGCGCATTCAGCCGCGCTTCGATGTTCCCCTTGTCGTTGCCGTCACAGCCGCCACAAAGGCCGCCTTGAAGGAAATTGCGAAGTAGAGGACCGGCTTTTTGCGCGAGCATCGTGGACTGCCGCAGTTGCTCGCGCAAGGTCGGCGTTCTAGCCAATTAGCGAGAGTGTCATAAACGCGACCTGTAACACTCAGGGGGCCCTCAATGCGAAAGATGCAGTACCATTCAACTGAGACTCGGCTCAGGCGAGTTCTGTAGGCCTTGATGGACACGCAACCGAAGGGCAGCCGGCGTCCGCTGACCCATCCTAATCGGACACCACTTCTCAATTTGATACTCTGACACGTTATTGGGTCCAGATCGGTAAGTCGGCTGACCGTGGATTGCACGAATGGTCATTCATGACCGCGGCGGCTTTGGCGCACCGGTCAAAACCTTTACCGTTGCGTTAAGCTGCGACCTGGCTCACGCTGACCGGTTGGTCCCGGATGCAAGCTATGTGAGCGTAGCGCCTGTCCGCAGCTTGCCTTTCCGATGGAGAGAAAGCCACGTGTCGTAGCTCTCGATGAGGCCCGCTTTGCCCCATACTCCAGCGGGGCCGGCTGCATAAATGACGCAAGTGCCAGAAAGCCTGGCGTGTAGTTGATGTCCCTTTGGGCAGGCACGCGGTAAAGGGATATCCTTGGCACCCGATACACGATGCTGACACCACGAATTAGTCGTTACCCAGTCGGCACGGACTCATCATTCTCCGGAGTGGTGGTTCATATTCTTCATGAAGGAATTTCACGGCCACATCAGTTGACACCTTCCGCCCGTCAGAGGATTTTGCATCAAGATCAAGGTGCCGGGGGAAAGCCTCGGGTAAAAGGGAATCCGGTAAGGCGGTCGCCAAGTCCGGAACTGCCCCCGCAACTGTAGGCGGAGAGCCTGTCGGAAAAGCCACTGGTGCCGAAGCCGCACCGGGAAGGCCAGACAAGGCACAGACCCGCAAGTCAGGAAACCTGCCTTGAATCGATCACCTGTTCCGGCCGCGGTGGGCGCGTCGGGAGCGGCCATCCGCAAGGTGACATAGCCGCTTCACGACATTGGTCGTGGAGAGTCATTTAGTTTCACGGCTTGTCTACTCAAGCCGCTCAGAAGGCCTGTCAGGATGAGAGAAGACCTCGCGTACTCTATCAAATGCATTCGTTTCGACGAAAATTATCGCCCTTCCGACGGGACCCGCGCCACGACCAACTTCGCCAATCTGGCCCGGGGGAGCAGGCGCAAGGACAATCTGCGCAACGCCTTCACGATGATCGACAACCGCTTCAACGCTCTGGCCCGTTGGGACAACCCGAACAGTGATCGGTACTCGGTCGAATTGGACATCATCTCAGCCGAAGTCACCATTGGCGACGGAAGTTGCATCAACGCTTTCCCGCTGATCGAAATTTTGAACCCAACGATCTGTGATCAAAAGACCGGAAAGCGGATCTGCGGCATCGCGGGAAACAATTTCTCCTCATATGTGAGAGATTATGATTTCAGCATCAGGTTGCCGCAGCACAACAAAGGCCAAGCTCATTTCAGCGCACCGGAAGATTTTGGCGTTCTGCATGGACAACTCTTCAAGTGCTTTTTGGCGTCCGCTGCCTACCGGGAGAATTTCGACAAACCGCCGGTTATCTGCCTGAGCGTTTCAGGGAGCAGGACCTATCACCGGACCGAGAACAAGCATCATGTCTTGGGCGTCGAATACCAGCAGGATGAGTTCTCGTTGACAGACCAGTATTTCGAAAGAATGGGATTGCAGGTTCGCTATTTCATGCCCGCGAACAGCGCCGCACCTTTTGCCTTCTACTTCACGGGTGACCTGCTTAACGACTACTCCCCCCTCGAACTTATTGGCACGATCAGCACGATGGAAACCTTCCAGAGGATCTACCGGCCCGAGATCTACAATGCCAATTCCCCGGCAGGACGGTGCTACCGGCCAAGCCTGACGCATCAGGACTATTCGTTGACCCGGATTGTCTACGATCGCGACGAGCGCAGCCGGCTTGCTGTTCAGCAGGGACAATTCGCCGAAGAGCATTTTATCAAGCCATACTGGAACATTCTTCAGCAATGGTCCGCCCGACACACCGCCGCCTGATCCACCGTAAAAAGGTCAATCTATCATGAACAAGTTGCTGCCCACATCGACCGCAGGAAGCCTGCCCAGACCCTCTTGGCTGGCAGAACCGGAAAAGCTCTGGTCGCCTTGGAAGCTGCACGGCGATGAACTGACCGAAGGCAAGCAGGATGCCCTGCGCGTGGTCCTGAGCGATCAGCAGCAGGCAGGCATCGACATTGTCAGCGATGGTGAGCAGACCCGCCAGCATTTCGTGACCACCTTTATCGAGCATCTGGCCGGCGTCGATTTCCAGAAGCGCGAAACCGTCAGGATCCGCGACCGCTACGATGCCAGCGTTCCGACAGTTGTCGGCGCCGTGTCCCGCCAGAAGCCTGTCTTCGTGGAGGATGCAAAGTTCCTGCGCGGGCTGACCGACCGGCCGATCAAATGGGCCCTGCCGGGCCCTATGACCATGATCGACACGCTTTACGACGCCCATTACAAGAGCCGCGAGAAGCTGGCCTGGGAGTTCGCCAGGATCCTCAACGACGAGGCGCGGGAGTTGGAGGCCGCAGGCGTCGACATCGTCCAGTTCGACGAGCCCGCCTTCAACGTCTTCTTCGACGAGGTGAACGACTGGGGCATCGCCGCCCTTGAAAGAGCCGCTGAAGGGCTGCGCTGCGAAACCGCCGTTCACATCTGCTATGGCTACGGCATCAAGGCCAATACAGACTGGAAGAAAAGCCTGGGTGAGGAATGGCGGCAGTACGAGCAGGTGTTTCCCAAACTGCAGACATCCTCGATCGGCATGGTGTCGCTGGAATGTCAGCATTCCCGTGTCCCGATGGAGCTGATCGAATTGCTCCGCGGCAAGAAGGTGATGGTCGGTGCCATTGACGTGGCGACGGATGCGGTCGAGACGCCCGAGGAAGTCGCGGATGTTCTGCGACGGGCCCTTCGGTTCGTGGATGCCGACAAGCTTTATCCTTGCACCAATTGCGGAATGGCGCCGCTGTCACGCCGCATAGCGCAAGGCAAGCTGGCTGCTCTGAGCGCCGGCGCCGATATCGTTCGGCGCGAGCTTTCGGCGTGACATGTGTCCGCACGCGGGTCTGTCTGGCATCGGCGACTGTTTCAATACGGCAGCTGCAGTGGGATTGGCTCGCGTGACCCACGCGTGGCCGATCTCCATCCAAGACGGCCCGTTTCGTTAAGAAAAGTCGTTATGACGGGCAATAAACTGCCTTAGTTTTTCTGACCGAGTTTATTTACTTCAAACTCGCAGGGTCTGAAGTGAACACGGTTGCCTGCAGGTAGGGGCAAGAAACTCTCCCTTTTCTTTACCTACCTCTCGACAGCAGATGGTGAAGTACGTGGCGTGTTCTACACCTCGGTCGACGGAGTTCTTTCGCGACGCGACGCAAAGAGTACGAAGCGGCCAACTTCCTCCCGGGGTGCCTCCTCATTCCGCTGTCCAATCCAGCCATCTCCCGATAGACTCATCACGACACATTCTGGAGACTTGCTTGGATCTCGACGAACTTTATCGCTTGTTGCGCGGATCGCATGTGCAAGCGGTGGGCGTGATGAACACGCTTCGCGACCCGCTTCTGGTGCTGGATGGCGACCTCACGGTTCTCAGCGCCAATCCAGCCTTCTATCGGGCCTTCGAGGCCAACAGCGATGACACGGTGGGTGTTCCGTTCCTGGAACTGGACAACGGCCAGTGGAACATCCCCGAACTGCGCATCCTCCTGGAAGGGGTCATTCCGAAAAGCGCCGCAATCGTCGATTACGAGGTTCAGGCAGAGTTTCCACGGGTTGGTTTCCGGAATATGCTGGTCAGCGCGCAACGGTTGCATCATCCCGAGAACGGCAAGCGCATCCTGATGCTGACGATCTTGGATGCCACGGAGCAACGCAAGGCCGATGACAAGAAGGACATTCTCATCGGTGAACTGGATCACCGCATCAAGAACCTGCTTATGGTCATGCAGGCGCTTGTTGCTCAGACTAACGTGACCGGGCGCAGCGCGGAGGAATACCGCGATGATCTCAGGGGCCGCCTCAATGCCTTGGGAAGATCCATTGGGGTCTCTCGGGCCGGGGCGTCTGCCACCATTCTTCCAGATTTGGTGCGCGCGGTCATGGAGCCCTATCTGGAGGGCGCCAGCACGCTGTCTCTGGCCGCAGAGCCGGCAGTTGTCTTGTCGGGCAAACAGGCGACGTCGCTGGGCATGATCCTGCACGAAATGGCGACAAATGCCCTGAAGTATGGCGCGCTTTCCGTGCCGGAAGGGCGGCTGTCGATCAGCTGGAGCGAAGCCTCGGACCAGGAGGGCCGAGCTGAGATCCACCTTCGATGGGAGGAAAGCGGCTGCTCAGGGGTATCGCCGCCTGAGGAAACTGGCTTTGGCACCCAGATGATTCAGTTTGCTACGGAATACGACCTCAAGGGCAGTGCGGAACTGGACTATCGCCCTGAAGGTTTGCTGGCCAAGCTGACAGTCCCCATCACAAGTAAGCACCCTCCGGAGGTCTGATGACTGGCAAGACCTCGGAAAGCTCAGATGGTGACAGCCGTCCTGTGGTGCTTGTTGTCGAGGACGAGTTCATGGTCGCGTTGGATATCCAGGCGATGCTGAAGGGCAATGGCTACCGGGCTTTGGGACCCGCCAGCTCAGTGGACGCAGCCCTGCGGCTGCTGGCCCATGAGCAGCCCGATCTGGCTGTCCTTGACGTGAACCTTCATGGACAGCCGGTGGTCCCGGTGGCCAAGCGCCTGCGAAGCCTGCAGATCCCCTTCGTGATCGCCTCGGCCTATGGCAGCTTCGATTTCGAGGACAGCGAGGTTCTGGCCGAGGTCGAGAATGTCGAAAAGCCGTTTACTGAGCGCCAACTGCTTGCTGCCATGAGACGGCTTGAGGCAACGGGATAGAGCACGAGTATCCGAGAGATGCTGTCTCGCCCGATTTGAATCATGCATGGCCGGAAATCGAAGGCGCTGATCCGTAAAGAGCCGAAGGACTGTCCGCTCAGCCATCCGCTTTCGGACGGTTTGGCTTGGGTCGTGTCTCGGAAGTGGTAGAAATTGGATGGCGGCGTAATCTCCGGGTGAACTGACACCCACCCAGCCGG
>NZ_JAPTYD010000092.1 GCF_026913015.1 Paracoccus benzoatiresistens
CCGTGAACGGCGAGCGCTCGATGCACTCGATGGTATCCGCGGGAACAGGTAGCAAGCGTCAGATTCAGAACACTAGCCAAGGAGGTTTGTAAATGAAACCAGACCCCTTTAAAATCGCAGCTTGGGTCGTCGTGGCCCTGCTAACTCTCCTATTCTGGGCTTGGGTGGTTTCCTTGCTCATGAGGACGCTGTCGTAAGCGATACTCCACACTTGCACCTCCTGGAAGCAGACCCGGCAGAAACCAATGGTGCGGCGCGCCAAACAAGCACCGTTTTTGCGCCCTGCCCTCTCCGATCCCAGGCAATATTTGTGAGAGCGAAGCATGGCGGATGAAGCATTCGGATGCGCCGATTTAGCCGGAAATCTACAGCTGGCGTTAGACGTGCTTGGCAGCCGCAGACCATTCGTCAGCGCCCGCTTCCTGGACGGGTCCGGCGGGTGACGATCTCGCGCGAGGGCACCCGCTGGTATGCCAGTGTCCTGATCGCGGAGCGGCTGCAGGTAGCCGCCCGGCCAGACCGGCGGTCGCCTGCACCAGAGGATGTGGTTGCCCTCGATCGGGGGTGAGCGAACCCGTGGCCACCTCGCAGGCGCGCTCTTGGGGCGCCTCGGCAGATGCAGAAGCAAAGCGCCTGACCTGGGCGCGGTCGCGCACCCGGAGCAGCTCGAAGCGGCGCATGAAAGCGCTGCAGCGCCTGCGGGCGCACAAGGCGAAGATGGACCGGCGCCGCCGGGATCCGCCAGCTCACGGGCTCTCTCGCGAAGAACCACAGCGTGTAATGATCGAGACGCTGCGGGTGCAGGACCGCTTCAGCCCGCGGCACAACCGCGGAGCCGGGCCACAATGTCGCGGCCAAGTCCGGATGGAACCAGGCGATCCCCGACAAGGGTTGGGGCGAGTTGCGCCGCCAACTCGGCTACAAGCCAGCCTGGGCCGGTGGCCCCTCATCGAGGTCCCGGCCCGCAAAGCCTCGCGCACCTGCGGCTGCTGCGGCGCGGTCGATGCGACCTCCCTCATCGACCGGGAGCGGTTCGAATGCCGGTCCTGCGGTCATCGGGCGAATGGGGACATCAATGCCGCCTGCGAGATCCTGCGGCGCGACCTGCACGCGCTTGGCCTTACTGAGACCCCGCGGCCGGAACCGTCGTGGCAGCCCGAGCAGCCCTCCGCACCAGCACCTGGCGACAATCCTGAAGCCCCACCTTCAAGTGGGGAGAGTTCACCAACGGCGCTACACGCTTCATCCAAGGTGAGGAAAAGGCAATCACTGACTCTGATCGTCACTAGGACATTCAAAGTGTTTTGCGGCAACCCGCTGGCACCTTAGCAGAACGTCTTGGAGTTCCCAATTCGCATCAGGAAACCGCGTTTTGCTACGAAACAGCGCAACGGTGCCTCGTCAAGCTATGAGGAACGGCAATTCCGTTGTGGTGTGGGCAGGTTGTTATAGATTCTACCTAAAATAGAGTTGGACGCTAGAAAAAAGTCATGCTAAGAAAATCGCGAAATTTTGGCTAATTCGGCCAAGCCTTTATATGGAGGTAGTATATTGAATATCCTAAAGTATTTCGTACTTGCTGCTGCGATTGGCGGAGTCGCCGTCCCGTCTTCTGCACAAGACGCTGCGTCGATTGGCGGACAGGCAGGCAATGAAGCGGCTGCTGGCGCAGGAGCAGGTGCTGCTCCCGCTGCTGGCTTCATTCCTGCAATAGGCGCAATTGGGCCCGTGCTTGGCTTTGCAGGCGCGATGGTGGCTGCTGTCGCAGTTGCGGGCGGCGGCGGAGGCAGGACCACCCCCAGCACTCCATCAACTCCCTCAACTCCTTCGACCAACTAATGCCTGGCGCCCGGTGAAACTGTCTTCTTTGTTCCGTCGGGCGACTAGTCCAACCCGTTTGGGTCTTTCAGAAGTAAGTGGTGAAAGTTTTCCCCCGCCCTTGCCGGATGAGACCATCTGTCTTCTCGGCGATCTTCATGGGCGCCTCGACTGCCTTGAGCAGTTTCTGTTGCTGAGGCAGCGACATTTTCCATCGGCAACTCTGATCGTCTTGGGTGACATGATTGATCGTGGGCCGGACAGCGCTGGTGTGCTGGCACGGTTGCAAGATGCTACGACCGGCGGCGCGATCTGCCTGAAGGGCAATCATGAAGAAATGCTGTTGGCTGCCATCGCTAACCCAGAAGACAATCTATCCACATGGCTACGCCACGGTGGTCGGCAAGCTGCTGCCAGCTTTGGGATAGATGAGTATGTGCTAGAACAACTGCCTGCGGTTGAAGCAGCGGCCCTGTTGAGAGAGCAGATTGGTGCCGCTACCTTGGACTGGTTGAGCGGGCTTCCGCTGAACTATCGGAGTGGGAATGTAGTCGCTGTGCATGCCGGACTAGACCCTGCGCATCCACTGGCTTGTCAGGCAGCCAAAACTATGCTCTGGGGTCATCCGAGTTTCGCTCATCAACCTCGACGAGACGGACTCTGGGTCGTCTATGGTCACACCATTGTTGAACGAGCTAGCAAAAAGCCGGGGAAAATCGCGCTCGACACAGGTGCATATGCGACAGGCAAATTGAGTTACGCGCTGATCGACCCGGCGTTGCCTGAGCATGAGAGAGTTATGATAGGACTCATAAATTCTCTGGTCAAATCTTAACTCTTTTAGTATTCGCCACATCCGCCCCAGACGATCAACTACTTCGAAATGAGACCTATGAATTTGCAAGGCGGGCTTTTTGTGACCCGAAAAGCTCTTCTGATCGGTGGGGTTTGGGTAATCTCGACTTCTGCAGGCCATTCGCAGGATGGCACTCCAGTCGGATTGTCGGTCTACGGCGTTCCGGGTCACATCGAGATGCCATCCGCCGAAGTCTTGCCGGATGGTAATTTAGCGCTGTCGGCAAACATTCAGGCGGGCGGGGTCGTCCGGGGCAATATGGCCTTTCAGATCTCGCCCCGCTTGACAGGTGTCTTTCGCTATTCCTATCTGGAAGACTATTCCTCCGACAATCTTTCTCTCTATGACCGTAGTTTTGACCTTCGCTACCAAGTCATGCGTGAAAATCGGTTGGGATGGCAACCGTCTGTTTCGATCGGCTTGCAGGATTTTGGGGGAACCGGGGTCTATGGTGCCGAGTATGTGGTTACGTCGAAGCATTTTGGCGAGGATTTCTTTGTCACGGCAGGGATAGGCTGGGGACGTTTCGGGACCTATAACAGTTTCAATAACCCCCTAGGCGTGATTGACGATCGTTTCGATACGCGACCGGGATCAGGTGGAATTTCAGAAACGGGCAAAGTTGATTTCGACCGCTTCTTCCGAGGCCCGGCGGCGGCGTTCTTCGGGGTGAACTGGCAGGCGACCGATAAGCTGAAGGCGAGCCTCGAATATTCTTCGGACGCGATGGTGAACGAAGTTGACCGGATGGGCTTCGATTATCGCACGCCGATCAATCTGGGTCTGCAGTATAGCTTTAACAGCGGCAGCACTTTGGGACTGGCGCTGATACATGGTTCAGCAGCAACGCTCAGCTATAGCGTGCTGATCGATCCCGCGAAGCCAAAGTTCCCTTCCGGTCGCGAAGCTGCGCCGCCAGCCGTCCTGGCGGGGACCAATGAAGCAGTTATGTCTTGGGGGGAGCCGGCGAAACCGGATCGCGACCGGCTCCGGTCCGCTTTGCGGGACCAGGGCATTGGACTGGAGGGTATCAGTATTGAAGGCCCTTCAGCTACGGTCGCCATTTCGAACCTGCGTTGGTCGTCCTCGGCACAGTCCTGGGGACGCACCGCGCGGGTGCTAAGCCAGCAACTGCCCGCGGAAGTCACTGAGTTTCGTATTCAAGACAAGATCCAGGGGATGACCAGCTACCAGGTTAGTGTAACCCGCGAAGATCTAGAAGAGCTGGAATATGCGCCTGACGGGGCATGGCAGGCATTTGTTCGCGCAAAAATCACAGACGGAGCGGGCCTCCCCGATCCGCGGTGGGACCCGGAAAAAACTTGGAGCGTCGCGCTTGGACCCTATTTGCAACCGGCTCTGTTCGACCCCGACAACCCGGCCCGCGCCGATCTTGGTGCCGAGCTTTTCGGTGAATGGTCTCCTGTACAAGGTGTCTACATTTCTGGAGCGGCGCGACAGAAGATCATAGGCAATCTTGACGAGATCACGCGGCGCTCAGATTCCGAGCTGCCTCATGTCCGGTCGGATACGGCCCTCTACTTCCAGAGCAACGACCCTTATATACCCTTCCTGACGGCCGAACATTTTGCGCGCCCTGCACCTAATATCTACACCCGCGCCACGGTCGGCTTGTTCGAGCGGATGTATGGTGGAGTGTCGGGTGAGGTTCTTTGGACGCCAGTCGATCAACGCTATGCATTTGGCGCTGAATTGAACTATGCGGTTCAGCGAGACTTCGAGGGACTTGGCTTTCAGGACTATGATGTCGTGACTGGTCACGTATCTGGCTATTACAATCTTGGCGGTGGCTATCAGACACAGGTGGATCTAGGTCGCTATTTGGCAGGCGACTGGGGCGGCACGTTGAGCCTGACGCGACGTTTTGAAAATGGCTTCTCGGTCGGGGCTTTCTTTACCTTGACGGATGTCAGTTCCGATGAGTTCGGCGAGGGCGCATTCGACAAAGGCATAAGTTTCAGTGTGCCGGTGAGCTGGCTAACCGGCCTCCCGTCGCGAGGGGCGCCAGGAACTGTAATCCGACCAATCCAGCGCGACGGCGGAGCCCGGCTCTATGTCCGCAACCGGCTCTACGACCTGACCCGCAACGAACGTGAGGCCGCGCAGGGCCAGCGGTGGGGGCGCTTCTGGAGATGATAGCACTACGCAAGCTGATTTGCGCGGCTCTGCCTGCGCTCCTGCTTGGCTGCTCTACACCGCCGCCAGACTTGGTACTTACAGCGATTGTTGGCCCCAAACTAGGAACCAATGAAGCCGAAATGCAGGGACTGATCGCTGCGGGCGCGCCACAGATGATCGTCTGGCTCCTGGATCAGGATCGAGCCTCAACACTGGTGCTTGCCGGAATGCGAGATGGGGTGGCGCGATGGCGCGCGGCCGACAACGTTCAGATCTATACTCGAGACGGCATGATCATCGGCACCAGGGGCATGGCCTTCGATCTGATGACGATAGATGCCGATCAGGCAGTACCTGTAATCACTTCCGGCATGACAGGTCAGATCACCCGCATCCATCGTCAACTGGACGGGCAAGACCGGCTGAAGATCACCTCGTATGTTTGCGACATTGTGCCGGCGGGAAGCGAGACCATCCGCACCGGCGAGACCAGCTATGCCAGCACCTTACGGGTGGATGAGCAATGCTACAGTCCCTCAGGTGACCTCGAAAATCGCTACTGGCTTCACGATGGCCAGATCCTTCAATCCGAGCAGATCTTCAACCGCGATGTTGGTCGCATCCGAATTCTGTTCCTGCACTGACATGTCTGCGGAGACACCATGCGCAAACTAACCCTTTCTCTATTCGCGCTGCTTGCAGGTTGCGGCGTCGTCTATCACAGTCCCAACGTCCGCGAAGGCGTTGTCGATGGCGCCAAGGTCCGGATCATCGAACTGACACCGGAAACTTTGCTGGCTGCAAATAGTCAGGCATACAACCCACGCAGCCTGCCCGCCGCCTTCCGCGCCTCGGCCGGAACCTACGGTTCAAGTGACGGCATGGAAAGCCTGCCGAACCCTGCGCATTCGCCCGAATATCGCCCTGGTGCATTGGAGACCCGCCTGCCGCCAACCCCACCAAACGACCCTTATCGTATCGGGGTCGGTGACGTCGTGCTGTTGGCTACCAAAACTCCCGGGAATACCGTGTCGGAACTGTCGGGTCTGCTAGCGGCAGAAAACCGGCGTCAGGGTTATACTGTGCAAGATGACGGCACAATTGCAATCCCGGATGTCGGACGTGTGCGGATTGCCGACATGACAATGGAAGAGGCGGAAACGACACTATTTCAGCGTCTCGTCGAACGTCAGATCGATCCGACTTTCAGCCTTGAAGTGGCCGAGTTCAATGCCCGCCGAGTCTCGATAGGTGGTGCCGTCGTCAATCCGGGAGTTGCCCCGATCACGCTGACACCGCTGACGCTGGATACTGCTATGGCCAAAGTTGGTGGGGTCAGCGCAGCGGATCGCGATTCTGCCGTGATCCGGATTTATCGTGATGGGTCACTATACGAACTGCCCGTCGAGGATTTTCTACGCACGCCGGCTTATCAGAAGTTGCGCCTGATCGACGGCGATTCGGTCTTTGTAGATACCGAATACGACTTGGCCAAAGCGCAGGCCTATTTCGAAGAACAGATCCAGCTGTCGTCGACACGGGCTTCGATCCGCAGTGAGGCGATGACAGCATTGAGCCAAGAGGTTGCGATCCGTCGTCAGGACTTGGCCGAGCAGCGCGACAATTTCGAGGCAAGAATCGAATATGGCGCCGAGAAACGCGACTACGTCTTTCTTAGCGGCGAGGTCGTCAAACCAGGGCGGTGGCCACTTCCCTACGAGCAAACGGCAAGCCTTGCCGATGCCCTATACGATAGCGGCGGCGTGCAGGCTGTGTCTGGCAACCCTAGGCAGATCTACATCTTGCGAGGTTCACCAGATCCACGGGAATTTGGAGGAATTACAGCTTGGCACCTAGACGGCACCTCTGCCACGGGCATGATGTTGTCGACGCGGATGCAACTGCGCCCCGATGATGTCGTCTTCGTTGCGGAACAGCCGGTGACGAAGTGGGATCGGGTGCTTGACCAGATTTCTCCCTCGCTGATCACTGTACCGTTGGATAACGCCACGCAGTGAAGTCAAAACAAGCACATGGTGTTTTGTTAGGCTCTATAAGCGTGACAAATATGCAACTATGGCGTGTAGCATAATCAAATCAAACTATCGACGTGGAACTTTCATAAAGACGGCTTAGAAGGCAGAAGAAGAGTGGAGTTTGTATTTCGTGGTGTAGGAGTTCAGTGATTCGGACTAGTTAGCGGCAACTAACCGAGAACGGCCCCGTCGAAGGATGTGGTTGCTTAAACAGATCGGCTATGAGGCTGTGTTTTGACTTTGAGAAACTTCTACGAGCTTCTTCTCTGTCTCGCGTCCTCCGACTGCCTTCGGGCAAGTTATCAATTTTGAACGGTATTGAACAATGAAGCATCAGTCCGAAACATTGATTTTTCGAAGCGGAACGACTGTAGAATTCAAACATGGCTCCGCAAATGGGACGATAGACCGTCTTTATGTCCGATATGGCAAGCGCCTGTGCGATGTGGTGCTGACCTGCATTTTTCTGCCTGCATTTTTGATGCTGATTGTGCCAATTGCAGTTCTGGTCATGCTGGATGGCGGCAAGCCCTTCTTTGGTCACAAGCGAGTCGGGCGGAATGGCAAGCCGTTCAAATGCTGGAAGCTGCGCTCGATGGTTCCCAATGCCGAAGCACGTCTGGTCCGGCATTTGGCCGAGAACCCCGCTGCACGCGCGGAATGGGAGGCAAACTATAAACTGGAGAACGACCCACGGATCACTCGCTTCGGTCGTTTCCTGCGCCGGTCAAGTCTTGATGAGTTGCCGCAGATCTGGAATATTGTTCGCGGTGAGATGAGCTGGGTAGGTCCGCGCCCCGTGATCACAGACGAGTTGAACATGTATGGCAAGGCCGCGACGGACTATAAGGCTATTCGCCCGGGTTTGACCGGCTTGTGGCAGATCAGCGGCCGAAATGACCTGAGCTATGACGAGCGAGTGCACCTAGATATGCGATATCGGCGCGAATGCAGTCTGGCGATGGATATCAAGATCGTGGTTCGAACTATACTGGCCGTGTTGGGGCGGACCGGCCGCTAACAACTTTCGCGATTTCTGTCCGTTGTGTAGTTGTGATCCTTACATAAGTCATTTTGCACTCCCTTGGACTGCCCCCACCGAGTGGTCCGGGTTGATTGTTAGTGCATCGTCGGCCGTTGGTCTATCGGGATGACGGCTTCCGGTGCGGGCGGGCGATATCCCAGGGAGCTGTGCGGCCTGACAGTGTTGTAGTGGCGGCGCCATCGCTCGATGAGGATCTGGGTCTCCCTGAGCGAATAAAAGACCTCGGCGTCCAGTAGCTCGTCGCGAAATCGGGCGTTGAAGCTCTCGCAATACCCGTTCTCCCAGGGTGAGCCCGGCTCGATGAACGCGGTCTTGGCACCAACTGCGCCGATCCAGCCCTGCACCTTCTTGGCAATGAATTCCGCGCCATTATTGGACCTTATGAACGCAGGCGGAACACGCAAGATGAACAGATCCGTCAGGGCGTCGATGACGTCGGTGGAATTGAGCTTGCGGTTTACACGGATCACCAGCGCCTCCTTCGTGAATTCGTCGATGATATTGAGCGTCCGAAACAGCCGTCCGTCATGTGTCCGGTCCTGAACGAAATCATAGGACCAGACGTGGTTCGGGTGCTCCGGCCGGAGACGGACGCAGGACCCGTCGTTCAACCAGAGCCGACCCTTCTTTGCCTGCTTTTGCGGAACCTTTAGCCCTTCACGCCGCCATATCCGTTCCACGCGTTTATGATTTACATGCCAACCGGCGTTGTTCAGCAGTCCGGTGATCATCCGATAGCCATATCGCCCGTAGGAGCGAGCGAGCGCGATGATGTCCTCCGTCAGCCGTTCTTCGTCCGGGGCGCCGCAAGGAACCTTGCGTTGCGTCGAGCGGTGCTGTCCGAGGGTGCGGCAGGCGCGGCGCTCGGATATGCCGAGCGCCTGCCGCACATGCTCGATGCACTGGCGACGGCGTGAAGGGCTTAGAAGTTTCCCCGTGCAGCCTCGCTCAGGATCATCTTGTCCAAGGTCAGATCTGACACCGCGCGCCGCAGTCGCTGGTTCTCCGCCTCAAGCTCCTTGAGCCGCTTCAGCTGATCCCGGTTCATGCCGCCATACTGCTTGCGCCAGCGATAATATGTCGGCTCGGTCACGCCGATCTGCCGCACCGCGTCCGAGATTGCCATTCCTTGTCCGTGAAGCACTTCGATCTGCCGAAGCTTCAGAACGGGTCGTGTCTCGGAAGTGGTAGAAATTGGATGGCGGCGTAATCTCCGGGTGAACTGACACCCACCCAGCCGGCGGC
>NZ_JAPTYD010000093.1 GCF_026913015.1 Paracoccus benzoatiresistens
GATCAGCACCTATCCCCGAAATCACTCAGACCGGTGAGGCTGCCCTCCAGACGGGCATGCCCGTCTTCCGTTCAGCCCCACCGGCCAAGCTGGTTGTCGGCGCCGGCCATGGTGGTTGTCGCCCAACACGTCTACACCATCAGAACCAGTGGAAGGTCTTTCCGAACCTGTCGACCGCGCGGTAGAGGTAAACCCGAGAGCCGCAGACGCGGATGTAGGGCTCGTCCATCGCCATAACTTGTCAGCCGGCTGCTTTCGCCTGCGCGTGTCCTCCACAATCAAGTCGGCATTGCGATCCACCCACCTGTTGTGTGACGCATGATCGACCGCGATCCCGCGCTCGGCCGTGATTTCCTCGAGGTCGCGATAGGCTGGAATCTGAAGCTCGGTGCCTGAAAAACGCTTTAGCGCGCCCCGAGCGTCAGCGGGCAAGCATGCCATGTCAGGCCTAACAGCAAAAAGCTCTGCCGAAGCGGCATGATCAGAGATGCTTCGCGTAATCAGCGTGACTTGTAAGGCTTTGCGAAGACCACAGCGGTCGGGATCGACCGTGCGTCATCGTGATTATGAAATGTCATCAGTTCGCAAAACAGCCCATCCTTGGCCGCCGCCCCGATCGCCGCGTTCAGTCTGAACACAGCGGTCTGGATTGCGTCTATATGGTTTTGGTCTGTCATTGTTACGCCCTCAAGATAAGGTCGAAGTATAGCGCGACCCCGCCCGGCTCGAAAGGCTAAGCCCCGACGTTCGGCTTGCCCAAATCCCCCTGGCACCCACGATCGCCGCGCCCGCGCGAGGATCTCTGCATCTTCTTCGGCCAGAGCTTTCAGCTTGCCGCCCTAGCGGCGAGTCTTGCAGGCGGCGAGCGCGACGCGCCATTACAAAGAGCGAAGGGAAGCGAGCCGCCTTGTGGGAAGGTCTGGCCGGATCACGCAACTGCCCCCAGTTCCTTGCTCGATCGCTGGGTCTCTCGCGCAGGCCTGCTCGGCCCCGCACAGTCCCTCCGAAGGTTGCCAAGGCAATCTTGCGGGACCTGCAAGGGCTGACACGAAAAATGGCTTGCGCTTCCGACAGGTCTTTTCCGATGTTTTGCCGATCCCCGCTCAGGGGTCGCGGCAATGTCCGTTCGTCATGGCAGTCGTTGCGCAACCTTTTCTCGGTGTCGGCAGCGGCGGCGCAGGGAATTTCCGGAAATGCGTCAAATGTCGCAATCCCGCTCTATTTTGCGGCCATAATCCTTTCCCAAGCAAGGACGGGACCAGCCGTCACGGCCGGATTGCATGTCCTTGACGCTATGCTCGACCAGTGCTCCGTGGCAGGGACGAAGGAGGCAACCATGGCCACTTGCTGCCGACCCGGCCCAACACATGGCCGCGGGCTCCTCGCCGCCCTCGTGTTCTTTTCTGCCTCCGCGGTCGCGCGAGCCGAGCCGCCGGGCGAGGTGGCTCTCGAGGACTTCGTACAGCCGGTCTCCACCTCGCCCTATGCCTTCCGCGACTTTCCCGACCGCGTGCTCTTCGGGGACATGCACATCCACAGCAACCTTTCGCCGGATGCAGGTCTGCTCGGCACGTCGCTCTCGCCCGAGGACGTCTACCGCGCGGCGCGCGGCGAGACGGTCAGGTCGAACACGGGCCAGCCCTTCAGGCTGGTGCGGCCGCTCGACTTCCTGGTCCTGACCGATCACGCCGAGGCGATGGGCCTTGCCACCATGATCCGCGACTCCAGCCCCGTCCTGCTGGCATCTACGCGCGGGCGCGAGGTGTGGCAGGGCTTCAACGGCGGTCCCGAGGCGGCCCTGCAGGCCTTCGGCTCGCTTTTGGCGGACCTCTCGGCCGGAACCGACCCCTTCGCCGACATTGACATGGCGGGGTCCATCTGGCCCGAGTTCGTCGAACTGGCGGATCGGTACAATCAGCCGGGCGTCTTCACGGCGATGACAGGCTTCGAATGGACGTCCCAGCCCGACGGCAACAACCTGCACCGCATCGTCGTCTTCGCTGACGGGGCCGACAAGACCAGCCGCGTCCGGCCGTTCTCGGCGCTCGACAGCCAGGATCCGGCCGAGTTGTGGAACTACATGGAAAACTACGAGGCGCTCACGGGCGGCCGGGTGTTCGCCCACGTCCACAACGGCAATCTCTCGAACGGCATCGCCTTCACGGCCGGGACCTTCGACGGGACGCCCATGGACGCCGACTATGCCGCCCGGCGGTCCCGGTGGGAGCCGATCATGGAGATCACCCAGATCAAGGGCGACGGCGAGACGCATCCCATCCTGTCCCCCGATGACGAGTTCGCGAGCTTCGAACGCTGGGACGTCACCAACCTCGACGGCTCGGCGCCCAAGACGCCCGAAATGCTGCGCTATGAATACGCGCGCACCGCGTTGCTGACGGGCCTTGAGGTCGAGGCAAGGGTGGGGGTCAATCCCTATGACTTCGGGTTCAACGGCACGACCGACTCCCATACCGGCCTCGCGTCGAGCGGCGAGGAAAACTACTTCGGCAAGTTCCCCGGCACCGAACCGGGTCCGGACCGCTTCTTCAAGACCGTGGTTCCCGCCGCCGATCCCTCGCTCAGGATTATCTCGGCGCAGGAATCCGCTGCCGGCCTGACAGGCGCTTGGGTGCGCGAGAACACCCGCGACGAGATCTTCGATGCGATGCTCCGCAAGGAGATCTTCGCAACCACCGGAACACGGCTGCGGGTGCGTCTCTTCGCCGGTTGGGACTTCAAGCCGGGCGACGAGCTGATGTCGGATTTCAGCGGCCTCGGTTACACAAGGGGGATTCCGATGGGCGGGCGGCTGGACAGCCCGCCGCAGGACGCCGCGCCCACCTTCATCGTCCGCGCCGAGCGCGACCCGGACTGGGCGAACCTCGACCGCATCCAGATCATCAAGGGCTGGATCGACGCCGACGGCAGCTCGCGGGAACGTATCTACGACATTGCCGTAGCGGGCGGGCGCGAGATCGGACCGGACGGCCGCGCGCGCGAGCCGGTGGGCAGCACGGTAGACCTCGCGACCGCAACCTTCACCAACACGATCGGGGCACCATTTCTCGCGGGCTACTGGCGCGATCCTGACTTCGACCTCTCCGAGCGGGCCTTCTACTATGTCCGCGTGCTCGAAATCCCGACGCCGCGCTGGACGACCTATGATGCCGTCCGCTTCGGGCTGGACCTGCCGGAGGAGGTTCCTTCGACGGTCCAGGATCGGGCCTACTCCTCTCCCGTCTGGTTCACCCCTGCAGGCGGGCCATGAGGGCGATCAGGAGACCGAGGATGCGCTTTCCTCGGGAAGCGCCATTGCTGGAGGAACTTTCGATGGGACGACTTCTTTCCGGTGCCGCCGTCGTGGCGCTTGTCGCGGGCCTTTCTCCGACCTCTGCCAGCGCCCAGGACGATGCCCGCCGCGTCGGCGAGATGGTCCTGACCGAGGAGGATATCGCGCGTCAGGAGCAGGGAACCTTCTCACCTTATGCGGGGCGGAACTTTGCCGAGCGGCCACTCTGGGGCGACACGCATCTCCACACCTCGAACTCGCTCGACGCCCGCGCCTTCGGCGCGCTTCTCGACCCCGAGACGGCCTACCGCTTCGCGCGCGGCGAGGAGGTGACATCCTCGCACGGGCTTCGCGTCAGGCTGTCGCGTCCGCTCGACTGGCTCGTCATTGCCGACCACTCCGATGCGCTCGGCGCGATGAACGAGATCGTCGCGGGCGACGCGGCGCTGATGCGCGACGCGACCATCGCGGACTGGAACCGCCGCCTCAACGAGGGCGGCAATACCGCGCTGAGGGCGACGATGGACGTGATCTCCGCCTTCAGCGCAGGCAACGTCCCCGCTGTGATCAACGACCCGCGCTTCGTGCAGTCGGTCTGGGGCGAGTACGTCGAGACGGCAGATGCCTTCAACGATCCCGGGACCTTTACCACGATCGTCGGCTACGAGTGGACGCCGACCGAAGGCGGCAACAACCTGCACCGCAATGTCCTTTACCGCGACGGCGGCGAGCGCGCGCGCCGTGTCCTGCCCTTCACCACCGCCGAGAGCTTCAATCCCGAGGACCTCTGGCGGTGGATGGAAAATTACGAGGAGGTCACCGGCGGCCGCGTCCTCGCGCTCGCGCACAACGGCAACCTTTCGAACGGGATCATGTTCCCCGTCGAGACGAACCCCGAGACAGGGGAGCCCCTGACGGCTGCCTATGCCGAGGTTCGCGCGCGGTGGGAGCCGCTCTACGAGGTCACACAGATCAAGGGTGACGGCGAGGCCCACCCGTTTCTCAGCCCGAACGACGAGTTCGCCGACTATGAGACATGGGACGCATCGAACCTCGGGCCGGTGCCCAAGGAGCCCTGGATGCTGCAGTACGAATATGCCCGCGAGGCGCTGAAGAACGGGTTGCGGCTCGAGGAGTCGCTCGGAACCAACCCCTACAAGTTCGGCATGGTGGGCTCGACTGACAGCCACACCGGGCTTGCCACGGCGGAGGAGGAAAACTTCTTCGGCAAGCACTCGGGCGTGGAGCCGGAACCGGGCCGGTGGGAGCATGTCGTGGGAGAGTTCGAGACGACACGCGTGCTGGGGTGGGAGCAGGCCGCTTCGGGCTACGCCGCGGTCTGGGCGGAGGAGAACACCCGCGAGGCGATCTTCGACGCCATGGACCGGAAGGAGGTCTACGCGACCACGGGTTCGCGCATAGCGGTACGGTTCTTCGGCGGCTGGAACTTCGTCGAAGGCGACGCCCTCACCCGACTGCCGGCGGAGGTCGGTTACGGCAAGGGCGTTCCTATGGGCGGCGATCTGCCCGCGCGGCCCGAAGGCGCCGCGGCGCCGACCTTCCTCGTGGCCGCGATGAAGGATCCTTTCGGTGGCAACCTTGACCGTATCCAGATCGTCAAGGGCTGGCTGGGCGCGGACGGCGCGACGCAGGAGAAGGTCTACGACGTTGTCTGGGGGGGCGACCGCAAACCAGGCGCCGACGGCAGGTTGCCCCCGATCGGGGACACCGTGGACGTCGCGACCGCGACCTTCAACAATTCGATCGGCGCGCCCGAGCTGATCACCGTGTGGGAGGATCCCGATTTCGACCCGGCCGAGCGCGCCTTCTACTACGCCCGCGTGATCGAAATCCCAACTCCCCGCTGGACGGCCTACGACGCGGTTCGCTTCGGCGTGGAAATGTCGCCCGAGGTGCCAATGACCACGCAGGAGCGCGCCTACACCTCGCCGATCTGGTACACGCCCTAGGACCGCGGCGCGCCCATACCAGGATGGAGACACCATGCCGCCGCGCCAGCCACAGGACCATGCCCTTGGCCTCTCCTTGAGGCTCGTTCGAGAGCCGCTCGTCCATTTTTTCATAATCGCAGCCGCACTTTTCGGGCTCTTTGCCATCCTCGATGACACCCCCGCGCCGATGGAGGAGACTCGGCTCGTCGTCACAGATGAGGATGCACGCCGTCTCGCCGCCGAATTCGCGGCGACTTGGCAGCGGCCGCCGACAGTGGCTGAGCTTGACTACATGATTGGGCAGCGCGTGCGGGAGGAGGTCTATGTCCGCGAGGCCCTCGCCCTCGGGCTGGACCGGGACGACGCGGTGATCCGCAATCGGCTGCGCATGAAGATGGAGTTCCTGACCGAGAGCGGCGTCGAGGCGATTGCCTCCGATGCCACCCTCGAAGCGCATCTCGCGTCTCATCCGGAGCGCTTCTCGCAGCCGCCGCTCGTTGCCTTCGAGCAGGTTCTGCTCGACGATGCCTTGGGGGCAGGGGAGGTAATGCAGGTCGCGGCGCGGCTCAACGCGGGTGAGGGCGCGGGCGGCGCCGCGCGTGCGGCACTCCTTCCCCCCGCTTTCGGACCGAGCCCCGAGCATGTCGTGGACGGGACCTTCGGAAAGGGCTTCTTCGACGCGCTCGTTGCTCTTCCCGAGCGCCGGTGGTCCGGCCCCGTGAAGACCCCGTTTGGCCGGCACCTTGTCCGTGTGACGGACCGGCGCGCAGCCCGCCTGCCGACGCTTGGCGAGATCCGGCGTGAGGTTGAGAGTGATTGGCGGGGCACGGTCAGGGCGGCGCTGCGCGAAGCGCGCTTCGAGGCGCTCCTGTCACGCTACGAGATCGTCCGACCCGATCTGGCGGCGGTGCTCGCGCCGTGATCCGGAAGCTCGCCCTTCTCTTGGCGCTCGTCGTCCTCGGGGCTGTCGCCCCGGAACGGACCGCGGCTCATGCACTCGAGCCCGGGTTCCTCGAGCTCCGGCACTTGGGCGGGGACGAATGGCGCGTCACATGGCGCAAGCCGCAGGTCGCCGGCGCGCCCATGCCGATCGACGCAGTCCTGCCCGAAAACTGCGACCCGCGCCGGGGCCCCGCGCCGGCATTCGACGGCCGCGCCTTCCTGGCAGGATGGATCGCCGCCTGCAAGGGAGGGCTCTCGGGCGGCAAGATCACGATCGCGGAACTCGAGCGGACTCGGACGGACGTGCTCGTGCGCTACGATCTTGGCGACGGGGCCGCCCCCGCCGCGATGCGCCTGACTGCCGCCGCCCCCAGCTTCACGCTTCCCCAGCAGCCCGGCCGGTTGGATATCGTTGCAAGCTACGTCCCGCTTGGGGTCGATCACATCCTCAGGGGCGTGGACCACCTTCTCTTCGTCCTGATGCTTTTGTTTCTGATCCAGGACTGGCGGACGCTTCTCGGCGCGGTTACAGCCTTCACGGTGGGGCATAGCCTGTCCCTTGCGGCGGCGAGCCTTGGCTGGATCGTCCTCCCTGCGCCGCCGGTCGAGGCGGTCATCGCGCTGTCCATCGTCTTTCTCGCGACCGAACTGCTCCGCCCCGCCGGTGCGGAGAAGCGGCTGGCAGAGCGCTATCCCTGGGCGGTGTCCTTCGCCTTCGGCCTTCTGCACGGGCTCGGATTCGCCCGAGCGCTGCTTGAGATCGGCCTGCCGGAGGGGGACGTGCCGCTCGCCCTTCTCGCCTTTAATCTTGGCGTAGAATTAGGCCAGCTGCTCTTCATCGGCGCAATCCTTGCGCTGAGGGCCGGGCTTGCACGGCTTTCCTCCGGCGGGGCGCTTCTCGAACCCGGCTCGCGCGGTCTCCGGGCGATTGCCTACGGAACCGGCGCGGTCGCCACCTATTGGGTGATCGAGCGCGTGGCGGGGTTCGTCGCCTGAGATTGTTCTCGGATTACCACCGCAGTTCCGAGGACGGGATACGCCGATGCCGGTTCGACGTCTTGCCGCCCGCGCAGCATGCGGGGCTGCAACGCCACGAATGCCCGACGCGGACGTCTGTCTCCGCTGACGATTTCCATCGGCAGGAAATCCGGCGCCCATCAGACGGTCCTCTATCCATGACGACTGTCGTGCCGCGTGGCGGCCGAGGTCCGCAAACAACCCTCCACTCCGGCCTGCCGGGTCGATCCGCACTCCAAGGTGCCGGCATCCCGGTCCTTCAGCACGGCGCGCTACTATGCACGGCAGCCTGGCGGTGCCGGGAGGTGGGCACTCAGGGCGACAAGGGGGCCAGAACCAGCCCCGCGGCTCCCTGCAGCACAGTCGCGCCTGCGTCCAGAAGACCCGCCTCGCGGCCGAAAAGGGTCGCTTGCCTCTGCCGCATGCGGCGAACCAATGCGATCAATTCCGGAGAACTGCCAACCTTAAGATGGCCGGTGATCTCGCCGGGGTTGACGGCGCTCAGGTCGATGATGCCGACATCCAGCCCGCCGAGTTCCTCGCGTGTGTAAGTGCTTCCGACACGGCGCGTCGCTCCGCGCAGGGTGGCCGACCAGCGCAGCGCCTTGTCCTTGCTGGACACCAGCAGATAGATCGGGACGCCCGCCGCCAGGACCGGCTCTGCCTGGCGGCGAAACAGGTCTACCTCCAAATCGGCCGAGATCAGGACAACCGCGTCGATCTTCCGCAGACTTGCGTAATCCCCCATCAGCGCAAGGGTCCTGAGGCCTTCCATGGCAACAAACGCCCCCATCGAATGCGCGATCAGGTTGTAGCCCGACAGTCTTGTGCGGCGCATGAGCTGCATCGTCTCGACAAGAGAATCGCGCGAGAACAGGGCATGTTCGCGGTCCACGGCATAGGCGAGCAGCTTCGCCGCGGTAGGCCACGAAAACAGAACGCCGACGCCCGGCGCAGCAAGGTCGTGCCGCAACTGCACATGCCGCATCAGCGCCTCGGCAAAGTTGTTGTTGAAGCCATGGATGAACATGGCCCCGACGCGCGAATGCGGGGTGCTGGCCGCGGCCGCGTTCACCTCCTGGACGAAGGCAAGGGGACCGGCGAGCCTTCTGGCGCGCGTGACCACGAAGTCACGGCGCGGGTCGGGGTGGCCGCGCGGATAGCGGATGGTGCCGAAGGGTCGATCCGGCGGGACGGCGACGTCGAAGCGGGCGAACTGTGTGCTGAAGGCATTTTTCCCCGAGAAGAACTCGGGCGCGGGCACCGGGGCGCGCGATGTGGCAACGATCGCGCGCTGGATGTTCTCCTGAACAACTTCGGCGGGATCCAGAATGGCGATGCTGCCGCGCGGCCCGCAACCGGACACCGTCGCCGCACCGATCAGCGCCAGACAGTGGCGGCGGGTCAGATCGGTGAGATTGACAGGAAGGGTCATGCTGCGCCCTTGGGTCGGTCCGATAGACCGTCAGCTTATGATGCAACGGGCACCAGGGCGAGCGCCGTTTCGCGGCCCGGATCGGATGGCGGCAGCACGCCGAACGACGTCACCGCGGAAACAGGAATGTCGCGCCAAGGCGGACACCCCAGCCATCCGGGCCAAAGTCAGGGCTTTCGGCCCAGTAGCGGAGGCCGGCGAACAGGCTGACCGGTTGTTTTCCGATGCGCGTTAGCTTTGAAGCCACCGCGTTGACGGGAACCGACCACTGCTCGGTCTCCCAGTCATAGGTGCTCTCGGTCTGCAGGGT
>NZ_JAPTYD010000094.1 GCF_026913015.1 Paracoccus benzoatiresistens
ACAAAGGTTCCAAGACGCGAAAGGCCCTCACAACCATGCCAGGTGCAAGGGCCTCCCATGAAGGATGTTCGACGAGTTTTCACCGCAGCCGAACCGGGCCATCTGGCAAAGGTTCCAGGGCAGCAAAAAGTGTAACGATGCCAAAAAACATATCCTGCTACAGCTACAGTCACAGCTGGAACAAGGGAGTTGAGATGACCCCAGCGGGCGAAACCGAACTCAATATGGTTCAACGGCATATCCGCGAGGGACAAGCCCGCGTTGTCCGCCGCCGCCAGCACCTGGCCCGGCTGCAGAACACCCCACACTTGGCGATCACCGCGCCCAGGTGCAGCCGATCGACCAGTGACGGAAACCACTTGCGGCCCGCCTCGTGCCCATCGGGACGCCGCAGCTTGTCCAAGCCCATGCCGAAATCGAAGGCCGCTTCGACGATATGCTCGGCGCCTTTGAGAAGGCCCGAGATCAGCTTCCAGGTGTTCGTCTCAAAAGGGCTCTGGCTTTCGACATCCTCCCGGGAGAGTGTTCCCGCGGGCGGCTCGTAGAATTGTCATTTGAAATGACAACCTACTAGGTAATCCACTTCGTGCCGCTCCGCTGATTGCCATGGGCCAAGAGGCGCTGTGCCCTCTTGGATCACCCGCCAAGGCGAAAAAGCGTCAAAGTTGTTTGGCTAATAAGATGACGTAAGGTAAGCCAGCTAGTTGAGGGAGCCGCTAAGGTCTTGGGAGGGGCCTGATGACATTCGAACCACTGCGCATTCTTTTGGTCGAAGATGATTTTTTCATAGCTGAGACCTTAGCGCGCGAGATCCGCGCCGAAGGCGATACGGTCGTAGGACCGTTTGCTGATATTCATGAGGCGATCCAGTACGTCGGCCTAGTGCAAGCCGCCATCCTCGACGTCCTGGTTCAGGAGGAGACGTCGTTTTCCATCGCGGATTCCCTGATTCATCATGAGATCCCCTTCATCTTCCTGACGGGTTCTGATCCGCGGGTTATTCCTGCGCGCTTCGCGGATCGCCATATTTACGACAAGCCCAGCCCAGCGACGCCCCTTCTGTATGATTTGCACCAACAGCACCGGGCGATTGTCTCGCAAGGCGACGGTAACATGGAGGCAGTCGTAATTGAGATGATCCGTCGAGCGCGCGATCTCATGCCTGATGAGGCATCGGCAGACCGGATTGTAGAGGGAGCCCTGCTTCGGGCTATTGCAGAGACTAAAGATAAACGGATGGAAGGTGATATCCGTGCCAACATGCTGAGCTTGCTGTATGACGAATATCGCCAGCGTGGGAGGCTTTGCCTTCACTAAAGGAAAGCAGAACAGGGTCGTTGATTTGGTATGTCCGGCCTCAGGAGGTGCTAAAATACGCCTCTTGAAGACTAACGAAAAGGAAGACAAACCAAGCACCAAATTACATTTCCTGCTATAGTCCCAGCTACCTTGCCACATCCGCCAGGGAGAGGCGTGAGATCGTGGCTAGTCTTCCGCCGGATAGTCCCCTTGCAAAAACTGCACGCCAGCTTCCGGCTCAGTTCGAAGACGCCTTGGAAAGCCATCGTGCGCATCTAGCCCGGCTTCTGGGCCAAGGCCAGAAACCAATTTTTGTAGACATTTCGCATTCCCTGCCATTCAAACCCGCTAGTTCAGCAGGTCAACAGTGATCGGCACGACAGCAGGGCGGATTCAGTGTAACCTTGGGTAGCGGCACCGGGGATTTACCGTCCGTCTACCGATGTCGTTAGGCGGGCGGTCGGCCACCCTGACGCAGCCCGCCGCCCTACGAGCCCACGACCGAAAGCCCGCTTTCGGTAAGATCATCAATGATGACCTGATAAGGTTCGGTCACGTTTATCAGAGTGCCGTCAGACAGTTTGATCTCGGTGCCCGCGTCGTCTGCCACTTCCCGCACGGAAACGATGTGATCGACGGCCAGGGCGATCTTGCTCGTCTGTCGTCCTGGTTCATTCAGATGAAGCACAACGAAAGCCATCTGGTCTCTCCTCACCAGCGGGAGGCGCCACGATAGGTGCGCAGGAGATCGCAGGCAAGGCGGGGTGGACCTCCTCACTCTCCGGCTGACCGCTCCAGCCAGAACACGCAGGCTTTGTCTCCGGAGTTGTGGAACATGGTTTCCCCGCCTGCCGATCGGCAGAAGACGCCGGGGTGCTCCCCGAACTTGTGGGCATTGCCGTAGCCTTGCAGCAGGAACATCCCCAGGACGCCCAGGAGGACCCCTGTGAGCACCCCGGAGGTCAGCCACACCCAGAACCCGCCAAACCACCTCCACGCCTCTCTGCGGGCCTCTCCGGCGGCCTTGCGGAGGTCTCCAGCTGCCTTGATGCTTTCGAGATGCGCTTCGCGGATGGCCTCCTTGGCGCCTTCCGAGGCTGCATAAACGGTGTGCTGGCGCAG
Organism: Paracoccus benzoatiresistens; assembly: GCF_026913015.1. Taxonomy (GTDB): domain Bacteria; phylum Pseudomonadota; class Alphaproteobacteria; order Rhodobacterales; family Rhodobacteraceae; genus Paracoccus; species Paracoccus benzoatiresistens. Next base: position 2,422 of record NZ_JAPTYD010000094.1, read on the forward strand.
ATCGAGGGCGGCGGTGGCCAGGCTCTGCTCGATGCGTTGTTGGACGGCCGGGCCGACCTTGGCCATGCGGTCGAGGCCTTGGACCACCACGGCATTGAGCTTTTCCGCGTCCTTCCGGTCCAGGCTGGTGCGCTGCAACTGGTCGATCTGGCGGCGGATCAGGGTGATCTCGTCGGCCAGGATCTCGAAGGGGTCCTTGATGCTCATGCGTCACCCGTCCCCGCGCTTTGCGCCTTGGCATCGAGCTTGGCCAGCAATCCTACCAGTTCCTTCTGATCGACCTCGCGGGTGACGGTCTTGCGCAGGGTGGACGCCATCCAACGGGCGATCTTCGGATCCTTGAGAGCCTCGGTGGTGACCACGGCGCCAACAATGATCTTGCGGCGGGTCTCAGAGGCCTTGGCCTTGGTCTTGAGCCGGTACAGCCGGGCTTGGGCTTCGGCAATTTGCTGGTCAATGGTTCGCGCCATTCTGCAATCCCTTGTTCTCCTAATGATTGCAAGACTGGCCTCTAGGTTGTTAGGGTGCAAGACACGAAGTGCCCACTTATACAAACCTTTCAGGTTTGTGTGGGCAAAGGGGAGGTTGCACTCCCCTTTGAACCCCTAGCTTGAGCGCGACACGAAATGGCGATCTTTCACCTGCGGGCCACGATGATTTCCCGCTCGGCCGGGCGCAGCGCCACCGGCGCGGCCGCCTACCGGTCCGGCGAGCGCATTCACGATGAGCGCACCGGGCTTTCTTTCGACTACCGGGCGCGGGGCGGTGTCGAGCATGTGGAGATCCTCGCCCCCGAGCGTTCGCCCGAGTGGGTCCGGGACCGCGCCGCGCTGTGGAACGCGGTCGAGCGGGCCGAGACGCGCAAGAACAGCCAGGTGGCCCGCGAGATCCGCGTGGCGCTGCCGGCCGAGCTGGACAGGACGCAGCGCATCGCGCTGGTCCGCGACTTCTGCCAGCGGTCCTTCGTGGACCGCGGCATGGTCGCGGACATCGCCCTGCACGCGCCGGGACGCGAGGGCGACGAGCGCAACCACCATGCGCATATCCTGCTGACCACCCGCGAGATCGGCCAGGAGGGCTTTTCCGCCAAGAACCGGGACTGGAACGCCAAGGATCTGCTGGAGGACTGGCGTGAGGCCTGGGCGCGCGACAGCAACTATGCCCTGGAGCGCTGCGGTCATGAGGCGCGCATCGACCACCGGACGCTGGAGACGCAGCGCGAGGAGGCCCTGGAGCGTTCTGTCCAGGCGCGGGAGCGGGGCGACGAGGCCGAGGCTTTACGCGAGACGGTGCGGGCGGTGGAGCTGGACCGGAGGCCCCTGCCGCAGCTATCCCTTGGTGCTTGGCAGCTGAAGGAGCGCGGCATCGAGGTCGCGGCGGTGCAGCTGTGGCGTGAGGTCAAGGCGCAGGCCGTCGAGGTGGCGCGGGTGGCGGAGCGGCTGTCCGGTCAGGTGCGGGAGTGGCTCGGGCGGACCGTGGAGCGTCTGGCACCTGGACACGAACTGACCTATGCCGGTCCCGATCGCGGCGCAGTTCGCGACGAGGGACAGGATCTGGCGTCTGCCCGTCACGGCAGGCGTCAGACGCCAGAGCGCGTCCAGGACGCTGGTTCCGACATAGCAGCGCGGCTCCGGGTGGCCCGAGAGGCCCATCAGGATCGCGGCGAAGTAGAGCTTGGCCAAGGCCGGACGCCGGAGAGTGCCAAGAGCCTGGCCGAGCGGTTGCGGGAGGCCGCGCGGACCATCAACCCGGCTGCGTCAGCCGAGCGCGCTGCTAGATTGCAGCAGGAGCGTCTGGCCGAGGAACGGCAGCGGGTGCAGGAGGCCGAGCGCGTCCGCGAACGAGAGCGCAGAGGGCATGACAGGAGTTGGGGTCACGAACTTTAGACCAAGTGGACCTGGCTCGGTTTCGTTCCGGTCTTCTGAGAGCGATGCTCGATAAAGAGGAGACTGGATATGGCGTCTGCCCGTCACGGCAGGAGCCAGACGCTAGACGCCAGATCCAAAAATTTGGCCCCTGTTGGTCCTATGTAAGTAGGTGATGTATTTGATTTTATCACAAAATATCTTGTTATTTCAGTGGTTAATCTGTATAGCAGGTAAGTGTAATTTAGTATGATGAACCGTATTCCGTTCAACAAGCCTTCGATGGTTGGATGTGAGTTTTCGTTTCTTGAAGAAGCCCTCGAACGGGGACAACTGTCAGGAGACGGATATTTTACTAAGCGCTGCAATGAACGCATAGTCAAACTATCTGGTTCACCGGCTGCTCTGCTGACCCACTCCTGCACTGCCGCACTCGAGATGGCGGGCATCCTGTGCGATCTCAAACCCGGAGATGAGGTCATCATGCCCTCATTCACCTTTGTATCAACAGCGAATGCTGTTGTATTGCGGGGCGCCACGCCAGTGTTCGTGGATATCGATCAGCATAGTCTAAATATCGATCCAAACCAAATTGAAGCAGCAATCACGCCACAGACCCGTGCGATCTTCGCGGTCCATTATGCTGGATTTCCTGCAGAAATGGACCGCCTGAATCAGATCGCACAGGCCCACGGCCTGATGGTGATCGAAGACGCGGCCCAGGCCCTCGGCTCTACCTACAAGGGGCGGCCGGCCGGCAGCCTGGGAGACATTGCCGCCTTCAGCTTTCACGAGACCAAGAACATCATCAGCGGTGAAGGCGGTGCTATTACGGTGAACCGGCGGGATCTCGTCGAACGGGCCGAGATCATCAGAGAGAAGGGTACAAACAGGTCTCGCTTCCTGAGAGGTCAGGTGGATAGGTATACTTGGGTCGATATCGGCTCATCCTTTCTTCCTGGCGAACTGGTCGCGGCCTTCCTTTTCGCACAACTCGAACAGGAGGAGGTGATCCGCCAAGCTCGCCTTGCCCTCTTCGGCCGTTACCAGAACGCTTTCGCCGATCTGGCACAGCAAGAGCGAGTTGTACTGCCTTGGCACTCTGACGATGTGACAGGCAATGGTCACATGTTCTACCTTCTGATGCGGGATATCGACGATCGCGATGCGCTGATCGGGCATCTGCGCGAGGCCGGGATCATTGCCCCGTTGCATTATGTCCCCCTGCACAGCGCGCCAGGCGGACGCCGGTTTGGACGCGCCGAAGGCGACCTTTCAGTAACCGATAACACCTATTCTCGCCTGATCCGGCTGCCTCTGTATTTAACGCTGGGCGATGAGATCGAACGCGTGATCGACGTCACGCGAAGCTGGCTGAGCGCGAATGCCTGAGGACTGACAATGGCTTACCTTTCGGAGGACGCGCTACGCGCGATGGGCTTTGCCGAGCTTGGCATAAACGTAAAGATCAGCGACAAGGCCGCGATCTACGGGGCCGACCAGATGCGGATCCGCGACGCTGATCCGCAGCCAAGGTTGAAAAGAAGGTGCGGAAGGCGCGCGCAGGACAGAATGCTGGGAATGGGTTACATGCCCGATCCGGAGGCCGGTCATGATCCAAGATCCTTTTGTTCACGCTCAGCGCATTTACGCGGAGATGGACGACGTACAGGCACAGGTCCGCGCCCTTCAAGACAAAAAAACCGATCGCGATAGCAGCTCGAGGAGGCTTGGAGGAAGCTCGCGAAGTTCTGCGAGCTGCTGAAGTCCACTCATCAGAATTTGTGGTATGCGTCCTCCCTGCTGAAGCGGACAACCCAGGACAAAAGGTAGGCTTCCGCCGTTCTATGACCAGAAGGCACCGAGTTGAGCCAAAGCGTCAGAACGGCCACCAGCGACGGCGGGTCGGGGTAGGTTCGGGCGCAGGTGGCATAACTGGAACAGGCGGCAGTGCTTGGGATGTTAGAGCCAGCACCCTGTCCTCTGCCCTGTCCAAGCGTTTCCGCAGATCGGCTATCGTGTCCCGCTCACGCTCTAGCTGATGCTCCAGCATCTCGACCTTGACGGCCAGCACGGCCTCTCTCTCGCTTGCCCCTTCCTTATCCTGTCCCAAATTGTCCCGTTGGGTGGGCTCACTGATGTCCCATGGGAATACGCGGGCTAACTCTGATGGGTCTATGTCCCAAACTCCGTCTTCAAGTCTACCGCCTGATAGCTTACCGTTTTTCAATGCCCTGTGGATGGTAGACCGGCTTGCGCCGCATAGGTCCGCAGCTTGCCTAAGCGTCAGTCCCATTGTTGTCCCTCTGCGTCCTTATGAGCCGTTTCGTAGCGTCTCAATGGGACATCTGTTCGTCAAGGATAACATGAACCTCTGTTTCTTTGTTGAGACGTTCCTTCCGCCCTACACGGGGCCGCTGTATCTCTGCATAGGCGTCCCGCATGCCTGTCTCATCCTTCATGCTCCATCCCATGATGAAGCCCACAACCTTCCGTCCGTCCATGCGTGGTTCTAGCGCGACTTGATAGGGAGTAAGTGCATTGACCTCGACTACAGCCGGCTCAATGGCCTTGGTTTTAAGGTTCTTGTAGGGCACCAGCTTCCCGGCCTCGACACCAAGCAAGTCCCTGATGCCGTCAATGGTGAAGTTCTCCCGGAACACATGGCGCAGCCGTGCGCGCCTAGCTACGGCTTCGTACAGCGCAAATGCATATTTGCTACTGAATGATCGCATCACTGCATGATCCAGCTTGGCGAAGATGCTGCTGTCTCTGACCAGTGCAGCCAGTTGAGGCCAGAAGCTATAGGTCAGTGTTCCAGCGTTGGGCGTGGTTCGGATCGTGTTGGCCCCGAGAAGTTGAAACCGCATCTCTGCCCCGTCTGATGTCCTTGCTATCACCACCGTCTGCATCAGGCGCTCGATGCTCTCGGCTAGCCGGGACATGGGTTCATCAGCATGCTTGAGGGACGCCGTTGGGACAGTGAACTCACGTCCTGGAACTGCCATGTCTGGACCCCAGGCGGCTTCAATCAGGCTGTTGAAAACGCGCCGGTCGTGAAGTGTCAGTGGACCTACACCGCGGAGTTCAATCAACTCGGCAGGCTTGAGCATCTCCCCGTCATTGGGCCGGATCGTCAGGCTTGTTCCCACAGCTGTCCCTCATTGACTACCTTATCAAGGTATCGGGTAGCCGAACGCTTTGGAATAGGGGACATTGCTGTGCCGAATTGTCCGGCTCACCCGTACAAAAGGTAGCCGTCAGCCATACAAAAGGTAGCCGATACCCCTACAAGGGGTAGCCGTCACCCGTACAAAAGGTAGCCGATACCTCTATATAGCACTCCCATTTCAATTAGTTACGTCTCCTAGAAGTAAGAAGATAAGAAGAAAAAGAAGAAGGACTGAAGTCCTCAACGCCGTCCCTAGGAGGGGAGGAATCTTGACTAAAATAGCGGATAAGATATATAGCGGATATGAGATGGACCGTAGAAACCCATGCGGCGGCAGATGATGAAATCCTTGCCCTGCCGCCCAAACTCCAGGCTCGGCTTCTGCGGTTGATGGAGATGGTGGAGAACGTGGGCCTGGATCAGATCCACGAGCCCCACGTCAAACACCTGGATGGAAAGCTCTGGGAACTGCGGGCCAAGGCCCCGGAGGGCATCGCCCGCGGCATCTACGTTGCCGTGACAGGCCGCCGTGTTGTTGTGCTGCATGTGTTTGCGAAGAAGACGCAGAAGACACCCAAAGCGGCCCTGGAGCTGGCTCGTGAAAGGATGAAGGAGGTTACGCCATGACAAAGCTTGCCGATCTGAAGCAGCGGCTGATGGACAATCCGGAATTTCGTGAAGAATACGCCAAAGCCGACGCAGAATTTGCCTTGATCGAAGCGATGATCATGGCCCGGCGAGAGGCGAAGCTGACGCAAGCCGAATTGGCCGAGAAAATCGGCACAACGCAATCAGCCATTGCCCGACTGGAAGCCGGCCGCGTCTCCCCCTCGATTTCCACCTTGCGACGCTATGCCGAAGCCACAGGTCATCAACTCCGGGTCGGGTTCGTCTAGCCATGCCGGAAGCACTCTTTGCCCGTTACGACAGCGGTCACGACCTCAGGACCGGGGAAGACATTGCCGCCTACCTTGAAGCCGTCATGGAAGACGACGGCGACGATCCGGCCCATGTCGCCCGTGCTCTCGAGGTGGTGGCTCGGGCCCTCGACACGACGGCGCTTGCCCACAAGGCCAGCCTGCTGCGTAAGGCCGGGAACCGGCTGTGATCCGTCCTGCCGGCCGCCTTGGGCCCTCCGGCCGGACCCTTGCTATGGCCTCCTGTTCAACTTCTAGCTGCGCTGCCCGTGAGAAGCGGTGTTATGACACGAAACGGGGGTGGGGGAGGGATCGCGCGGCGGTTGTGCAGTCTAGGGGGCCGCAGGCGGGTCGCGCTGCGCCTGGCGCAACACCTGCGCAAGCTGCCTGGCCAGCGCCTTCAATCGGGGCGGCAGGTCGGGTTTAGGGGGTCGGGGAGCAGGCAGCACATCTGTCATGGCGCGCTGAACCGGGCAGAGTGACAAAGGTTCCAAGACGCGAAAGGCCCTCACAACCATGC
>NZ_JAPTYD010000095.1 GCF_026913015.1 Paracoccus benzoatiresistens
CTTCAGTCCGAAATAGGGATGCCAGCGGTAATGGACTTCCCGATCTTCCCCGACATGGGCAGAATGAACGGGCAATGGCGCTGACAAGGAAGAACGCCCTCTTCGCAGGCAACGAGGGCGGCGCCGAGAACTGGGCCATGCTCGCCTCACTCGTCGCCACCTGCAAGATGTCCGGCGTGAACCCCGTCGACTACATCTCCACCACCCTGCGCGCCATCCTCGACGGCCATCCAAAAGCCCGCATCGAGGAACTCATGCCCTGGAGCTTCGCGCAGCCGTCAAGCCTCGCCACATAGGGCCACGCCGTCGCGCTTACTGACAGCAGCCCCTGAACCAGCCCCAGAACGGCCGCCAGGCTCGTCGGGCCTTCCACCAGGATCCGCCGACCATCGGAGAGCGTGATATCGACGCGCTGCGCGAGCGGCTGAGTATCTGCCGATCGGTGTGTCCCCACGACATCATTCGTCGAATGCGAGGCCGTGGCCGAAGCCGAAATTTCCACCGGTAGAAAGATATTGCCATCTTCGACAGCATCGGAGGACTTGGCGGTGCTGGGAGAAAACCGCGGATCCCGCAGCCAGGTGAAAAGCAGGTTCGAGTTCATCGAATAACGCCGCGCCACCTGTGCAACGGATACGCCGGACGCCAACGTCTGCATGCAGATCGCGCGTTTCTCCTCATCAGACCAGAACCGCTTCTTCTGCCCCTTCGTGCCCGCCATCGAGTGCCTCAAGATGTCCATTATCAACCATGGACATTATCAAGCGCTGACTTTCACCGTCAGGGCAGGCACACCGGACGGATACCCTGCAACCGCTGGACAAGAGGCAGGAACGAGGACGCTGAGCTGCGCAGCGCCGGTCGCCTCACCAACTTTCTGCCATTGTCCTACATGGTCAGTTGGCGTCTGCTGTGGATGACAGCTGCCAAAATAGCGCACGACGCCAGCCCGTCTGCGGCTCTTATACCATCATAGGCCGCCATCCTCCACAATCTGATCCCCGCCACCGGCAACAGAGACACAAGGCCGAACACAATCTGACTTTACATGACGAAACTCGCCTCTCTCGGCAAGCGCCTTGCCAGCAACTCCGATCCTCCACTAGGAAACCGCGTTCTCTGGCAGGGATGGCGGCGGCTCATTGATATCCAGATCGGAGCCGAAATCTGCCACCTCCAAAATTGGGGTAATCGCAAGCTGCACCATACGCTCACACCTGCTGTGTTATAAATAGCACAGCCAAATTCTCACGCTGTAGTGAAGCAATCTCCTTCTCGACTCAACTACGACGTGCGTAGTAGTCTATCAAACGATCCTGCCATCGTCACATTTGTTTTCCCCCTTTAGATCAGGTTGCATCCATGAAAACAGCTTGTTCAGTCGCTACGCTGATTGCCGCTGTATGTGCCACGACGGCAAGCATTGCCGCGGACCTGCCGCAACCAACCGGCGCCGTCATCCTAACGGTGACAGGCAACATTACGAACAGCAACCATGGTGACGAGGCCAAGTTCGATCGAGCCATGCTCGAAGCACTCGGTACCACGAAAATCACAACGAAAACGCCATGGTATGAACAGGCAGTCACATTCGAGGGCGTCTCGTTCAAGGCTTTGATGGAGTATGTTGGTGGCGAGGGCACTAATGTGAACGCCATTGCCTTAAATGACTACGGAACCAGTATTCCAATGTCCGATATCCAACAAACTGGAATGATCTTGGCGATGAAGCTGAACGGCCAGGACATGGAAGTCAGAGACAAGGGCCCAATTTTTGTGATCTACCCTTATGACTCTGACCCTGAATACCAAACCCAGACGTACTATGCGCGCTCAGCTTGGCAAGTGACAAAATTGATCGTCGAGTAGATCAGTCTTGAATCGTATTCTCGGTGTTCTGATCTGTGCGTTCATAGCAGCAACTGCATATATAACAACTACTGTGTCGCAGCGCCAACAGGTGCTGCGTAATGTTGCTCATCACAACGACGCGTGGGCAATCGGACAATCAGTCACCGAATTCATGCGGCTTGAAGCCCTGCTCGCAAGCTACAGTATCCCAGAGCAACATGTTCAACCCGACGACGTCCGACTTCGACTTGACATCATAGTCAGTCGTTTGGCCTCGCTACGGGAAGGATCAATAAAGAACTTTCTAGGCTCAAGTGGTGTCCACCGGGCCACCGTAGACGAAGTTACAGCTTTGATCGGCGAACTCGATGCAAATTTCGAGAGCATGGATCGAACAGAATTGCTGGCCATCCTCGAGCGAATGCAAAGCTTGAATGGACCGGTTATACAACTTTCATCGTACAGTGTTCAGCAGGGTTGGACTGATATCGATGAAAGTTTGAATGCCCTGCATGATCTCCATCGCATCTTCGCTTCTGTTGTGGCGTTACTCATCGTCGCTTGGTGTATTCTATTGGCCCTGCAATTGAAGCGCAACACACAATTAAGAATCGCCCAAGATCATGCTAATTCCTTGAATAATGATCTTGTCGCAAAAGGCGATGAGTTACGAGAGAAGAACCGGAGTCTTGAATACACAGCCCACCATGACTCTTTAACTGGACTTCCAAACAGAACCCTGTTCTGGAGAGAAATCGAGACTCTTCTAGAAAGAGAATGCAAAGTTAATGATAAGGCAGTGCATCTTCTTTTGATAGATTTGGACGACTTCAAGGCCGTTAATGATACAATGGGCCACGATCTTGGGGATTTGCTGCTCACGAAAGTTGGTGAACGGCTGATGGAATTTAAGAACCAGGCATACATTCTGAGCCGCTTGGGAGGCGATGAGTTTGCCTGTGCGATACTGGACAAGAGCGAGGGGGAGGTTCAGAGAATAGCCAGATCCCTAGCTGCTAGCCTTACCGCGCCCTATTATCTATCGGGCCAAAAAGCCAAAATAGGTTGTTCTATCGGGATAGCGGGCGCAACCAGAACCAACTGCTTGACCGCTCAAGCTATGTTCAAGCAGGCTGATCTCGCTCTGTATCAGGCAAAGGAGGCACTTGGCGGCAATATTCGTGTGTTCGAAGAACACATGCTCCGCGATTTTGATGATCGCAAAGCGCTCGAGCACGATCTGCGAGAAGCACTTGCACGCAACGAGTTCGAGCTCTTGTACCAAGCCCAGGTCGACATTAAAACTCTGGAGCTGCGCGGACTGGAAGCACTGTCGCGTTGGAACCATCCCTCCCGCGGAATAATCAGCCCGAACTTGTTTATCCCTCTCGCTGAAGGCATGGGATTGATCGGGCAGCTCGGAAAGCTGGTCTTGGAAAGCGCTTGCAAGGAAGCCATGCGCTGGAAGCGGCCACTCAAAGTCTCTGTCAACATTTCACCTCTGCAGCTTCTGGAACGAGGCTTCGCCGAGTCTGTTGCCAAAATTCTCCATGAAACGGGCCTTCCACCAAAACGGCTGGAACTCGAAATAACAGAGACAGTGCTGCTAGAGGATCGAGACGGGGCTGTCGCTGTCGTCAGCGATCTACGATCTCTCGGCCTTACCGTAGCATTGGATGATTTTGGCACTGGATACTCATCACTGGCTATCCTGCGCGATATTCCATTCGACACTCTCAAGTTGGACAAGTCATTTGTCAGGGACATCGCCACAAATGATTTGGCGGCAACTCTGGTCAGGTTGGTCGTCGATATCGGGAGTAGATTGGGCAAGACCGTCATCGTAGAGGGAGTGGAGACTCGGGCTCAACATGAAAAAATTCTCCAAATTGGGGGTCTTCTCAGCCAGGGGTTCCTGTTTGCTCGCCCCGCTAGAAGTGAGAAGTTGGCCTTTTTGCGAGATGATGAGCAAAGTGCTGGCCTGATCGAAGACTTCGCCCATTGAAGCTCCAGTTAACAGAGCAGTTGGTCTGGCGGAGGCACCTGGGGGCTAAGATTGGGAACTTAGGTGCGTAGATTAGGTGCGTAGAGACAAGTCACAAAATATGGACAACATGCGACACGAGTTTTTCATCCACGGTGTACGGGTACCCATTACCGCCAACGAAGTCTCACCGGTCATATGGGAAGCTCTGACGTCAGGTCGTTATGAAGCCAAGGAAGCTCGTCTGGTACGGCGTCTAGTGCGAGAAGGCGACTGCGTACTGGAACTTGGCGCCGGTATTGGTGTGATAACATCAGTTATAGCATCAACCCCACACGTAAAAGTTTGGTCCTATGACGCCAATCCGTATACAGTTTCTTTGGCTGAGCGTGTGGCAAAAGCCAACAACCTTGATAATGTGACCTTTAGCCACGGCTTGGTGACGGCTGGTTCGTCAGGCAACCATCTGTTCTATATTCGCAGCGATTTTTGGATGTCCTCGCTGATTGCAGAGCAGGGACCGTATGTCGAGGTGATCGAGACACCATCTCTCGATGTGGACACCATTATTTCCAAAAGAGACATCAATGTCTTAGTAATGGACATCGAGGGTGCGGAGCGACAACTACTTGGCTCCGCACGCCTGGATGGCGTAGATCGGGTCTTCCTGGAACTACACGATCATCTCTACGGCTTGGCCGGAATTCGCGACATATTTCATGCCATGTTGCTACGCAATTTTTCCTACGATCCGAGGAATTCGTCGGGTGCATGCATTGTATTTTCAAGAGATCTGGGAGCCATTAGAACATATAATCCAGATGATGACCTATAGTTCAGTCTGTCGCACGGCGTACCTAAACGTGGCATCTGATATAGAGACTTCGCTTTCTGCGCTCGTTGTATGATGTGGATTGCGCTTCGAGTTGTCAGGCGGGTGGCCCCGTCGTTGTTGGGCAAGGTCTAGATTGCTTAAGAAGGAAACGTTCAGCCGTTGTGAGTGGGTCATCAAGCCCTTATTCGCTAAGCGGAGTGAAATATAAGTATGTCTGGTGTGATGTTAGAGCACGACGCAGTGTCGGCAGATGTTGGTCCGAATGATATGATTAAAGAAGTTATGGATGATACCATGAATGAACTGATGTGCATCGAGGAGCAGACGGACAGAAAGCAGATTATTCAACCTGTCGAGTTTAGCCGCGTTTATGATTCCGGCTTCAAAGTAGATGACGCTTATCGCGCCGGACTGCCGGACCTTCAGAACGGACCCTCTTCGCTCATAGTTGGGGCGCATGCCCGTATTGAGCATGTCGGTATCTCGAATTTTCGAATGCCTATACAGTATCGTCGCCGCGGTGGCGGCACGATTGAGCTGGAGACGTCTATAACGGGTACAGTCAGTCTCGAGGCAGATCGCAAGGGCATCAACATGTCCAGGGTCATGCGTTCTTTTTATTCCTACTCCGAGCACTTGTTTTCTTTCGATGTGATGTGCGCAGCGATTGATAGCTACAAGCAGGATCTGGGAAGCTTTGATGCCCGCTTGATGATGCGCTTCTCCTTCCCTACCACGGTGACCAGCCTCCGCTCGGGTCTGACTGGATGGCAATACTATGAGATCGCATTGGAGATGGCGGACAAGGATGGCCGACGGCTGAGGGCGATCCATTTAGATTATATCTATTCGTCCACCTGCCCTTGCTCATTGGAGTTGTCGGAACATGCTCGGCTTGAGCGCCGCCAGCTAGCAACGCCGCATTCACAGCGTTCAATCGCCCGCATTTCTGTTGAACTGCGCGAAGATGACAACGGTCCGCTGTGGTTTGAGGATTTGATCGATATGGCACGACGGGCCGTCCCCACCGAGACACAAGTAATGGTCAAAAGGGAGGATGAGCAGGCTTTTGCTGAGCTCAACGCTGCAAATCCAATTTTTGTAGAAGATGCGGTTCGCGCCTTCGCCGCGGAGCTTCTCGCGGAGCCGCGGGTGCGTGATTTCAGGATCATCGCGAGCCACCAAGAGAGCTTGCATAGTCACGACGCCATTGCGGTCCTATGCGAGGGGTCGACATTTGCCAGCTCCAGCTTCGATCCTGCGGCTTTCCACTCTATGCTACGTTCATGATGGCGGTAGCACCACTACAAAAATATGAGACTATAAACTCCCTCCATAATTGCTAGGAATATCAATGATGCTCGAGCTAGGCTATTCGTACTGCGGCTCATTCACATGACTGCACTGGTTACTGGAGGTGCTCAGCGCATTGGTCGTGAGATTGTTCTTGCCTTGGCAGGCAGCGGCCAAGATGTGGCGATTCATTGCCATCAATCGACAGCAGAGGCAGAAGCTACTGCCGAAGAGGTGAGAAGGCTCGGCGCGCGAGCTGAAGTATTTCAAGCGGATCTGCTTGACTTTGAGTGTGCTCAATCGCTCATCCCTCGCGTCACTGAGAAGATGGGGCCCCTGTCCGTCTTGATTAACAGTGCATCGATTTTCGAAGAGGATGATATTCATTCGGTCACCTCCGAAAGTTGGGACCGGCATATAAACTCCAATCTTCGCGCACCTTTGATCCTTACGCAGCTGTTTGCAGCGCAGAGCGAGGAAGTTTATCAGAACGCCGATGGGGATCATCCGCAGATAGGTCATGTAATCAACATCATTGATCAGCGCGTCCTCAAACCCCGCCCTGATTTCATGACGTATTCACTTGCAAAGGCAGGATTGTGGTGGCTGACCCGAACGACGGCTCAGGCACTTGCACCCCGAATTCGTGTGAATGCTATCGCTCCTGGACCCACATTGAAGGGCGGTCGTCAGAGTACTGAGGATTTCGCGCTTCAGCAGCAAGCTACTTTGCTACAACGAGGCCCTGACCCCAAGGAAATCTGCGAGGCAATCGAGTTTATTCTTCGGTCCAAATCAATCACAGGGCAGATGATTTGTGTGGATGGGGGGCAGCATCTTGCCTGGCAGACACCGGATGTACTAATTGCGGAGTAGATTTGTTCATTTTTGTAAATGGGAGACAATTGTTTTCTATCTGCTTTGCCCACGGACTCTCACCAGTCCGAGGGATCTAAGGAGCCAAGGAAAAGCTACAGCAGGAAATCAGACAGGTGCAGGTCAATAGACTTGCCGATATGGAGTGCGAAATCGGCGACGGCGTCACCGTTCAGGTCAGCCTGGACAAAGGTTGCGGCGGCGGTTCGCACCCACCGGAGCTCGCCAGCCTCGCCGCTGAAGGTCTGCCTGCCGATATAGGTGAAGTCCTGATTTCCACTCTGCGTAATGAGGGCATCCATGGCTGACAAGTCGATCCTGTCGCGCTGAAATGAGCTGAAATCATCGATATAGTCGCGGCCTTTGGGGATCGAATCCGACCTGTCAACGAAGACGAAGACATCCGCGCCCGCGCCACCATAAAGGCTGTCTATCCCGGTGCCGCCATAAAGCGCATCATTGCCTTCGCCACCATAGAGCCGGTCGTTCCCAGTCCCGCCCTGAAGGTGGTCTGCGCCTGCCTCAGCATACAGTACGTCGTTGCCGGTATCGCCCAGCAGCCGATCGTCACCCGGTCCTCCTGCTATCCAGTCATCGCCGGCACCGCCGGATATCAGGTCGTTGTCAGCCTCGCCGTACAGTCTGTCATTGTCGGCACCGCCAGAGATCGTATCGTTCCCGATGCCACCGAAGATCGAATCCTGCCCGTCTCCGCCTGACATGCTATCGTTCCCGGCCTCGCCATACAGGACGTCGTTGCTGAGGCCGCCTGAGGCAGTGTCGTTGCTGTTTCCGGTATAAAGGGTATCGTTGCCCGTGCCGCCATTTAGTAGGTCGTTCCCGTCGCCGCCATAAAGCGCATCGTTGCCTGCATCGCCCAGCAGCGTATCGGCCCCCTGGTGACCGAAAAGGGTGTCGCCGCCCAAACCGCCGAAGAGCAGATCGTTGCCAAATTCGCCTAGAAGTGTGTCGTTGCCGGACCCGCCATACAGCTTGTCGTTGCCCAAGCCTCCGAAGATCTTGTCGTTTCCGCCGAAGCCATAAACGGTGTCCGCCCCAGTATAGCCGGCCAGCGTGTCGGCCAAATCTGTGCCGCGCAACAGATCGTGACCGGACAGCAGAAGCTGTGACACCTTAGCGTCGTTCGAGGCTGCATAGGCGCTTGCCAACGCCATTCCGCTGACCCAAAGCCCCGTCGCATCAAAGATGACCTGCCCGACTGAGGCCAGTTTCAGCGTGGTGACCGTTCCGGATTTCAGCCCCCCGGGACCTATTCCGCCATACGCTAGGTTCGATCCGCGAAAAACCGCGTAACACCCGGCCCCGCTCTGGATCCGCAACAGGTTTGAGTTGCGGGCGATGCCGGAAAACTCCAAAAGCTCGGACCAGTCGATCAAGGTCATGTCCCGAATGAAGTCCCCGCCCGGCTTGAGGGTAATCGTAGCCATACCAAGTGACCTATACACGACAAAGTTGTGCGGAACATGTGACGCAGTGCGCCAAGAAGCAAGTCTTTTGATGCTATCTTGGACGCAGTTCCACCGGATGGTGTAGCTGGCCCCGATCGTCACTGCGTTTTTCGGTGCCGCCCTGCTTGATCAGGATGCCACTGGGCAGGCTAACGACGGCATCGTCTCCCATCGGCGAGATGGTTTCCAGGGTCCTATGGCGGGAACGCTGGACAGCCCACATCTCGGGTCAGGTCGCCTGGTGTCCAGCGACCCTCCGGCACGCGCGCCTCCACGAGCCGCTCGAGGTCACTGGTCCAGCTTACTGGAAGGAACAATCTGAGGCTGATCCCCCTGTGTCAGCGTAGTTGTCCGCCCCTCTTCATTTCCTCTACTTTTCGGGTGGGCGGGATAGGACAGTGACTT
>NZ_JAPTYD010000096.1 GCF_026913015.1 Paracoccus benzoatiresistens
TCCACTCCCAGAATCCATCAAGCCCTCAGCCGCAAGGGGCGCCGCTCAGACCGCCAAGTTCATATGCGATTCCCCTGAGCTGTCCGGGGAGGTATCCGCAAAGGGCCCGGCGATGACATCGCGCTTCTGGCTGTCGCGCCCGCCGGAGCTGGCGTGATATGGCGCGCTCGTCCGCGGCATCTGCGGGCAGAGGTCGAAACCGCGCGGGTTGTCGATCCATTCCTGGTCATAGATGAAGGTGGAATGCGCGCGCCGCCCGTCGGTCTCAAAAACCAGGCGACCGACCGGAACCAGCCCGTTCCCGAGAGCTACGCGAGCCACGACCATCAGAAAGCGCTCCCTTCGTCATCGATCTCATCCGATCGGGCATGCGTGGCGGCCGATCTGTCGGATGGCGGCTTTCGACGATTGACGATCCGCTTTGGCAGGCGGGCCTGATCAAGGATCAGGCCGGTATCGTCTTTCGCCGGATCCAACATTTCGCCGAGCCGGTGGAGCTCGCCCAAGACTGTACCGGGGCACGGTTTTGAGACAGTGCTTTGCGCCGGTCATGCCGCCAGTTTGAACCCCGTGGCGGCTTCGGTTTCAAGGGTCCTCTGCTCCGCACGGATCTGGTCGGGCGTCTTGTGCCCGTGCCGCTCGCGCAGCCAGTTGGCGTTGTGGAGAGCCGCGAATGCGGCCAGCGCCAGCCGGAGCTCCTCGACTGTGGCGAAGTGCCGAACCCAGAGGAGCTGCTCCTTCAGCGTCCGGATCGCCCGTTCGGCCACGCCGTTGCCCTCGGGCTGGCGCACAAAGGCGGACGAACTGGTCATGCCCAGGAACTGGATCTCGCGCTGGAAATCACTCGACATGTCATTCGAGCCGTGGTCGTGGCGCAGGACGAGACCCTCGCCACCCCGGATCTGTCGAGCGCGCCGAAGTGCCTGGCCACCCCTTGCCGGATCGGATCCAGCACCTCCCGCCGGCTGGCGCCGGAGGCGGCGTGGATGCCCACGAACTCGCCCGAGCAGTGGTCAACCGCGACAAAGACATAGGCACGACCCTCGGCTGTGGTGAAGGTCTCGGTCATGTCATTCGCCGTCTCGCTGGAACCGGTGGCGCAAGCCGGCTCATCCCACACCTGATCCACCCGTTCCGTCACGACCTTTCCGTCATGCGGATGCGCCGCCCGCGGTGCCGGCCAGTGCGGGGCAAGCAGGCCATGCTCCTTCATCAGCCGCCGCACCCGGCGTGCTGTCGTGCGCAGGCCACAGACGCGCAGCCGCGCCCAAACCTTGCGATAACCCTCCCCGGTGAAGGGCGAGGCCCCGATGACCTCCTGGATCGCCGCCAGCAGGTCGGTGTCGCTGGCCGCGCCCTGCGGCCCGCGCCGCCGAGGGGCGCGCAGATCGCTTGCCGCCGTCCGGACGTGCTGGCGATGGAGGGTTGCCCGTGACAGGCCCAAGAGCCGGCAGATGGTGACTACTGGATAGCGGCGCTGGAGGGAGGGCGAGGTCATCCGGCTCATCTCCGCGACCTCCCTCGGGCCAAAGGGCGGCCCGCCTCCAGCTTGTCGATGTTGGCGTAAAGAAGTTCGTTGACCATGGTGATCTCGCCCACCTTCGCCTGTCACGCCGCGCGATCTCACGCGCGTCGCGCTTGCACTCCTTCAGCGCGCTCTCACCTGCCAGCAGCACCCTGTCGCACCGCCCCGAGAGCCGATGCGCCAGAACGTTCAGCTCGCGCGACAGCCTCCAGGCTCTCGCCCCGCATCAGCCGCTGAACCGCCGCAAGCTTCCGCTTGCCCGATCCGGCCTCGGCCCCGCCGCCAGCGTGTGGCGCGCGTCGCCGGGACCGAAGCCTCCGCTGCACCAGGCTTCATCTCGTTCTTGTCGTCCATGCTCTACCCCCACTTCACTGGAAAAAGTAGCGCTCGCCGCTGTCTCAAGAAACCGTCCCCCGGCCCATCGGATCAGGTGCAGCATTTGGACTTATTGCCCGATATAAAGACACATTGCTCAAGATATTGTGCTTCCTCCCATTCAGGTTGCCGAAAATAACGGCTAACACACTGCCCAAAATGACAGAAGGGCAGGGCCATGGTCCAGATCGACGACAAGCTGACCCCCATCTATGAAGAGGTCGTGCGGCGCAACGCAGGCGAAGCCGAGTTCCACCAAGCGGTGCGGGAGGTGCTGGAAAGCCTGGGACGGGTCGTGGCGAAGCATCCCGAATACCTGGACCGCGCGCTGATCGAGCGGATCTGCGAACCCGAACGGCAAATCATCTTTCGCGTGCCCTGGACTGATGACCAGAACCGGGTGCACATCAACCGCGGCTTCCGCGTGCAGTTCAGCTCGGCCATGGGCCCCTACAAGGGCGGCTTGCGGTTCCACCCGTCGGTGAATGTCGGGATCATCAAGTTCCTGGGCTTCGAGCAGACCTTCAAGAACGCCCTGACCGGGCTGCCGATCGGCGGCGGTAAGGGTGGGTCAGACTTCGACCCCAAGGGCAGGTCTGATGCCGAGATCATGCGCTTCTGCCAGTCCTTCATGACCGAATTGTACCGCCACCTTGGCGAATACACCGACGTGCCCGCCGGCGACATCGGCGTCGGCGCGCGAGAGATCGGGTACATGTTCGGCCAGTACAAGCGCCTGACCAACCGCTACGAGGCGGGCGTGCTGACCGGCAAGGGCCTGTTCTACGGCGGCTCGCTGGCCCGCAAAGAGGCCACGGGATACGGCAACACCTATTTCACCCGGGCCATGCTGCAAACCAAGGGCGAGGACTTCGATGGAAAGACCGTGGTCGTATCCGGGTCGGGCAACGTCGCCATCTACACGATCGAGAAGGTGCAGTCCTATGGCGGCAAGGTCGTCGCCTGTTCGGACAGCAGCGGCTATGTCGTGGACGAGAGCGGCATCGACCTAGCCCTGCTGAAGGAGATCAAGGAGGTCCGGCGCGGCCGCATGTCCGACTATCTGCGCCTGAAGGGAACGGGCAACGGCGTCTATTTCGTTAAGTCGGGCGACGGGGTGATCTGGGACGTGCCCTGCCAGGTCGCCATGCCCTCAGCCACGCAGAACGAACTGACCGGCAAGGACGCCAAGACCCTGATCCGCAACGGCGTCACGGCCGTGGGCGAAGGGGCCAACATGCCCTCGACCCCCGAGGCAATCCGCGCCTTCCATGAGGCGGGCGTCCGCTTCGGCCCCGGCAAGGCGGCGAATGCAGGGGGCGTCGCGACCTCGGCCTTGGAGATGCAGCAGAATGCCTCGCGCGATCGTTGGAGCTTCGAGAAGACCGAAGCCAAGCTGGCTGAGATCATGCGCGACATCCACGACGCCTGCTACAGCACGGCCGACGAATACGGCGCACCGGGCGACTATGTGATTGGCGCCAACATCGCAGGCTTTGTGCGCGTGGCCGAACCGATGCTGGCCTTCGGCGTGATCTGAGCCCAACACGGCGCGGCAAGAAGAGGTCATGGCGTGCGGCTGTCCGCCGTGACTTGGCCCGACAGCCATGGGAAGCGTTCAGCGCGCCCCGGCCTCTGGGGCGAGAAGAGTGCTTTTTAGAAGTTAGATCATTTTGTTGATGAGATCCTGAAGCCAATCTTGCGACCGAACCAGGACAGGTCATTGAAAAACCCCTAGTGTTCCACACCTGGCGGAGGATTCCATGGCGCAGCCGGACGTGTCAGTGTCGGGGCACGAGACGCAATGACATCTGCCTGTACCTGAGCTCTGACGACCGAGCCGAACTCCAATCCCTGCTCGCTGATCGGAACACCCCGCGCAAGCTCGTCTGGCGAGCGCAGATCGTGCTGGCGACGGCGGACGGTCACGGCACGGGCGAGATCATGCGGCGCGCGGACACGTCGAAGCCCACCGTCTGGCGCTGGCAGGAGCGCTACTCCGACGAAGGCGTGGACGGTCTGAAGCGCGACAAGACCCGGCCGTCACGCGTACCGCCGCTGCCGCGGAAGACGCGCCTGAAGGTGATCACCAAGACGGTGCAGGAGAGCCCGCCCAATGCTACCCACTGGACCCGCAGCCTGATGGCCGAGGTGGTCGGGATCTCGCCGTCGAGGGTGGGGAGGATCTGGGCCGAGGCGGGGCTGAAGCCGCATCTGACGAAGTCCTTCAAGGTCTCGGACGACCCGTTGTTCGAGGAGAAGGTCACCGACATCGTCGGGCTCTACCTCGACCCGCCGGAGCGGGCGGTGGTGCTCTGCGTCGACGAGAAGTCGCAGATCCAGGCGCTCGATCGGACCAAGCCGGGGCTGCCGCTCAAGAAGGGTCGGGCGGCCACGATGACCCATGACTACAAGGGCTACGGCACGACCACGCTGTTCGCGGCGCTCGACGTGAAGTCAGGCCAGGTGATCGCATAATGCCAGCCCCGCCACTGGGCAAGGAGTTCCTGAAATGCCTGCGCCGCATCGACCGGGAGGTGCCGAAGTCGCGCGCGGTGCACCTCGTGCTGGACAACTACGCGACCCTCAAGACCCCGGAGGTGACGACCTGGCTTTCGAGGTACCCGCGCTTCCACCTGCATTTCACGCCAACCAGCGCGTCGTGGCTGAACATGGTCGAACGGTTCTTCGCCGAGATCACGACGCGGCGCATCCAGCGCGGTAGTTACGCCAGCGTCGGCGACCTCGAGGCTGCCATCTACGACTACCTCCTCGCTCTTGCGAACTCCTTGACCTAAAGCATGTCCCCTGTCCGCTGAAGCTGCGACTTCTTCTATCACCGTCACCCGGCGTAAAGGTGTTGTCGCATCGGCCTTCCGGAGAGCCTTGTCCACCTGACGCCAGATCGCATCGCGGCACTCGATCTTGTGGTCGAACCGGTCCAACGAATCGCGCAGCGCATAGTGCACCCAATCTGCTCCGATGGATTGGATGCGCATGTCCGGACGCGGTGCCTGCTTGATCAATGGCGCATGCAAAAGTGCATCCTGCAGTATCTCAGCCCCTTTGGCTGCGGGAATGGAGTGATCCAGAACCAACTCCAGCCGGGCCCGGAAAACCGAACTTGGCGCGCGCTGTAGTTCACGATCCGCTGCCGAAAGACCTGACTGTTGGGAAGGATCACATAGGTGAAGTCCCTTGTCAGAAGCCGAGTGGTGCGCCAGCCAATCTCGATCACGCGACCGCGTCCCAAGCTCTCCACCTCGACCCAGTCACCGATGCGAAAGGGTCCTTCCAATCCGAGCACGACCCCCGAGCCAGCCAAGGCACCGCTGGCGCCGTGACAAGCATCAGGATCACACCCGACACGATCGCAATTAAGAACAGTAGTCCTGATACGAGGTCCTTGACCAGCTTCGGGATGGGCCCGCTGCGCGGCCGCAAATTGCTCAAGAGCAGGCTCGAGATCCTGCTCAGAAACCATGCCAAGGCGAGGTAGAGCAAGAAATGGAAAACATTGCGGGCGTTGGCGGACAGATGCGCAATGCCTAGCCGTGGCAGGATGTCTGGTCCGCCAAGATCAATGACAAGAAGGATTGCAAGAAGGAGAGCCGGGGGAAGCAGCCGGCGAAGATGTCTCAAGACCGTCTCGTGGTGTTGGGAAGCCTCGCATACCCCGGTCGGTCACCGACAAGCACTGGTTGGCCTGCCTCCCGTGGGGACGCTGTTGCGTGCAAAGACGCGCCAAACTCCGTTCGGCAGATCGGGCACCGCCCTGCGGCGGAGCGGGGGATGCCTGCACCGCAATGGGAGCAGGACAGGGGAACGAGGCGACGAAACATCATATGTCCTCCGGGGGATCAGCTATGGTGAAGGGGCAGGATGCAGGTCATGCGGCCTCTGACACGATGCCAAGGCGCAGTACCGTCAGAGCCCGTTTATGACCCGTCCGTGTCATCCAGTTGACACTGCCGCCGACGGGCAGGCCAAGAAGGGCAGTCCCGATCGGTGTCAGCACCGAGATGGCACCCTGACCAATGTCTGCCAGCTCGGGCCAAACCAGGATGACGTCCTGCTCGCGGCCGCTGATGTCATCCCGGTAGGTCAGCGCTGTGCCCATGGTGACCACATCGGCAGGCATCTGCCTCCCGGAGGCTATCCTGGCTGTGGCAAGCTTCGCGAAAAGCGGCTCGGCGACGTCGGGCAGACGCGCACTTGCAGCGTCCGCAAGGGATTCGAGACGGCCGACATGATTGGCATCGATGACCGCGCGAGCGCGGTGGGGAGATCGAGACATGACAGTCTCCTTTCAATGGTGGTTTTCTTGGGAGGTTGAGTCAGTCGTTGAGGTCGGCATAGAGATCCCCAGGCTCCTCGACGGCAAGGACCTGAACCCTGCCCCCGACGTCTTCGCTGTCCAACAGAGTCATGGCCTGACCAACGCGAAGTCCGATCAGGGTCACGCCCAGATAGGTGCCGACAGCCAGACGGCTGCGGTCGTGCTCGGGATAGCGCCAGTGATAGAGCGTGCGGGTCTGCGGCCGTCCGGCCTCAATCGCAAAACTGACCCGTGCGTCGCCTGTCACCACGCCTGGACCGACATCGGCGGTGCTGACGACGTCGGCATCGGCCATCTTCGCCCGGATCAGCTGGGCCAGCCGCAAGAATGGCGCGGTGCCGATATCCTGAAACCGACGCCTGTGCTCGTTCAGCTGCCAGTAGTCATAGGTTGCCAGACGGGCGCGGATCGGCCTCAGGGCCGCAATGTCGCATAAGGCGGGCAGGTGGTTGTGGTGATGGGCGACGAGCCCTGCTCCGGTCCGGAGCCGGTCTTGAGAAGTGTAGCGCATGATGATCCCGATCGGGCATGGGCCCGGCTGACTGATACGGTGGTAGGAGATTGCGCCCGGGAAAAGGCGTCAGCAGTTGCCCGCCTCTGCCCGGGGCAGAGACCGCGTCAGCAAAGAGCCGGAATAGATCCGGAACCTCGGGATATGGGCAAAGATCATCATGTCTTAGGACCTGGGCCGGACCGGCGCGATTGACAAGGGACGGGCAGGCGCTGCCAGAGCCGTTCTTGGCACAGCCTCGTGACTCTCTCTTTGTTGCGACAGGGCCCGACGGCCCGATTGCAGCACCTCTGCGGGACGCGGATCATCGGCGATAAGATCATCAACCACACGGGAGATTTGGCTCCGGGAAAGGCCGATGTCATCAAGCATCCGATCATCAAGGCTCTCGAGCAACCTGATGGTGCGCCGCTTGATAGCCAGGCGGGCCGCATTCCTGACCCACTCCTGGAAAGGGGAAAGAATGCTGGCCGTTCCTCGGGAGAGAAAGGGGATACGCGCAAAGAACGGATCCAATTGGATTGGATTAGGTGACACAACGGCCTCCTGAGCTTTCAGATCATTGCCAGCCGCATGGACTGATTGTGCAACGATTATGCTGAACTATAAGCGGGGACTGACTATCGCATCTCTGCGATAGGTGTGAGCCGCTCGACTATACGGATAGGGTTTGCCGATACCCCGCAGTGGTGGCCGGGTTGATCCCAGCCCCCTGCGGGGTCAGCTGCGGTTCAGCAGCGGACCTTTGATGCTCGGCCGTGGCCCAGTATGTCGCAACACGTACGTCATGGACTCTATATGGCCATCCGCGGCAACAAAAGCAATTGCATGTACGCACAGCTGGCAAACACGGCAGCGGCGGAGAAAGAAGGCTCGGTGGGATGTCGCAACGCAAGGCCTGCGCCCGCTTCTTGCAATGTCTGCCCCATAACGTCATAAACGCTGTTCGGTGTGAGAAGGCGCTTCCTGCCGAACTGGTCTGGTCATGCATTTGTCTTTCAATCCATCGGCGGTCTTTCCCCTTCTTGTTGGCTTTCGTGCCAACAATGTCTGAGGGTTGCCTGATCGCCTGAGGCAAGAGGCAACCCCGAGTCCGACTGAACCCTTCCCGCCCTGCCGCTTCCTGCGAGGGCATGATTGTTCATGGGATTGACATGACACACTGGACGACAATGGCTCGCGCTGTCACAGCGTCAGACGACGAACTATATCTGCGCCGCCGCGGCGAAATCTACGAGATCCGCTATAACGGCATCGAACTGATCTCGAGCTTCAACCACCAGTCAGAAGACCAGCTTGCCCTGCGAGCCATGAGGCAGCTTGACTTTGCGCCCCGTCGTATCCCGATTGGCGGCCTGGGCCTTGGCTATACAACACGCGCCATTCTGGAGGTCATGCGCGCGGACGCGGAAGTCCATGTCTGCGAACTGATCCAGGTGGTGGCTGACTGGAACCATGATCATATCGGCCACCTTGCCGGTCACCCTCTGCGCGACCCCCGGTGCTATTTGCATATCGAGAATGTGCAGGGTCATCTGGCCCACAATCCGGATACCTATGATCTCGTGCTTCTGGACACCGACAATGGCCCCGACTTTCTTGTGAGGCCTGAAAACACCAGCCTTCACGAAACCAATGGGCTTTTCCGGGTTATTCGCGCCTTGCGGCCGGCGGGAGCAGCCTGCTTCTGGTCTGCCACGGCCTCGCCGCGTTTCGAGGACCGTCTGCGTTTGCAGCCGCAGCCGTGGCACCGCGACGATATTGCGCTCATGCCAGCCAGGGTCGATGCAATGCACTACCTTTAGGGCACCTCGAAAAATTGCGCTAACCGGGCCGCCGGGGTAGGACGCACGGGGCATTCGGCTGCTGGAGCGTGACGAT
>NZ_JAPTYD010000097.1 GCF_026913015.1 Paracoccus benzoatiresistens
AAGGCTGGGCGGTGAGAGTGAACCTTGGCACTGGACCCGATCTTACGCCCGATGCCATCTATCTGGTGGGCCTTTCCGGTTCCGACATCTCGCGGGATGATTTTGAACTCATGACCATCGCATGACCTTCGTCTGGCACCGGGGTCAGGGCCGCGCGATTGCCGTGCCTTCTCCATGAATGGAGATGCCCGGACCCTGTCGCAAAGCTTGAATTGTTCCGGGGCAGTTCTCGTTCAACTGCCCTTCTTACGTATTTTCAGGAGGCATAATCGACACCGACCCTGTTCCTCGCCTTGGCTTGATCGCCAATGGTGACAGCAATGTCTGGGCCAGCCGCAGTCCTTCTTTTCAGAATACTTGACAGGAGAAACCGTCAGCCTGACGCCGGGCGGCTATCACGGCATGCTCATGGATTTCGACGAGGAACTGAAGGAAGGCGAAAGCTTTCCCGTGACGCTGCAGTTCGAGAAGGCTGATGAGGTTTGATCGACACTAAGGTCTTGCCGATCCGGACAGGAGAGGCGGCATGCGGCGTCGCACCCTGATCCTTGGGGCTGCCGGCCTCTTTGCTGCTATCGGCTTCATGCTGCCTCTCGGTGCCTGGCAAAGTGGCGATCTGCCATGGTAGGAGGATATAGCGACGTCCGCCGCCCAAATACGCGACGCCCATCTGAGCGCCATGACGTGGCAACTGACCAGCTACGAGGGCGGGCAGGTAAATTCGCAGGACTGGCTCGGATTTGCTGGCCGGGGCACCGTAGCCCTTGCTGTTGGTGCTCCGAGGGTAATTTCCGCTCAGGACTGACGGCCTCATCGCCGCCTGCCGCAACCTGCGTTTCTGGGAACGGCAGATGGCCGCCTGATCCAGGATGGGCGCGTCTTGCGCCCATCCTGCTATCCGCCGGCGAGCAGTCCGGGCTGGCCCTCACGCAGGAATAGCCAGACCGCCACACCGGCGAGGTAAATCCAGGTGATCCCGAAGATCCACGGTGAGCGTATGGCAAAAAGCGTGCATTCGCGAAACCGGCGACTGAGCGTCGGATCACGCGGCGGCTCGTTCTCGCCATGCTCGCTGGGCCAGTAGTCCGCCAGATGCCCATGCTGTTCAAGAAGCGCGTTCTGACGGTCGTTCCACCGCTCGATCACGCCATAGGAGCTTCTGATGGCCCGCAAGGCATCCAGCGACAGGACAATCCCAAGCAGAGCCATGGGGAATAACACCAGAAGGACGAAAAGGCCCGGCTTCGACCATCCCGCATTCATGGACGAGGCGTAGGCGATGATCAGGAAGGACTGGGACGAGAGATAAGCGCCCAGTCTGCTGGACAGCATCTCGCTTTCAAACTGGATCTCGCTGCGAAAGGTGTTGAGACGCTTGATGTTCTCGCTGCGGATGAGGGTTTCATCGGTGTCTTGCACAGGGAGCCTCGCGGGATTGGAGAAATCATCGGAAGTCCAGCCGTTCGATGATGCCCGGGATGTCGCCCGCACCGTCGCCATTCGCATCGGCAAAACGCCGCGGATGGATCTGATAGGCGGTGCGGTCCATCCACCACTGCGTGCGTCGTGTCATTCTGTCTCCTTCGGAACAACTTTTTGCCCCTGACGTTCGTCACGGTCCCCAAGAGCGTTGCCCATGCTGAAGTCTGCCCATCCCATGCCGATCGGAGCCTCGCTGATCGAGGGCGGAACCTTTTTCCGCATCTGGGCTCCCGACCGCTGGCATGTGAAGGTGCTGCTTGACGAACCCGTTGCCCTGGAACCCGAGGGGAACGGCTATTACTCCGCCCTTGTTCCCGGCGTGATGGCCGGAACACGCTATGCCTTCCAGCTGGACGATGAGGATGGGTCATGGGCCGATCCCGCCTCGCGCTTCCAGCCCGAGGGGCCGGAGGGACCGTCCGAGGTCGTGGACCCGGCCTTTCCTTGGACGGATGCGGATTGGCCGGGCGTGTCGCGGCGCGGGCAGGTCGTCTATGAAATGCATGTCGGCACCTTCACGCCGGAAGGCACCTGGACGGCTGCGGCCGAGCATCTGCCCCGGCTGGCGGATCTTGGCATCACCGTGATCGAGATGATGCCGGTCGCGGATTTCTTCGGCCGCTTCGGCTGGGGCTATGATGGCGTGAACCTGTTCGCGCCGACGCGGCTTTACGGGCGGCCCGACGACCTGCGCCGCTTCATCGACCGTGCCCACGCGCTTGGCATCGGCGTGATCCTGGACGTGGTCTACAACCACATTGGACCACGCGGGAACCCCTGGCCCGCCTTCACGCAGCGCTATTTCACCGACCGCTACGACTGCGAATGGGGCGAGGCGATCAACTTCGACGGCCCCGATGCCGCGCCCGTGCGCGAGTACTTCATCCAGAACGCCGCCTACTGGATCCGCGAATTTCACTTCGACGGGCTGCGGTTGGATGCGACGCAAAGCATCTTCTGCGCGCGCGAGCCCCATGTCATTGCCGAGATCGTCCAGGCCGCGCGCGATGCCGCCCACCCGCGCCGATGCTTCATCGTGGCCGAGAACGAGCCGCAGGACGCGGCCCTCCTGGCCGATCCCGCAAAGGGCGGCCAAGGCGTCGACGCGGTCTGGAACGACGACTTCCACCATTCGGCCATGGTCGCGGCCACGGGACGCAACCCAGCCTATTATTCCGATCATCGCGGCACCCCGCAGGAATTCGTCTCGGCCGCCAAATACGGCTGGCTTTACCAGGGCCAGAACTATGCCCATCAAGGAAAACGCCGGGGTGAGCCAGTACTCAACCAGCCACCCGAAGCCTTTGTCACCTATCTGCAGAACCATGATCAGGTGGCCAACACCGGCAGCGGGCGGCGGCTGGACCGGCGGACAAGCCCGGCGCGCCTGCGCGCGCTCACGGCCACCATGCTGCTGATGCCAGGCACGCCCATGCTGTTCCAGGGCCAAGAATTCGCCGCCTCGACGCCCTTCTTCTACTTCGCCGATATGGGAGAGGAACTGCGCGGCCCCATTGCCGATGGCCGGGCCGAGTTCCTGAAGCAGTTTCCCGCGCTGGCGACCACGCAGATGCAGAACCGCCTAGCCCCGCCGGACGATCCCGACACCTTCGCGCGCAGCCGGCTGGACTGGGCCGAGTGGGACCAACACGCCGAGGCCGTGGCCCTTCATCGCGACCTTCTGGCCCTGCGCCGGACCGATCCGGTGCTGGCGGCGCAGGGCGCGCAGGGCCTGGACGGCGCGGTGCTGGAGCAGGGCGCCTTCCTGCTGCGCTTTGGCCGGGGGTGCGATGCGCGCCTGCTGCTGGTGAACCTGGGGCGCGATCTGCACAAGGCCTCGCTTCCCGAACCGCTCCTTGCGCCGCCCGCCGGATGTCGCTGGCAACTGGCCTGGTCCAGCGAGGACCCCGCCTATGGCGGTAGCGGCACGCCCCAATCCGAAACCAATGGCGCTTGGACCGTGCCCTCCGAGGCGGCGGTCCTGATGGCCCCGAGGGTCCGGGAGGAGGCACAGGCCTGAGATAGTCTTGTCGAAGACATGCGAGTTGGTGCAACCCGCTCGCCGCCCCCTTGGGGAGATTGACCAGGCAAGAATAATCTGACGCAACGGCGAGGTTCTGGCAGAATGCAGTGGTCCCAAAAATTCAATAGTAGGCGTCAATGTCGCTCACCAAGAACCGCGTCCCTTTTTCGAGATCCATATCAAAAAGCTGTTGTTGTTCCATCCGCATAGAGAGACAAAAGCAATAATGGCGTGCCGTTACGTTTTCTTGCTCGTTCCCAGCAGAAAAGATGCCGTGGGTCCAATCAAGGAATTGGCAGCAAACGAAACGATCAGGGCTCTGGCAGCAAACCGGCTCTCGCGCTCGCAGCAGTCATGGCCTTGCGTGAGAACGGCGATGCGAAATTAGTCCACGGAAGCGGCGGCATGGAGCTGCTGCGGGCGGCGTAAAAGTCGTCCACCCTTTTCCTTTCTGCGGCAGCAGGGAGGGCGAGAGGATTGTTAGTGTCCGAGGACGTGGTGGAATTTGGCGTCGCGCTGTCGGTGTAACCGGGGTGGCCATCGAGGGTGTCGGTTATAGTGGAGTTTGTGGACTTCAACCACGGACCGATGGAGACGGGAGTGTCTTGAGCTTTGTGTATCTGGCCTGGTCCATGCGGTTCCAGATACTCAAGCGTCGAAGCGCTCGCCGAACATTATGGCGAACTGATTACGGGCCGCAAACCATTCCCTGACGTTTCGGCCGTCTTTCTCGAAGCTGCGGATCGCCATGTCGATCAGCTTCGTTGCGGCATCGTCGGTCGGGAATGACCCCCGGGTCTTGATCGACTTGCGGATCACACGGTTCAGACTTTCTATAGCGCTGGTGGGGTAGATGATCTTTCGGATCGCCGGGTCGAAAGCGAAGAACGGGATCACTTCCTGCCATGCCCGGCGCCAGGCCGGGGCGATGGACGCGTATTTCCCGGCCCATTTTTCTCAAAGGCATCGAGTTCGGCTTCGGCCATCGCTGCGGTCGGGGCGCTGTAAATCCGGCGCAGATCGGCGGCCACGGCCTTGCGGTCCTTCCAGGAGCAGAAGTTCAGGCTGTGGCGGACCAGATGCACGATGCAGGTTTGAACCATGGCGTCCGGAAAGGCGGCGGTGATGGCCTCGGGGAAGCCCTTCAGCCCGTCGACGACCGCGATCAGGATGTCCTGCAACCCTCGGTTTTTCAGTTCGTTCATCACCGAGAGCCAGAACTTGGCGCCCGTTGTCGGGCAAAACAGTCCACTGGACTGTTTTGTGACCCCTCCAACTCTCGGCAATCCACAGGCCCAGGACCTCGCGCAGGCCGTCGCGGGTGACGCCAAGGGCGATGTCGACGGCCTTGTTCTTGACCGTCCGGCTGTCGGCATCGCGGACCTTCACCCGCAATGCATCGAAGATCACAATCGGATACATCCGGTCCAAGGCCCGGCTCTGCCATTCCCGGACCTCGTCCAGAACGGCATCGGTGACGCGGCTGATCAGGTCGGGTGAGACCTTCAGGCCATAAAGGTCGAGCAGATGGGCCTGGCTATCCCGCACCGTCAGCCCGGCGGGGCGGCATAGAGCCCATCCGCCATGGGCCTCGGACCAGTGGCGGCTTCCATGGCGAACTCTTGTCATCCATGCCATCGATCCGGGTCTGGCCCTTCTTCACCAGCTCCGGCTCGAAGCTGCTGTCGCGGTCACAGGGCACGGCTACCGGCAATTCGCCGTCCTGACCCTTCAGAACCTTGGTCGACGAGCCGTTGCGCCGGTTCGCCTGGCCCGGCGGCGCGTCCTTGCCTTCCTCATAGCCCAGATGCGCGGTCAGCCCCGCACCCAGCATCCGCTCCATGAGCCGAACCTTCAGCTCCTTCATCAGCCCGGCGTCGCCGAGCAGATCCTCAGGGCGCTCAACACCCTTCAGCAGTTCGTCGAGAAGTTCCTTGGAGATCGTCATGCATGCTTCCTTTCGGTGAAGCATGGACCCGATCAGTCATACACAAAAGATCAGACACTCTCTCGGCTGCCGCTGGCGCCCCTGCCGTTTCCATGCGACGCGTGCTCGACGCCCTTGCCGTTCGTCTTGAGCTTCGGTCCACCTGCATGCTCAGGCCCCCCGTCGCCTTTGGCGTGATCATTTCCCTTATCTGCCTTGGCATCTTCGTTGTCCCCGTGGGCTTTCCCGTTGCCACGGTTGCCGTTGCCGGCATTGCCATGACCGTTCTTGCGCGCCTTGTCGTTACCGTGCCCATTGCCGTTGTTGTCCTTGGCCAGCCAGATCTGTTCGCCAAACGACGTTCCGAGGCGTGCCGTGTCGTCCTGTGTATGGATCGGCCCGGCGGCGAGATGTGTCGACGTTAGAATCAGTGCAACGGCGCTGCTAATAAAAAACTTGTTAATGTCAGGCGCCTTTTTCATTTGGGAAATCAACACGGCCATCCAGCGACGCGTTCCTTCAGCTGTGGGCATCAGCGAAAATGGACCCCTTGGGCACCAGGTGATGCCCGACGCTGGCTCAAGTCATGTCTCGCCACATCAGACCACGAACAAATGTCGAAAGGCATCCGGCGTGCGCGCCGCATCGGACAGGTGGCACTTGTCCAGCACCGCCAGGAAGGCCTCTCTGGCTTCGGAAAAGACGTCCGGCAGGCTGCATCCTTCGGCAATTCGACAGGTGCTGCAATCGACGAGCCTGCTATCTCCTTCCGTATGCCGGACCACCTGACCGATGGTGATTTCTGCCGCCGGCCGCGCCAGCGCCAACCCACCGTGACGTCCCCTGGTGGTCTTCACGAAGCCAGCAGCACCCAAGTCCTGAATGATCTTCATCAGGTGGTTTTGCGAGATGTCGTGCGCTTGGGCAATCTGGCGGATCGACACCAGCCCACCGTCATGGGCGGCAAGATAGATCAGGGCGCGCAGCGCATAGTCGGTGTAGCGGGTCAGTTTCATCTTTTTACAATAGATGTATTCCAATTGCATGTATAGAGATCTATAGATGCATTAGAAATGCATGATTAGGAGAGACTCATGCCGCGTCCCCTGTCGCAACAGACCATCGCCGTCGTGAAGGCTACGGTGCCCGCACTGGAGCAGCATGGTCCTGTCATTACCGAGACAATGTACCGCCGCCTGTTCCGCAACGAAGACATTGCTGCGCTGTTCAACCAGGCCAATCAGAAAAAGGGCACGCAGCGTCTTGCCCTGGCGCAGGCCGTGCTGGCTTATGCACAGAACATCGACAACCTGTCGGTTCTGGGGGCAGCGGTGGAGCGGATCGCCCAGAAGCATATTGGCTACGCGATTCTGCCGGAGCATTATCCTTTTGTGGCCGAAGCGCTTCTTGGTGCCATGGAAGAGGTTCTAGGCGATGCAGCGACACCGGATATTCTGCAAGCCTGGGGAGAAGCGTATTGGTTTCTGGCTGACCTTCTGATCGAGCGCGAGGCCGTCATCCGCACGGAGATCGAAGCAAAGCCCGGGGGCTGGACCGACTGGCGCCGCTTCCTGGTGGCGGAACGGCAGGTTGAGGCAGAAGGGATCGTCTCGTTCATCTTGCGGCCCGAGGACGGCGGCCCTGTTGTCTCGCACCGGCCGGGGCAGTATCTGACGTTGCGCTTTGACGAGGCGGGCCTTGCAGGCGTCAAGCGGAACTATTCCATTTCCAGCATGCCGAGCAACGAAGGCTACCGGATCACCGTAAAGCGAGAGCCGGACGGCGAGGCATCCTGCTTTCTGCACGATCACGCGCCTGTCGGCACCATCCTTGAGGCCACCCCCCCCGCCGGGGATTTCCATCTCGCCAACGACCCGCAGCGTCCGCTGGTCCTGCTATCGGGCGGCGTAGGCTTGACGCCCATCGTCAGCATGCTGGAGGTGCTGGCAGAGCAGCACCGCGATGTGCCCGTCTTTTATGTCCATGGCACGAGCAGCCCCGCACATCATGCCCTTGACGCACAGGTGCGAGATGCGGCAGCCCGGCATGGCAATGTTCTGGTTGAAACCTTCTACGAGAGTGGCGCCGACGACAGAGCCAATCCGGGCCGGATCACCATCAACTGGCTACGAGCCAACACGCCCCTGGACGAAGCGGAAATCTATCTCTGCGGCCCTCGTCCCTTCCTGCGGCACTTTGTTGGAGGCCTGAAGGATGTGAACATCCCTGCCGATCGCATCCACTACGAGTTCTTCGGGCCGGCCGACGAACACCTTGTGACGTAGAGGAAAGGAGCAGTGTCATGAGCCTCCGTTCTGCCACAAAGATCACGTTCGATCAGGATCGTCCCGTTGTTGAGGCGGCCCAGATCGCACCACTGCTCGAACTCGATGTGGCGGGTTTTCAAGACCTCATGCGCTCTGGGCGGATCAGGAGCACTGTGGAACGAGGTGAGGGCGATGATGAAGGAAAGTTTCGCCTGACCTTCCAGTCGGCTCAGTGGCGGGTCCGGCTGACCTGCGGGCGCGACTGTAGGGTCTTAACATTGACGCGCGTGCGGTTGGATGTGCCACGGGAGGAGCTGCGGCCAGGTACGACAGGATCATGACGTCTCGGTCGTGATCCTGCAGGACCGTTGCAGCCCTTGTTGCGTTGGCTTGTCACGAGGCAGCAGGACCAAAGAGATATCAGACATAGCCCGCAGCGTCGTGCGCTCCGCTGCGGACGTGGTGCGGCTCTCTGCCGCCTTGGCTGTGCCAGGGAAGTAGCAGCCCCGGGCCGCCAGACAAGCGGCCTGTGCCTCGGAGAGAAAAGGGTCGTGTCTCGGAAGTGGTAGAAATTGGATGGCGGCGTAATCTCCGGGTGAACTGACACCCACCCAGCCGGCGGC
>NZ_JAPTYD010000098.1 GCF_026913015.1 Paracoccus benzoatiresistens
GCGAGCCGGCTGGGACGACGACTTCCTCCGCAGCGTTCTCAACAACTTAGCGACATGAGCCAAATGCGATTGCCCTGTGCACCAAGGCCCCCAGTGCGGCGGTTTAGATTCATGCTCCTCAAATCGAACGCAGACCGGCGTCTGCGCTTTCGCTCGGGCTGCAAAGGTCATCATCAGCAACGCAAGAGGGGTGATCGCGGTGCTTGCTCCCTACGTCGCTGCTCGTTCAGGCTGCGCATTAGGTTGAGCTGGCCTTTCTGGAAGACGGGGACCATGCCGCGCTGCAGGCTCCGACGGTGATAATCCGATTTATGGAACAACAGCTGTTTTAAAGACAACAGCTTCTCATAGTCTAGCCTCTCGATGTCTTGTACATCATTTGCGAGTCGGCGCTAGTTTGTCGGCCGCATCTACCGGTCAACACCACCAGTAAACTGAAGTCGCCGAACTGAGGTCAGAGCGTGACCGCTAGATGACCCTGGATGATCGCCAAAGCTCAACCTTCATCAGGGACCGGTATCGTTTTCTATTCCAATCCCAGTTTGGCTTTTAGGGAGTCGATGCGCTTCGAGGCCTCGGCTTTGCTGATAGTTTCGTCAAAGGCTTCGGGATCGTCCGCCTGTGCACTGAGCGTCTTGAGATAGGAAGCCTGCGCTCCTGTCATGGGATCGTCGCCGCTGACCCAGCTATCGGGGTCCTTTTCGGCATTGTCGGTCGGATGAGATTTCGGGTTTTCGTCGGCCATCAGAAACTGCCTCTTGCAGGATGTCTGAAGAAAACCCGTTACGGACGTTCTGGTTCCGTTCGCAGAATCCTTGGCGAAGCGGTCTAATGGGATACGCAGGCCGATCTCTTGATAGGTCGACGTTATCCACGTCAGCGAATTGCGGGCATCCCTTCGATATGAAGTCATGGCCGCAATCGCAATGACCAACATGAAAAAGCGGCGGCGCCCAGGGAGGAGGAGCGCCGCCGCGTAACGCTGGCCCAGGGAGGGGGGAGGGGCCGCGTATGGGTGCGGCAAGGCCATGGGAGGAGGAAAGGCCGTTGCCGCCAACGAACGGACCGTTGGGAGGAGGAGAGGTCCGTCGCATCAGGGTGCCGCAAATGAGGCGGCTATATGGAGGGGGCATCCTCTGGCAGAAGAATGCCACCAGGTCCGGCCCCGGGGGAGGAGGTGGGGCGGGAAGGTCTGTTCTTACTTGCCCCAGGCCGCTTCCTGAGCCAGGCGGGTGATCATCGTGCGGTGGATGCCCAGATCCGCCAGATCTCGGTTGGTCAGGGCGTTCAGCTCACGCACCGTCTGACGGTAGATCACGCGGCGCGCACGGTTTTCCTGCATGCGCTGGATCGCGGCTATCAGACGGCCAGCGAAGCCAAGCGAGGCAGCGGCGTTGTAAGTTTGGGCGATAGCAGCCATGGCATGTTCCTTTATCTCGCGTCTTTGTTCTTGCGTCTGCGCCCTGCCCGGATTGGCCCGGCGCCTTTCGATGGATTCAAGATGGCGCTAACGCTGCGCCTGCACAATAGACCCTTCGGAAATGCTGCCATGCAGCAATCGCATATGGAGAGGTTCAATCTTGTATGTTTCACTTGCGATATGCCAAGGGACGCCAGCCTTATTTGCTCTCAGGCGTACTTACCGGGCTGCAAAGCTAAGCATTGCCAGCATGTCTTCACGGCAGGGTGCCTAGAACGGCAACACCTCCTTGTCCGGAAAGCTCCCAACGGTCTCGCTTGCAGCCGTTCCGTTTAAGTCTGCCCCCCAAGACATCAGTCGCCAAGCTGCCTCTACGGAACCTCCGGGCCTCACTCTCAGGTGGATGCGGGCAAGCTTTGCCTGGTTATGCCCCGTTGATTACGGGGCTACGAGGTGGATTGGTTACAATGCCACGGCACGTCACTAGCATGGAACCCGGTTGAGTGTCAGGAGCTACCGGCCAAGAGCATGGTGCTCACCCTTGGCGAGCCGCGTCGATCGCCGCCACATCGATCTTGCGCATGGTCATCATGGCGGTAAAAGCGCGCCGCGCTTCCTCCCCGCCTGCCATCATGGCCTCCGTCAGGGTGCGCGGCGTGATCTGCCAGGAGAGACCCCAGCG
Source organism: Paracoccus benzoatiresistens (assembly GCF_026913015.1). GTDB lineage: Bacteria > Pseudomonadota > Alphaproteobacteria > Rhodobacterales > Rhodobacteraceae > Paracoccus > Paracoccus benzoatiresistens. The sequence continues at coordinate 2,103 of NZ_JAPTYD010000098.1, forward strand.
ATCCTTGCACCAGCCGCATTCGCTTTCGCTGCCGCCATTGCCGACAATGGCGTTCCAGTAGCGGTCGGTCTCTTCCTGGTCATCGGTGGCGATCTGGAAGGAGAAGGCCTCGTCCGGCTTGAAGACAGGGCCACCATTCAGCCCGATGCAGGGGATCCCCGCGACCGTGAACTGAACCGTCAGCACATCCCCCTTTTTTCCTGACGGATAGTCGTCGGGAGCGCGGTGAACCGCGTCCACCCGGCTGTCCGGAAAGACCGAAGCATAGAAGTTCGCCGCTTCTTCGGCATCCTTGTCGAACCATAGGCACACAGTGTTTTTGGCAATGGCCATGACGTTTTCCTCCCTGATCACGCATCGACGCATACTGCCGGCAGTCCAGGCCGCGAAGGCTGCTCTGCCGCCGGTGGTGATTTAAGCATAGGAGACACCCGAACGGTGGCGTTTTGCTCTTCAGGCAGTTTGACAGCCATACTTCGGAACTTGGTTGCCGACCTTGTTGGCATATATCTGCTGGCACATGGTCGAAGACGCGGGAGGATCTCAGATGAGCCGCCCTGACACTGTCGAGGACGAAGACAGGACGCGATGCATGTGGTCCAACCTGGGGTCAGGTAATATCGCGCTGTTGTTTGGCGAGGAGTGTGGATGGCGCCAGTGATATCTGCAGAGACCAACAGCCCGACCGAGGTCCTGGCCGGCCTGGTCGAGCGCGTGACGTTCCACAGTCCCGAAAGTGGCTTCTGCGTGCTGCGGATCAAGGCGCGCGGGCACCGGGATCTCGTCACCGTTGTGGGTCATGCCGCGATGATCTCTGCCGGGGAATGGATCACCGCCTCGGGTCTCTGGCTCAACGACCGCACCCATGGCCTGCAGTTCAAGGCGCAGTTCCTGAAGACCTCCGCGCCCTCGAGCCTTGAGGGCATCGAGAAATACCTCGGTTCCGGCATGATCCGCGGGATCGGGCCGGTCTATGCACGCCGGCTGGTGAAGGCCTTCGGCACCGACGTGTTCGACATCATCGAGGCGGAGCCTGAGCGCCTGCGCGAGGTGGGCGGCATCGGCCCTGTGCGGGCGGCCAAGATCACTGCCGGCTGGGCGGACCAGAAGGTCATCCGCGAGATCATGGTCTTCCTGCATGGGCATGGCGTGGGCACGGCGCGCGCGGTGCGGATCTTCAAGACCTACGGCACGGACGCCGTGCAGGTGATGAGCGAGAACCCGTATCGCCTGGCCCGGGACATCCGCGGCATCGGCTTTCGCACCGCGGACCTGATTGCCGGCAAGCTCGGCATCGAGAAGACCGCCCCTATCCGCCTCCGTGCGGGCGTGTCCTTTGCGCTGAGCGAGGCCATGGGCGAGGGGCATTGCGGGCTGCCGCGGGCAGAGCTTATCACCCTTGCGGAGAAACTGCTCGAGGTGTCGCCTGCCTTGATCGAGAGCGCCATCGGGGACGAGCTAGCCGAGGGCTCTGTCACCGCGGACCGGGTCGGCGAGGCAGAATGCATCTTTCTCACCGGGCTTTATCAGGCCGAGCGCGCCATTGCCGGGCACCTCCAGCGGCTCCGGGTAGGACCCCTGCCCTGGCCGGAGATCGATACCCATCGCGCCCTGCCCTGGATCGAGGGCAAGACCGGCCTCAGCCTTGCCCCCAGCCAGGCCGAGGCCATCCGGCTGGCGCTCAGGTCCAAGGTCACGGTGATCACCGGCGGTCCTGGCGTCGGCAAGACCACGATCGTGAACGCCATCCTGCGCATTCTGGCGGCCAAGGGGGTCAGGCTCCTGCTCGCAGCCCCAACTGGTCGAGCCGCCAAGCGCATGACGGAGACGACCGGCATGGAAGCGCGGACCATCCACCGTCTGCTGGAGTTCGACCCCAAGGCCTTCGGCTTCAAGCGCAACGAGGAAAGCCCGCTCGACTGCGACCTGCTGGTGGTGGATGAAAGCTCCATGGTCGACGTGCCCCTGATGCAGTCGCTGATGAAGGCGCTGCCGACTGCGGCCGCGCTTCTGATGGTGGGCGACATCGACCAGCTGCCCTCGGTCGGGCCGGGTCAGGTGCTGGCCGACATCATCGGCTCGGGGGCGGTGCCGGTGGTGCGCCTGTCCGAGGTGTTCCGCCAGGCCGCGCAGAGCAAGATCATCACCAGCGCGCATGCCATCAATGCCGGACGGATGCCGGACCTTGCGCCCCCTGACGGCACGGCGGATTTCTACTTCGTGCCCGCCCGTGATCCCGAAGAGGCGGTGTCGCGCATCGTGGAGTTGGTGAGCAACCGCATCCCCCGCCGGTTCGGGTTTGACCCGATCAGGGACGTCCAGGTGCTCTGCCCGATGAACCGGGGCGGCGTCGGAGCCCGGTCGCTCAACATCGAGCTGCAGAAGACCCTGAACCCGGCCGGCGAGAAGAAGGTGGAGCGGTTCGGCTGGACCTTCGCGCCGGGCGACAAGGTCATGCAGGTCGAGAACGACTACGACAAGGAGGTCTACAATGGCGACATCGGCACCATCAAGGATGTCGATGCGGACGAGGGCGAGGTCGCGGTCGATTTCGATGGCCGCACGGTCACCTTCGCCTTTGGCGAGCTCGACACGCTGGTGCCGGCCTATGCCGCGACCATCCACAAGAGCCAGGGTTCGGAATACCCGGCCGTGGTCATCCCGGTGATGACACAGCACTACACCATGCTGCAACGCAACCTCATCTACACCGGCGTGACCCGGGGTCGAAAGCTGGTGGTGCTGGTGGGTCAGAGAAAGGCGGTGGCAATCGCCGTCAAAAACGTCTCGGGACGGCGACGCTGGTCAAAGCTCGCCGAGTGGCTCGCAGGAGAGAAGTCTGGCTGAACGGTGGAATTCCTCCGCCGGGGTGCGGATTGAGTATCCGTGCCTCAAGGTCGCCCGCGAATACCCCTTCAAGAGGCAGGTTTGCCCGAAGGATCGCAGCACGGCCTCGTGCTGGTGCCACGGCTCAGTGTCGAATGGGGTGCAGGTCAGATCGGACCGGACCTCTAGGTCAGCCGCGGCTCTGTTGTGCACATGGCTGCACCGTTCACACCGGTTTGCCGCATGGCGGCCTTCAGTCGCGGGCGCAGCCCCGGGGATCGATGAGCCAACCCGGAGCGACATGGATGATCGCCATACTGCTCGATGAACTGCCGGTGGGCGTCGGCCTCGCGCCTTGGATAGCCGGACGCCATATCCGCAACTGCTGCTGTCCAGGGGCCGCCTGCGGCGCGCGCTGCTGATCCAAGGATTGCTCCTCGCGACTGTCTCGGAGTTCAGGACAGTCCTGGTGTTCGGGTTGCTGCCCTTGCGACCGTCCCCTGCCCTTCTTGATTGCGACCTTGGTCAGAAGCCGGTTAGCAAGTGCCACAACAAGACCCGGTCACGTCAGGCCCGCTTCAGGTCAGCCGGTGAGGTGAGCTGCTATCTTATAGTGTCTGCAGATCAACGGCGCTTGTCTTGCCGTTGCGGCCCGTCTCCAGCTCATAGGAAACCTTCTGCCCATCCGATAGGGACTGCAACCCGGCCCGCTGTACCGCGCTGATGTGGACGAACACATCGCCACTCCCGGTATCCGGGGCAATGAAGCCGTATCCCTTGTCGGTGTTGAACCACTTGACCGTCCCTCTCGCCATAATGGCCTCCCCCTGTCATGAGGCTTGTTGCATGGCATGGAGAGCGGCGAAGCTGCAAGGTTTTTGCAGGACAGATCAGGTCTGGTTTTAACCTTTGAAACGCAACGTGTCCCGGCCGCTACACATGCCTGCGACAGTGCCAGCACAGATCCATTGGCGCGGCACAACGAGCGGAGAGTGGCCTGAAGGCGGTGCGGGACGGCCGCCGAGGGGGTCATCTGCTGCGATGCATCATGTTCTCGCGCTCCGTCACCAACCTTAGGGCACCTCGAAAAATTGCGCTAGCCGGGCCGCCGGGGTAGGACGCACGGGGCATTCGGCTGCTGGAGCGTGACGATGGCGCAGATGGGTTTCTTTGATCTTTCGGACCGCTACGCGAGCCTGGATGCCAAAAGAGACCCGCTGGTCGAGATCGACGCCATCGTGCCCTGGGAGGAGTTCCGCCCGACGCTGGAGCGTGTCTGGCGCAAGCCCCAGGCGGAGCGCAAGTCGCGGGCGGGGCGCAAGCCGATGGACGCGGTGGTGATGTTCAAGACGCTGGTGCTGGGCGCCCTCTACAACCTGTCGGACGACCAGATCGAGTATCAGGTCCGCGACCGGCTGTCCTTCATGCGGTTCCTTGGTCTGGGGCTGGAGGACCGCGCGCCCGATGCCAAGACAGTCTGGCTTTATCGCGAGGGGCTGGCGCAGGCGGGCATGGTCGAGGTGCTGTTTCAGCAGTTCGATGGCTATCTGGCGCGGCAGGGCTACATCGCGCGGGGCGGCCAGATCCTGGATGCCTCCATCGTGCCGGTGCCGAAGAACCACAATACGCGGGATGAAAACCGGGCAATCAAGGCCGGCGAGGAGCCCGAGGGCTGGGCCGAAAAGCCCGCCAAGCGATCGCAGAAGGACGTGGATGCCCGCTAGACCAAGAAGCACGGGAAATCCCACTATGGCTACAAGAACCACGTCAACGTGGACCGCCAGCACAAGCTGGTCCGCCGTTACCATGTCAGCAATGCGGCCCTGCATGACAGCCAGGCAGTGGATCATCTGCTGATGAAGGGCAACACCGGCGCGGGGGTCTGGGCTGATCCGGCGTATCGGTCCGCAGAGATGGAGGCGAGGCTCCGCGCATCCAGGCTGAAGAGCCACATCCACCGCAAGGGCAAGCGCGGCAAACCACTGACCGAACAAGGCAAGGCCAGCAACCGGACGAAATCCACCGTGCGCGCGCGGGTCGAGCATGTCTTCGGCGCGCAGACCAACGACATGGGCGGCACGCTGGTGCGCACCATCGGCCTGGTGCGGGCGAAGGCCAAGATCGGGATGAAGAACCTCGCCTACAACATGCGTCGCCTCGTCCAGCTGCGCCGCCTGAACCCCTACCCGGCGTGATCCGGAGCGCCGAAGTCAGCCCGCAAGGCCGAAAGGCGGCGCAGTCCTCCGGCCGTAAAGCCTGCGAAGCCAACACGCCACACCGTGCCCAGACGGGTCATGCGTTCTGCAGGCCGTTGAACCCGCCAAGAACAGCGCAAGCGGTCGAAAAATCGAGGTGCCCCTTAGCCTATCTCTCTCCTGTCCCTCGCTCAGCCCGGGATCGTAGCATCGGTGGTGGAGTTCATGGCGCTGCTAAAGCAGCTCTGTGGTTTGCGCCGCCTATGCGCTGCAAACTGCAAGACAAGATGTCTTGATAACTGTTATCAAAACTGCCATTCTTTACCTGTCGTTGATGGAGGCTGGGATGCTCAGTGCAGAACTTGGAACGCAGCTTGAAAGCTACGTAGCAAAACTGGTCGAGAGCGGACGCTACAACTCGAAGAGCGAAGTCGTACGCGAGGGCATTCGCCTGCTTCAAGAGCGTGAGACACGCCTGGCCGTGCTGGACCAAGCCTTGGCACGTGGACTTGCAGATGCACAGGCGGGACAGTCGCTGCCTGCCAGTGAGGTCTTCAAGAGACTGGAGGCCAAGTACAAGGCAATGGATCCCGGCGCAGAATGATCGTCGAGATCACTGCCACTGCCGAAGCTGACTTGGAAGCAATTGGCGATTACATCGCGCGCGACAATCCCGCACGCGCCGTGACGTTCATGCGTGAGCTATATCACTGCTGCGTGGAACTGGCCGAAGTGCCATTCGCATGGCCAGTGGTTCCGCGCTACAAGCAGCACGGCATTCGCCGTCGAGTGCATGGGCGCTACCTGATCTTCTATCGTGTCGACCAGGAGCGGATCACCATCCTGCACGTCCTGAATGGCGCCATGGATGTTGAGGCGATCCTCTTTCCGGAAGCTTAACAACACGGCATTAGCGGCATGAGTGCCTGCTCTCGTAGATCGTTGCCAACCAGCCTCGACACATAGCTGCAGCCTTAGGCAGACAGACCATCAGCACCCTAGGAAGCGAGACAGCCTCTGCCCTGTCCTCAAAGAGGGATGACATGATCTCTGCCGACTGCTCCCTGTAGTGCGTCAACCACCTTGTCCTTGACCGACAACCAGCTTGGCCGGGTTTGAAGCCGCCCGGGTTGGCGTGTCGT
>NZ_JAPTYD010000099.1 GCF_026913015.1 Paracoccus benzoatiresistens
GCCGCCGGTTGGGTGGGTGTCAGTTCACCCGGAGATTACGCCACTGTCCAATTTCTACCACTTCCGAGACACGACCGACTTGTCAAACGAACTGAAGAACTGACCCCTTTGGCGACGTGAAGAACTGATCCCCTTTCATGAATGGTTGGCCTTGTCGGTTTCGAACGCAGGCCCGGCCTTCTGCAGGAGACCAGACCTGCGCTTTTCGCGAAGTCGGTAGCTGTCACCGCGGATGGTGATCACCGTTGAATGATGCAGCAGCCTGTCAAGGATTGCCGTTGCAACCACAGGGTCGCCAAACACACTGCCCCATTCGCCGACGGAACGGTTCGAGGTGATCAGGATCGAGCCTTTCTCGTAACGGCGTGATACCAGCTGGAAGAACAGGTGGGCGGCGTTGGCCTCAAAGGGCAGGTAACCCAGCTCGTCAATGATCAGAAGCTTGGGCCGGCTGAGCTGCGTCAGCTGCTTTTCGAGAAGGCCGTCGTCGTGACCCTTGGCCAGCATTGCCACGAGGGTTGCCGCAGTCACAAACTGCACCGAGTGGTTCTGCCGGATCGCCTCTCGTCCCAAGGCAACAGCCAAGTGCGTCTTGCCAGTCCCCGGCGGCCCCAGGAGCAGTGTCGTGTCGCCATGCGCGATCCATCGGCAGGTCGCGAGTTCGCGGATCTGCCCCGGGTCCAGCGAAGGCTGCGCTTCAAACTCAAAGCCCGCGAGTTCACGCACGAACGGAAACTGGGCGAGCTTGCTTGCCATGGAGATGCGCCGTTCGTCGCGCCGGGCAATCTCGCGCTGGACCAGAAAGGCCAGGGACTCGCGCAAGGTCATGTCCGAACGTGCGGCTTCATCCAGCAGGGTATCAAGCTGGTCCCGAATGGCCGTCAGCTTGAGCCGGTCGAGCATTGCCACCAGCGTTTCGTGATCGACCGCTGTCATCACCAGCCTCCTCCGACAACCGCTTCATACTCGGCAAGCGGGCGCAGCAAGGCAGGTGTCTGGATGCTCGGGGCCGGTTCCTCCTGGATCGGTCCGCCTCCAACCACACCGATCAGGTGCGCCTTGTCGGTGATCCGCTGACGGCGGCTCTGACAAACGGGATGGTCGGCCACCACGTTGCCGGCGTGACGCACGATGACGCGGCCAGCAAGGACCATGACCTGCACGGTCTCGCCGACCAGGCGCCACGGCACCGAGTAGCTGTTGGTATCAAGGTCGATGGCGCAGTCGGGACGAACCTTACGGATCAGGTCACGCAGCTGACCGAACGGAGCCCGACCGCCCAGGGGGCGAAGCGCGCCGGCCTCATCGGCAAACCGCACGATTGGCAATTCGCCGGTCGTGCCATGCACACGCTGATCGGCAATCTCCCGATTCCACTGGTCAAGATGGGCAACAAACGCACCCCAGGACGGGAAGCGCCGGCCGGCGATCGCATTGTGCTTCACATAGCCGACGCCGCGTTCGTCCTTGCCCTTTGTGCGGGCTCGATAGGGAGCACAGGCCTTGGGCTTGAAGCCCCAGTAGCGGGCGAAAGCGTGAAGCCGGCCGTTGAACCGGACCTCGCGCGTTGCCGTGTCATGGTGCTCGACCAGGGCCTTGGCGTTGTCAAACAGGATCTCGGTTGGCACCCCTCCAAAGCGCAGAAAGGTCTCCTCCATGCCTGCGAACCAGTCCATCTGGCGCTCGCGCAGCGACGGACGGATATGCATTCGGCGCGAGTAGCCGAGTGTGCCGACAAACAGATGCACGCAGAGCGGCTCATCGGCGATCCACACCCGAGCTGCGCCAAAATCAATCTGCAGCTGATGCCCGGGAGGCGTCTCGAAGCGCACTGTTGCCCGCTTTTGCGCCTTCAACTCCCGCCGCCAACGCTGAACTCGACGCTCGACAGATCGCAGCCCGATTACGATCCCATGCTCACTGGACAGTTCCTGCCGGATGACATCGGCGTTGCCGCCATGCCGGAAAAACCGCTCACGCAGCCAGTCATCGAGCCCGTCGAATGCCGTCTTGCGCACCGGCTTGCTGTAAGCAACAACGCCACCGGCATCGAGATAGCGTCGGACCGTATTGCGGGCGCAGCCAAACTCCTTCGACAGCCGCTTCGCCCCCCAGCCCAGTTCATGCAGCCGCATCATCGCGGCCACCTCCTCTGCCTGAAGCATCTCCTCTCCCCGCATCGACCTCGATCGTGCAGGAAACTCTGAAGCACCGCTCCTCATCTGTCCCTCCTCTCGGCAGATCCGAGGGGGTCAGTTCCTGGAGTCGCCAGGGGGTCATTTTGTCAGTTCGGGTGACAGGACTGTCATGCCAGAGCCGAGGCGTGCTGTTGCCGGAGAGCTATGACGTATACGACCAGTGGTTCCATTCGGTCGATCTGCTCTGGACTGCCGGCTCGATACAGCCGATCGACACGGCTGGGATCACTCATTGGCTGTTGATTTCCACCCAGAAGTGACCCAGGCAGGCCCAATAATTTCCATTGAGATTTGACCCATGTGACCCTTCCCCGACGCGGAGAGCGGAGGGGGTTTACGGAGTGATCCACATGGGACTTTTGAACGTGATCCGGAAGCTGCGGCTGCGGGAGAAGTTGCCGATCCGCGAGGTCGCGCGTCGCACCGGCCTGTCGCGCAATACGATCAAGAAGTATCTGAACTCAGGAGCGATCGAGCCGTCCTTTGCCACGCCGGACCGCCCGAGCAAGCTTGATCCTTTCTCCGAGAAGCTGGCCGGCTGGTTGAGGACGGAGGCCGGCAAGTCGCGCAAGCAGCGGCGGACGCTGAAGCAGATGCATGTCGATCTGGTCAAGCTGGGCTTCACCGGCTCCTACAACCGGATTGCGGCCTTTGCGCGGGGCTGGCGGACAAACCAACAACGGGAACAGCAGAGCACGGGCCGCGGCACCTTCGTTCCGCTGTCTTTCCGACCGGGAGAGGCCTTCCAGTTCGACTGGAGCGAAGACTACGGACATCTGACCGACGAGCGCACCAAGCTTCAGATGGCGCATATCAAGCTGTCGCACAGCCGGGCTTTCCTGTTGCGCGCCTACCCCCTGCAGACCCACGAGATGCTGTTCGATGCCCCCTGGCACGCGCTCCGTGTCTTTGGCGGCGTGCCCGAGCGCGGCATCTATGACAGTGAGGCTTGGCCGCCATGGGTCCGAGGCCAGGCCGAACGAAGACCGCAGTGGACCGTGTCGGTCGCGGCAAGGAGCGGCAGGTCAACCTCCGCTTCCTGGCCATGGCCAACCACTATGTCTTCGAGCCGCCGTCCATTGGGCTCGGACCAATGGCGCCGCAATGAACGGCTTCTGCAATCCGGCGGCGGGTTGGGACTGCGCCAGCGTGGCGCCATCGGTTCGAGCCCGCTGGCGCAGGGGCAGGTCGAGAAGAACGTTCAGGACTCCCGCCATCAGGTCTTGCAGGGGATGCCGGGCTTTCCCGACCTTGCCACGATGAACGCCTGGCTGGAGCAGCGTTGCCTGGAGGTGTGGCAGGAGACCCCGCACGGCACGCTGTCCGGCACGATCGCCGATGTCTGGGCTGAGGAGCGGGCCGCACTGATGCCGTTGCCGCCTGCCTTTGACGGCTTTGTCGAGTTGAGCAAGCGCGTCTCGCCCACCTGCCTGATCAGCTTCGAGCGCAATCGCTACAGTGTGCCGGCGTCCTTTGCCAATCGCCCCGTCAGTCTGCGGATCTATCCGGACCGGCTGGTCGTGGCGGCCGAGGGCAACATCCTGTGCGAGCATGGCCGCATCATCCAGCGCAGCCACAAGCTGCCGCCGCGGACGATCTATGGCTGGCGGCATTATCTGGCCGTTCACCAGCGCAAGCCTGGTGCGTTGCGCAATGGCGCGCCCTTTGCCGAGTTCCCGCCTGCCTTCCGACAACTGCAGGATCAGATGCTGCGCAAACCCGGCGGGGACCGCGAGATGGTCGACATCCTTGCCCTGGTCCTCCAGCACGACGAGCAGGCCGTGCTGACCGCAGTGGAACTGGCCCTGGCCGAGGGCGTGGCGACCAAGACCCATGTGCTGAACCTGCCTCGCACCGGCTGGTCGATGGAAAGGTCATCGGCGGGCCGCCCCTCGATACCCCGCAGGCCCTTGCCCTGCGCCGCGAGCCCAGGGCCAATGTCGAACGCTACGACGGCCTGCGGGCTCACATCACCGGAGGCCATCATGCGTCATGATCCTGCCAGCGGTGCTGTCGTCATCATGCTCCGCAGCCTGAAGATGCATGGCATGGCGCAAGCCGTCACCGACCTGATCGAGCAAGGGGCGCCGGCCTTTGAAGCAGCCGTCCCGATCCTGTCCCAGCTTCTCAAGGCCGAGATGGCCGAGCGCGAGGTGCGCTCCATCGCCTATCACATGAAAGCGGCGCGCTTCCCGGCCTACAAGGACCTCTCGGGCTTCGACTTCTCGGCCAGCGAGATCAACGAAGCTACAGTCCGGCAACTACACCGCTGCGAGTTCCTGGACGGTGCCCGGAACGTGGTCCTGATTGGCGGCCCTGGTCGGGTCTCATAATGCACACCTTTCTACGCTATTGAAGATCAAGGTTTTGCTGCATGGGGTCAGATGTTCGCGGGCCTTTTGAGGATGATTTTGCCGGTTCAAGGCCTGCGATTTGCGCTTCCGGGATCGCCCAAGGAGCGCCTTTGCAGGCCTGATTGCCGGAAAGGGTGCCTTCCCGGATCAGGCGGAGCACCGTCATCTTGCTGACGCCGAGCCTGTTCGCAGCCTCCTCGAGCGACAACTCGCCTCGCTCGGCTGCTTCACCGAGCTGATAGACAGGGATGTGGTAGGTGTGGCGGAAACTCCGAACTCGCATCTCGGTCCACGGGTTGCCGCGGCCAGTCCGTATACCCAGTCGATTCAGTGTCGCCGCGATCGCACCATCGGTTTGTTGCCGGGAGAGCACACGGATCAAGTCTTGGACCTCCACATCGCTGGAATAGCGGTGCTGGCCTATGCGATTGCGTGGGACGGCAAGAGACGTATGATCTCCACCCCGCCAGTGGAGAAGCAATTCGATCCGTTCCTTCGTTAATGTGACGACGATCTCCTCAAGGACGGCGCGGAGGATGCGCTTGCGTGTCTCGGCGGTCACGCCGGGATGGGACCATGCTGTAGGGAGATCTGCGCCAAGCGACAGCAGGCGTTCTCGCTCCGTCGGCGATAGGGACGGTTTGTCCATTCCGATGGCAGCAAAGCGCTCCTCTTGGCGTTGGACTTCCGCCAATCGAGTGTTCCAACGCTGCTCGAGTTCGGCCGCGACCAGCCGGTTTGTGGGATCAACAGCGTCGTACTGGCGGCGGGCAAGATTGGCTTCGTACCGGGCCTGCGTTAGCGCGAGTTCCGATTGTTGCCGCGTATCGGCGATCGCGGCGTCGCGCTCCGCGACAGCCATGAGCGCGGCCTCCACACCAAGTGGGCTCAGCAATCGCAGGACTTCTGCCGAGACTGCGGCATCAACGCGCATTCCTCCGAACGAGATGCAGGTCTGTGTTCCGTGATTGAGATGTGCGCCCCGGCAGGAATAGCGAACGCAGAAGCCACCGTTCCCGCTGTAGGATACGTGCAGCCGGCGGCCGCAATGACCGCAGCGCAAAAGCCCCGCGAGCATTGCTTCGCCCCGGCGGACCGAACCGCGAGCCATGAGGCCGCGGCAGTTGGCATTATCGGCGATCAGGCGCTGGTTCCTCTCAAACTCCTCCCAGGCAACGTAGCCCTCATGATGATCTACGATCAATACATCCCACTCTTCACGGTCGCGGCGGTGGCCACGGCTGACGCGCTTTCGCCCGTTCTCGACCGTGATCCGGCTGGCCGTTCGGCCGAAGGCGTATGCGCCGGCATATACCGGGTTGGTCAGGAGCCCGCGGACGGTATTGTAGACCGGCGCCTTCCAAATCACACGCCGGCCATCGTCGTCGCTCTCGACCGACGGCATCAGAACACCCTCGCGTCGCAGCCAGAGATGGACCTGCCGGATGCTCTGAAACTCGGCGAACTTGCGAAAGACGAGCCCAATTGCCTGCTGGATCCGCCGGTCGGGGTCCTTCGCGATGCGGTCCCGTCCAACCTTCACGTAGCCAACCGCCACATGGAAGAACAGCTCACCACGCTGTGCCTTCTGGTGTAACGCTTCGAGCGAGCGCTGGCGCAGCACCGACAGCTCCATCTCGCTCATGGTGCCCTTCATCCCGAGCAGGAGCCGATCGTTCGGCAAACGCGGGTCGTAGAGCCCGTCTTCATCGGCGAGAAGGCAGCCAACGAGACCGCAGAACTCCAGCAGCGTGTGCCAGTCGCGCCCGTTGCGCGCAAGCCGCGAAGCTTCCACGGCCAACACGATCCCGACGCGTCCCTCGCAGATCGCCACCAGCAATCGCTCAAAGCCCGGGCGTGCGATACCACCGCCGGAACGGCCGAGGTCGTCGTCAATCACGATCGGCTCCGCCCAGCCGAGTTGTTGTGCGCGAGCGGCGAGGCCGTACTGCCGACGGCGGCTTTCGTGGTTGTGGAGCAACTGGTCCTGCGTGGATTGCCGGACATAGACGAAGGCCTGCCGGCTGAGATGCTCAGACGCGATCTTGCTCATCGCGCCCTCCCGTTTCCAGGGCATCGTTCTTCGGATTTTGACCTTGGGTCTCCACGGCCTCCAGGAGCAGCGCCGCCAACAGCGGTGCTACCGTGGCCTGCGCCGCGTCCGTCAACATCGGCCCCGGCTCCATCAGCGTCAGAAGGTCTCCTTGTAGCGGTAACTGCTGCGCGCGTCCCATCCAGATCTCCTCTCTCTGTTCCTGAGAGCGAGGATAGAATTGCCTCAAGCGCGAAACGAAGGTCCCGCAGTCCCGCAAGGGATACGCGTGGCTGTTCCCGGATGGTCATGGCCGCAGCCTCCGGTGTACACATCCAGGTCGGGATCTGGGCCAGCGTGCCATCGATCTGACGGACAACGTACATGCTGACGCCGCGGAACCGATGCCGGCGAACGACCTCGATACGCTCGCCATGGCGCGGATGAAATGGATAGTAGATCTTTGCGTCACCCTGAGATCGGGCAGTATGTGACGTGCTCACCAGGCACCGGCAAGACCCATGTCGCGACCGCCCTCGGCGTCCAGGCCATCGAGCATCACCGCCGCAAGGTCCGCTTCTTCTCCACCATCGAACTGGTCAACGCTCTGGAGCAGGAAAAGGCCAAGGGTAAGGCCGGGCAGATTGCCGAGAGCCTGACCCGCCTTCGTGATCCTCGATGAGCTGGGATATCTGCCCTTCAGCGCCTCGGGCGGCGCGCTGCTCTTCCATTTGCTGAGCAAGCTCTATGAGCGCACCAGCGTCATCATCACCACCAACCTCAGCTTCAGCGAGTGGGCCACGGTGTTCGGCGATGCCAAGATGACCACCGCGCTGCTCGATCGGCTCACACACCGCTGCCACATCCTGGAGACCGGAAACGACAGCTTCCGCTTCAAAGCCAGTTCAGCCGCCGCAGCGCGCCAAAAGAAGGAGACCACACATGCCTTGACCACTGAATGACCCAAAAACCATAATCAAAGGTGGGTCAGTTCTCGATGGAAAACCTGGGTCACTTCTGGGTGGAAATCAATATTCTTCACGCTGGTGGTCATCGCGGCGCTGGTCTGGTGGAAGCCGCAGGCGGAGCCCGCCCGCAAGCTGCCGGCCGAGCATGTCTTAGGCGCGATGGTCGCAGGCCTGCGTTATGCAGTCTTCACCCGCCCTCTGCGGCTGGTTCTTGTGCGGGCGGCGGGGTTCTTTCTCTTTGCCAGTGCCTTCTGGGCCATGCTGCCGCTGGTGGCGCGTGACGTGCTGGGCGGAGGGGCAGGGCTTTACGGCGCGCTTCTGGCCTCGGTCGGGGTTGGTGCGGTCGGCGGCGCCCTGGTGCTGCCAAGGCTGCGCACAAGGCTTGGCCCGGACCGCACCGTGATCCTGGGTACAGCAGGCACTGCGATCGTGCTGGTTGTGCTGGCACTGGTGCCGGGGCAAGCACCTGCGCTGCTGGCCGGTCTGATTGCCGGACCATCCTGGATTGCAGTCCTCTCCAGCCTGAACGTCGCCGCACAACCGGCCCTGCCCGACTGGGTCCGGGCCCGGGGGCTGGCCATCTACCTGACGGTGTTTTCCGGCGTGATGTCACTGGGC
>NZ_JAPTYD010000009.1 GCF_026913015.1 Paracoccus benzoatiresistens
TTGGACATGTATAATCTCACTTGCTGGTCGGTGATGGGTTTGTAGGCCAACCCGGATCCTCCGTTTGACGGCAGAGGCTCCCGGTTTACCAACCCGCAGCGATCAGCACCTATCCCCGAAATCACTCAGGCCGGTGGGGCTGCACTCCAGACGGGCATACCCGTCTTCCGTTCAGCCCCACCGGCCAAGCTGGTTGTCGGCACCGGCCATGGTGTTTGTCGCCCAACAGTAGTGGCGGCGCCATCGCTCGATGAGGATCTGGGCCTCCCTGAGCGAATAGAAGACTTCTGCGTCCAGGAGTTCGTCGCGGAATCGAGCGTTGAAGCTCTCGCAATACCCGTTCTCCCAGGATGAGCCCGGCTCGATGAACGCGGTCTTGGCACCAACCGCGCCGATCCAGCCCTGCACCTTCTTGGCAATGAATTCCGCGCCATTGTCGGACCTTATGAACACAGGCGGGCCGCGCAAGATAAACAGATCCGTCAGGGCGTCGATTACGTCGGTGGAAGCAAGCTTGCGATTTACACGGATCACCAGCGCCTCCTTCGTGAATTCGTCGATGATATTGAGCGTTCGAAACAGCCGTCCGTCATGTGTCCGGTCCTGAACGAAATCATAGGACCAGACGTGGTTCGGGTGCTCCGGCCGGAGCCGGACGCAGGACCCATCGTTCAATCAGAGCCGGCCCTTCTTTGCCTGTTTCTGCGGGACCTTTAGCCCTTCACGCCGCCATACCCGTTCCACGCGTTTATGATTTACATGCCACCCGGCGTTGTTCAGCAGTCCGGTGATCATCCGATAGCCATATCGCCCGTAGGTGCGAGCGAGCGTGATAATGTCCTCCGTCAGCCGTTCTTCGTCCGGGGCGCCGCAAGGAGCTTTGCGCTGCGTCGGGCGGTGCTGCCCGAGGGTGCGGCAGGCGCGGCGCTCGGATATGTCGAGCGCCTGCCGCACATGATCGATGCACTTGCGACGGCGCGAAGGGCTTAGAAGTTTCGCTGCGCGGTCCTGCGGTTCCCCGTGCAGCCTCGCTCAGGATCGTTCGGCACGGCCTTGAACCAGTGGCGGCTCGCGCCTCACTGTCCAAGGTCAGATCTGATACCGCGCGCCGCAGCCGCTGGTTCTCCGCCTCAAGCTCCTTGAGCCGCTTGAGCTGATCCCGGTTCATGCCTCCATACTGCTTGCGCCAGCGATAATACGTCGGCTCGGTTACGCCGACCTGCCGCACCGCGTCAGAGATTGCCATTCCTTGTCCGTGAAGCACTTCGACCTGCCGAAGCTTCAGAACGATGTCTTCGGGTTTGTCTCGCTTGCCTGCCATCTGCTGGTCCTCCTGAACGGGATAACTCTATCCCAGTGGGTGGACCACTTCAGTGGGGGCACTCCAGTCGATGGTCTTCGGGGAAGATACATATCCAGGGGAGACAAGAAGTTTTCCTGCACCGTCGTAAATCGGCAGAGGGTCCGATCAGGGTCCGCGCATATTACTGTCCTTTGCTCGACCAGCCGTTATGGGCTGGGCGATATCACTTATGTATTCCAAAAAGATGCGCGAGAAGGAATCCCTAACGGGGGATTTACAGTTGAAGCAGATGAATACGAGCAGTTTCTACGCTCAGGGATGATGTCGTCTCACAAAGGGCATAATGGGAGAATGACACCCAAAGAGGCCGCCGAGGCGCTTTACGCAGAGTTCTTAGGTCAAGCAGGGATAGACTATGGCTGAGATGGGAGAACTTCGCTGCAATAACTGCGGCAACAGATTCTCGAAAGAGGTTCTTACGCCTGATGAGAGGGATGCGGCGCAAAAGGAACACAGGCCCTTATCGCCGGTTCATTGCCCGGCGTGTCATCGAACCGATATTCGTCGAGGGTGTGAGTAGGCCTTCATCGTCGGCTATGTGGACGAAAGATGCTCGTGCCAATCTGGTAATGCTCTAGGGCTACAAACCGATTGCTTCGCCCACATCTCACGCGCCCGCCTGACATCCAGCATGTTCAACTCATACCCGAACCTGGCCGGGATCTTGTCCGCTGCCGTGTTCCCGTAAGGCTCCCCTGGCCGCACCGGGTTCGGGAACACCCAGTCCCCCGCTGATGGCACACGCAGCGCCGCAGCCTCCTTCGGAAGTTCCAGCAGGGCATCATGGAGCGGCACCTCGATCTGCCGCGCTCCGTCTTTCTGCATGCTGGGGAAGCGCCACACGGCCGCGTCCTGATTAATCTGCTCCCAGCGCGCCAGACGGCACTCCTGCGGGTGCCGGGCGGTCAGGATCGTGAAGCGCACCAGCTTTAGGAGAGATGGCCGGGCGGTGCTGGCGGTGATCTCCTTCAGAAAGGCGGGAAGGGCGGCCAGGACGCGCTTGGTGCGGGCCTCTCCGTGCTTTGAGGTCAGTTTGGGGGGCGCGACCTAGGCGTAGCTGATGCCGGAGGCGGGGTTCTCCGCAATCAGCCCTTCCTGAACCGCCTCCTCGAAGATCCGGGTCAGCAGCGGCAGGGCCTTCCGGACAGAGGAGGGGCCGGCGTTCCGGCCGACTGCGGCCAGGGCGTCCGCCACGTCGGCGTTCCCGATCTCGACGAGTCCCAGAAGTGCCAGCATAGGATGGACGTGGTTGCGGAGCAGCAGATAGGCTTCCCGCTCCCTGGAGGGCTTCTCCGAGGCCGCTGCGCGGGACCGATACCGGTTCCTGGCAGAACTTCGCGAAGGTCAGCCTGCGGGGCTCTGGGGCGGCCACGGAGGGGTCTGGTCCGTCCCTGAACGGGTTCCCGCCGGCCCGGACCGTCGCCTTGTTTCTGGCGGCCGCCTTGCGAGCCTCTGCCGGGGAGACCTTGTGGGCGGACCCTAGGCCGATGTCCCGCCTCCGGCCATTCACGGTCAGCCGCTGCACCCAGCTCTTCCCGCCCGCCGCCGACACGACCAGGATCAGTCCGAGAGCGCCGTCGTGGTAGCTGCCCGCCTTGACGACGCGCCGGACGAAGGACAGGGTGAGAGGCTGAGCATGGTCAGGCAGGGGAGCGCCCCGCATGGCCCGTTCCCCACGAATTGACCCCCCGAACTGTCCCCACATTCCTTCCCCACGTTTCCCGGCGGTGTGGCCGCTGGGGAGAGAATAAGGGCGTCATAGGAAAAGCCTGTCAGGGAAGGTGAAAGCGAAGAATCACCGCAACCTTAGAGGCAGCAAAAATCGGCTCCTACACCAAAGAAAATCAGAGCCGAATGTTGACCGTGTTGTCGTGGCAACATCGCAACATGAACTGATGGTTTACAGTCTTTGCGCAAGCCCTTGATCCGGACTCGCGTTTTTTGTGGCGGTTTACAGAAAAAGCTGTAGAATTCAGGAAGACCTTATGCGTTTGGATATCGTAGGCCGGAAGTTCGAATCTTCTCGCCCCGACCATCGATCATTCCGCCGCCTTGACCGCCATCGGGTTGTTCGGATGGGTCGTCCAGTTGGCATGGGTGCCGCGGCGCAGGCCAGTGCGCAGGTCCATCTCTCCGACGGCCAGTTCGCGCATGGTGATGCAGTTCTCGACCGGGCAGACATCCAGGCACAGGTTGCAGGCGACGCATTCGTCCTCCTTCACCTCGAAGACGCGGCCGGGAAGCATGGCGATGGCCTGGTGGCTGGTGTCCTCGCAGGCGGCATAGCAGCGGCCGCACTTGATGCACAGGTCCTGGTCGATGCGGGCCTTGGTGACATAGTTCAGGTTCAGATACTGCCAGTCGGTGACGTTCGGGACCGCGCGGCCGATCAGGTCGGACAGCGCCATGTCGTGGCTGTCCAGGTAATCGCGCAGGCCGGTGATCATCTCCTGCACGACCTTGAAGCCATAGGTCATGGCCGCTGTGCAGACCTGCACCGTCCCCGCGCCAAGGACCATGAACTCGGCCGCGTCGCGCCAGGTCGTGACCCCGCCGATGCCGCTGATCGGCAGGCCATGGGTCGCGGGGTTGCGCGCGATTTCCGCCACCATGTTCAGCGCGATCGGCTTGACCGCCGGGCCGCAATAGCCGCCATGCGCCCCCTTGCCGTCGATGGTGGGTTCGGGCGCGAACAGGTCCAGATCGACCGAGGTGATGCTGTTGATCGTGTTGATCAGGCTGACGGCATCGGCGCCGCCGCGCATCGCGGCCTCGGCCGGCTTGCGGACATCGGTGATGTTGGGCGTCAGCTTCACGATGCAGGGCATCCGGCTGTACTGCTTGACCCAGCGGGTCACCATCTCGATGTATTCCGGCACCTGGCCCACGGCGCTGCCCATGCCGCGTTCGGACATGCCATGTGGGCAGCCGAAGTTCAGTTCCACCCCGTCCGCGCCGGTATCCTCGATCCGGGACAGGATGTCGCGCCAGGACTGCTCGTCGCAGGGGACCATCAGGCTGATGACCATGGCACGGTCGGGATAGTCGCGCTTGACCTGCTTGATCTCGCGCAGGTTCACCTCCAGCGGGCGGTCGGTGATCAGTTCGATGTTGTTCAGCCCCAGGACGCGGCGGTCGGGCCCGTGGACCACGCCATAGCGCGGGCCGTTCACGTTGACGACCGGCGGGCCTTCGGCGCCCAGCGTCTTCCATACCACGCCGCCCCACCCGGCCTGGAAGGCCCGGCGGACGTTGTATTCCTTGTCCGTGGGCGGGGCAGAGGCCAGCCAGAACGGGTTGGGGGACTTGATCCCGACGAAGTCGCTGCGCAGGTCAGCCATTGCCGTCATCCTTCACGCCAAGGGTGAATATCATCTGAACCGGGGCCAGGGTGCCATCTCGCACGGCTGCCCGGATATTCGCCGCCCGGTCCGGCGGCATTCCGCGTCCCGGTCCGGCGGCAATCAAGTCGTCCAGAAAGGTCAGCGCTTCCGGCGCGCGGGCCTGACGCGCCGTTTCGCGGAAACCCGCGGCAGCGGCGCGTTCGGCGTAGGTATCGGGTGTTTCCACGAAGGAAATCGCCTCTGTGCCCGCCCACGGCATGGGATAAGCCAAGTCACCCGAGCCGACCCGCATCACGTCATAAACCCCGAAGCGTCCGCCGGGCCGCAGCACCCGGGCGACCTCGGCGAACAGCGCGCCTTTGTCCGGAATGTTCATCCCGACATGCAGCATGATCGCGGCATCGAAGCTGCGGTCGGGAAAGGGCAGGGACAAGGCGCTGCCCTCGCGGAAGGAGGCGCCCGTGGTGCCGGTCCGCCGCGTCAATTCGACGGCAACGGTCACGAACTCCGGCGTCAGGTCGATGCCCTCCACCTGTGCCCCGCGCCGCGCGGCCGTCCGGGAGGCCGCGCCGATCCCGCAGCCGATGTCCAGAACCGTTTCGCCAGGCCGGACCGCCAGTGCATCCAGCAGCAGTTCGGTCGCGCGCCAGCCGCCCAGATGCATCGAATCAAAGGGTTGCAGCGCCTCGACCGTGAGATGCCCGGGATCTCCGCCGTTGGCGGCGACAAGGCCAAGGATACGCTCCAGTGTCTGGCCGCTGGCATAATTGGCGCTGACCCGCGTTTCGAGCGTCATCATCCCCTCATCAGAATGGCGTGGATATCCTCGGCAGCGTCGCGGCCCTCGGCGACGGCGGTGACGGTCAGGTCATCGCCCCCCGCTGCACAGTCCCCACCGGCCCAGATGCCGGCGATGCTGGTCCGGCCGGGGCCCGTGACGGCGATCTTGCCACCGTCCAGCGCCAGCGCCTCGGGCACGCCGTCCAGCCGCTGGCCGATGGCGCGGAACAGCTGGTCGGCCTTCAGGCGGAAGCGGTCGTCAGTCATGCGCAAGCCGCCGTCGGGATCGATCTCGGTATAGGCGAACTCGACCTCGACCACCGCGCCGTTGCCATGGACCTTCACGGGGGCGGCATTGCAGATGATGCGCACGCCGGCGCTGGTCGCGTGGTCCTGTTCGTGGCGGCTCGCGCCCATTTGCGACTGGTCGCGGCGATAGACGATGGTGGCGTTTTCCGCGCCCAGCAGTTTCGCCTGCACGGCGGCGTCCACCGCCGTCATGCCGCCGCCGATCACCACCACGTCGCGCCCGACGGGCAGGGTGGTCAGGTCACTGGCCTGCCGCAGGTCGCGGATGAAGCTGACCGCGTCCAGGACGTTGCGGCGGTCCTCGCCCTCGGCCCGCAACGCGTTCACGCCGCCAAGGCCCATGCCCAGGAACACGGCGTCGTATTCCGCCCGCAGCATGTCCAGCGTGATGTCGCGGCCCAGCCGGTAATCGTGGCGCAGGGTGATCCCGCCGATGCCCAGCAGCCAGTTCACCTCGGCCTGGGCGAAGCCGTCCACGGCCTTGTAGCTGGCGATGCCGTATTCGTTCAGCCCGCCGGGCTTGGGCCGCGCCTCGAAGATCGTGACATCGTGGCCCTTGGCTGCCAGCCGGTGCGCGGCGGAAAGGCCCGCCGGTCCCGCGCCGACCACGGCGATGCGCTTGCCGGTGGGCGCTGCCCGGAGGAAGGGGTGGACGGGCTGCGCCATCATCCCGTCCGTGGCGTATCGCTGCAGGGCGCCGATCTCGACCGGCTTGCCCTCGGCCTCCATGCGGACGCAGGCGCCCTCGCAGAGGTTCTCGGTCGGGCAGACGCGGCCGCACATGCCGCCCAGGATATTGGCGTGGAAGATGGTCATCGCCGCCGCGTCCGGGGTGCCGGTCGCGATCTGGCGGATGAACAGCGGGATGTCGATGCTGGTGGGACAGGCCGTGATGCAAGGCGCATCGTGGCAGAAATAGCAGCGGTCGGCGGCCACCCGGGCCTCGTGGTCGTCCAGCGGCGGAGCGACATCAACGAAATTCGCTGCCAGTTCGGATGGGGTAAGGCGGCCGGGGACGACGCCCGGCGCCAGTCTCGCTTGGGACATCTACGTCTCCTGGCTCACCTGTTGGCAAGAATCAGGCTGACACAGGGCCGATTTTTTATCAAATGGTAAAACTTCGCCGGATGCGTTTTGCGGAAATTTCAGGCAGGCAGGTCGAGGATGGCCGACAGCCCGCCAAGTCGCGCCCGGTCCAGCCGCAGGTCCCCTCCATGCAGCGCCGCCAGATCAGCCGCGATGGCCAGCCCAAGGCCGGACCCCGAGGCGCCTTGTTCGTCCAGCCGGCCTCCCCGGATCAGCGCGCGGGGGGCGTCGGTTTCCGCCATGCCGGGGCCGTCATCCTCGATGCGGATGGTCAGGCGATCGGCCCGGGTGACGGTGATCGCCAGCTGGCTTCGTCCCCATTTGACGGCGTTGTCGGTCAGGTTGCCGATCATCTCCTCCAGATCCTGCCGTTCGCCGGCGAAGGCGGCAGTGTCAGGGCAGTCGATGCGCGCGGTCATGCCCTTGTCCCGCATGGGCCAGCGCAGGACCATCAGGATGTCGTCGATCACCGGCCGCACGAGGGTCCGCTGGCCCAAGACCCTTGGCCCGGCGGATCGCGCGCGGCGCAGGTGCCAGCCGATCAGCCGGTCCATGCGCGAGATCAGCGTTTGGCCCTTGTGGTCGGCGGGCAGTTCGTTCGCCAACGCGGCCAGGGGGGTCTTCAGCGAATGCGCGAGGTTTCCCAGATGCTGCCGGGAACGGGCCAGCAGGCTGGCGTTCTGGTCCAGGGCCGCGTTGATCTCGGCCACCAGGGGGCGCAGTTCGCGGACGAGGGGCGGGGTCAGGCGGTCCTTCTGACCCGCGCCGACCCGCGCCAGATCGCGGCGCACCTGGTTCAGGCTGTCCAGCCCGGCGGTGACCTGCACGACGCTTGCCACCGCCATGACGATGCCAAGAACGGCCAGTGCGATCCCCAGCGGCCGGCTGATCTGGCGCAGGCTGTCGTCGATCTGCGCGCGCGGCGCGGTGACGGTCACCGCCACCGGCGCATCGCTGTCTGGCAGGCTCACCTGCCGCCGCAACACGCGCAGCGGGGCCCCATCCGCGCCGGTCCCCCGGCCACCCGCGAAATCGCCCGCTGGTCCCTGCAAGCGCCCGTCCAGCAGCGACCCCGACCGGGCGATCACCGCATCGCCTGCCTGGACCTGCCAGTACCAGCCGGTCAGGGGCAGGTCGAAGCGCGGATCGGCGGGGGGATCGTCCAGTTCGACCCGGCCGTCCTCCTCGACCTCGGCCGAGGCGATCAGCGCGTCGGCAAGGGCCGCGGCCTCGGCATCGAAGCGGTCCGTGACGAAATCCTCCAGCAGGGCCGAGATGAACAGGAAGGCCGCCAGCAGCGCCGCGCCCAGCCAGGCGGCGGCCAGCAGCAGCAGCCGCCCGCGGATCGAGCGGATCATGCCGGCGCCCGCAGCAGATAGCCCTCGCCCCGGCGCGTCTCGATCACGCCCTCGCCGACCTTCCTGCGAAGGCGGCCGATCACGACCTCGATGGACTTGAAGTCGCGGTCGGCACCGGCGTCGTAAAGGTGGTCCGACAGTTCCGTGCGGCTGACGATGCGGTTCTGGTGATGGATCAGATAAGCCAGGATGCGCTGCTCGAATCCGGTCAGCTTCAGGGCCAGGCCGTCGCGGGTGACGACGCCAAGCTGGCTGTCCAGCGTCAGCGCGCCCGCGCGGATCACCGGACGGACATGGCCGGCGGCACGGCGGATCAGGGTCTGGCAACGCAACACGACCTCGTCCAGTCGGAACGGCTTGACGGCGTAGTCGTCGGCCCCGGCGCGGAAGCCCGCGACCTTGTCGGTCCAGTCGCCGCGCGCCGTCAGGATCAGGACAGGCACGGTCAGCCCCGCGTCGCGCCAACGGGTCAGAACCTCGATCCCCGGCATCCCCGGCAGGCCCAGATCCAGGATCGCCACGTCATAAGCCTCGGTCGCGCCCAGATATTCGCCCTGCGCGCCATCCGCCGCGCAGTCGGTCACAAAGCCCGCGTCCTGCATCGCGGTGGCAAGCTGTTCCGACAGGACGGGATCATCCTCGACGATCAGGGCACGCATGGAGGGTCCTTCTAATCCTGTTCCACCGGCTTGCGCGCGGCAAGCTGTCCGCGCCCCGTGACCGACAGGAACCGGCCATCGCGGGCATCGAGGCGGATGTCCAGCAGGTTGCGCTGCGGCGTCAGAAGCCGGAACTGATAGACCAGCTCCGCGCCAAGGTCGCGCTCCCGGGGCAGGGGCGGGCGGATGTTGGCCGCCAGCAGCCGGCCTTCGTAGCGTTCGGACACGGCGGCGGCGAGGTCGTGAAAGGGCAGGGGCCGGAACTGGCTGATCGCGGGTGCGCTGTCCTGCGCCAGCGCCGGGGCGCAGGACAGCACGAGCAGGGCAAGGACGCGGATCAGGGTCATGGCGCCAATCTAGCGTGCCGGACCGAAATGGAAACCAAACAGGGCATTGGCGATTCATTCGGTGACGGGGCGCTAGAAAGCGATTCGTCAGGGCGGCTTGCCGCTCATCAGGACCGAAAGGAAGACCGACATGGCCATTCACAGATTCACCACCTCGGCTGCGATGCTGGCGCTGGTCGCCGGGCTAGGCTCGGCCGCCATGGCGCAGACCGCGCCCTCTGGCGCCGACCTGCCCGCGCCGCTGGCGGGGCTGAACCTGAACAGCCTCGAAATCGACACCGACCGCAACGGAATGCGCGAGATCGAGGGCCGCACGGCCGACGGCGTGGACATCGAAGCCAGGATCGACCGCGACAACAATCTGGTCAAGGTCGAGGCGGATGATGGCGTCCTGCCGCAATCGCTTGTCGATGCCATTGTGCCGGCCGAACTGCGCGGGCATCAGGCCCTGGCGCTGTTCACCTCGATGACCGAGATTCGGAAGCACCCCGAGGGCCTGATGCTCAAGGGACGCCAGAGTGCTGGCGACGATATCGCGGTCCGCTTCGACAGCCAGAACAGGCTGACCCGCATCGACGTGGACAACGGCGCTGTTCCCGCCGAACTGGCCAACACCCTGCTGCCGCAGGCGATCCGCGAAAACGAACTGATCGGCCAGTTCGCCCGGATCGAAGAGATCGGCACTCGTGAGAGCCACGTCATGCTGCGCGGCGAGGATGCCTCGGGCGAGGACATGCGCGCCATGTTCGACGCCGATGGCCGCGTGCTGCGCTTTGGCCGCGAGGATGACGACGGCCCGCGTGGCGAACGCGGCCACGGCAGGAATGGCGACCACGATCACGAGCACGGCCTCCGCATGGGTGATCGAGAGCATGGCGAGCACGGCAGGCACATGGGTGAACGCGGCCACGAAGGCCATGGGATGCACGGCGAGCACGGCCCGCGCGGGGACCGGCCGATGGGCGATGGCCCGCGCGGCGATGGGCCCGCAGGCGATGGTCCCGCAGGCGATGGCCGCCGCGCGGCAGGCCCGGCGCCGGTTCCGGCGGATTTCGACGCGGTAGCGGTCAACCAGAAGCTGACGCAGGCGGGCTACAAGGAGTTCGGCTTGCTGCGCGCCGACGGCCCGCGCCTGATGCTGGAGGCGACCAACCCCCAAGGCGAGTCGGTGATGCTGGAACTCGACCCGAAAGGCGAGCTGGTCCGCGAAACCGCGCGACAAGCAAAACCGGCGACAGCCCCGTGATATGGCGTTCCCTGCGGGGGTTCACCGCAACAGGCCCACGCTGATGGCGGCCACGAAGCTGCCGAAGGCAAGGCCCCGGAGGGCGGCAGGTTCATGACCGGTGCCAGGGCGTGTAGCCCGCAATGTTGCGCGGGCTGCAAGAAGATGGGGGGCTGTCTGCCCCCCAAGCCCCCCGAGGATATTTGCGTGAAGAAGAAGCCCTAGTTGACGGCTTGCCGGGTGACGTCATGGGTGAAGGCGCCCTCGGGCGTCTTCGAGATCACCGGATCGGAGCCGCCCGCCATCAGCGTGTCAACGGTGCGCTGGTAATCGGCCTCGTCCAGGGTGCCGTTGGAGCCCGCGGTCAGCTTGCCGATTTCCTTCACCATGCGGACCTGGTGGTCCAGGGTCTGGGCGCCGGTCTCGTCGTTTTCCAGCACGATCTCGGCCGCTTCCTGGGGGTTCTCCTCGGCATATTTCCAGCCCTTCATGCTGGCGCGCACGAATTTCACCAGATCGGCGACCTTGGCCTGATCCTGCAGCGTGCTTTCGAGGACGTAGAGCCCGTCCTCGAGCGTGGCAACGCCCTGGTCCTCGTATTTGAAGGTCACCAGATCCTCGGGCGCGATGCCGGCGTCCAGGACCTGGCCATATTCGTTATAGGTCATGGTGCTGATGCAGGCCGCCTGCTTCTGCAGCAGGGGATCGACATTGAAGCCCTGCTTGAGGACGGTGACGCCATCCGGCCCGCCCTCGGTGGACAGGCCGAGCTGGCTCATCCAGGACAGGAACGGGTATTCGTTGCCGGAAAACCAGACGCCGAGCGTCTTGCCCTTGAAGTCGGTCTTGGGGTCGCTGATGCCGCTTTCCTTCAGGCAGGTCAGCATCATCCCCGACGCCTTGAAGGGCTGCGCGATATTGACCAGCGGCAGGCCCTTTTCTCGCGCGGCAAGCGCGGCGGGCATCCATTCGACAATGACATCCGCGCCGCCGCCTGCCAGCACTTGGGTCGGCGCGATATCCGGGCCACCGGGCAGGATCGTCACGTCCAGCCCTTCTTCCTCGTAAAAGCCCTTGTCCTTGGCAACGTAATAGCCCGCGAACTGGGCCTGCGTGACCCATTTCAGCTGCAGGGTCAGTTCCTGCGCCTGGACCGCGCCGCCTGCCAGCACAAGAATGGTGCCCAGCATCAGTGGTTTCATCTTTCCCTCTCCTGTGTGTGGGGGATTACCCCCGTTGACGGCGCTGTGACGGGTGCCAGAACGTCACCTTCTTTTCGGCCAGCGCCACGATGCCATAGAACAGCGATCCCGCGATCGCCGCCACAAGGATTTCCGCCCAGACCAGCGGCAGATCCAGCCGCCCCACGGCGGTCGAGATCCGAAAGCCCATGCCCCTGGTCGGGCTGCCGAAGAATTCGGCCACGATGGCGCCGATCAGGGCAAGGGTGGTGGTGATCTTCAGCCCGTTGAACAGGAACGGCATCGCGGCGGGCAGGCGCAGCTTCCACAGGCTGGCGCCATAAGGCGCGGCCCAGGTCGCCATCAGGTCTCGCTGCATCGGCTCGGTCGCGGCAAGGCCCGCCACCATGTTCACCAGGATCGGGAAGAACACCATGACCACGACCACGGCGGCCTTGGACTGCCAGTCGAAGCCGAACCACATCACCAAAATGGGCGCGATGCCGACGATGGGCAGGGCGGCCACGAAATTTCCGATGGGCAGCAGCCCGCGTTGCAGGAAGGGGCTGCGGTCGATGGCGATGGCCGTGGCGATGGCGGCGGCCGCCCCGATCAGCCAGCCGGTCAGCGCACCCTTGAGGATCGTCTGCACGAAATCGGTCCACAGGATCGCGGTGTTCCGGGCAAAGCTGGCGCCGATCTGGCTGGGCGCGGGCAGGATCACCGGCGGGATGGCATAGATCCGCACGGCCATCTCCCACAGGATCAGGATCGTGGCGCCGAAGATCAGCGCCACCGCCAGCCGGGTCGCGCGCGTGTCGAACCGGGACAGCCAGGTGTTGAGGCCGAGGGCCCCCAGCCAGACCGCAAGGATGGGCAGGGCGCTCATCTGGCCATCCCCATGCGGCGCAGGGTCAGCCGCTCGACGGCGCCGATCAGCATCACCAGGGCGGCGGCCAGGATGGCAGCGGCGAACAGCGCCGACCAGATCTGCACGGTCTGGCCGTAATAGCTGCCCGACAGCAGCCGTGCCCCAAGTCCGGCGGTAGCACCTGCCGGAAGCTCGCCCACGATGGTGCCGACAAGCGCCGCGGCAATGGCGACCTTGAGGCTGGCGAACAGGTAGGGCAGCGAACTGGGCAGCCGCAGGTTCCAGAATTGCCGCGCGCGCGAGGCGTTCCAGCTGTGCATCAGGTCAAGCTGCATCGCATCGGGCGTGCGCAGGCCCTTGACCATGCCGACCAGCACCGGAAAGAAGGACAGCCAGGCCGCGATGATGGCCTTGGGCAGCAGGCCGGTGATGCCCATGCTGGCAAATACCACGATCACCATCGGCGCGATGGCCAGGATCGGCACCGTCTGGCTGGCCACGGCCCAGGGCATCACCGACTGGTCCATGGCACGGTTGTGGACGATGCCCACGGCAAGGCCGATCCCCGCCGCCGTGCCGATCGCGAAACCGGCCAGCGTCGCCGACAGCGTGACCCAGCCATGCCAGACGAGGCTGCGCTTCGAGGTGATCTTCTGTCCCGCGACCCCCTCCCACAACCCTGCCGCCACCTGGTGCGGGGCAGGTAGCACCGGCCGTTCCAGCGTCAGCGTCTGGCGGATCAACTCGCCCGAGGTCAGCACGGTATCGGCCCGCGCCGCCTGGTCGCGCACCCAGGGCGCATTCATCCAGACGGCGGCCAGATACCATATTGCGACAATCGCCAGCAGCACGGTCAGGATCGGCAAGGCGCTTCGCAGGCCGGGGTTCGCCCCACCATGCCCCCGCGCCACGGCCTCAGTCATAGCTGTGCCCTTCGCGCAGCCCCTCGCGGACCTGCTGGGCGAGCGCAATGAATTCGGGCGTGTCGCGGATTTCCAGCGGGCGCTCGGGGGGCAGGGGGCTGTCGATGACCCGCGTGATCCGGCCCGGACGCGGCGACATGACGACGATCCTGGTGGAGAGATACACCGCCTCGGGGATCGAATGCGTGACGAAGCCGATGGTCTTGCCGGTCTTCTTCCACAGATCCAGCAAGGCCTCGTTCAGCCGGTCGCGCACGATCTCGTCCAGGGCGCCGAAGGGTTCGTCCATCAGCAGGATATCGGCATCAAAAGCCAGAGCGCGGGCGATGGAGGCACGCTGCTGCATCCCGCCCGACAGTTGCCAGGGATACTTGCCGCCGAAGCTGCTCAGATCGACTAGGTCCAGCACCCGCGCGATCCGCTGCATCCGGTCCGCCCTGGAAAAGCCCATGATCTCCAGCGGCAGGCTGACATTCCCGGCAATCGTCCTCCAGGGATAAAGCCCCGGTGCCTGGAAGACATAGCCATAGGCCCGCCTGCGCCGCGCCTGGTCGGGCGTCATGCCCGCGACCGCCAGAGTTCCCGCCGTAGGGGTTTCCAGCGCGGCGATGGCCCGCAGAAAGGTGGTCTTGCCGCAGCCGGACGGCCCGATGAAGCTGACGAAATCGCCCCGGTCGATGGTCAGGCTCACGTCCTTCAGCGCATGGACGGGGCCGTCGGCAGTCTGGAAGGTCAGGGAAACGTCGCGGGCCTCGATGGCGGTCAAGTCACACCCCGCTTGCCGGGATGCCCGACCGTTCCACCGGGCGCGGCGCGGTCAGTTCCTTCCAGGCGGACAGGGCGCGGTTCACGGTTCCTCGCGGCTCTCGGGCGACGAACTCGCCATGGCCCTCGCGCGGATCGAGCTTGCCGCCGTCCACCGCCACATGCCCGCGTGTCAGGACATGGCGCGGCAGGCCCTTCACACGCTGACCCTCGAATACGTTGTAGTCGATGGCCGATTGCTGAGATCCGGCGGTGATGGTCTTCTCGGCCTCGGGATCCCACACGACCAGATCCGCATCGCTGCCGACCAGCACCGCGCCCTTCCTGGGATACATCCCCAGGATCTTGGCGATATTGGTCGAAGTCACGGCCACGAATTCATTGGGTGTCAGCCGCCCAGTCGCAACGCCATGGGTCCACAGCATCGGCATCCGGTCCTCAAGACCCCCGGTGCCATTGGGTATCTTGGTGAAGTCGCCGATGCCGGTCCGCTTCTGCTGGGTGGTGAAGGCACAGTGGTCGGTCGCAACCACCGACAGAGACCCCGATTGCAGCCCCGCCCAGAGGCTGTCCTGATGCAGCCTGTTGCGGAACGGCGGCGACATGACGCGCCGCGCGGCGTGGTCCCAGTCGGCGTTGAAATATTCGCTTTCATCCAGGGTCAGGTGCTGGATCAGCGGCTCGCCCCACACGCGCTTGCCCTGGGCGCGGGCACGGCGGATCGCCTCGTGGCTGTCCTCGCAGGACACGTGAACCACATAAAGCGGCACGCCCGCCATGTCGGCCACCATGATGGCGCGGTTGGTGGCCTCGCCCTCGACCTGCGGGGGGCGCGAATAGGCATGGGCCTCGGGGCCGGTATTGCCTTCCGCCAGCAGGCGGGCGGACAGCTCGGCGACCACGTCGCCATTCTCGGCATGGACCAGGGCCACGCCGCCAAGATCGCCCACCCGGCGGAAGGACGCGAACAACTCGTCGTCATTCACCATCAGCGCGCCCTTGTAGGCCATGAAATGCTTGAAGCTGGTGATGCCGCGATCCACCACCGCCTGCATCTCGTTGAACACCTGCTCGCCCCACCAGGTGACGGCCATGTGGAAGCTGTAGTCGCAATGCGCCCGGCCAGACTTGTTGTCCCACATCTGCAGCGCGTCCAGCAGCCCCTGCCCGGGAGAGGGCAGGGCGAAATCCACCACCATGGTCGTGCCGCCCGCCAACGCGGCGCGCGTACCGCTGTCGAAATCATCGGCGGAATAGGTGCCCATGAAGGGCATCTCCAGATGCGTATGCGGGTCGATCCCGCCCGGCATGACCAGGCAGCCCGTGGCGTCCAGAACCTTGTCGCCCACCAGACCATCGCCGATGGCCGCGATGCGCCCGCCCTCGATCAACACATCCGCCTTGTAGGTCAGGTCGGCGGTGACGATGGTTCCGCCGCGAATAACCGTGCTCATCCCCATCCCTTTCATTTTGGCCTAAATATCCCGGGGGTCCGGGGGCTGGCCCCCGGTCCTTGCCTGCCTCAGTCAACCACCTCGGCCGCATCCAGAACGGCGTGCAGCAGCACATCCGCCCCGGCCTCGGCCCATTCGGGGCTGATCTCCTCGGCCTCGTTGTGGCTCAGCCCGTCCACGCAGGGGCACATGATCATCACCGTCGGCGCGACGCGGTTGATCCAGCAGGCGTCGTGCCCCGCGCCCGAGACGATGTTCATTTGGCTGTAGCCCAGGCGTTCGGCGGCGTTCCGGACCTTTTCCACAAGGCCCGGATCGAAGGTGACCGGATCGAAGTGGCCGACCGGCTCGATCTTGATGCCCAGGCCCAGTTCGGCGGCGATCCTGGGCGCCTCCTCCTCCAGTCGCGCGCGCATGGCGTTCAGCTTGGACAGGTCGGGCGAGCGGAAATCGACGGTGAAGACCGCCCGGCCGGGGATCACGTTGCGGCTGTTCGGCCAGACATTGGCCTGGCCCACGGCGCCCACGGCGTCGGGCTGGTGATCCATGGCGATGCGGTGCACGGCCTCGATGATCCGCGCCATGCCGAGGCCGGCGTTCACGCGCATGTGCATGGGCGTCGATCCCGTATGCGCCTCTTTCCCGGTCAGCGTGACTTGCAGCCACCACAGGCCCTGGCCGTGGGTGACGACGCCGATCTGCTTGCCTTCGGCCTCCAGGATCGGACCCTGTTCGATGTGGTATTCGAACATCGCATGGATCCTGCGGGCGCCCGGCTGTTCGTCCCCGCGCCAGCCGATGCGGTCCAGTTCGTCGCCGAAGCGCCTGCCATCGGCATCGGTGCGGCTGTTGGCGTAATCCTCGGTCAGGACGCCCGCGAAGACGCCCGAGGCCAGCATGGCTGGGGCAAAGCGCGTGCCTTCCTCGTTCGTCCAGTTCGCCACGACGATCGGGCGGCGGGTGGTGATCCCCATGTCGCGGATCGACCGGATCACCTCCAGCCCCGAAAGCACGCCCAGCACGCCATCGAACTTGCCGCCGGTGGGCTGGGTGTCCAGATGGCTGCCGATATAGACGGGGTCCAGATCCGGCTCGGCCCCTTCGTGGCGCATGAACATGCTGCCCATCCGGTCCACGCCCATGGTCATGCCCGCATCCTCGCACCAGCGGCGGAACAGGGCGCGGCCCTCGGCATCGGCATCGGTCAGGGTCTGGCGGTTGTTGCCGCCGGCCACGCCGGGGCCGACCCTAGCCATCTGCATCAGGCTGTCCCACAGCCTTTCGCCATCGACCTTCATGTTGGCAGCCGGAACCAGCCCGCTGGCGTCGGTCATCTGTCGTCCTTCCTGTCTGGCCGCCCCGTTCTGGCGCGGGGTCGGCTTGATCGGGGTCCGGCGGTCCACCGGGCGGCCATGCGGCCTAAGCCCCTTCCTTTATTGACCAATTGGTCAGGAACAGGCTAGCACGGGTCGGGGTTCAGTCAAGCATCCAGAAAGGCGCCGGGATGCCCGATGCCCAAAATAGCGCCAACGGCAAAGGCGGAGCCTCAGACATGGCAGATCAGTCCGGACCGACCCTGACCCGCATCCAGCAGAAGAACCGCGACCTGATCCTGGAAGGCGCGCTGTCCGCCTTTTCGACCAATGGCTTTCGCGGCGCGACGGTGGACCAGATCGCCGAGGCGGCGGGCCTGTCCAAGCCCAATGTGCTGTATTACTTCCCCACCAAGGACGAAATCCACAAGACGCTGCTGACGACGCTGCTTGACATGTGGCTGGCGCCCATGATGCGCATCGACCCGAAGGGCGAGCCCCTGGCCGAGGTGATGGCCTATGTCCGCGCCAAGTTGGAAATGTCGCGCCGCTTTCCGCGCGAAAGCCGGCTGTTCGCCTATGAGATCCTGCAAGGGGCGCCCCATCTGACGGAAATCCTGGGCGGCAGCCTGCGCGGGATCGTCGATACCGCCGCCGCCATCCTGCAGAACTGGATGGACCAGGGCCGTCTGGCGCGGGTCGATCCGCATCACCTGATCTTCTCGATCTGGGCGCTGACCCAGCACTATGCCGATTTCGACGTGCAGGTCCGCGCGGTGCTTGGCCCCGGCCACGACCCCTTTGTCGAGGCGGAACCCTTCATCGATAACCTTTACCGCAAAATGCTGAGCGTCTAGCAGGGACGCCGGCCCAGCATCTCGGCTGCGGACTGGATCAGCGACAGGTTCTCGCGCGCGGCCACGATGAAATCGTCGGCCTCTCCGCTGGTCCATTCCTTTGTGGCGGCATTGGTGGCGGCGACAATGGCGGCGGCCAGGATCTCGATCTGCGCGGGCTTCGCGTCGGGGCAGCGGCGGCGCAGCAGGTCGCGCATCTGGGCCCGCCGCGACAGCACGGTAGAGTTGCGCAGGGCGTCCAGCTTGGGGTCGGTATCCGACAGGGCCAGGATTTGAACCAGCATTTCCCGTTCATCCAGAAAGCGCGACAGATGGGCGGTGATCAGGCGGTTCAGATCCTCGATCAGGGTGCCGCCGCCGTTGACGAATTGCTCCGAGGCTTCTGCGGGATAGTCGGGCGGCGGCCCCATCATGGCCGCTTCCTTGTAGGGGTAATAGTTGAAGAAGGTGCGGGTGCTGATTCCCGCCTCGCGCGCGATCGCCTCGGTCGTGACATTCGCCAGTCCGTCGCGCACCGCCAGCTGGACCGCCGTCGCCTGGATCTTCTTGGCGGTTCGATAGCGGCGCGTCGTCTGCGGCATCATGCGGCCTTCTGTGTCGTGCTGATCTCGAAAAGGTTTCCGCAACGACCGGGCTTCGTCAAGATGCATCCCGCAGGGGCAGGCGCGGCACGGTAGTCCGGGCTGCCACACAAAAGGCGCCGCGCGCAAGGGTGCGAGCGGCGCAGGGTCGAAGCGATCAGGGTCTGGGGCTGTTCAGGCGCCCCAGTTGCGAACCGGACCGCAGTCCATGTGGACGAAGTTCGAACGCGAGTACTTGCCCACGCCCCCGGCGCGGCAGGACATCGCGGCCTTGTACATCTGCCCGACCGAACGCGACTTCAGCCGCAGGTCGGCAGCCTTGCCCACCATGTGCAGCGAATTGCGGGCGACCCCGCCGGAGCTGCGGCGCAGCATCGCGTTGGTGCGCGGCGAGCGATAGCCGGACAGCATCATGTAGGGCTCGTTGGTCTGCAGCAGCCGGTGCGAGGCCGCGGCGACATCCACGGTGCGCGGGTCGATCCCGATCGCCTCGCCCGTGCGCCAGTCGCGCATGAAGATGTTGATCTCGTTCAGGGCTTCCCGGATGTACTTGCCGTCGACCCAGTAGACGGTGTCGAGGCTTTCGCCGGTCCTGCCCGAATACATGCGGATGCGGCGCATGTCGCCCGCCCCGCGAAGAAAACCGAAGGCGTTGGCCATTACCGGCGCGGCCGTCACGGTGGTCGCCGCGAACACGCCAAGGATGCCGCGGCGCGAAAGAAGGTCCATTGTCATGTCAGATCGCCTGTCCCACTTCGTCTTTTGTCCGCCACATCCTTGCGGCGCCACCAGGGTTATCCCCGGCTACTTAACAATATGTCAAAAGACCGTGCGCTCAGAAATAGATTCCTGCTCCCAAGAGATGTATTTTCACGATCTTAGGCGAAATCCTGCCGATGTCAGCCCTGTGTTGCGAATGCGTCCCGGCGCTGTGGCACTGGTGCAACCATTGTCACCCTGCGGTTAGCAATAACCCCGCATTTACTGGTAGGGGCCCGTTCTCGATGGCAGATTTGGGTCAAGACCAGGATGGAGTGCCCATGCGCGGCGTTTGGCGGATTGCTGCTATTCTTCTGATTATAGGCGCTCAATCGGTGGTTGCGCAGCCGCAAGCGGGGTTGGCGCGTTCCGTCGGTGTTGCCGCCGCACCACGCTTGGATTTCTCGGCCGCCGAGATGGCGCTGGCGCAGGCCGCCGCGGCCAATCCGGATCTTGCCGCCTATTACGGCACGCATGGTCTAAAGCCGGTCTTCCTGGGACCCCAGGGGGCTGCGCGGCGCGCGGCGCTGCTTGGGGCCGTGGCGCTGGGGCCGTCGCATGGCATTCCCGCAGGCCGTTATGCCGCCGAGGCGCTTGCCAAGGATGCCACCGATGTCGCCACCGAGGTGGGGCAGGCGCGGATCCTGGCGCGATACCTGCGCGACATGACGGGCGGGATCGTCCGTCCCGCCCGGGTCGATTCCCTGATCAAGCGCGAAGTCAGGCGACCCCCCATCGACCGGCTGATCCACGACTTTACCCAGGCCCCTGATCCGCAGCGGTTCCTGCTGGACCTGCAGCCGCGCCACCCCGCCTATCTGGCCTTGCAGGACGCGCTGGCGGGCGGCAAATCCCTTGGCGTTCCCGCCCACCTGCCACGCATTCCCGAAGCGATGTGGCGCATCGGCGCGCGCGGCGAGGGTGTGCTGTCCCTGCGCGCACGCCTGGACAGCATCGGCTTCACCGCGCCCGCGGCCGATCCCAAGGTCTATGACGCGGGGCTGGCCGATGCGGTCGCGCGCTATCAGGCGGCGGCCGGGCTGCCTTCGGACGGCGTGGCGGGACCAAAGACCATCCGCCACCTGAATGGCGACGTGCCCGACGACAGCCGCAGCCGCGCGATCGTCGTGGCGCTGGAACGGATGCGCTGGATGGCGGGCGAGGATCTGTCTGCCCGCCATGTCTGGGTCAACATTCCAGAATATACCGCCCGGATCATGGATGGCGGGGCCGAGGTGTTCCGCACCCGCACCGTCGTGGGCAGCACCGATCACGACCGGCAGACCCCGGAATTTTCGGACGAGATGGAGTATGTCGTGGCCAATCCGCGCTGGAACGTGCCGCGGTCGATCACGGTCAAGGAATACCTGCCCAAGCTGCAGGCCAACCGCCATGCCGTGTCGCATATCGACGTGGTGGACGGGAACGGCAACGTGATCTCGCGCGACCGCATCGACTTCGGCCGCTATACGGCGGCGAATTTTCCCTATCGGATGCGGCAGAAGGCCAGCGGCGACAATGCGTTGGGGCTGGTGAAGTTCATCTTCCCGAACCCTTGGAACATCTATCTGCACGACACGCCGACCAAGCACCTGTTCGGGAACGCCGCGCGCGCCTATTCGCATGGCTGCATTCGCATCGGCGACCCGTTCGACCTGGCCCATGCCCTGCTGTCGGTCCAGGCCAAGGATCCTCAGGCGATGTTCCAGCGGGCGCTGGATCGCGGCAAGGAAACCTGGTTGAAGCTGACGCCCCCGGTTCCGGTCCATCTGGTCTATTTCACGGCTTTCCCCGATGCCGATGGAACCATCCGCCGGTTCGAGGATGTCTATGGCCGTGACGCGTTGCTCTATGACGCGATTCAGAAGGCCGGACTGGATTCGTAGGCCCGGAAGGTCTAAGTCGCTTTCCGACACGAAGGCGGTCCGGGGGGCGACCATGGCAATCACCATTCGCGAATTGGCGCAGGCACTGGACGCGCAAGGCTGGGGCGATCTGGATCTGCCCGTGACGGGTGCGGCCGAGCCGGCTGCCACCGGCCCGGTCGGCCCCGAAGGCGGCGTGATCGCCATGGCCATGGCTCCGAAATACGCCGAGGCCCTGCGGCCCGGCAGCATCGCGATCCTGGCGGAAGGGATGGACCCCGAAGCTTTCGGCTTGAAGGCTGCGATCTTCGCGCCCCGTCCGCGCCTGCTGATGGCGGGCCTGACGCGGGCCTTCGACCCCGGTCCCGGCATCGCCCCCGGCATTCACCCGACGGCGGTGATCGATCCGTCGGCCCAGGTCGGGGAAGGCGCGGCTGTCGCCCCCTTCGTGGTGATCGGCCCCGAGGTGCGGATCGGACGCAGTGCGCGGATCGGGCCGCATGTCTCGATCGGTCGCGGCTCGCGGCTGGGCGCTGACGCACTGATCCATGCGGGCGCGCGCATTGCGCACGGCGTGACGGCAGGCGACAGGCTGATCGTGCAATCGGGCGCGGTGATCGGCGGCGACGGCTTTTCCTTTGTCACGCCCGAGGAATCGGGGATCGAGGAAATCCGCCGCACGCTGGGCGTGCGTGACAAGATCAAGCAGCAGCACTGGACGCGGATCCATTCGCTGGGCGGGGTGGAGATCGGCGACGATGTCGAGATCGGCGCCAATGCCACCATCGACCGGGGCACGATCCGCGCGACCCGCGTGGGCAGCGGCACGAAGATCGACAACCTGGTGATGCTGGCTCACAACGTGGTGGTGGGCGACGATTGCCTGCTGTGTTCTCAGGTGGGCATCGCCGGTTCCTCGAAGGTCGGCAACCGCGTCGTCTTGGCCGGAAAGGTCGGCGTCAGCGACAATATCGAGATCGGCGACGACGTGATCGCCGGCGGGGCCACGAAGATCTTCACCCGCGTGCCCGCCGGCCGCGTCATCCTTGGCAATCCGGCGGTGAAGATGGAAACGCAGATGGAGATCCAGAAGGCCATGCGCCGCCTGCCGCGATTTGCACAACAACTGGCAAAGCTTCAGGAAACTGTTACACGACTGTTGGAGAAGGGCTGAGCAGGAGGCTTCATGACCGACCAGATCAGAGACCGCATCACGGCCATCATTGCCGAACAGGCCATGCTTGAACCCGACCAGATCAGCGACGAATCCACCCCGCAGGATTTGGGCATCGACAGCCTGGGGCTGGTCGAATCGATCTTTGCGCTGGAGGAGGAGTTCGACATCTCGATCCCCTTCAATGCCAATGAGCCGGACAAGTCGGATTTCGACATCTCGACCATGGGCACGATCATCGCGGCCGTCGAACGGCTGGTGGCGCAGAAGGCCGCATGAGCCCGAAGAAAACTGGAAAGAAGGCCGAAGCAGCGGCTGCCGAGCCGCGCCCCTTGGCCGGGTTGCGGCGGGTCGTGATCACCGGTGCGGGCACGATCAACGCGCTTGGCCATGACGTGCCGGCAACGCTGGCCGCCTTCCGCGAGGGGCGCTGCGGCATCAGCCAGCTGGATTTCCGCGACGTGGACCGGCTGTCGATCCAGATCGGCGCGCAGGTTCACGACTGGCGGGCCGAGGATTACTTCAACCGCCAGCAAATCCTGCTTTACGACAAGTTCACGCAGTTCGCGCTGCTGGCCGCCAAGCAGGCGGTTGCGCAATCGGGGCTGGATTTCCAAGGCGCGCTTGGCCTGCGGTCGGGCGTCGTTCTGGGCACGGCGGGCGGCGGGCTGAACACCTGGGACGAGAACTATCGCACGGTCTATGAGGAAGGGAAGAACCGCGTCCATCCTTTTGTCGTGCCCAAGCTGATGAACAATGCCGCGGCCAGCCATGTCAGCATGGAATTCGGATTGCGCGGCCCGGCCTTCACGGTCGCAACCGCCTGCGCCAGTTCCAACCACGCCATGGGTCTGGCCTTCCAGATGATCCGCTCGGGTGGGGCCCAGGTCATGCTGACCGGGGGATCCGAGGCGATGCTGTGCTTTGGCGGGGTCAAGGCATGGGAAGGGCTGCGCGTCATGTCCAAGGATGCCTGCCGCCCGTTTTCGGCCAACCGCAACGGCATGGTCCAGGGCGAGGGGGCAGGCGTCTTCGTCTTCGAGGATTACGAGAACGCCCGCGCCCGCGGCGCCGACATCCTGGCCGAGGTGGTGGGCTTTGCCATGTCCTCGGACGCTCAGGACATCGTCATGCCTTCGGCCCAAGGGGCCGAGCGGGCCATCACTGGCGCGCTGCAGGACGCGGGCCTGAACCCCGAGGATGTTGGCTATATCAACGCCCACGGCACCGGCACGGCTGCCAATGACAAGACCGAATGCGCGGCTGTGGCCCATGCCTTCGGGCATCATGCGGACCGGTTGATGATGTCGTCCACCAAGGCGATGCATGGCCATGTCATCGGCGGCACCGGCGCGGTCGAACTGCTGGCCTGCATCATGGCGCTGCGCGAGGGCGTGATCGCGCCGACCATCGGCTATCAGGAAGCCGATCCCGAATGCGCGCTGGACGTGGTCCCGAACGAGGCACGGCAAGCCCGCGTCGATGCCGTCCTGTCCAACGCCTTTGCCTTTGGCGGGCTGAACGCCGTGATCGCCCTGCGCCGGGTCTGATGTCCGGGCAGGAAAAAACCGCGCCCGGTGGGGCGCGGTTTGCAGGTCGTCGTGGTCCGGATCAGTTGGCGGGCGCTTCTTCGGCGGGCGCGTCCGGCGCGGGGGCAGCTTCGGCCGCGGGGACGGGCTCGTCGGCATAGGCGGACAGCGCGTCGAAGGCGGCCGTGAAGCCCGACAGCGACAGCTTCAGTTGCACGGGCTTTTCGCGATCCCCACCAAAGGGCAGCAGGGACACAGTCGCCTGGCTCCCGCGCTTCAACTCGTCAAGCTCGGCCTGGGTGAAGCCCAGGCGGGACACGCAGCCGACCGGCGCGCAGAAGCTGAACGGATAGCCGCGCGGCTCGGCATTGCCGACGGCCAGGCCAAGGCCCTGGATCAGGTCGGTTTCCAGCGGCGCGATCAGCGTGGCCCCCGCCGCGACATCCTTGGAGTTCTTCAGCGGGATCAGGGTCATCTCGGCGACCGAATTCCCCTCGGCGTCCTTCATCAGCTGATACAGTTCGCACGGATCCTTGCCCTGTTCGGCCTTCAGGCAGCGCGTCGTCCAGTCATTGTTGGTGGCCTTGACGTAGTACTGGCCGGCCTGCGGTTCGCCAGTGGCGGGCGCGGCTGCGGGTGTGCCGGCGGCAGGGGCGGGGGCATCTGCGGCAGGCGCATCAGCCGCAGGAGCGGCGGGGGCGTCGGCGGCGGGGGCGTCGGCGGCAGGGGTGGCGGGGGCGTCGGCCGCAGGGGCCGGGGCGGCGGGCGTAGCCGGAGCAGTGGTTTCCTGCGCGAAGGCCGGAGCCGCGGCCAGGGCAAGCGCGGCCAGAAGGGCCCGCGAGGGTGTGATCGGCATGGTTGTTTCGTCCCTTTGCTCAATGCGTTGGCCGGGCCTAGCATGTCCGGTGCGCTTTGTCAGGCTGCATCGGAGCCGCCCTGTTCACCAAGCGTTGAATCGCGTTGAGCCGGCGGTCATTTGCTTGTCATCACGCTGACACGGATGCGTGGCACAAGCCGCATGGGCAAATGAAAGGGGCCGTGGCAAGAACCACGACCCCGGCGCCATGGGCGCTGTCTTCCCCCTGCCGGACTGGCCGGTCATCATTGAGGCACACGCTAGTCGCGCCGTTGTGATCCGTCAACAGTTCCGTGACATGGCCCCGATCACAAAAAAAAAGCCGCGCCCGGAGGCGCGGCAGTCCAACAGGGAGGAAGGTTCGTCATCGACGACCATGATGCCGAACGATTCGCA
The DNA here is from genome assembly GCF_026913015.1 of Paracoccus benzoatiresistens. Classification (GTDB taxonomy): domain Bacteria; phylum Pseudomonadota; class Alphaproteobacteria; order Rhodobacterales; family Rhodobacteraceae; genus Paracoccus; species Paracoccus benzoatiresistens. The sequence goes on from NZ_JAPTYD010000009.1 coordinate 24,996, forward strand.
TACTGGCATGGTTGCATTAACACGGTATTATCGGACCGGACGCTGCATCGGCAGGCGGCGCAACGGGCGCGGCAACGCAGGGGGACATGCATGACGGGCGTGGTGGACCAGCAGGCGCATACGGTGTTCGTGGGCGGAGGCGGACCCGGCCATGCCGCCCCCCAGACCCTGTTGTTGCGATATGCCAACCGTCACGGACTGATCGCAGGCGCCACCGGTACGGGCAAGACGGTCACCCTGCAGACCCTGGCCGAAAGCCTGTCCCTGGCCGGCGTGCCGGTCTTTCTGGCCGATGTGAAGGGCGACCTGGCCGGCATGGCGCGGTCGGGCACCACGGATGCGAAACCGCACGAAAGCTTTGCCGCCCGGGCCGCGCAGATCGGGATGTCGCTAGACTACCAGGCCTTTCCGGTCACGTTCTGGGATGTCTGGGGCGAAAAGGGCCACCCCGTCCGCACCACTCCGGCCGAGATGGGGCCGCTGCTGTTGTCGCGTTTGCTGGATCTCAGCGATGCGCAGGAAGGGGTGATGAACATCGCCTTTCGCCTGGCCGACGAACAGGGGCTGGCGCTGCTGGACCTGAAGGATCTGCAGGCGATGCTGGTCTGGGTCGGCCAGAACGCCGCCGACCTGTCGTTGCGCTATGGCAATGTCAGCACCGCCAGCGTGGGCGCCATCCAGCGGGCGCTGCTGGTGCTGGAGAACCAGGGCGGCAACAGCCTGTTCGGCGAACCCGCGCTGGAACTGGCCGATCTGATCCGGCAGGACGACACCGGCAAGGGGATGGTCAACATCCTCGCCGCCGACCGGCTGATGCATTCGCCGCGCCTTTACGCGACCTTCCTGCTGTGGCTGTTGTCCGAATTGTTCGAACAACTGCCCGAGGTAGGCGATCCCGACCGCCCGCGCGTCGCCTTCTTCTTCGACGAGGCGCACCTTTTGTTCGACGACGCGCCAAAGGCTCTGGTCGAAAAGATCGAGCAGGTCGCGCGATTGATCCGGTCCAAGGGTGTCAGCCTCTGGTTCATCAGCCAGAGCCCCGCCGACATTCCCGAAGACGTCCTGAGCCAGCTTGGCAACCGCATCCAGCACGCCCTGCGCGCCTTCACGCCCAAGGACCAGAAGGCACTGCGCATGGCCGCCGGGAATTACCGGGCCAATCCCGGCTTCGACACCGCCGAGGCGATACAGAATGTCGGCACCGGCGAGGCGGTGACTTCGCTGCTGGAAGAAAAAGGCGTGCCGGGCATCGTGCAGCGGACGCTGATCCGCCCGCCCTTCAGCCGCATGGGCCCGATTTCGGACAGTGAGCGAGCCGAGGTGATGGCGGCGTCGCCCATGGCGGCGAAATACGCGCGATCCATCGACCGCGAGTCCGCGCAGGAACTGCTGGCGCGCAAGACCAGGGAAGCGGCAAGGGCAGAGGACGAGGCCCTGTTCGACATGAACCGCGACGAATACCGCAATGCCCGCCGTTATCAGCTGCGGGACCAGGCGCGACCCACCCGCGCGCTGTCGTCCCGCAGCGATTCGATCGTGGAAACCTTCGGCAAGAGCCTTGCGCGACAGCTGGGCACGAAATCCGGGCAGGCCATCGTCAGGGGTGTGCTGGGATCGCTGCTGCGGGGCCGCTGAGTGCTACGCCAGCCTGGGCCAGCATCGCCGCGCCGATCCTTGCGCCCGTCCTGACCGGCACCGGCGTATCGCCCACGGCCGCACGCATTTCCGCCAGGATGGCGATCATCAGCAGGACATGGCGATGCATGTCGTAATCCGCCGCGCGTTGCAGCCGCGCCTCGTTCAGGGCCGCTTCCTCGGCGCGCAGGCGGGGCAGGCTGGCGCCGGGGGCGGGGCAATGATCCGCCCGCAGCAGGCGTTTCAGATCGCGCTCGCGGCGCCAGCCGGCCTGCCCCTCGCGGGCGGCGCGGATCAGGACGCGCGGGCGGCGCAGCGGCTCGGCCGCGGGGCGGGGGCGGAAGGCGATCACGTTCGGCATGTAGCTCATTTTTGAACCGTCCCGTTGATGTTGGTGAGACCAGCTTCACACAACTTTAACGGGTGTTGCCTGCCGCTTTATCGCAGCGTTCGGTCGGGAAACCTATCTTTAGGATTTGTTAGGGAATGTTGCGGCTATCTGCTGTTTAGCAGGCATACCTTTAACCACGCTTAACGCAACTCAAGGTAGTTCAGTTCCCCCGCTGCCTAGGATGACAAGGGACCAGACATGACGCTTTTGACCGGTGATTTCGCTATCGACAGCCTTGCCGCGGAGCACCGTTCGCCGACCGGGGCTGCTGGCGCCTCCGCTGACGATATGCCCGACGACGCGCGCCTTTACCTTCGCCATGTCGAGGAAGGACATTCGATCCGCGCACTGGCGCGGTCCGAGGGTTGCCACGCCTCGACCATCCTGCGCCGCATCCGCCGGTTCGAGGCCCGGCGCGACGACCCCCTGATCGACGGAGCCCTGGCCGAGGTCGCGGAACGCCCCCGCAGGCTGGACGACAAGCAGGCGATGCGCCTTCTGCGCCGCCTGGCCGAACCCGGCGCGGTGCTGGTCACGGCCGAGGGCATGGACAAGGCCATCATCAGCCGGGATGACATCCGGACCGCCGTCCTTGAGCGCTGGATCGCCGAACTGATGGCGTTGAAGGGATGGGTCACGCCCTTGGGCCTGCCGGGGCGGATGCAACGCTATTCCATCGCGCCCGCCGGGCGCGACGCGTTGCGCGACATGCTGAAATCGCCCCGCCAGCGCAAGGCCGTGCCCGGGCCGGCCGAGTTCACCGATGCAAGCCCCGTAGCCGATGAACCGATGGGCATGGCCGAGGCGCCCGCCGGCTTCGATCACGCCGAGCGGCACCGAGTCTGGGAAAGCCGCGTGATCGAGGACCCCGAGGATCGCCGCCGCCGCCGTGCCCGGGTCAACATCGCCGAAAGCCCGCTTCTGCTTCTGGCGCGCCGCCGCGACGGGGCGGGAAAGCCCTTCCTGTCGCCCGGCATGGTCGCGGCGGGCGAACGCCTGCGCGAGGATTTCGAGCTGGCGCAGATGGGCCCGCGCGTCACGCAGAACTGGACCGGCTTCATGACCTCGGGCATCGATGTCAGCCGCAGCGGCGGGGGCTATCGCGGCGGATCTGAATCGGCGCGCGACCGGGTCGCCATGGCGCTGCGCGACCTTGGTCCCGGCATGGGCGACATCGTTCTGCGCGTCTGCTGCTTCCTGGAAGGGATCGAACTGACCGAACGCCGCCTGGGCTGGTCGGCACGGTCGGGCAAGATCGTGTTGCGCCTGGCCCTGATGCGGCTGGAGCGGCATTACCAGGAAACCTATGGAAGCGGTTCGCGCCTGATCGGGTGATGCGGAAAAAGGGGGCGCGGGGGCGCCTCCTTTTCAATCCGGCTTGCGGACCTATTCGGCGGCGTGGCGATGCGCCGCCTTTTCCGCGCGTGCCGCGCGGATTCCCGCGCCGTAGGCAGGGCTGATCCGGTCGAAATGGAGCAGCGCGCGTTCGATCACGTCTTCGTCCGCGCCCTCCATGGCGGCGGCGATGTTGTGATACAGCCGCGCGCGTTCCGCATCGTTCAGCACCCGGTTATGCAGTGCGCGAGGCTGTTCGTAATCGTCGATCAGCTGCCGGTGCGGCTGGCGCGCGGCCACGCCAGACAGGCGCAGCGGCGGTTCGGCGAACGAGGGATCCTCGATGGCGCCGCCGCGGCTGTTCGGCTCGTAATAGGCATCCGCGCTGCCCGTCACCTGGCCGAAGAAGTTCATCTGCCCGTCCTTGTGATAGTGATGGACAGGGCATTTCGGCGCGTTCACCGGCAGGTGTTCGTAATGCGTGCCAAGCCGATAGCGGTGGGCGTCGGCATAGCTGAAGACGCGGGCCTGCAGCATCTTGTCGGGGCTGTAGCCGATGCCGCGCACCTTGTTCGAGGGGCTGAAGGCCGCCTGTTCGATCTGCGCGAAATAGTTGTCGGCATTGCGGTTCAGCTCGAACTCGCCCACCTGGATCAGCGGGTAATCCCCATGCGGCCAGACCTTCGTCAGGTCGAACGGATCATAGGGGGTCTTTTCCGCATCAAGTTCGGGCATGATCTGGACATACATGGTCCAGCGAGGGAACTCGCCCTTCTCGATCTTGCCGAACAGCGCTTCCTGATAGCCCTCGCGGGTGTGGCCGATGATCTCGGCAGCCTCGCCGTTGGTATAGAAGCGGTGGCCCTGCCGGGTCTTGAAGTGGAACTTGACCCAGAAGCGTTCGCCATCCTTGTTCCAGAAGGAATAGGTGTGGCTGCCGAAGCCGTCCATGAAGGTCGGATCCTGCGGCAGGCCGCGGTCCGACATCAGGATCGTCACCTGGTGAAGCGATTCGGGCACTTGTCCCCAGAAATCCCACATGGCCGTCGGGCTGCGCAGGTTGGTGCGCGGGTGACGCTTCTGCGTGTGGATGAAGTCCGGGAACTTCATCGGATCCCGGACGAAGAAGACGGGGGTGTTGTTGCCCACCAGATCCCAGTTGCCTTCGTCGGTATAGAATTTCAGCGCGAATCCACGCACGTCGCGTTCGTGGTCCGCCGCGCCCATCTCTCCCGCCACGGTCGAGAACCGCGCCAGCATGGGGGTGGTCTTGCCGACTTCGCCAAAGATCGCGGCGCAGCTGTATTGCGTGATGTCCTGGGTCACGGTGAAGGTGCCGAAGGCGCCCCAGCCTTTTGCGTGAACCACACGCTCCGGGATCCGCTCTCTGTTCTGGTGGGCCAGCTTTTCAAGAAGCTGGTAATCCTGCATCAGGACCGGGCCGCGATCGCTGGCGGTCTCGCTGTGCTGGTTCGACGCAATCGGCGCACCTGCCGTGGTGGTCATTCGGGGACGGGGGGTGTCCTGGGTCATGCCTTGGCTCCTTCTGAATTGGCTTGGGTTGTTCATGCCGAAGCCGTGGCATAAAGAGAAATCGAAGAAATCGATCAGTCCGATAAGGGTATCTGATGAACATAAGCCTTCGTCAGTTGCGCTATTTCCTGGCGCTTGCCCAGCAGGCCCATTTCACGCGCGCGGCCGAAGTGATGAACGTCACCCAGCCCGCGCTGTCGATGCAGATCCGTGCGCTGGAGGAGGAGGTCGGTGCCGCCTTGGTAGAACGGACCCCGGCGGGTGTCCTGCTGACGCCGCAGGGGCGTGCGCTGGAAGCCCATGCCCGGAAGGTGATGATGGCGATGGCGGGACTGGAACAGGGGATGCGCCAGCCGGGGCAGGGCGGGCGGCTGATGCTGGGGATGATCCCGACGGTCGCCCCCTATCTGCTGCCCGAGGCGCTGCCGGTGCTGCGTGCCCAGGACATCGGCCGCGACCTCCATCTGCGAGAGGCGCAGACCGACCGGCTGGTCGAGGAGTTGCTTCAGGGGCGGCTGGACGTGGCTGTCGTGGCGACCGCCCCCGACAGTGCGGATCTGACCGCGACCCCGCTGTTCACCGACCGTTTCCTGCTGGCGGGCAGCCAGGACCAGATCGCCCGCATCGGTGCCATGCGGCCCGAGCCGCGCGATCTGGATCCCGGCCAACTGCTGCTGCTGGACGAGGGCCATTGCCTGGGCGACCAGGCGCTGGAGGTCTGCGGGCTTGGCCGCCGGGGCGCACGGCTGGATCTGGGCGCGGCCTCGCTATCGACGCTGTGCCGCCTGGCCGCGCAGGGAATGGGGCTGACCTTCCTGCCGCAGCTTGCCGCAAGGCAGGAACGCGCGGCAGCACCCGGCCTTTCGGTCGTGGAATTTCCCGACCCCCAGCCCGCGCGAGAGGTGATGCTGCTGCGCCGCGCCTCGACCCCCGAGGGCGGCTGGCTGGACGATCTGGCTGCCACGCTGTCCCAGGCCGGAGAGCGTGTCATGGCGGGGTAAAGGGCCGCGTCGCGCCGCCGCAACACCGCCCTTCGCGGCGGACCTTTCCTGGTCTGGAAGACGGCAAAGGACATTCATCACCTTTGCGCTTCACCCCGCCCGAACAGGTTGCTCATCGTTCCGTCTTCTTGCGGAGCCCCCATCATTCCGAGCGCTGGGAAGCACTGGGGCTGGCCTAGAACAGGCCCTCGATCTGGCCCAGGTCGTTCAGGGCGATCGTTTCGGCCGATGGGTGACGCGGCAGGCCCGGCATGGTCATGATCTGGCCGCAGATCGCCACCACAAAGCCCGCACCGGCATTCAGTCGAACTTCCCGGACCGGAATCACATGGCCCTCCGGAGCGCCGCGCAGGTCGGGATCCGTGGAAAAGGAATATTGCGTCTTCGCGATGCAGACCGGCAGGCGGCCGTGGCCTTCCTCCTCCCACAGCTCCAGTTGCGCGCGAACGCCGGGCGCGGCCTCGACATGGGCGGCGCGATAGATGCGGGTGCAGATGGTTTCGATCTTCTGCCACAAGGGCATCGAATCCGGGTAAAGGTTGTGGAAGTCGGCCTCCTTGCTTTCCACCAGTTCCACGACGCGGCTGGCCAGATCCTCGGCTCCGGCGCCGCCCTTGGACCAGTGATGGCAGGGGATCGCGGTCACGCCGTGACGGGCGCAGTAAGCCTGGAGCGCCTGGATCTCGGCAGGGGTGTCACCCGCGAAGTGGTTGAGGGCGACGACCAGCGGCAGGCCGAAGCCGCGCAGGTTTTCGATATGACGGCCGAGATTGGCGCAACCGCGTGTCACGGCGGCCACGTCTTTGGTCCCCAGCTCCTCCTTGGCGACGCCGCCGTTCATCTTCAGCGCGCGGATGGTCGCTACCAGCACCGCGGCGGCGGGGGAAAGACCGGCAAGGCGGCACTTGATGTCCAGGAACTTCTCGGCCCCCAGGTCCGCGCCGAAGCCTGCCTCGGTCACGACATAGTCGGAAAGGCGCAGCGCAGTCTCGGTGGCGATCACGCTGTTGCAGCCATGCGCGATATTGGCGAAGGGGCCGCCATGGACCAGGGCGGGGTTGTTTTCCAGCGTCTGGACCAGGTTCGGCTGCAGGGCGTCGCGCAGCAGTACGGTCATGGCGCCGTCGGCCTTCAGGTCCCGCGCGGTGACGGGCCGGCGATCGGTGGTATAACCGACGACGATCCGGCCAAGCCGCTTGTGCAGGTCGTCCAGGTCGCGGGCCAGGCAAAGGATCGCCATGACCTCGGACGCGACCGTGATGTCAAAGCCCGTCTGCCGCGAAAACCCGTTCGAGACGCCGCCAAGCCCCACCACGACGTCGCGGAGGGCGCGGTCGTTCATGTCCATGACGCGCCGCCAGGTGATGCGGCGCGTGTCGATGTCCAGGTCATTGCCCCAGTAGATGTGGTTGTCGATCATCGCCGCCAGCAGGTTGTGGGCGGCGGTGACCGCATGGAAATCGCCGGTGAAATGGAGGTTCATCTCCTCCATCGGGACGATCTGGGCATGACCGCCTCCGGCCGCGCCGCCCTTCATGCCGAAATTCGGCCCCAGGCTGGCTTCGCGGATGCAGACGGTGGCGCGCTTGCCGATGCGGTTCAGCGCATCGCCGAGGCCCACGGTGGTGGTCGTCTTGCCCTCGCCCGCGGGGGTGGGGTTGATGGCCGTGACCAGCACCAGATGGCCGCGGGGCCGGTGGGCCAGCGCGGCCACGGCGTGATGCGCGATCTTGGCCTTGTCGTGGCCATAGCGCAGGATTTCCTGATCGCCCAGGCCCATCCGGGCGGCGACTTCGGTGATGGGCAGCTTTCGGGCGGCGCGGGCAATCAGAATGTCACTGGTCATGCCGACGGGGATGGCCCGGCGGGCGCAACCTGTCAACAAGGGGGGCGCGCAACCCGGACCAAAGGGTCAGTCGTTGCGCGTCAGTTCGGCGCGGACGGCGGCGCGCAGTTCGGGCAGCAGGTCGGCTTCGAACCAGGGATTGCGGCGCAGCCAGCCGGTGTTGCGCCAGGACGGGTGGGGCAGGGGAAAGACGCCCGACGCATGGTCGCGCCACGCGGCGACGGCGCCCGTCACGTCGCGCAGCCCCAGGTTCCAGCGGATCGCATGGCCGCCCACCAGCAGCGTCAGGCGCGGCCGCAACTGGTCCATGACCTGCCCGCGCCAGGTCCTTGCGCAAATCGGCGGGGGCGGCAGGTCCGACCCGCGGCTGTCATAGCCGGGAAAGCAGAATGCCATGGGCACGATGGCAATGCGGTCCTTGTCATAGAAGACCGCTTCGTCCACCCCCATCCAGTCGCGCAGCCGGTCGCCGGACCGGTCGGTGAAGGGCCGCCCGCTGTGATGCACCCGCATGCCGGGCGCCTGGCCGACAACCAGGATGCGCGCCTCGGGATGGAACCAGACGACCGGGCGCGGTTCGTGGGCGGTGGCGGTGCCTGCGAAGCGCGGCGCGCACAGGCGGCAGGCACGGATGGACTGTTCAAGCATGGACATGTCGAACAGATAGTGAAAATGCCGCGTGTTTGAAGGGTGACAAACGCGTGCCGGGCAGGCATCACCAAGGGGGGAAAACTGGACACTCCGCTCGCCCGATACTAGTGTCGCCGGTGCCGGGCAGTCCAGGCCAAGGGCCGCTTGGCGGCAGGGATGATTGATGCTGGAATTCGACAATGTCTCGAAGTCGTTCTGGACGGGAACACGGCGCAAGGTGATCCTCGACCGGGCATCCTTCCGGGTCGAACTTGGCAATTCCCTGGGGATCCTGGCACCGAACGGCACCGGCAAGACGACGCTGATCAACATGATGTGCGGCCTCGAGAAGCCGGATGAGGGCACGATCCGCCGCACCTGCCGCATTTCCTTTCCCCTGGGCTTCATGGGCGGTGTCGTCACCAAGCATTCGGCCAATGAGAACGCGCGCTACATCGCCCGCATCTATGGCCTGGATCCCGATTATGTTTCCGCCTTCACGCGGTGGCTGACCGATATCGACGAATATTTCGACAGGCCGGTGGGCACCTATTCGGCGGGGATGCGCCAGCGGTTCACCTTTGCGCTGCTGCTGGCGCTGGAATTCGACATCTATCTGATCGACGAAGGCATGCCGCAGACGACCGACGTGGAATTCAACCGCAAGGCGGGCGCGGTGCTTTATGACCGGCTGAAGACCGCGACCGTGGTCATCGTATCCCATCAGCCCGCTACCATCGAGAAGTTCTGCCGGTCTGCCGCCATCCTGCGCGACGGGCGACTTTATTCGTTCGAATCCCTTGCTGAGGCGAAACAGTATTATGACTACACCGCCTAAGGTCCGCCGCTATCACGCCTCGGCGGCCGAATCCGTGCGTCCCGTCGGCGGGAGCGAGGCAGCAGCGCTGGCCGGGCGATCCTTGTCGGACTCCAGTGTCCAGATCTCGGTCCGCAAGAAGGCCCCGGCGCATGTGCCGCAGGACGACGAACGCGCCCGGTTCATGCGGACCGATCCCGTCGATGACGGGCTGTCCCATGTGAGGCCCGCCGAACCGCAGCCCGCCGGGCCGCAGCCTTCTGCCTCCGGTGACGACCTGGACAAGCAACTGGAGGCGATCCGACGGGAAAACCTGTCCGAACGGCAGCTGCGCATTGCCCGCCGCATTGCGACCCTGCACCAGATCGAGGTGGGTTCCGACGAGGAAGCGGTCCTGCGCCTGCGCCAGCGCGGCATCGACCCGTCGCATCGCGCGGCCCTTGGGCAGATCCTGTCCAGTGAAGGCAGCCGTGCGCAGGCAAGGCCGGCCGCCAACACGCCCGCGGTGATGCCGAAGAAGCAGACCGCTCCTGCAACTGCCCCGGGGACCGAGGTCGCTCCGCCCCGCCCCGATCTTCCCTCGCGCGAGGTCCTGACCGAGGAAAAGCGCGCGGCCGAGATCTTCCGCATCCAGCGCGACATCGCGCAGCGCAGGCGGCGTCGGATGGTCCTGCTGTGGCTGCGTCTGGCGGCCTTCGTGGTGCTGCCGACCTTGCTGGCCGGATGGTATTACTTCCGCGTTGCCACGCCGCTTTATGCGACCGTCTCGCAGTTCCGCATCCAGTCTGCGGAAGGCCAGGGAAGCGCAGGCGCAGGGGGATTGGGCGGGCTTCTGTCGGGATCGCAGCTTGCGACCAACACGGATTCGGTCGCGGTGCAAAGCTATCTGACATCGCGCGACGCCATGCTGCGGCTGGACGCGGACAAGGGCTTCAAGGCGGCCTATCAGGATCCCGCCATCGACCCGGTCAAGCGGCTGCCAGCAGATGCGACGAACGAGGAGACGTTCGAACTGTACCAGAACTCGGTCAAGATCGGCTATGATCCGACCGAGGGGATGATCGACATGGAGGTGATTGCCCCCGACCCCCAGCAAAGCCAGGACTTCTCGCTGGCCCTGATCGCCTATGCCGAGGAGCAGGTGGACCGGATGACCTCGCGCCTGCGCGACGACCAGATGAAGGGCGCGGTCGCCATCTATGAGGATGCGGAGGCCAAGGTGCTGGCCGCGCAGCGCCGCGTGCAGGAATTGCAGCAGACGCTTGGCGTGCTGGATCCCGTGGCCGAGGGCACCGTGGTAATGAACCAGATCTCGGCATTGGAAACGCAGCTCGCGACGAAGCGGCTGGAGCTGGGCCAGTTGCTGTCCAACCCCCAGCCGCTGCAAAGCCGCGTTGCTGCCCTGCGCGGCGACATCACCCGGCTGGAGGAGATGATCGCCGAAACGCGGACGCAACTGACCGGGGGCGACGACAACCGGAGTTCGCTGGCGCTGATCTCGGGCGAACTCAGGATCGCGGAAAGCGATCTCCTGACCCGCCAGGAACTGCTGGCAACGGCGGCTGCCCAGATGGAGGCGGCGCGGATCGAGGCCAACAAGCAGGTCCGTTATCTGTCGCTGTCCGTGGCCCCGGTTCCGCCGGACGAGGCGACCTATCCCAAGGCGTTCCAGAATACGCTGGTGGCCTTCCTGATCTTTTCGGGTATCTATCTGATGCTGTCGCTGACAGCCTCGATCCTACGCGAACAGGTATCTACATGACCCAAGCCAAGCATGTCCTCATCCGCGATCTTTCCTGCGGCAACGATCTGCCCCTGACGGTCATCGCCGGCCCCTGCCAGCTTGAAACGCTGGACCATGCCCTGATGATCGGGGAACGCATGGCCGAGGCCTGCGCCAGGGCCGGGGCGGGCTATGTCTTCAAGGCCAGCTATGACAAGGCCAACCGGACCTCGTTGAAGGGCCGCCGCGGGGTGGGGATCGAGGAGGGTTTGCAGATCCTGGCGACGGTCAGGGACCGGCTCGGCTGCCCGGTGCTGACCGATGTCCACGACGCCGAACAGGCGGTGCTGGCGGCGCAGGCCGTGGACGTGATCCAGATCCCGGCTTTCCTGTCGCGCCAGACCGACCTGCTGCTGGCCGCTGGCCGGACGGGGGCGGTGGTCAACATCAAGAAGGGGCAGTTCCTGGCGCCCTGGGACATGCCGAACGTCGCCGACAAGGTCGCCTCGACGGGCAACGACAATATCCTGCTGACCGAACGCGGGGCCAGCTTTGGCTATAACACCCTGGTGGCCGACATGCGGTCGCTGCCGATCATGGCGCGGACGGGCTATCCGGTGATCATGGACGCGACGCATTCGGTGCAGCAGCCCGGCGGGCAGGGCGGATCCTCGGGCGGGCAGCGGGAATTCGCACCCGTGATGGCCCGTGCGGCGGTGGCGCTGGGTGTGGCGGGTGTCTTCATCGAAACGCATGAGGATCCGGACTGCGCGCCATCGGACGGGCCGAACATGATCCCGCTGGAGCAAATGCCTGCGCTCGTCGAATCGCTGATGGCCTTCGACCGGCTGGCCAAGGCCGATCCGGTGATGGGCTAGGCCGCGCGGCCTGCGGCATCGGCCGAGGCCCAGGCCCACTGGAAATTGTATCCTCCCAGCCAGCCTGTCACATCGACGCATTCGCCAATGAAATAAAGCCCTGGCACATTGCGGGCCTGCAAGGTCCGCGCGTCCAGGTCGCGCGTGTCGATGCCGCCCAGGGTCACCTCGGCCGTGCGATAGCCTTCGGTGCCGACGGGTCGGACTTGCCAGCGATTGACGCGCGCCCCGATGGCATCAAGCCGGGTGTTCGGCTGGTCGGCGAGCCGCGCCTGCCCAAGCCCCATCTCCTCGCAGATTGCCGCGGCCAGACGGGCGGGCAGGGCGCGCCCAAGCGCCGAGGCAACGCTGATCCTCCCCGACTGCGCCCGCGCTGCCTTCAGATCCGCCGCGATGTCCCGACCGGGGGCAAGATCGACCTGCAGCGTCTCGCCCGGCTGCCAGAAGCTGGAGATTTGCAGGATCGCCGGGCCGCTGAGTCCGCGATGCGTGAACAATAGCGCATCCCGGAACCTACCGCCGCCGTGGCGAATCTCGGCTTCGACCGGGACACCGGCCAGCGGACGGCACAGCGCCAGTTCCTGTTCGGCAAAGGTCAGCGGAACCAGGCCAGCCCGCGTGTCGATCAAGCGCAGGCCGAACTGCGTGGCGATATCGTAAGCGAGGCCGGTGGCGCCGATCTTGGGAATCGACTTGCCGCCCGTTGCGACCACGAGCTGCGCGGCCCGGATCGTACCTGCCAAGGTGTCGACCAGAAAGCCCGTGCCGTCATGCCGGACCTGTTGCGGGGCGGTCTGCATCCGCAACTCGGCGCCTTCCATCCGGTCCAGCAGCATCCGGGTGATCTGAGTTGCCTTGCCATCGCAGAAAAGCTGCCCTTGCGTCTTTTCATGCCAGCTGATTCCCGCCCGATCGACCAGCCGCAGGAAATCGCCCGGACTATATCGGGACAGCGCACTGGCCGCGAATCGCGGATTTTGCGACAGGAACCGGTCCGGCGCCGTAGCGAGATTGGTGAAATTGCACCGCCCCCCGCCCGATATGCGAATCTTCTCGCCCGGATCCCGGGCATGATCCAGCACCAGGACACGCCGGCCCTGCCGCAACGCGGACCCCGCGCAGAACAATCCCGCCGCCCCGGCGCCCAGTATCAGAAGATCGACCTGTTCCATTGGGGCCGCATACTGCGTGGTCGCGGAACAGACAAGTTTTGCGAATTTTCGGCTTGCACCCCCCCGCCACCTTGGCTATTCACCCTCCCACAGTTGGGGCGTGGCCAAGTGGTAAGGCATCGGTTTTTGGTACCGTGTACCGTAGGTTCGAATCCTACCGCCCCAGCCAACATCATCTAGACTACTGTTTTTGCTGTCTGTTCAGCCTGCAATGATCTCGAATCGCGTGACATCGACCATCCCGCGGTCGGTGATCTTCAGGGCGGGGATGACGGGCAGGGCCAGGAAGGCCATCTGCAGGAAAGGCTCCTCCAGCGTGACGCCAAGGGTTCTGGCCGCTTCGCGCAGCAGGATCAGGCGGTCGCGCACGGCTTCGAACGGCTCGAGGCTCATCAGGCCGGCGACGGGCAAGGGCAATTCGGCCAGAATGCGGCCGGCATGAGCCACCACGAAGCCGCCCTCGATGTCTGACAGGCGGTTCGCAGCCAGGGCCATGTCGTCGTAGTCGGCGCCGACCACGGCGATGTTGTGGTGATCGTGACATACGGTCGAGGCGATGGCGCCACGCCGGATGTCGAAACCTCGCACAAAGCCGGTGGCGATATTGCCGTTCCTGCCGTGACGCTCGATCACCGCGATTCGAGCGAGGTCGCGCGACGGGTCGGGGCGCTTGTCGCCGTCCTCGGGCGCGATATCCTCGTTCAGGTGAGCGGTGATGATCTTGCCTTCGATGATGCCGATCACCGGGGTCTCGCGGCGATTGCCGGGATGGCGGAAATTCCCGGACGTGACCGCAGGCGCCTTGACGGAGTGGCGGCCGATCGGGGGCAGGTCGCCCCGCGCGGCAAAGGATGCCTCATCGACAACCCGTCCGCCGCACAGCACCAGTTGCGCCCGGCAATGTTCCAGGCTGTCCAGCGCCACGATATCGGCGCGCAGGCCCGGCGCAATCAACCCGCGATCCTTCAGTCCGAAAGCCTCGGCCGCCGACAGCGAGGCTGCGCGATAAACGGCCAGCACCGGGCTGCCGCGCCGGATCAGTTCGCGGATCATGTGGTCCAGATGGCCCTGTTCGGCAATGTCCAGCGGGTTTCGGTCATCCGTGCAAAGGCACATGTAGGGCGCCGTCACATCGGTCAGCACCGGCTGCAAGGCTGCCAGATCCTTGCTGACCGATCCCTCGCGGATCAGCGCGCGCATTCCCTTGCGCAGCTTTTCCAGAGCCTCCTCGGCGGTGGTCGCCTCGTGTTCCGTGCGGATGCCCGCCGCGACATAGGCCGACAGGTCGCGTCCTGACAGTTGCGGGCAATGGCCGTCGATATGCCCACCCTGGAACAGCCGCAGCTTGGCCATGACGGCAGGATCGCGATGGATCACGCCGGGATAGTTCATGAACTCGGCCAGCCCGATATTCGACGGATGGCCCATGACGGCGCGCAGATCCTCGGCCTCGATTCGGGCGCCCGCCGTTTCCATCTCGGTCGAGGGCACGCAGGAGGAAAGCTGCACCCGCAGGTCCATCAGGGTGCGCTCGCTGGCTGCCTGGAACCAGCGGATGCCGTCTAGGCCGATGACATTGGCGATCTCGTGCGGGTCGCAGATGGCGGTTGTGATGCCGCGCGGCGTGACGCAGCGGTCGAATTCGAAGGGCGTGACCAAGCTGCTTTCGACATGCAGATGGGTGTCGATGAAGCCCGGCACCAGTGTCAGGCCGGTCACGTCGATGACCTGCCGGGCCTCGTAGTCCTCGCCCATGCCGACAACGCAGTCGCCGCAGATGGCGACGTCGCCCGCGATCATCGTGCCCGTGATCAGGTCGAAGACCTGTCCGCCGCGCAGGACCAGATCGGCGGGTTCATCGCCACGTGCTTGCGCAATACGCCGTTCCAGATCGTCCATGGGTCATCCTCCGTTTGCGTCAGAAGACCTGACACAAGGCGCAACGTCCAGAGGGTCATGGAGAATGGTGCACCCGAAGGGATTCGAACCCCTGGCCTCTGCCTTCGGAGGGCAGCGCTCTATCCAGCTGAGCTACGGGTGCCTGGGGCCGTGAATAACCGCAGCGGTGCCGGGGTGCAACGGCGAAAACGAAATGCCGACGTCAGCCTGCGCAGATCTGTTGCAGGGCCAGCCACTGTTCATCGGTCAGCAGGGGACGGGAAGGCGGTGCCTTGCGGAATGGATCACCCTCGATCAGCGGCAGCACGGTCTGCCCGGTTGGATCGATCGAGCGGGCATAGGGCTCGGCCGGGATGCCGCGTTCGGCCAAGGAAGCCAGCAGATCGGCATCCGCGGGTCGGGGCGGAGGCTGCAGCAGCAGTGTATTGCCAAAGCCCGCCATGGCGTTGCGCGGCAGGTGTCCCAAGGTCATCAGCCGCAGCGAAGCACCCAGGCCGGCATGGCGCATGGCCACCAGTCTCAGATTCGGATCCTCGGCCGCCAGTCGCGCCGACACCAGATGGGCTGCGGCAGATTCGGGACCGGGCGCGGCGCGCAAAAGATCGCTGCCCACTACATACAGATCCCCCGGCAAGCGCCGCGCGCCGCCCAAGGGGCCGGGAAGCACGCGGACGACGGCGCCGGGACCCAGCAGTTGCGGCGCCAGATAGTCCAGGACCGCCTGCCCTGAATCGCGCGTGCAGACCGCGCCTGCGCTTGTCTCCAGATCGGCCAGGATCGCCATGCCGATGTCGCGCGCCTGCGCCGGCGGTGCGATGCGCGCTGCATGAACGACAAGCGCATTGGGCAGCCAAAGGACCGCCCCCGCCAAGACAGCCAGAATCGCCAGCACCATCAGCGCGCTGCGCAGCCGCCCGGAATGGGCGCGATGGCTGGCAACGGCACCCTGGACGCGAGAGATCGCCTCGATCATCAGCGGATCGTCGATCTCGACGGTTTCGTCCGCCCCTTCGGCACCGGGCGCATAGATGGCCGGCACAGCGCCAGGGTTAAGCTGCACCACGGCGGGCAGGGACCAATGGGACAAGGGACGGTCATTCTTCGGATCCGACAGGACCAGCGTGGCCTCGCCGACCGACACGATGACCTCGCGCAATGGCGCATCAGGGGTCGCGCGCCACGACCCCTGGGCTTCGAGCCGTTGAAATTTCGTAAGCGCGGTCATCGGGTCCGGTCTGCCATTGTCAAGCCGACCATAGCGCGCGCCAATGGCAGGTCAATTGCGCCACTGAATGGGTCAGGCCATCCCCTCGGGCACCCTCATCCCCTTGTCGCGCGCCAGCACCCGCATCCGGTCCTGCAGCTTCTCGAAGGCCCGGACCTCGATCTGGCGAATCCGTTCGCGGGACACGTCATAGCGCGCTGACAGATCCTCCAGCGTCAGCGGGTCGTCGCGCAGGCGGCGTTCGATCAGGATGTCCTTTTCCCGGTCGTTCAGCACGTCCATCGCCTGCATCAGCATCTGCCGGCGGGTGTCCAGTTCCTCGGATTCGGCGAATGCCTCGGCCTGGTTGGCGTCCTCGTCCTCGAGCCAGTCCTGCCATTGCGAGGTCGATTCGCCTTCGCCCGAGCCGACCGTCGCGTTCAGCGATGCGTCGCCGCCCGACAGGCGGCGGTTCATCTCGATCACCTCCTGCTCGGTCACGTTCAGGTCGTTGGCGATCTGGGCGACGTTTTCGGGGCGCAGGTCGCCTTCTTCAAGCGCGCCGATCTTGGACTTGGCCTTGCGCAGGTTGAAGAACAGCTTCTTCTGCGCGCTGGTCGTGCCCATCTTCACCAGCGACCAGGACCGCAGGATGTATTCCTGGATCGAGGCCCGTATCCACCACATCGCATAGGTGGCAAGGCGAAAGCCCTTTTCCGGGTCGAAGCGCTTCACGGCCTGCATCAGGCCCACGTTCGCCTCGGAAATCACCTCGGCCTGCGGCAGGCCATAGCCGCGATAGCCCATGGCGATCTTTGCGGCCAACCTCAGGTGCGAGGTGACCAGCTTGTGTGCGGCCTCGCTGTCCTGGTGGTCGGCCCAGGCCTTGGCCAGCATGTATTCCTCTTCCGGCTCCAGCAAGGGGAACTTGCGGATCTCTTGCAGATAGCGGTTCAAGCCCTGTTCGGGGCTGGGGGCGGGAAGGTTTCCGTAATTCGCCATGATGCTGGCCTTTCGCATATGTCCGGGGAACGCGACCTGCGCGCGCAAGGTTCCGGCAACCCCGACCGGGGCTTTTGGTGATATTCTGTTCAGAAATCGTGAACGCGACAGGCGTGACGCCTTCACGATGCCGTCATGTGGCGGCCCGCAAAGCATCCAGCAGCGCCTGCATGTCGGCAGGCAGCGGGCTGTCGAACGAGAGCGGCTGGCCCGTCACCGGATGGTCAAAGCCCAGATGCGCCGCGTGGAGCGCCTGACGGGGGAACGCCGCGACCAGTTCCGCCGCAGCCCCAAGCGCCTTGGCTGACGCACGCCGCGCGCCGCCATAGACCTGATCGCCGATCAGCCCCAAGCCCGCGTGGGCCATGTGGACGCGGATCTGATGAGTCCGCCCAGTTTCCAGCCGGCATTCGACCAGCATGGCGACAGGGGGCCTGCCAAGGCGTTCCAGCATCCGTGCCCGCGTGACCGCATGGCGGCCCTTGTCGAAATAGACCGCCTGCCGCTGCCGGTCCGTCGCATGGCGCGACAGCCGAGAGGTGATCTTCAGCACCGCCCCATCCTCGAAGCTGACGCCGGGGGTGCCGCGAAGGCGCGGGTCGGCGCCGTCGATCAGCCCATGCGCCAGCGCCAGATAGCGGCGCTGCGCGCTGTGCGCCTCGAACTGCGCCGCAAGGCCGTGATGGGCGCGGTCGGACTTGGCGACGACCAGCAGGCCGGACGTGTCCTTGTCGATCCGATGCACGATGCCGGGGCGCTTCTCGCCACCGATGCCCGACAGCGTGTCGCCGCAATGGGCCAGAAGCGCATTGACCAGCGTGCCATTGGGCGAGCCGGGGGCAGGGTGGACGACCATTCCGGCGGGCTTGTCTATGACGATCAGATCCTCGTCCTCATGGGCGATGACCAGCGGAATGGCCTCGGGCCGGGTCTCGACCGCCTCGGGCTCGGGGATGGCGATGTGGTAATCCTGCCCCTCGGCCACGCGGGCCTTGCCGTCGCGGACCACGCCGTCGGGGCCGCTGACCGCGCCATCGGCGATCAGCCGCGCCAGGCGCGAACGCGACAGGGCAGCCGCCTCTGGCACGGCAAGGGCAAGCGCCTTATCAAGCCGCTCGGGCGGATTGGCCGGAATGGTGACAACAAGGTTCGACATGGACAAGGATGATAGCGACTGGAAAACGGCGGCGAAAGCGGTGCCGGAACTGCGGCTGCTTCGCTGGCTGGTGACGGGGCTGGCGCTTGTGATGGGCCTTGGCATGATCGCCATCGTCGCGCTGCTGTGGATGCGATTGGGACAGCCGGTGCTGCCCGGCCTGCCCGAGGCGATCACGCTGCCCGAGGGTGCCCGGCCCGAGGCCGTGACCTTTGCCCGCGACTGGATCGTCGTCGTGACCGATGCGGGCGAGGTGCTGCTGTACGACCGTTCGGGCGGGCTGCGGGACCGGCTTCAGCCCTGACGGCCCGCCTGCATGGCGTCCAGCCGGGCCTTCAACTCGGCATTTTCGGTCCGGGCCTTGATGGCCATCTCGCGCACGGCCTCGAACTCCTCGCGGGTCACGAAGTCGCGATCAGCCAGCCAGCGGTCGATCCAGCCCTTCATGGCGGTTTCCGCCTCGGACTTGGCGCCGTGTGCCACGCCCATGGCGTTGGTCATCAGCTTCGAGATATCGTCAAAGAACTTGTTTTGCGTGGTCATTTGGCCTTTGCCCCCGATACGTGCTCGGCGTCCTATATGGGCCGCGCGGCGTCCGGGTTCAATGTCGGGAATGCTGCGGCTGCATCATGGCGGCCCGGGATCCTCATGTTGACACCGCGCCGCCGCTGACTAGCGTGCGCCGCGCAACGCCCCGAGGCCCCATGATCCCATTCCCCAATATCGCCCCCGAGATCTTCACCATCCATCTGGGCGGCCTGACCCTGTCGCTGCGCTGGTATGCGCTGGCCTATCTGGCGGGGCTGCTGATCGGCTGGCGGATCATCGTTGCCCTGATGCGGCGCGATCGCGTCTGGGGCGACCGGGCGCCCATGGCTTCCGACCGCGTGGACGACCTGCTGACCTGGGTGATCCTGGGCGTGATCCTGGGCGGCCGGCTGGGCTTCGTGCTGTTCTACGAACCGGGCTTCTATCTTGCCAACCCGGGCGAGATCATCAAGGTCTGGCAGGGCGGCATGAGCTTCCACGGCGGCTTCGCGGGGGTCATCGCGACGACGTGGCTGTTCTGCCGCGCGAACGGCATCCCGGCGTTGCGCCTGGCGGATGCCATGGCTGTGGTCGCGCCGATCGGGTTGTTCTTTGGCCGCGTCGCCAACTTCATTAATGCGGAACTCTGGGGCCGCCCGACCGACCTGCCCTGGGGCGTGATCTTCCCGGGCGAGGCTGCGCAGGCTTGCCCCGGCATCACCGGCCCCTGCGCGCGCCATCCCAGCCAGCTTTACGAGGCGGGGCTGGAGGGGCTGCTTCTGGGCCTGATCCTGTTCGCGCTGGTCCGCAGGGGCGGATTGCGCCGTCCGGGGCTGGCCTTCGGCGTGTTTCTTACCGGCTACGGGCTGGCGCGCATGTTCGTGGAGCTGTTCCGCGTGGCGGATGCGCAGTTCATCACGCCCGACAACCCGCTTGGCCATGTGATCGGCGGGCCGGTGATCGGGCTGACCATGGGCCAGCTTCTGTCGCTGCCGATGGTGCTGGCCGGGTTGGTCCTTGTCCTGCGCGCCTGGCGCAGGCCGGCGGTGGCCGCCGCCGCATGACGCCCCTGGCCCAGCTCATCGCGCAGCGCATCCGGGCAACGGGGCCGATCACCCTGGCCGATTACATGGAAATCTGCCTGCTGCACCCGCGCCATGGCTATTATGCGACGCGCGACCCTTTCGGCGCCAAGGGCGATTTCACCACCGCCCCCGAGATCCATCAGATGTTCGGCGAGTTGTGCGGGCTGGCCCTGGCGCAGGCCTGGATGGACCAGGGCAGCCCCGCGCCCTTCACCTTGGCCGAGATCGGGCCGGGGCGGGGCACGCTGATGGCCGACATGCTGCGCGCGATCCGCAAGGTTCCCGGCATGGCTGGGGCGGCCCAGGTCGCGCTGATCGAGGCATCCCCGCATCTGCGCCAGATCCAGCGGGACCGGCTGGAAACGGTCACGCATCTCGACAGTGTCGGGCAGCTGCCTGACAAGCCCCTGTTCCTGATGGCAAACGAGTTCTTCGACGCCCTGCCGATCCGGCAGTACCAGCGCGCCGAAGACGGCTGGGCCGAACGCATGGTCGGTTTGTCGGACAATGGCCTGCGCCTTGGCCTGGGTCCCGTCGTCCAACTGCCGCGCGAAGGTCAGCCCGGCGACGTGGTCGAGGAATGTCCCGCCGCGCCCGCCATTGTCGAAGCCATCGCCCGCCGCATCGCGGTTCAGGGGGGCGCCGCGATCTTCATCGATTACGGCGGCTGGAACGGCTATGGCGATACCTTCCAGGCGCTGCGCAACCACGCCCCGGAAGATCCCCTGGCCCATCCGGGCGAGGCCGACCTGACCGCCCATGTCGACTTTGCCCCCCTGGCTGCCGCTGCCATCCGGGCAGGGGCCATCGCGTCGCGACCGATCCATCAGGGCGAATGGCTTCTGTCGCTGGGCGCGGCGCAGCGGGCGGACCGGCTGGCGGCCGCCGGGGACACGGGCGCTATGGGGGCGCTTCGACGCTTGACCCACCCGGATGAAATGGGTCACTTGTTCAAGGCCATGGCCATCTGGCCGAAAGGGGCGCCCCCGGTGCCCGGATTTGACAAGCTGAGGCTTCATGCAGACCACGCTTGAGATCCTGACCCATCCTCTGCTCCGCGATGTCAGGCACGGTTTCTTCACCCGCAAGGGCGGCGCATCCTCGGGGCTTTTCGCGGGGCTGAACTGCGGGCGCCGGTCCACCGACCAGACCGAGATGGTGGCCCTGAACCGCGGCCGCGTCGCCACGGCCATGGGCATACCCGCCGGTGCCCTGGCGACCGTGAAGCAGGTCCACTCCGCCGATGTGGTCACCCTGACCGAGGCCAGCGACATCGCCACCGTCGCCAATACCGAGGCTGACGGCATCGTCACCGCCCGCCGCGACGTGGCCCTGGCGGTGCTGACGGCAGACTGCCAGCCGATCCTGCTGGCCGACCCCGCCGCCGGGGTGATCGGTGCCTGCCATGCCGGCTGGCGCGGGGCGCTTGACGGCATCATCGAGGCGACGGCCGAGGCCATGCGCGCCCTTGGCGCCACCCGGATCCGCGCCGTGATCGGTCCCACCATCAGCCAGCGCGCCTATGAGGTCGGCCCCGATTTCATGAACAGCTTCCTGGCCGAGGACGCGGGCTATGACCGCTTCTTCAGCGGCGGGCCCAACGGACGGCCGATGTTCGACCTGCCGTCCTTTGGCCTGATGCGGCTGCGAGACGCGGGGGTTGATGCCGAATGGTCCGGCCATTGCACCTATTCCGACCCGGACAAGTTCTTCAGCTATCGCCGCGCCACGCATGAGGGCGAGGCCGATTACGGCAGGCTGATCTCGGCCATCGCGCTTTGAGCCAGGCGGGGCTTCCCCTTGTGCTGCCGGGGTTGCGCATCGGCCTGCTGGGCGGCTCCTTCGATCCCGCGCATGAAGGCCATGTCGCCATCACCCAGGCCGCCCTGCGTCGGTTCCGGCTGGACCGCGTCTGGTGGCTTGTCTCGCCCGGCAATCCGTTGAAGGCGCGGGGGCCTGCGCCGATGGCGGAACGGCTTGCCCACGCCCGGCGCCTTGCAACCGATCCGCGCGTCCTTGTGACCGATGTCGAGCAGCGCCTTGGCACCCGCATGACGGCGGACACCATCGCCGCGCTGAGGCGTATTTATCCCGGCGTGCGCTTCGTCTGGCTGATGGGGTCGGACAATCTGGTGCAGTTCCACCGTTGGGACCGCTGGAGGCAGATCGCAGCCAGCGTCCCCATCGGCGTGCTGGCCCGGCCCGGATCGCGGACATCGGCCCGCCACTCGATCGCCGCGCTGGCCTTGGCGCGCGCGCGCCTGCCGCAGTGGCAGGCCGGGACATTGGCCCTGCGCAGGCCGCCTGCCTGGGTGCTGCTCAACCTGCCGATGTCCCGCCAGTCCTCGACCGCGCTGAGGGCACGGAAATGATGCGGCGGCGCAGCCTTCTGGCGGGGCTTGCCGCGCTGCCGGTGGCGCCGGCCTGGGCCCGTCCCCTGGCCAAGCCCTCCTTTACGGCAGGTCCGGTGGTTGCCACGGCCGGGCTGCCCGGCATCGTTGCCTATGCGCGCATGGACCTGCCCGGGGAGGCGCTGTCGGACGCCGCGCTGGCTGCCGCACCGATGATGCCCGCCAGCACGCTGAAGGCGGTGACGGCGCTTTACGCCCTGGCTCGGCTGGGGCGCAGCCGCAGGTTTGCCACCCGCGTCATCCGCGCGGGCGACATGCTGGTCCTGGCCGGGGGCGGCGATCCTCTGCTGTCTACCGACGATCTGGCGCGGCTGGCGGGCGACCTTGCCGCGACCGGCCAGCCCGCGCCTGCGCGCTTTGCCGTCTGGGGCGGCGCACTGCCGCAGGTCGAGGAACTCGTGCCAGCGCAGGCCGACCACCTGGCCTACAACCCCGCCCTGTCCGGGATGATCCTGAACTTCAACCGCGTGCATCTGGGCTGGCGGCGCACGGGCGGCGCGCTTCAGATGTCGCTGGAGGCGCGGGCGGCAAGCCATTCCCCGCGCGCCTATACGATCACGGCGGCGCCGGGGGACCAGGCCGATCTCTTTTCCTGGCAAGAGGATGGCGGCCGCGAAAGCTGGACCGTTTCGCGCAGCGCCGTGAACCGTCCCGGCAGCCGCTGGCTGCCCGTCCGCAAGCCTGAACTCTATGCGGGCGACGTGTTCCAGACCCTGTGCCGCGCCAGGGGGCTGGTCCTGCCCACGCCAGAGGTTATCCGCGACCTGCCCCCGGGCGAGGTCGTGGCCAGCCACTCCAGTCCGCCGTTGGAGGAGATCCTGCGCGGTATGCTCTATTTCTCGACCAACCTGACGGCCGAGGTCGTGGGCCTGCACGCCAGCGGCGCGTCGGACCTTGCGGCTTCGGGTCGCGCGATGATGGCGTGGCTGGGGGCACAGGGGCAGGGCGCGGACTTCACTCTTTCCGATCATTCCGGCCTGTCGCCCGACAGCCGGGTGACGGCGCGGGGCATGGCGCGGCTGCTGGCGGGGCCGGGACTGGCGGCAGGCCTGCCCGATCTGCTGAAGCCGCACCCGCTGGACGAGGATTCTGTCCGCGACCCCGCGCCAGTCGGGCAGGTCCGGGCCAAGACCGGGACGCTGAACTTCGTGTCGAACCTGGCTGGCTATGTCACCCGACCGGATGGCGGGCAGTCGGCCTTCGCGATCCTTGCCGCCGACCCGTCGCGGCAGGCGGCGACTTCGGGGCAGGAACTGCCCGCAGGCGTGCTGTCCTGGACGCGTGACGCCAGGCAGCTTCAGCGCGACATGCTGACGATCTGGTCTAGCTAGAGGACCCGGTGGCGAACCTGGGCCGACAGCTCGATGGCTGCGGCGTGAAGGCGGGGAATGTTCAACTGGTGCCGGATCTCGGCCAGCATGGCGACCTCGCCCTCATACAGGCGACCGTCGGCGGCCCCCACGTCGCAGGCCAGGGCATAGGCCGTTTCGTACAGCTTTTCCGGCAAGGCGTCGCGGATCAGGCCGAACAGGGCGTCGAGGCCGTCTTCTTCCTCGAAAAGGGTCATGACCGTCTGGCTGATCGCCCGGATGCGCTCATCGTCGTATTTGGCAAAGACCGGGTAGTGATCGACGCTGCGCTGGATCGCGACCAGTTCCGAGGTCCGATAGGTCTGATCGGACGCTGACACGGCCACCATCACCGCCACCAATGCGTCGCAAGGCGAGAACGAGGGCAGTTCAATGGTCATGTCTTGTCCTTTGGCAATCGGTTCCGGCGCAAATTATTGACGATTCAGCCGGCTTTCAATAAGGCGTCGTGGTCTTGGAACAGGAGAAGACGCAATGACCACCCTGCGCGATGCCGCGATGCAATCGAAGGCCTGGCCGTTCGAGGAGGCGCGCCGGGTGCTCAAACGCTATGAGAAGAAAGACCCCGAAAAGGGCTTTGTCCTGTTCGAGACAGGCTACGGCCCCTCGGGCCTGCCGCATATCGGCACGTTCGGTGAGGTGGCGCGGACCACGATGATCCGCCGCGCCTTCGAGATCATCAGCGACATTCCGACCCGGCTGTTCTGCTTTTCCGACGACATGGACGGGATGCGCAAGGTTCCCGAGAATGTTCCCAACCAGGACATGCTGAAGCAGCACCTTCAGGAACCGCTGACCACGGTGCCCGACCCTTTTGGCGAATACGACAGCTTCGGCGGCCACAACAACGCCATGCTGCGCCGCTTCCTGGACACCTTCGGGTTTGAGTACGAATTCATCAGCGCGACCGAGTTCTACAAGTCTGGCCAGTTCGACGAGACGCTGCTGCTGGCCGCCGAGCGCTATGACGCGATCATGGAGGTCATGCTGGCCAGCCTGCGCGAGGAACGCCAGCAGACCTATTCGTGCTTCCTGCCGATCAGCCCCAAGACCGGCAAGGTGCTGTATGTGCCGATCAAGAATGTGGACGCCAGGAACGGCACCATCACCTTCGACGACGAGGACGGGCACGAACTGACCCTGCCGGTCACGGGCGGCAATGTGAAGCTGCAATGGAAGCCCGATTTCGGCGCCCGCTGGGCCGCGCTGGACGTGGACTTCGAGATGTATGGCAAGGACCATTCCACCAACACGCCGATCTATGACGGCATCTGCCGGATTCTGGGAGGCCGGGCGCCCGAGCATTTCACCTATGAGCTGTTCCTGGACCAGCACGGGCAGAAGATCAGCAAGTCCAAGGGCAACGGGCTGTCCATCGACGAATGGCTGACCTATGCGGCCACCGAAAGCCTGTCCTATTTCATGTACCAGAAGCCGAAGACGGCCAAGCGGATGTACTTCGATGTCATCCCGAAGGCCGTCGATGAATATCACCAGCAGCTGCGCGCCTATCCCGACCAGCCGGTGGACCAGCAGCTTGCCAACCCGGTCTGGCACATCCATGGCGGCGACGTTCCGGCCTCGGACATGGTGGTGCCGTTCCAGATGCTGCTGAACCTGGCCTCGGTCGCGGGTGCCAAGGACAAGGACGGGCTGTGGGGTTTCATCCGCCGCTACGCGCCCGAGGCATCGCCCGAGACCCATCCGGGCTTGGACCAGGCGGCGGGCTTTGCCGTGCGCTACTTCGCCGACTTCGTGGCGCCCACCCGCCAGTTCCGCGCGCCCACCGAGGTCGAGCGCCGGGCGATGGAGGACCTGGCCGGGCGGCTTGCCGCATGGGACCAGCACGCCGATCCGGAGGCGTTGCAGTCGATGGTCTTCGCCATCGGCAAGGAGCACGGGTTCGAGCCGCTGCGCGACTGGTTCGCGGCGCTGTACCAGGTGCTGCTGGGTGCGGACCAGGGGCCGCGCTTCGGCGGGTTCATCGCGCTTTACGGGATCGATGAAACCCGCGCGCTGATCGAGAAAGCCTTGGCCGGAGAGTTGACGGCGGCCTAGAGCCGCCGCCGCGCGCGCAGGGCCGCGCTGATCGTGCCGTCGTCGAGGTAGTCCAATTCCCCGCCGATCGGCACGCCCTGCGCCAGGCCCGTGACCGTTGCGCCGCTGTCGGCCAGGGCGTCGGCAATGTAATGGGCGGTCGTCTGGCCATCAACGGTGGCATTCAGGGCAAGGATCACCTCGCGGATCTTCTCGCGCTCGACCCGGCCGATCAGGGCGGGGATGCCCAGGTCGTCCGGTCCAACCTCGTCCAGCGCCGACAGCGTTCCGCCCAGCACGTGATAGCGGCCGCCAAAGGCCCTGCCGCGTTCCATCGCCCAAAGGTCCGCCACGTCCTGGACCACGCAAATCTCTCCGGTCGCGCGGGCGGGGTCAGAGCAGATCGCGCATTCGTCGCGGTCGGTGATGTTGCCGCAGGTAATGCATTCGCGGGAATTGAGCGCCACGCGTTCCAGAAGATCGGCAAGCTGCGACATCTGACCGCTGCGCTTGCGGATCAGGTGCAGCACGATCCGCCGGGCGGATCGCGGTCCAAGCCCCGGCAGCCGCGCCATCAGCCCGACAAGCGCCTGGATGTCGTCGCTGCCTTCCTTCATTCACGGGCCGCCATTCAGAAGGGCAGCTTCATGTCGGCGGGCAGGCCCAGTTCCTGGGTGATGCGGGCCATTTCGGACTGCATCTTTTCCTGCGCCTTGCGCTGCGCGTCCTTGATCGCGGCCAGGATCAGATCCTCGACCACTTCCTTTTCCGAGGGCACGAAGATCGACGGATCGATCTCCAGCGCGGTCAGCTCTCCCTTGGCGGTGGCGGTCGCCTTGACCAGGCCCGCGCCGGATTCGCCGGTCACGGTGATCGTGTCCAGGCTGGCCTGCATCTGGCCCATCCGTTCCTGCATGTCCTTGGCAGCCTTCATCATCTTGGCCATGTCGCCAAAGCCGCCCAAACCCTTGATCATTGTTCAGTCCTCATCCTCGAAGGGGTCCCATTCCTCGACCTCGGCCACCGGGCCCTGGGTCAGTTCGTGCGGGTTCGTGGCGCCCTCGGCCACATCCTCGACCTGCGCATCGGGCGCAGCGCGGGTCACGCGCTTCAGCGTGGCGCCGGGAAAGGTCGCCAGAACCTGCTGCACGATCGGCAGTTGCAGGGCGCGTTCCTCTCGCTTGCGCTGCTCGGCCGCCTGCTGTTCGGCAATGGTCGGCGCGCCGCCCTCATTGGTGACCGTGACCGCCCAGCGTTGCCCACCGGTCCATCCGCGCAGTCGTTCGGCCAGCTTTTGCGCCAGATCGCGAGGGGCGTTGCCCTTCGGCTCGAATTCGATCCGGCCGGGGCTGTAGCGGACAAGCCCCACATGCTTTTCGACCTGCACCAGCAGCAGCATGTCGCCCATCCGGCGGATCAGTTCCAGGACCGAAGCGAAGTCCGGCCAGGCCGCGAAGGCATCCGGGCTGACAGCCAGCGCGGTCGCGGCGCCCGACCGCTGCGCGATGACCGGCGCGGGACGGACGGCGCGCGGCGCCTGTGAGGGCGCCGCAGGCGCGCCTGCGCGCGCAAAGTCGCCCGCCGCCTGCGCCTGCTGGACGCGTCGGATCAGCGCCTCGGGGTCGGGAAGGTCGGCCACATGGGTCAGGCGGATGACCGCCATTTCGGCCGCCATCATGGCGTTCGGCGCGGCCGAGACCTCCTCCAGTGCCTTGAGCAGCATCTGCCACAGCCGGGTCAGCACCCGCATCGCCAGCCGGTCGGCCAGTTCCTTGCCGCGCACCCGTTCGTCCGGCGCAATCGTCGGATCGTCGCCCGCATCCGGCGTGATCTTCACGACGGAAATCCAGTGCGTGATTTCCGCCAGGTCGCGCAGCACGGCCACGGGATCGGCGCCATCGGCATATTGCGATTGCAGCTCGGTCAGGGCGGATGCGGCATCGCCGCGCAGGATCATCTCGAACAAATCGATGACGCGGCCCCGGTCGGCAAGGCCCAGCATGGCGCGGACCTGTTCGGCGGTCGTTTCGCCCGCGCCGTGGCTGATCGCCTGGTCCAGCAGGCTGGTCGCGTCGCGGGCGGATCCTTCCGCCGCGCGGGTGATCAGCGCCAAGGCGTCGTCGGTGATCTGCGCGCCTTCTGCAGTCGCAATGCGGCGCAACAGCGCGATCATCACCTCGGGCTCGATCCGGCGCAGGTCGAAGCGCTGGCAGCGCGACAGGACCGTGACGGGAACCTTGCGGATTTCGGTCGTGGCGAAGATGAACTTCACATGCGGGGGCGGTTCCTCCAGCGTCTTCAGCAGCGCGTTGAAGGCGCTGGTGGACAGCATGTGGACTTCGTCGATGATGTAGATCTTGTAGCGCGCCGAGGCCGCCCGGTAATGCACGCTTTCAATGATCTCGCGGATGTCGTTCACGCCGGTGCGCGATGCGGCGTCCATTTCCAGCACATCGACATGGCGGCCCTCGCTGATCGCCACGCAATGCTCGCAGGTGCCGCAGGGTTCGGTGGTCGGCCCGCCCTGGCCGTCGGGGCCGATGCAGTTCATGCCCTTGGCGATGATCCGCGCCGTCGTGGTCTTGCCGGTGCCGCGGATGCCGGTCATCACGAAGGCCTGCGCGATGCGGTCGGCGGCAAAGGCGTTCTTCAGGGTGCGCACCATCGCGTCCTGACCGACCAGGTCGGCAAAGGTCTCGGGCCGGTATTTTCGGGCCAGGACCTGATAAGTCGGCGCGGCGTCTTGGGGCATCGTAGGGTCCGTCAAAGGGTCATGCCGAACCTAGTCGCTGGCACCCGGCGCGGCAAGGGCAGCCTATTCGGCAGGCTCGGGGACGGTGCCTCGGCGCATCTGGCGGAACTTGTCCCAGGCCTCGTTCAGGCGGCGGGTGCGGGCCTCGGCCAGGCGCACGGCCTCGGGCGGAAGGCCGCGGGCGATGGCGCGGTCTGGATGGGCTTCCAGGATCAGCGACCGGAACCGCTTGCGCGCCTCGGGCAAGGGGGTGTCGATCGGGATGCCCAGCACGTCGCAGGGCGGGCAGCCGGTCTGGCGGTCATGGCGCAGGCGGATGGCGGCGGTGCGTTCGGCGGGCAGGCCGAAGATGCGGCCGACCTCGTCGATGAACAGGATTTCATTCTCGTGCATCCCGCCATCGGCCACGGCGATGATGCACAACCCCTCGATCACGTCGGCCAGCACCGGGTCCCCGGCCGGGAACATGGCGGCGATGCGGCGCGCCCAGGCGTCGAAGCCCGCCACGTCCTGCCGCGCCAGGTCGAAGACGCGGGCGGCGTTCTTTTCCTCAGCGCGCGGGATGATGAAGACGCGGCGGAAGGCCGCGACCTCGGACCGGGCCACGGCGCCGTCGGATTTCGCCAGCTTCGCCCCAAGGGCGATCACGGCGATGGTGAAGGCGACGGACCGTTCGGGCGGGATCGCGGCGCGCGCGCTGCCCAGAAGCGCGGCCAGCCGGTCGCCGATGCGCTGCCAGAAGCTGCGGGGCTTCGGCAGGCTGGGGCAGGGGGTATCGGTCGCGCGCATGTCCATGGTCGCAGGTTAGCGGGTAATGGCGGGCAAGTGTAGGGGCAGGGTGTCGCACCCCTAGTTCCCGGCCGAAAGATCCTTGCCCATCAGCACCAGGTCGTGGAAGCTGCCGAATTTCCAGCCAGCGCAGGGAATCCGTCCCCATTCGGCATAACCCGCCCGCAGGTGGAACCGCAGCGACTCTTCGTTCGACGCCGTCACGCCCCCGATCAAAAGCCGGTGTCCGGCGGCGCGGGCGCGATCTTCCAGGCCCTCCAGCAGCAGGCGGCCAGTGCCGGTGCCGCGCGCCCCGGGCGCCAGGTAGATGGTGTGTTCCATGCTGCGCGCATAGCCGCCACCATGGCGGAACTGGCTGTAGGTTGCAAAGCCCAGCACCACGCCCGCGTCTTCGGCGACGATGAAGGGATGGCCCGCGGCCTGCCGGTCGCGGATCAGCGTGGCGATTTCGGCATCGCTGCGTTCGGTCGGCCAGAAGGTGATGACCGTATCCCGGATGATCGGGTTCCAGATCGCCGCAATGGCGGGAACGTCCTCCGGCGCCGCGTCGCGAAGCCGGATCATCAGCCGCGATGCGCGCCGGCGGCCAGGTCGCGCACGAAGTCCAGCACCTCGGCCACCGGGCGGCCCTCGCCGATCTTCTTGACGATGGCGCTGCCCACGACGCAGCCATCCGCGACGCTGGCGATCTGTTCCGCCGCATCGGGCGAGGAAACGCCGAAGCCCACGATCACCGGCAGCTTGGCGGCGGCGCGGATGCGCGCGACCTCGGGGGCAACCTCGGCGGCATTGGCGGCGGGGCCGCCGGTGATGCCGGTGACGCTGACGTAATAGACAAAGCCCGATGTGTTCCTGACCACGGCCGGCAGGCGGCGGTCATCCGTCGTCGGCGTGGCAAGGCGGATGAAGTTCAGGCCCGCGCGCGTGGCGGGAATGCACAGCTCCTCGTCCTCCTCGGGGGGCAGGTCCACGACGATCAGGCCGTCCACGCCTGCTTCCTTGGCGTCGGCCAGGAACCCATCCACCCCGCCGGCGCGGGCATAGATCGGGTTGTAGTAGCCCATCAGCACCACTGGCGTCGTGTTGTCGGATTTGCGGAACGCGCGCAGGATGCCCAAGGTGCGGGTCACGCTGCCGCCTGCGGCAAGCGCGCGCTGGCCTGCGGCCTGGATCGTGGGGCCATCGGCCATCGGATCGGTGAAGGGCATTCCCAATTCGATGATGTCCACCCCGGCTTCGGGCAGGCCGCGCATGATTTCCAGCGTGGTGGCGTCATCGGGATCCGAGGCCATGATGTAAGTCACGAAGGCCTTGCGCCCTTGGGCCTGAAGGCGCTGAAAGGTATCGTCGATCCGGGTCATCGTCCACTCCGCTGTGCCGCTGCCTAAGTGCAGTGGACGGCGCGGGCTGTCAATCTGCCGCAAGGATGCAGGCGGGATCATGCGGCCATCGCGGCGACCTCGCAGACGGCGCGGCGAAGATAGCCCGCGAAATCCGCGGCCTCGCGCCGGGCGGGACCATCGGCCACATAGACGTTCAGCCAGGTGGGCGGCAGGGGCGGCAGGGCGCCGCCATGCTCCACCGGCTCCAGCCCCGCCTGCGCGATGCCGCGCGGCAGGATGGTGATCCCCAGATCGGCCACGGCGCTGACCCGCCAGGTGTCGCTGCCGCCATCGGCCACGGCCTGCACCCACTCGATCCCGGCGCGTTCCAGCGCCGTCAGCCCCACCGGGTAATAGGCGCAATGCGGCGAGTTCGCCAAGGGCAGCGGGCGCTGCGTCCAGGCGGTGCCCCCGACGGCGCCGAACCAGGCAAGATCAACCTTGGCCAGATGGACCGCGCCCGGAGGCGTCTCGAACTCCGTGGTCAGGATCACGTCATGCTCGCCGCGCTTCATCTGCTGGCGCAGGTCCTTGCTGCGGCCGTCGTTGATGATCAGCTCGACCCGCGGGTTGTCCTGCCGGAAGGCGCGCACGGCTTGGGCCACCTTCATGAACAGCCAGTCGCTGGTCAGGCCGACACGCAGCCGGGCCTCGGGCCGCTGGCCGGTGAAGCGCGACACGATGGCGTCGTTCAGCGCCACCAGCTTGCGCGCCTCGATCAGCAGTTCCAGGGCGAAATCGGTCAGCACCACGCCGCGGCCCTGCTTTTGCAGCATCGCCTCGCCGAACAGATCCTCCAGCCGCTTCATCTGCATCGACAGCGCGCTTTGCGTCATGTTCAGCGCCTCGGCCGCGCGGGTGACGGCGCCGTATTCAGCCACCGCCTGAAGCGACCGCAGGGTGCCAATATCCAGGTTGCGCATGGTTCAACATTCCTGATGGGAGGGATCAAAAACATTCGTTTCAAAAATACATCAGGTCCGCCTATCTATCAAGAACGGAAATCAATACGACCCTTAAGCATCACGCGGTGTGATGCTTTTAATCACCGGAGATGAACGATGGCTACCAAGACCTCGTCGCTTCATGTCCTTGCCGGGCACGGCCTTTCCACGCGCCCGTCGATGGGTAAGCGAATTCTGACCATGCTGAGCGTCCGCCGCTCTCGCCAGGACCTGTCGCATCTGAGCGACGAGCAGTTGCGAGACATCGGCCTGACCCGAGAGCAGGTCGCAGACGAGATCGCGCGTCCCGTCTGGGATGTGCCCGCGAACTGGCGTCGCTGATCCCTACCCGTCAGCATTGCCAAACTGCCGCGCCGCCCGTAACCGGATGGCGCGGTTTTTTTTCGTGTCGAAGGGTGGCGCATGAAGCCTGATCTTGCCATCGCATCCGCCGGTCGCGGGGCATTGCTGATGGTTGCCGCAGGGGCGATGTTCGCCGGCGTCAACACGATGCTGCAATACGCGACCATGACGCTGGGCGTCGCGGCGCCGACGGCGACCTTCTGGCAATACGGCATCGCGCTGCTGGCGCTGCTGCCGTGGCAGGCGGTAGGGTTGTCGGCTTTCGCCACGCGCCGTCTGCCCGCTCATGTGCTGCGCGTGGCCTTTGGCGTCGGTGGCGTGCAGTTATGGGGCTTTGGCTTGGCGCATGTGCCGATCTGGCAGGCGATCTCGCTGATCATGCTGTCGCCCTTTTTCGTGACGATCGGTGCGGCACTGCTGCTGCGCGAACAGGTGACGGCGGCCCGCTGGCTCGCGGTGCTGGTCGGCTTCGCGGGCGGCACGGTGATCCTGGCGCCCTGGTCCGATGCCTTCACAGCCTGGACGCTGGCCCCCGTCGGCGCGGCCGCCCTGTGGGCCGCGGCGTCGCTGATGACCAAGCAGATGACCGCGACCGAGACGCCTGCCACGCTGACCCTGTATCTTCTGGCGCTGCTGACGCCGCTGAACTTTGCGCTGGCGCTGCTGCCGGATGCCGGCGGGCTGGCCATCAACAGCGTAAATGCCATTCTGGCGTTGGCGGTTGCGGGGCTGCTGACGGCCTTGGCGCAATATGCGCTGGCGCGGGCCTATGCCATCGCGGACGCGGCCTTCCTGCAACCCTTCGACCATGTGAAGCTGCCCTTCAACGTGGGCCTTGGCATCCTTGCCTTCGGCTTCGTGCCGCCGGGCAGCATGTGGATCGGATCGGGCCTGATCATCGCGGCATCGCTGTGGCTTCTGGCCGACGAAGCGCGAAGCGCAGGCCGCGCGGCCTAGTCGTCCTTGACGACTGGCGGACCAAAGCGTTCGATCATGCGCGACTGGATCTGGTCGCGCGTCTGGCGATAGGCGGCAAGCTTGGCCTCGCGCCCCTCGGCCAGGCCAGCAGGATCCATGATCGGCCAGTATTCCACGTCCAGATGATACACCCGCGTCAGTTCCAGCGCTTGCCGCTGGCTGGCGGGGGACAGCGCCACGATCAGGTCGAAGCCCCCAAGGTCATCGCCCCAGTCCATCATCTCCTCGAAGCTGCGGCTGCGATGGTTCTCGATCCTGACGCCGATCTCGTCGCAAACGGCGATGGCGAAGCCGTCCACCTCCATGTCGTTCTTGACGCCCGCCGACTGGACATAGGCCGCCCGGCCATAGAACTTCTTCATCATGCCTTCGGCAATGGGCGAGCGGATGGAGTTGTGATCACAACAGAACAGGACCGAGGCGGGGATCGTGTTCTGGGCCATCGTCAGCCTTGGGGCACCAAGGCGCAGATCAGGGTGAACAGGCGCCGGGCGGTGTCGATGTCCAGTTCGGCCTTGCCTTCCAGCCGTTCCACCAGCGTCCGGGCGCCTTCGTTGTGGATGCCGCGCCGGGCCATGTCGATGGCCTCGATCTGGGCGGGTGGCAGGCGCTTGACGGCATCGAAATAGCTTTGGCAGATCTGGAAATAGTCCTTTGTCACCTGCCGGAACGGGCCAAGCGACAGGTGGAATTCGGCCACTTTTTCGCCCTGTTCGGCAGCCACGTCGAAGACCAGGCGGCGTTCGCGGACGCACAGAACCAGCTTGAACGGCCCCTGGGGCGCGGGCTGGCCATCGCGGCCCGGGATGGTGAAGCTGTTGTCCTCGATCAGGTCGAAGATCGCCACCCTGCGTTCCTGCTCCATTTCCGGGCTGGCGGGCGGGGCATGCGAATCGTCGATCCGGATCTGGATGATCCGTGTCATTCGCCCGCCCTTTCGTTCAGCAGCTCCAGCCGCGCGCGGATGGATTCGCCATGGGCCTGCAGGCCTTCGGCGGCGGCCAGCCGCATGGCGGCGTGGCCGACGGCATTCAGCGCGCCGGGCGTCAGCCGCGCAAGGGTGGTGCGCTTGAGGAAATCCAGCACGGACAGCCCGGACGAGAACCGGGCCGAGCGCGCCGTCGGCAGGACGTGGTTGGGGCCGCTGACATAGTCGCCGACGGCCTCGGGCGTGAAGCCTCCCAGGAAGATCGCGCCGGCGTGGACGCATTTCGCGGCCAGGGCCTCGGGGTCGTCCACGCACAGTTCCAGATGCTCGGGCGCGATGCGGTTCGACAGGGCGGCCGCCTCGTCCAGGTCGCGGACGATGATGATGGTGCCATAGTCCCGCCAACTGGCGCCCGCGATCTGCGCGCGGGGCAGGGTGGGCAGAATCCGGTCCACGGCGCCCGCGACCGCGTGGCCAAGGACGGGATCGGTGGTGATCAGGATCGACTGGGCATCCGCATCGTGTTCCGCCTGCGCCAGCAGGTCGAGCGCGAGCCAGTCGGGATTCTGGTCGCCCTCGGCTATGACCAGAACCTCGGACGGGCCGGCGATCATGTCGATGCCGACGCGCCCGAAGACCTGCCGCTTGGCCGCCGCGACATAGGCGTTGCCCGGCCCGGTGATCTTGTCAACCGGCGCGATGGTGTCGGTGCCATAGGCCATCGCCGCCACCGCCTGCGCGCCGCCGATGCGATAGATCTCGTCCACGCCCGACAGTTGCGCGGCCAGCAGGACCAGCGGGTTGACATGGCCATTGGGCGTGGGCACGCAGATCACCAGCCGCTCGACCCCCGCCACGCGCGCCGGGATCGCGTTCATCAGGACGGACGAGGGATAGGCCGCCTGGCCGCCCGGCACGTAAAGCCCCGCCGCCGAAACCGGACTCCAGCGCCAGCCCAGGGTGGCGCCCTGCGCATCGGTCCAGCTGGCGTCCTCGGGCATCTGGCGTTCGTGATAAGCTCGGATGCGTTCGGCGGCCAGTGTCAGCGCCGCGCGATCCTCGGTCGAAACCTTGGCGACATGCGCCGCGATTTCCCGGGCCGAGAAGCGCAGCGTGCCGGGGGTCAGGTCCAGCCGGTCGAAGCGGCTGGTCAACTCGCACAGGGCCGCGTCCCCGCGCTTGCGCACCTGGGCGATGATGCCGGCGACGGCATCGTTCACATCGGCCGAATCCTCGCGCTTGGCCGACAGCATGTCGATGAAGCGCGCCTCGAAGTCGGGCTCGGATGTGTTCAGCGTGACCGGCATGATCTGTTCCTGCAACCGGGGAAAAGACCCCCGTGTGACATCTTGTTAGCGGCTGCGGGGCCCGGCCTCAAGCCGGGCCTATTCGGGATGGGCGGGCACCTTTCCGGATACGGCGCGATAGGGCCGCGTCACGTCGCGCAGGTCGATGTTGATGCATTCCAGTTCGGCAGCCAGCGTCCCGTCGCCCGCGAATTCCAGAAGCAGCCGCCCGGTGCCGTCCGGGCCGGGTTGCCAGACCATCGCCAGCAGTTCCAGCACCGTGTCCGCGTCGCGACTGATGCCGTCGGACAGCACCCGCATCACGTCGCGGATCAGCAGGACCGACCGGACGCGTTCGAAATCGCGCCCCTCGGCCGCGGCCTGTTCGGCATCCTCCCAGCGGAAGCGGTTGACCAGCAGGGCCAGCGTGCGGCCGCGATGGTCATAGGACATCTCGGACGCGGGCAGGACCGCGTCCTGCAGCAGAGCCGACAGGATGCGCAGATCCTGTTCGTCCTCGGCCATCAGCGCCAGGGGGGCGGGATCGGCATCGGCGAAGCGGGCATCGACAGTCCGGGGATCGGGGGGCATGGCTTACTCCTCTTTCACGCGTTCGATATGGGCGCCGACGCCCCGCAGCTTGCGGACCACATGCTCGTAGCCGCGGTCCAGGTGATAAACCCGGCTGACGGTGGTCGAGCCCTCGGCCGCAAGTCCGGCAAGGATCAGGCTGACCGAGGCGCGCAGGTCGGTGGCCATCACCGGAGCCCCGCGCAACCCGTCAACCCCCTTCACGGTTGCATGGCCGCCATGGACCTCGATCCGGGCGCCCATGCGGGTCAGTTCGGGGGCGTGCATGAAGCGATTCTCGAAGATCGTCTCCTCCAGCACGCTGGTGCCTTCGGCGACGCACATCAGCGCCATGAACTGCGCCTGCAGGTCAGTGGGGAAGCCGGGGAAAGGCTGGGTCGTGACGTTCACGGCGCGGATGCCGCCGTTCTTGCGGCTGACCTTCAGCCCGCGCGCGGTTTCCGTGACGCTGATGCCGGCTTCGTCCAGCTTTTCGCAAAAGGCCGACAAAAGCTCGATCCTGCCGCCCAGGCATTCCACCTCGCCCCCGCAGATGGCGGGCGCCAGCATGTAGGTTCCAAGCTCGATCCGATCGGTGACCACCGGATGGGTGGCGCCGTGAAGCGCATCGACACCCTCGATGGTGATGGTGCCGGTGCCCTCTCCCTCGATCCGGGCGCCCATGGCGCGGAGGCAGCGGGCCAGATCGACGATCTCGGGCTCGCGCGCGGCATTCTTCAGGACCGTGGTTCCGCGGGCCAGGGTCGCGGCCATCAGCGCATTCTCTGTCGCGCCGACCGAAACCAGCGGGAAATCCACGACCGCCCCGCGCAGGCCGCCGGCGGGCGCCTTGGCGTGGACATAGCCGTCGCGCAGGTCCAGTTCCGCGCCCATGGCCTCCAGCGCCTTGAGGTGCAGGTCCACCGGACGCGCGCCGATGGCGCAGCCGCCGGGCAGCGAGACCTCGGCCCGGCCATCGCGCGCCAGCATCGGCCCCAGCACCAGGATCGAGGCGCGCATCTTGCGCACGATGTCGTAATCCGCGCGGTGGCTGGTCAGCGCATGGCTGGACAGCGCCAGCACCTGGCCGTCCTGGAGGGATGCCACTTCGGCGCCCAGGCTTTGCAGCAGGGCGGTCATGGTGCGGATGTCGGACAGGCGCGGCGCATTGGTCAGCGTCAGCGGCTGGTCTGTCAGCAGCGTCGCGGGCATCAGCGTCAGGCAGGCGTTCTTGGCCCCCGCAATCGGGATTTCGCCCTGAAGCGGGCCGTTCCCGCGAACGATGATCTGGTCCATCTAGCTGTCGTCCTTGCCTGTGTCGCTGTCCTGCTGCCCGTCGTCGGGATCGGCCGCGCGTGCGCGCGCCTGCGCCTTGCGGCGCTGCAGATTGGCGCGCAAGGCGGCGCGCAGCCGGTCCTCGCGTGTTTCCTGCTTCTTCTTGTCGTCCGGGCGATCGCTCATGCGCACCTGTTAGCGTCGGCAGCAGCAACAGTCCAGCAAAGCCCGCGCAAAGGCCGGGTCCGAGGCACCCCGTGATTTTTCTGCCGATCCCCCTTGCGCGAGCCATCCGCTTTGTCTAAACGCCCCCTCACGGCGCTGCGGTAGCTCAGTGGTAGAGCACACCCTTGGTAAGGGTGAGGTCGAGAGTTCAATCCTCTCTCGCAGCACCATCCTCCACCGTTCCGAAATGCGACATGCCTTGTGGCAATTGCGTATTTCCGATCCGCAGGCTACAGGCCGCCCCATGACAAATCGCCCCGATCTTCCGCCCGAAATCGCCCGCCGCCGGACATTCGCGATCATCTCGCATCCCGACGCGGGCAAGACCACGCTGACCGAAAAGTTCCTGCTCTACGGCGGCGCGATCCAGATGGCGGGGCAGGTGCGCGCCAAGGGCGAGGCGCGGCGGACGCGGTCGGACTTCATGAAGATGGAGCAGGAGCGGGGGATTTCGGTCAGCGCATCCGCGATGTCCTTCGACTTCGACGGCTATCGCTTCAACCTGGTCGATACCCCGGGCCACAGCGACTTTTCCGAGGATACCTATCGCACGCTGACCGCCGTGGACGCGGCGATCATGGTGATCGACGGGGCGAAGGGGGTCGAATCGCAGACCCGCAAACTGTTCGAGGTCTGCCGTCTGCGCGACCTGCCGATCCTGACCTTCTGCAACAAGATGGACCGCGAATCCCGCGACACCTTCGAGATCATCGACGAGATCCAGGAAAACCTGGCGATCGACGTGGCACCCGCGTCCTGGCCCATCGGGGTCGGCCGCGACTTCATCGGCTGCTACGACATGCTGCACGACCGGCTGGAGCTGATGGACCGCGCCGACCGCAACAAGGTCGCGGAATCGGTCAAGATGGAGGGGCTGGACGATCCCCGTCTGGCCGACCACGTCCCCGCCGACCTGCTGTCCAAGCTGCGCGAGGAAGTTGAGATGGCGCGCGAACTGCTGCCCGCCTTCGACCGCAAGTCTTTCCTGGAAGGACACATGACGCCGATCTGGTTCGGCAGCGCGATCAACAGCTTCGGCGTGCGGGAACTGATGAAGGGGATCAGCGCCTATGGCCCCGCGCCGCAGCCGCAGAACAGCGCGGAGCGCGAGATCGCGCCCGAAGAAAAGCCCGTGACCGGCTTTGTTTTCAAGGTGCAGGCCAACATGGATCCGAAGCACCGCGACCGCGTGGCCTTCGTGCGCCTGGCGTCAGGCCATTTCGAACGCGGCATGAAGCTGACCCATGTGCGGTCGAAAAAGCCGATGGCGGTGACGAACCCTGTGCTGTTCCTGGCTGCCGACAGGGAACTCGCGGACGAGGCCTGGGCGGGCGACATCATCGGCATCCCGAACCACGGCCAGCTTCGCATCGGCGATGCCCTGACCGAGGGCGAGGCGCTGCGCTTCACCGGCATCCCGTCCTTCGCGCCGGAACTGCTGCAATCGGTGCGTGCGACGGATCCGATGAAGGCCAAGCATCTGGAAAAGGCGCTGATGCAATTCGCCGAGGAAGGCGCGGCCAAGGTCTTCAAGCCGATGATTGGGTCGGGCTTCATCGTCGGCGTCGTCGGTGCCCTGCAGTTCGAGGTCCTGGCAAGCCGCATCGAGATCGAATACGGCATTCCGGTCCGCTTCGAGAGCTCTCAGTTCACCAGTGCCCGCTGGGTGGCAGGGCCCAGGGACAAGGTCGAGGCCTTCGTCAACATCAACAAGGGCCATATCGCCCAGGACCACGACGGCGACATGGTCTATCTGACGCGGCTGCAATGGGACATCGATCGCGTGCAGCGCGATCATCCCGATCTGCGGCTGACCGCCACGAAGGAAATGATGGTGTAGGTCGGGGGCGCTTCGGCGCCCCTTGCCGTTACTTGCGCCAGCGATCCAGCTGCACAACCTCGCCACCGCCGCTCGGGGGGCCGTCGGGGCTGTCGTCGCCGTCCTCGCCCTCGGCGTCTTCGTCCTCCTCGTCTTCCGTGGCTTCCTGTGTCTCGAAGCGCAGGCCGAATTCCACGGACGGATCGACAAAGGTGCGCAGCGCGTCAAAGGGAATGCGCAGCGGTTCGGGCGAGTTGCCGAAGTTCAGGGTGACGGTGAATCCCTCGTCGTCCACGGTCAGGTTGTCGAACCAGTGCTGGATGACGATGGTCATCTCTTCGGGGTAACGCTCGCGCAGCCAGTCGGCCATCTCGACCCCCTCGTCGCGCGTGTCGAAGGTGATGAAGAAGTGGTGGTCGCCCGGCAGGCCATGTTCCGCGACGCGTTCCAGCACGTCCGCGATCAGCCCCTGCATCGCGCGATGCATCATTCCGCCGTAGTCAATTCCCGATCGCGCCATGCCGGTCCCTTTCGAATTCCGGGCCAGCATAGGGATATGTCGGGTATTGAAAAGGGGGGCGGGTTACGCTTGGGCAAGAAACCCGCAACGCCATGACGCACAGTCAAGAGGGTGCTTGGGCGGGTATGTCGGGCAGGAGATTGGAAGTGCAGGATTCTGTTGCCAGGCTCCTGCGGGCCCCGCCTTACGCTGCTAGGCGGAAGGACTTAGTTTTCGGTTACCCGAGCTGCTTACGCAGCCAGAGCGACCGGAGCACGGTTGTCGTTGGCAACTGTACATTTTGCACCGATAACGGTGGTAGCTCACCGAGACAAAGCAAACATCTTTAGACGTTCGTCGATCCTGTTTCGACCCCAAGGCCCCCCAACGAGGGTGATCTGGTGGAGTCGCCGGGTACCGCCCCCGGGTCCGATCCGCTTATTCCATGCGCGTTTATGTCCATAGTCCGGGTTGCCCCGGACAGGATGGAATATAGGCGTGGGATTTGCCGCCTGCAAGACCGTCAGGCGAGCTTGCCCCAGGGTCCGTGCGGTTCGTCCAGCCCGTCGATGCGCTGGAAGCCGTGCGCTCCGAAGAAATCGCGCTGCGCCTGGATCAGGTTCGCGGTGCCGCGAGCCGTGCGCATCAGGTCGAACCACATCAGACCGGACGCCAGCGCAGGCAGCGCGTGCCCTGCCTCTGCGCCTTGCGACACTACCTGCCGCAGACAAGGGATGGCAGATTCGATGAGGCCGGCAAAGAAGGGGGCCATGATCAGGTTGCGGCTCGGATCCTGGGCCAGGGCGGCGGCCATGTCGTTCAGCATGGCGGACCGGATGATACAGCCCGCGCGCCAGACCCGGGCGATCCCGGGCAGGTCCAGCGTCCAGCCGAATCGATCGGACGCGGCCGAGATCATCGCGAAGCCCTGCGCATAGCAGAGGATCTTTCCCGCGATCAGCGCCTGTTCCAGCACCTCGGGCGACAGCGGGCAGGCCTGTGGCGCCGCGCCGAACCGCGCCTGACCGGCAAGGCGTTCGTCCAGCCGGGCCGAGACGTTGCGCGCCATCACCGCGGCTTCGATGACCGGGATCGGTGCGGACAGGTGCTGCGCCTCGATGGCGGTCCAGCGGCCCGTGCCCTTCTGGCCGGCGCGGTCCAGGATCACATCCACCAGCGGCTTGCCGGTATGGGGATCGGTGGCGGCGGTGACCTTGGCCGAAATCTCGATCAGGTAGGATTGCAGCACGCCCGTGTTCCAGCGCGCGAAGATGTCCGAGATCGCCGCGGCGTTCCGGCCCATGCCATCGCGCAGCAGGCCGTAGATCTCTGCGATCATCTGCATGTCGGCATATTCTATGCCGTTATGGACCATCTTCACGAAATGCCCCGCGCCCGCATCGCCCATCCGGGCGGCGCAGGGGGTGCCATCCTCGGCCCGCGCGGCAATGGCGGTCATCACATCGGCCACGCGCGCCCAGTCGGCGGCATCGCCCCCGCCCATGATGGCGGGGCCGTGGCGCGCGCCTTCCTCGCCGCCCGAGACGCCCATGCCCAGGAAGCGGAAGGGCAGCCCTGCGGCATTGCGGCGGTTGGTGTCGTGGAAATCGGCGTTGCCCGCATCGATCACCAGGTCATCGGCATCCAGCAGGGGCGCAAGCGCCGCAAGTTGGTCGTCCACCGGCTTGCCTGCAGGCACCATCAGGATGATCGCGCGCGGCGGGGCAATGGCCGCGACCAGGTCGGCCAGCGACTCGGTGGGGACGATTGCGGGGGCCAGATCACCGGCACCCGCCGCGAAGGCCCGCGTCACCTCGGTCGTGCGGTTCCAGACCGCGATGGGAAACCCCTTCTCGGCGATGTTCAGCGCCAGCGCCGCCCCCATCGTCCCCAAGCCGATCAGCCCGATCCGAGCCTGTGCCATGATGCAATCCTTCCGCAAGTCCATGATTGCGGGCTGTTTACGCTAACGGAAAGGGGTTGTCACGGCACCGTCATGCGGGCCTGCCCTGCACGCGGATCAGCGTCTGCAACCCTGTCGCGACATGGGTGCGCTTGCCGGGGGCGACGCCCCAGACATCAAGCTGGCAGATGGTCAGCGTGCGGCCCGGCTTGACGACGCGGCCCTGGGATTCCAGCCAGTCGCCCTGCGCGGGGTTGATCAGGTTCAGCTTGAATTCGACCGTCAGGACCGAACTGTCCTCGGGAAACAGCGTGAACCCCGCATAGCCGCCCGCCGAATCCGCGATGGATGCCGTGCCGCCGGCGTGAAAATAGCCGTGCTGCTGCGTCAGTTCCGGCCGGAAGGGCAGGCGGATCGTCACCATCCCCGCCTTCACATCCGCCAGTTCCGCGCCCAGCAGGCTCATCAGCCCCTGGCGGGCAAAGCTGTCGCGGACGCGGTCTGCGACGGCAGGGGGCAGGTCGCTGCCAATCTCCATCATCTCCTCCAGTGGGTTACAGGGCCAGCAGGGCGGCGCGAAAGCCGGGTTCGGACAGAACCACTTCGTTCGCGCCGATCCGGTCCGCATGGGCCAGCGCCGCCGAGGTCAGGTCCTGCGCCATCTCGACCGCCTGGGGCAGGCTGCGGCCCTTGCCAAGGCTGGCCACGATCAGCCCCGAGAACAGATCGCCGGTGCCGGGCATGGCCACGGGCAGGCGGCGCGTCGGGTGGCGACTGGCCCCCCCGGGTCCCAGGATCACGCTTTCCAGATGGTCGGCGGGGCTGTCGTCCAGCACGCAGCCGGTGGCGACCAGGGTGGCGCCCGGCGCCATGCGCAGATCGGCAGCGGCGGCTTGCAGGTCGGTCATGCCTGTGATCACGCGGCCGGTCAGATGGCCCAGTTCAAAGGAGTTGGGCGTCGCCAGGTCTGCCAGAGGAAGCAGCCGGTCGCGCATGATCCCGGCCAGTTCGGCGGGCACATAAAGGCCCGGCCCGTGATCGCCCATCACCGGATCGCACAGATAGCGCAGGCCCGGATTGGCCGCCTTGCAGCGCGCGACAAATTCCGCGACCAGCCGCCCGACCTCGACCGAGCCGATATAGCCGGTCATCAGCCAGGTCGCGCGCTGCGGCAGGCCGCGTTCGTCAGCGCCCAGCAGCAGGTCGGCGAACAGGGCCGGCGGCAGGGGCGCCCCGCGCAGGGTGGGATAGTCGGGCGTATTCGAGAAGATCACCGTGGGAATGGCCGCGACCTCCAGCCCGGCGGCCTGCATGGGAAAGACGGCGGCGGAATTGCCGACATGGCCGTGGACGACCTGGCTTTGGATGGAAATCACCAGAGGGGGCTTCATGCCGTGCCCTCCAGCCGGGGACGCCAGTCCTCGACCCGGCCACTGTCGAGGCGTCTTTGCGCATGACGCCGCCAGCCTTCGGCCAGCACGTCAAGGGCGGCGATGGCCTCCAGCTCGGCTCGGTTCAGGCGGTCCACATACATGGCGCGCCACAGCCGCCCCAGCGTCCAGTCGGGCGCCAACCGGTCAATCAACTGCAACTCGTCCCCTGGCGAGACGGTGCCGGGCTGCAGAACGCGGTAATACCACCCCGTCCGGCCCGTGTCCTGCACCCGTCGCGCCATGTCCGGCACGCCGAAGCGATGGTTCAGCTTCCAGCAGGGCTGGCGTCCTTGCGAGACCTGGACCAGCGCGCCGCCCACACGGAAGATGTCGCCCACGGCGACGCTCGCTTCGGTCGGGCCGAGGGTCGAGATGTTCTCGCCAAACGCGCCCGGCGCGTCCAGCAGCGGCAGGGCACCAAGATCGGCACGCCACGCAGCGTAGTGGTCGAAGGGATAATGGTGGACCGCTTTTTCCGGCCCCCCGTGGACGCGCCGGTCAGCCTGCGCATCGTGCTCGAAACCCTCGGCCCCAAGCGACTGGGGACCCGCGACGGGTGCCTTGGCAATGGCGCTTTTGGATTGGGTCCCGGCAAGGGGGGCGACGGGTCCGGTCAGCAGGGTAATCGGCATGGCATCCTGAGGCTAAACTTGGCACCGTTATCAACCGACTGGCCCGCGTCCGGCAATGACCCATTTGGCGCCTCTTGAATGGCCGGGGGGCGCAGGCTAC
The DNA here is from genome assembly GCF_026913015.1 of Paracoccus benzoatiresistens. Classification (GTDB taxonomy): domain Bacteria; phylum Pseudomonadota; class Alphaproteobacteria; order Rhodobacterales; family Rhodobacteraceae; genus Paracoccus; species Paracoccus benzoatiresistens. Next base: position 68,527 of record NZ_JAPTYD010000009.1, read on the forward strand.
GTTTGCCCTAACTTGATATCGGAGGGCGTGTTGACATGGCGCCCAAGCGTCCTGCGGGTGCGGACGCGTTCCCGAAAATTGCGGTAGAGCCGTCCGCCACCCGCCAACCCGAGGAGGGGGCGCTTTATGCTGCCCTCGACCTTGGCACTAATTCGTGCCGGATGCTGATTGCCCGACCGAAGGGCAGTCAGTTCCAGGTCATCGACAGCTTCTCCAAGCCGGTGCAGCTTGGCCAGGGGCTGGAAGCTTCGGGACGGCTGTCCCGCAGCTCGATGGCGCGCACGGTTCACGCATTGCAGGTCTGCCGGCGCAAGCTGGAACAGCACCGCGTGCGCAACATGCGCCTGGTCGCGACCGAGGCCTGCCGCCGCGCGCGCAACGGGCGGGACCTGTTGCGAACGATCCGGCGCGAGACGGGGTTGCAGATCGAAACCATCAGCGCCGAGGAGGAAGCCCGGCTGGCGGTGATCTCCTGCGCGCCGCTGGTCAGCCACAAGACCGAGACGCTGATGGTCGTCGATATCGGCGGCGGATCGACCGAGCTTGTGTGGATCGACCTGGAGGATGTGGAGCCCAAGGAACGGCCCCGCGCGATCATGCGGTTGTCGGACGGCTTCGGCAATCCGCAGCCCGGCGGAGCCCGGGTGGTGGACTGGATCAGCGTGCCTCTGGGCGTGGCGACCCTGCGCGATCAGTTCGCGGACGTGGAGGACGACCAGGGCCGCTTTGCCCTGATGAGCTGGTATTTCGAGGAAATGCTGTCGGGCTTTACCCCCTATGCCGAAGGCGCGCCCGACGAGGGGTTCCAGATCATCGGCACCTCGGGGACGGTCACGACCGTCGCGGCCAGCTTCCTGGGCCTGCGCCGCTATGACCGTACCAAGGTGGACGGGCTGGAGATGACCAGCACCCAGATCGACAGGGTGATTCATTCCTATCTGCAGCTTGGCCCGGACGGGCGCCGCGCCGACCCGCGCATCGGTCGGGAACGGCACGCGCTGATCATGTCGGGCGCCGCGATCCTGCAGACGCTGATGCGCATCTGGCCGACCAGCAAGCTGTCGGTCGCCGACCGTGGCCTGCGCGAGGGGTTGCTTTATGCCCAGATGGTGCGCGATGGGGTGCTGGCCTCGGAAGGACTGAACGGAGTGGCATGATGACGAAAGCGCCGGGAAGCCGCGCGGGCAAATCCAGCGGGCGCGGCCAACGCGACCTGCGCGTGCGGGTCAAGACCGCCAAGGGACGCAAGCTGTCCAGTAAGCTTTGGCTGGAGCGGCAGTTGAACGATCCCTATGTGGTCCGTGCCAAGCGCGAGGGCTATCGCGGACGCGCGGCCTACAAGATCCTGGAGTTGGACGACAAGTATCGCTTCCTGGTGCCTGGCGCGCGGGTGGTGGATCTGGGCTGCGCGCCTGGCGGCTGGTGCCAGGTGGCCGTGCGACGCGTGAATGCGCTTGGCGAGAAGGGCGGCAAGGCCGTCGGCAAGGTCCTGGGCGTCGATCTGCAGGAGGTCGATCCCATCGCGGGCGCAGAGATCCATCAGCTGGACTTCCTGTCCGAAGGCGCCGACGAGAAGGTGAAGGAATGGCTCGGCGGTCCTGCCGATGTGGTGATGTCAGACATGGCTGCCGCGTCCTCGGGGCACAAGGGCACCGACCACCTGCGCATTGTGGCTTTGGTCGAGGCTGCGGCGACTTTCGCCTTCGATGTCCTCGAACCTGGTGGAACTTTTGTAGCCAAGGTCTTGGCGGGCGGGGCGGAAACCGAGATGCAGGCAATGCTGAAGCGCAACTTCGACAAGGTTGCCAACGTCAAGCCGCCCGCCAGCCGCAGCGATTCGTCCGAGAAATTCGTGGTCGCAACCGGCTTTCGCGGCCGACAGCCGGATCCCGATCAGCAGGACTGAACCCGAAACGCCTCGGGCGTGCGTCCGGTCGCAGAAACAAAGGCTCGGGTGAAATGGGCATGGCTGGAATAGCCAAGCTCTGCCGCGATGCGCTGCGTGGGGCGGGCGGTTTCGCGCAGCATCCGCGCCGCGCATTCCAGCCGGAGGTCGTGGATCATTTCCACCGCGCGCTTGCCATGCGCGGCAAGGCAGGCGTGGTCCAGAAGCAGGGTGGTGCTGCCCAGTTCGGCGGCCAGTTCGGCCACCGAGCGGGCTTCGCCAAGCCTTTCCCTGGCAAGGGCCATGAAGCGCTCGATAAGCGGCCGGTCGGGCAGGCCGGGTGCCGGCGCGTCCTGCACGCGGGCCGGGGCCAGCTGGCGCAGGCGCAGCGACAGCAGGTTCATCAGGCAGGACAGCGTTCCCGCGCCACTGTCCGGAGTTTCGATCCCGATCTCGCGCAGCGTGGCCTCCAGTTGCGCGGCGTGGCTGCCGACCTGGGCGGCCAGGACGCGGTCGGGCAGGGGCGGCGCCGCCTGAAGGGCAAGCGGGGCCGAGAGCAGGAGGACATGGCCGCGCGTGCCTTCTGCCGCAGCCGCCGCGAAGGCCGTCCCAGCCGGGATATAGCGCAAGTCGCCCGCGCACAGGCGCAGGTGTTCGCGGGGAAAGTCCAGATGGACGTGCCCCTCGGTCACCCAGATCAGCACGTGATCCGGGCGGGTGCGCGGCTGCGGCGGTTTGGACTGGCTGCCCCAGACAAAGGCCTCCAGCGGCAGCAGTCGCAGGCCGTTCTGGCGGCCGATGGGGCGACCTCCTTGCCGCGCAGGGCGCATGGCGGCGGGCACGAGGCTTTCCTGGGCAGGCGCAGGCGAAACCGCAGGCGGGAAAGATGAAGGCGGGGGCGCGTCGAGGATCGAGGGCACGTTGATGTCGTCGGCCTGCAAGCGTCGCCCTGCCCGGATCAGGCTGGCCGAGAAAGGAAAACCGTCTTTCCACCACGAACGCTCGAATGCGGACATGAGATTCGCCTGACCAAAAAGACAATAAGCGAATTATTGCCGATTAATACCTGTGACACAACGCCGGTGATGTGCAATCAGTTGCCGTTTGCGTCTTTCGTATCCGCCTGAACGGGCAGCCAGTCCTTCATCCGGCCCCTGAACCAGATGCGTTGCGCCTTGGCATACTGCCGGCTGGCGATGATCGCGCGCTCGGTGGCGGTCGGCAGGTCGATCTCTCCCCGCAGATGGGAAACCAGTTCCGGCGCCCCGATGGCGCGCGCCCATTGCCGGGCGGGATCCCAGGACGGCAGCATCGCGCGAACCTCCTCCAGCGCGCCGTGGCGCATCATCGCGTGAAAGCGGGATGCGATTCGGTCAGCCAGCCAGTCGCGATCCGCCATGACCAGAATGCGCTGCGCATCTGCAGGCGATATCAGCGGGGGCGGGGTGTCGGCCTGCCAGTCGGAAAGCCCGCGCCCGGTGGCGGTCAGCACCTCCCACGCGCGCTGGACGCGGGCAGGGTTAAGCAGATCGATGCGGGCGCGGGTGGCGGGGTCAAGTTCGGCCACCATGAGCGCCAGCCCGCCCTCGGCGGCCAGCCGGGCATTCCCTTCGGATCTGATTGCGGGCGGGGTCGGCGGAACATAGGCCAGCCCCTGCGTCAAGGCGGTCAGGTAAAGCCCGGTCCCGCCCACGATGATCAGCCGCCGGTCCAGCAGCCCTGCCACATCGCGCAGCCAGTCGCCGACCGAATAGGCCACGCCAGGCGGGACATGGCCGTAGAGCGCATGGGGTGCCGCGGCCTCGTCCCCCGGCGAGGGGCGGGCGGTCAGCACCCGCCAGCAGGACCAGATCTGCAACGCATCGGCATTGACGATCAGCCCGCCCTGGGCGCGCGCGACAGCCAGCGCCAGCGCCGACTTGCCGCTGGCCGTCGGACCCGCGATCAGCAGATGGCGCGCAGGGTCTATCCGGTCCAGGTCGATCACGTCGGGGCGGCTTTCGGGCGGTTGAACACGGCTGCCTTTTGCGACATTTTGCGCCGCAATGAAAGCGACCGGCGCTGGCACAAGGGAACGAACATGACCAATCTTCAGGGCGCGGCGCCCGCGCATTACGGCAGGGTGATGCTGAAAATCTCGGGCGAGGCGTTGATGGGCGACCAGGGCTATGGCCTGCATCCCCCCACCGTCGCCCGCATCGCGGACGAAGTCGAATCGGTCCAGAAGATGGGGGTCGAAGTCTGCATGGTCATCGGCGGCGGCAACATCTTCCGGGGTCTGCAAGGCAGCGCCCAGGGGATGGAGCGGACCACGGCCGACTACATGGGGATGCTGGCGACGGTCATGAACGCGCTGGCCATGCAATCCGCGCTGGAGGCCAAGGGCCTGCATTGCCGCGTGATCAGCGCCATCCGCATGGACGAGGTCTGCGAGCCCTATATCCGCCGCCGCGCCATCCGCCACCTGGAAAAGAAGCGGATCGTGATCTTCGCGGCGGGCACCGGCAACCCGTATTTCACCACCGACACCGCCGCGACGCTGCGCGCGAACGAGATGAATTGCGAGGCGATCTTCAAGGGCACCAAGGTCGACGGCGTCTATGACAAGGATCCGAAAAAGCACGGCGACGCCAAGCGCTATGGCGAGGTCAGCTATGACGAGGTGCTGCAGAAGCACCTGGGCGTGATGGACGCATCCGCCATCGCCCTGGCGCGGGACAACCGCCTGCCGATCATTGTCTTTTCCCTGGACGAGCCGGGCGGCTTCCGCACGATCCTGGAGGGCAACGGCACCTATACGCGGGTGCATAACTAGGCCCCGTTTGCCGCCCCTGTGGCGGCCGCCGGCGGAATGGCAAGGGCTTGCCCACGAACGGGGCAAAGTCTTTGCCAAGCCCCTGTAATGCGGCTACAAGCGGAAAAAATTCAATACAAGGGCAGTCCCGGATGGCAGAGGACATCGAAATCGACATCGACGACCTGGAGCGGCGCATGAAGGGCGCGATGGAAAGCCTGCGCCACGAATTCGCGTCGCTGCGCACGGGCCGCGCGTCGGCATCCATGGTGGAACCCGTGCAGGTCGAGGCTTATGGCCAGATGACGCCGATCAACCAGCTGGGCACCGTCAACGTACCCGAACCGCGCATGGTCACGATCAACATCTGGGACAAGTCGATGGTCGGCAAGGTCGAGAAGGCCATCCGCGAATCCGGCCTGGGCATCAATCCGCAGACGAACGGCACGATCATCATGCTGCCGATCCCCGAACTGAACGAGGAGCGGCGCCGCGAGCTGACAAAGGTCGCCGCCCAGTATGCCGAAAGCGCCCGCGTCGCTATCCGCAACGTGCGCCGCGACGGCATGGACCAGATCAAGAAGGGCAAGGCCAACGGCATGCCCGAGGATGACCAGAAGTTCTGGGAAACCGCCGTGCAAGAGCTGACCGACAAGATGATCGCGAATGTCGATCAGGCGTTGGAAGGCAAGCAAGCCGAAATCATGCAGGTCTGAGGAACAGGAATGGCCGCTGAAACCGCACCGCTGCTGACACCGGGCGGGGTCGATCAGCGGCCTCGTCATGTCGCGATCATCATGGACGGCAATGGCCGCTGGGCCGTCGAACGCGGCTGGCCGCGGCTTGTCGGCCACCGCCGGGGGGCAGAGCGCGTCAAGCAGATCGTGCGCGCCTGTCCCGACCTGGGCGTGAACTGGCTGACCGTTTACGCCTTCTCGACCGAGAACTGGAAGCGCTCGACCGAGGAAGTCCTTGGCCTGATGAAGATCTTCCGCCGCTATATCCAGTATGAGGCCGAGGGCATGGCCGCCGAGGGCGTCCGGCTGCGTTTCATCGGCGGGCGCGAACGGCTGGACGGCAAGCTGCAGGCGCTGATGTCCTCGATCGAGGCGCGGACGGCGGGCAATACGCGACTGAACCTGACTGTCGCCATCAATTATGGCGGGCGGGACGAACTGGCCCGGGCAGCGGCCCGGATGGCGCAGAAAGTCGCGCGCGGCGAGATCACGGTGCCGGGCGAGGCCGATCTTGCGGCCTGCCTGGATACCGCCGGCCATCCCGATCCCGACCTGGTGATCCGCACCTCGGGCGAGACGCGGGTTTCCAATTTCCTGCCCTGGCAGGCGGCCTATGCGGAATATGAATTCACGCCGACGCTCTGGCCGGATTTCACCCCTGACCATCTTGCGCGGATCCTTGACCGCTTCGGGATGCGTGATCGTCGTTTCGGGGGCGTATGACCGCCGGGCGCGTCAAGGCGGTAAAGCCTCCTCCGGGCAAATGGGCCGACCTGTCGCGCCGCGTCGCCTCGACGCTGGTGCTGTTTGGCATCGGCATCATGCTGGCGGTGGCGACGGGCGTCTGGCTGCGGCTGGCGATGGCAGCGATCTCGGCCATCACCTTCTGGGAACTGGCGGCGATGACCGGCTGGAAGAACCCGCGGCTGCATCCCGGCATCTTCGGCGCCTGGCGACCCTTTGCGCTGGCGGTCATCGCTTTCATGTCCCAGGTCGTGGCGACGATGTTCGGCCACCCGATTGCCGTCCTGGCGCTGCTGTTTCCGCTGATCGCAGGCATCCCGGGCGCCGCGACGCGCGACCGCTGGACCTATGCCATCTTCGGCCTTGCAATCATGCTGGTGGCCTATGGCCTGGTCGGTTTCCGAGAGTCTTACGGCCTGAACTTCGTGCTGTGGCTGATGGGCATCGTGATCGTGTCCGACACGGCCGGCTATTTCTTCGGACGCATGATCGGGGGGCCGAAGTTCTGGCCCTCGCTCAGTCCCAAGAAGACCTGGTCCGGCACCATCGCCGGATGGATCGGCGCCCTTCTTCTGGGCATCGTGCTGTGGCGGGTCGGACGCGGCGATGTCATGCTGATCTGGTGTTCGCCGATTGTCTGTTTTGCGGGGCAGATGGGTGACATCGCCGAAAGCTGGCTGAAGCGACGCGCGGGGGTCAAGGACAGCTCGAACCTGATCCCCGGCCACGGCGGCTTCATGGACCGCTTTGACGCAGTGACAGGGGCTGTTCTGGCCACCATGTTGATCGGGTTGTTGACGTCTCTGCCCGCGGTGAACTGACGAATGCGAAGAATTTCGATCTTTGGGGCCACCGGCTCGGTGGGCGCAAATGGCGTTGACCTGATCCGCCGCGCAGGCGGGCCGGCGGCCTACCACACGGTGGCGCTGACGGGCGGGCGCAATATCGCGCGTTTGGCCCGGATGGCGCGCGACCTGCGGGCCGAGATTGCAGTGACCGCGCATCCGGAACTGCTGGACGAGCTTCGCGATGCCCTTTCCGGCAGCGGCGTCGAGGCCGCAGCGGGTCCTCAGGCCCTGATCGATGCGGCGCAACGGCCTGCGGATTGGGTCCTGTCTGCCATCGTGGGCGCGGCGGGGCTGGTGCCGGGCCTGACCGCTTTGGCGCAAGGGAGCATCCTGGCGCTGGCCAACAAGGAATCCCTGGTCTGCGCTGGCCCGCTGCTGCGTCATGCGGCCCAGGCAAGCGGCGCGACCATCCTGCCTGTAGATTCCGAGCATTCGGCTATTTTTCAGGCGCTTGGGCAGGATAATCTCGAATCCGTCAAGGATGTGACCATTACCGCATCGGGCGGTGCCTTCCGCGATTGGCCGCTGGAGCGGCTGGCGGCGGCGACGGTCGCCGAGGCGTCCACCCATCCCAACTGGGCCATGGGCCAGCGGATCACCATCGACTCGGCGTCGATGTTCAACAAGGCGATGGAAGTGATCGAGGCGAAGGAATTTTTCGGCCTTCGCCCCGACCAGATCAGGGTGCTGGTCCACCCGGAATCGATCATTCACGCGATGGTCAGCCATGTCGATGGCGGCACCATCGCGCATCTCGGCGCGCCCGACATGCGCCATGCCATCGGCTATGCCTTGAACTGGCCGGCCCGCGCGCCGCTGCCGGTGGCGCCGCTGGATCTGGCGGCGCTTGGCAGTCTGACCTTTCGCGCCCCGGACGAGCATCGGTGGCCCGCCCTGCGCCTTGCGCGCGAGGTGATGGCGGCGGGCGGCATGGCCGGGGCGGTGTTCAACGCCGCCAAGGAACAGGCGCTGGACGACTTCATCGCCGGGCGGATCGGCTTCACGCGAATGGCGCCTCGCGTGGAAATGACCTTGCAGGCTCTGTCCGCGCGCGCGGGCTTCGGCGATGATCCGGTTGACTTGGACACGGTCCTGCACTGGGACCGCGAAGCACGCAAGGAAACCGCAGCATGACCGACATGATCCCTCAATTCGGCAGCATGCTGTGGACGCTTGCGGCGTTTTTCCTCGCCCTGGCGGTGATCGTGGCGGTGCACGAATTCGGCCATTACTACATCGGCAGGCTGTCGGGCATCCGGGCCGAGGTCTTCTCGGTGGGCTTCGGCCCGCGCCTTGTGTCCCGCCGCGACCGGCGTGGCACCTTGTGGCAGATCGCGGCCATTCCCCTGGGTGGCTATGTCCGCTTCCTGGGCGATGCCAATGCGGCCAGCGCAGGGACGGGCCACCCGGTCGATCCGGCCCTGCGGCGGCAGACGCTGACGGGTGCGCCGCTGTGGGCGCGCTTTGCCACGCTGCTGGCCGGGCCGGTCTTCAACTTCGTCCTGTCGATTCTCATTTTCGGGGGCTTCGCGCTGTTCCAGGGCCTGCCGACCGAGGAACCGCAGGTCGGCGCCATTGCCGAAGCGCCGCCGGGCACCATAAACGAACTGCAGCCGGGCGACCGGATCCTTGCCGTCGGCGGACAGCGGGTCGAGACCTGGAGCGACATTGGCCGGAGCGCGGAAACCCTGCCGGTCGCGGATCATCAGGATTGGCGCGTCCTGCGCGGGGGCGAGGAAATGACCGTGCGCGGCCCCGACCCGATGCCGGCGCGGATCAGCGGCGTGGCGCCCCGCAGCGCGGCAGCCGATGCGGGGTTGCGCGCGGGCGATGTGGTCGTGGCCATCGAAGGCCGGCCCGTCAGCCGCTTTACCCAGATGCGCGAGGCGGTCGAGGCTGCCGAGGGCCAGCCGCTGGTCCTGCAGGTCTGGCGTCACGGGCAGGGCATTTCGGAGTACACGCTGGCTCCCAAGATGCAGGACCTGCCCGCCGAGGGCGGGGGCTATGAACGCCGCTGGCTGATCGGCGTCACGGGCGGCGAGAGCTTCTTCGCGCCCGCGACCCGGCAAGCCGGACCGCTGGAGTCGCTGTGGCTGGGCATCGTGCAGACCTGGGGGATCGTCACGTCCTCATTGTCGGGGATGTGGGCGATGATCTCGGGCCAGATCGGCACCTGCAACCTGGGCGGCGCGATCAGCATCGCCGAAAGCACCGGCCAGGCGGCCAGCGCGGGGGGCGGCAACTTCCTGTGGTGGATCGCGGTCCTGTCTGCCGCCATCGGCTTCCTGAACCTGCTGCCGATCCCGGTTCTGGATGGCGGGCACCTGATGTTCTACGCCTGGGAGGCCGTCACGGGCCGCCCGCCTTCGGACAAGGCGCTGAATCTGCTGACGGCGGTCGGCATGGCGGCGGTCCTGTCCCTGATGATTTTCGGGCTCACCAACGATCTTTTCTGCCCCTGACGCGTGATGCGCTTTTGACAGGGCTGGCGGTTTGATGCACAAGCTTGTTGCAAAAGAAGGCGTTGAGAACAGCGCCGTTGCACGCTGACGACAAGAGGGGCAGCAATGACACGGAAACTGGGCAAGGGCGCGGTCGCGCTTCTTACGGCCTTGGCGATCGCGGCGCCGGCGGCGCTGATCCCCGGCGCGGCGGCGGCTTATGTCTTCAACGATGTGCGCATCGAGGGCGCGCAGCGGGTCGAGCCCGCCACGGTGCTGTCCTATGCCAACATCGCGCGCGGGCAGGATGTTTCGGCCGGGGAACTGAACGATGCGCTGCAGCGCCTGCAGAACTCGGGCCTGTTCGAGACGGTCGAGATCGTCCCGCAGGGCGGCGTCCTGGTGATCCGGGTCAGCGAATACCCGACGATCAACCAAATCAGCTTCGAGGGCAACCGCCGCATCAATGACGAACAGCTGGCCGAAGTCGTGCAAAGCGAGTCGCGCCGAGTCTATCAGCCCAGTCAGGCCCTGGAGGATGCCCAGAACATCGCCCAAGCCTATGCCGCACAGGGCCGCCTGGCCGCCCGCGTCGATCCGCGTATCATCCGCCGCAGCGACAACCGCGTCGATCTGGTCTTCGAGGTCCGCGAAGGCAACGTGACGGAAATCGAGCGTATCGGCTTTACCGGCAACCGCGCCTTCAGCGACCGCCGCCTGCGCAACGTGCTGGACACGAAGCAGGCGGGCATCCTGCGCACCTTCATCCGCCGCGACACCTTTGCGCCGGAAAGGCTGCAACTGGATGAACAGCTGCTGACAGATTTCTACCGGTCGCGCGGCTATGCGGACTTCCGGGTGCAGGCCGTGGCGCCGGAACTGGCCCGCGAACGCGACGCCTTCTACATCACGTTCAACATCCAGGAAGGCCCGCGTTATCGCTTTTCGCAGGTCAACACGGTGTCCGAGATCCCGGGCGTCGATGCCGCGGCCTTCGCGGCGCAGAACCGGGTCGGGCGCGGGGATATCTATAACCCTGCCGCGATCGACAACACCATCCGCCGAATGGAGACGGTGGCCCTGCAGCAGGGGCTGAACTTCGTCAACATCGAGCCGCGCGTGACGCGCAACCCGCAGAACCAGACGCTGGATCTGACCTTTGCCATCACCCGCGGCCCCCGCGTCTTCGTCGAACGCATCGACATCGAGGGCAACACGACCACGCTGGACCAGGTGATCCGCCGCCAGTTCAACACGGTCGAGGGCGACCCCTTCAGCCCGCGCGAAATCCGCAACGCCGCCGAACGCATCCGCGCGCTTGGCTATTTCAGCGACGCGCAGGTCGAGAGCCGCCCGGGCAGCAGCGACGAACAGGTGATCGTTGACGTGAACGTCGAGGAGCAACCGACCGGCTCGTTGTCCTTCGGGGCGTCCTATGGCGTTTCGACAGGCGTGGGGCTGAATGCCTCGTTGCAGGAAAACAACTTCCTGGGTCGTGGACAGACGCTCGGGCTGTCGGTCTCGACCGCGGAGGACGACCAGGCGTCCTCGCTGACCTTCATCGAACCCTATTTCCTTGGCCGCGACCTGAAGTTCGGCTTCAACCTCTATTACAACGAAACCGAGGGGTTCAACTCGGACTACAACACCCGCTCGGTCGGGGTTCGCCCTTCGATCGAGTTCCCGATTTCGCAGAACGGGCGGCTGGAACTGCGCTATCGCCTGTCCAAGGAAACACTTGGCGGGGTCGAGGAGGACAGCTCGGCAATCCTGCAGCGCGAGGAAGGACAGCGCACGACTTCGGCGCTTGGCTACAGCTACCTGTGGGACACCCGGGTCACCGGGCTTGACCCGCTGACCAGCTACAAGCTGCGCTTCTCGCAGGATTTCGCGGGGCTTGGCGGCGATACGAAAAGCGTGACGACCAGCGCGCTGGCCGGGGTGGAAAGCAATGCCTGGCGCGAGGAAGTCACCCTTCGCGCGGAGTTCGAGGGCGGTGCGATCTATTCCTACGACGATTACACCACCTGGATCCTGGACCGTTATCGCGGCGGCACGCGCATCCGTGGCTTCGAGCCGAACGGCATCGGCCCGCGCGACCTGGCGGCCGAGAACGAGGACGGTCTGGGCGGCAACTATTTCTGGGTTGTCCGCACCGAAGCGCAGTTCCCCATCGGCCTGCCGGAAGAGTACGGGATCTCGGGTGGCTTGTTTGCGGATGTCGGCTCGATCTGGGGTCTGGACGACACAGTCGGGACCGGTGGCAACATCGTCGATGACTCGATGAATATCCGCGCCACGGTCGGGGCCTCGGTGTTCTGGACGACGCCGATCGGCCCGCTGCGGTTCAACTTCTCGCATGCAGTCAAGAAGGAAGACTATGACGAGGAGCAGAACTTCGACCTGACGATCTCGACGCGGTTCTGATGCGCGCCGCGGGGCCATTCGCTGCCGCCCTGCTGCTGGCCATGGCCGGCGGCACGGTGGGGCAGGAGGTGCCGGCCGAGGTGCCGCAGGCCCCCGCGCCGCCTGCATTGCCGTCCAGCACGATCGAAACGCCGAAGGACGCCAAGCCCCTGGCGGCGGCGCCGATCCTGACGGTGGACCAGGAACGGCTGTTCGCCGACTCCGAGTGGGGAAAGCGCACGCAGCGGATCCTGGAGGAAACGGGCGGCAAGATCGCAGCCGAGAACGAGCGCCTGGCAGCCCAGCTTTCAGCCGAGGAGAGAGCCCTGACCCAGCAGCGCGGCACGCTGGATCCGGCCGAGTTCCGCAAGCAGGCCGAGGCGTTCGACATCCGCGCGACCGAGGTCCGGCGCGAGCGTGCCAAGGTGGTCGAAGATCTGAATGCCTGGGCCGAGGCCGACCGCACCGCCTTCTATCGCGCGGCGCTGCCGCTGATGGGCGAGATGATGCAGGAACGGGGCGCGGTGGCGGTTCTCGACCGGCGCACGGTCTTCGTGTCGCTGGATGCCATCGACCTGACGCAGGATCTGGTTACACGCCTGAACAAGGAACTGGGAGACGGCGCGGGAACCGTTCCGTTGAACGGCCAGCCGGACTAGGGCAGCCGCGCCAGCCGTTCGGTCAGCAGGTCGAACAGGCCGTCCCGATCCAGATGGCGGATGAACAGGGCATTGGCGGGACGATCCGTCACGCGCCACCAGTCCGCGACGGTCATGCCGGTGGTATGCCGCCCCTCGGTCTCGATCTCGACATTGATCTGGCGGCCTTGGAACAGGTCGGGGCGCAGCACCCAGGCGATGGTGCAGGGATCGTGCAGGGGCGCGCCTTGGCTTCCGTACTTGTCCTTGTCGAAGCGCTCGAAGAAATCGGTCCAGCTGGCGATGGCCGGGCCGCAGCGGCCGGGCAAGGCTCGCATCGCCTCGATCCAGCCACGAGATGTCAGTGCCTCATGCGTGGCGTCCAGCGGCATCACGACCAGCGGCGCGCCCGCGGCAAAAACCTCGGCCGCGGCTTCGGGATCGACATAGATGTTGAACTCGGCGGCGGGCGTGATGTTGCCCACCTCGAAGTAGGCGCCGCCCATCAGGACGATCTGCTGGACGCGGGCGATGATGTCGGGCGCGCGGCGGAAGGCCTCGGCGATATTGGTCAGGGGACCGACGGGAACCAGCGTCACCGTGCCCGCCGCTTCGCGGCGCAGCGTGTCGATAATGAAATCGACGGCGTGCTGCGGCTGCAGGGGGACAGCCGGGTCGGGCAGCTCGATCCCGTCCAGCCCCGATTTGCCATGGACATGTTCGGCCGTCACCAGCGCGCGCGACAGCGGCCGGTCGCAACCCGCAAAGACCGGGATGTCAGGGCGTCCCGCCAGTTCCACGATCTTGCGCGCGTTCAGCTCGGTCAGCGGCAGTGGCACGTTGCCGGCCACGGCCGTCAGGCCCAGCACCTGCAGTTCAGGGCTGGCTAGCGCCAGCAGGATTGCCACGGCATCGTCCTGGCCGGGATCCGTGTCGATGATGATCTTGCGCGCCATGGAGACCTCCTGCAGTGAGCGCCGTTGTGAGATCGAATTGGCGGCAGCGCAAGTCCCCCGGCAAGGCGTGATCCATTGACCCGGCGTCCGCCGCGCGATAGGGCCGCGCCCATGGCACGCGCACCCCTTCTTCAACTGACCGACATCTCGCTGACCTTTGGCGGCGATCCCGTGTTTGACGGATTGTCCCTGACCATCCAGCCGGGCGACCGGGTGGCGCTGGTGGGCCGCAACGGTTCGGGAAAATCGACGCTGATGAAGGTCATGGCGGGCCTGGTCGAGGTGGACCGGGGCGAGGTCGTGCTGAGCGCCGGGGTCTCGACCGGCTATATGGAGCAGGATCCCGATCTGTCGGGTTTTGCCACCTTGGGCGAATTTGCCGCGTCCGGCCTTCCGGAGTCAGAATCATATCGCGTCGAAATGGCTGCCGAGGGGCTGAAATTCGATCCCGCGCGTCCGGTTGAAACCGCATCCGGCGGGGAACGCCGCCGCGCCGCGCTGGCCCGTCTGCTGGCGCAGGCACCCGAACTGATGCTGCTGGACGAGCCCACGAACCACCTGGACATCGAGGCGATCGGCTGGCTGGAGGACCACCTGTCCCAGACCCGCGCCGCCTATGTCATCATCAGCCACGACCGCGCCTTCCTGCGCCGCCTGACCCGCGCCACGCTGTGGATCGACCGGGGCGAGGTGCGCCGCCAAGAGAGGGGCTTCGAGGGCTTCGAGGACTGGCGCGAGGCGGTCTGGACTGCCGAGGACGATGCCCGCCACAAGCTGGACCGCAAGATCAAGGCCGAGGCCCGCTGGGCGGTCGAGGGCATCAGCGCACGGCGCAAGCGCAACCAGGGCCGGGTCCGCGCGCTGGCTGCCTTGCGCGCGGAACGCAGCGCCCAAATCCGGCGGCAGGGGACGGCGGCAATGGCGCTGGGATCCGGTCCTCAGTCCGGCAAGAAGGTGATTGAGGCCAACGGCATCGCCAAGGCATTCGGCGGCCGCACCATCCTGCGGCCCTTCGACCTGCTGGTGAACCGGGGCGACCGGGTGGCCTTTGTCGGTCCGAACGGCGCGGGCAAGACCACGCTGATCAAGATGCTGACCGGAGAGATCGCGCCCGACCAGGGCACGGTCACGCTGGGCACCAACCTGGAACTGGCGGTCTTCGACCAGACCCGTTCGGCGTTGAACCCCGACCAGACCCTATGGGAATCGCTGACCGGCGATCCGGACATGCGCGTCTCGGGTCGCGCCGATCAGGTCATGGTGCGGGGGCAGCCACGTCATGTGGTGGCCTATCTCAAGGATTTCCTGTTCGACGATGGACAGGCCCGCGCGCCGGTGCGCAGCCTGTCGGGCGGCGAAAAGGCCCGGCTGCTGCTGGCGCGGTTGATGGCCAGGCCGTCGAACCTTCTGGTGCTGGACGAACCCACCAACGACCTGGACGTGGAAACGCTGGATCTGCTGCAGGATCTGCTGGGGGAATACGACGGCACCGTGCTGCTGGTCAGCCACGACCGCGATTTCATCGACCGCGTGGCCGATACCACCGTCGCGATGGAGGGCGATGGCCGCGCCACGGTCTATGCCGGCGGCTGGTCCGATTACCGGGCGCAGCGGGGCGAGGATGCGCCTGTCGCCCTGGACAGCGCTCCAAAGAAGACCGAAGCCGCGCCCGAGAAGCCCAGATCGGCCCGGCCCGGCCTGACCTTCACCGAACGCCACCGCCTGGATGCGCTGCCTGCGGTGATAGAGCGGCTGGAAGCCGAGATCTCCAAGCTGTCCGAGTTCCTGGCGCAACCCGACCTGTTCACGACAGCGCCCGCCAAGTTCCAGAAGGCGACCGAGGCGCTTGCCGAACGGCAGCAGGCGTTGTCCGAGGCAGAGGAGGAATGGCTGGTGCTCGAGGAAAAGGCCGCCTCCTAGGCCCCGCGCGCGGCATGGCTGCTGATCCAGCCATGCGCGAAACTGATCTTTTCCCGGATCTTCGGCGTCAGGATGAAGGGATACAGATCCGAATTGTCCAGGGCGCGATTGATGTCGTTGATGGCGATGGCGACTTCGGCCGCGATGTTCAGCAGGTTGTCGGCGTCGGGATCGGCATAGGGTTGATACCCCTCGGGCACGCCCTTCATCAACAGGCCGGCGCTGACGAAGCTGTCGGTGAAATCGACCATGTGCAGCAGGTGTGCCACCGTTTCGGCCCAGTCCTCGTGCGGATGAGAGGTTGCATAGGCGGTGATGAAATCCTCGCCCGGATCCTTCGGGTTGGCATAGTGCTCTTGCAGCGCGGCGTTGTAGTCGGCGCTCTCATCCCCGAACAGCGCGCGGAATTCATCGACGAATCCCGGCGCGACCGCCAGGCGGTCGAACAGGAAATGCGCCAATTCGTGCCGGAAATGGCCGACCATGGACCGATATTGCTCTCCCATCTGGCGCTGGCGCTGCGCACGGATCAATTCGTCGGCTTCGGTCACGTTGATGACGATCTCGCCACTGTCGTGGCCCATCATGATCTGCACGGCCCGCCCGCTGCCCGTGTTTTCGGACAGCATCTGGAAACGTGGGCGCATGCCCGGATCGGCATCGGTGAACCAGTCCCAGTTCGACAGGTTCGCCAGCACCCACCGCTTCGCCCGCTCGGCCCGCTCCAGCAGTTGCTGGTTGTCACCGACGTTCAGCGCCGGCACCACGTCCGACATCGCGCAGGACCGGCACAGCGTCTCGCCCGGGGCAGCGACCCAGTTGCACTGGATGGTGTCGCGGTTGGCGCAGGGCTCGGCCTTGTTCCACATGGCGCGGGCCTCGGGTTCATAGAACAGCGGCTCGCCGCAGGCGCAGAACAGGTTGTCGAAATAAACGCGCGAGTTGCAGGCAGGGCAGGTAAAGCTTTGCATGGATGGCGTCCTTGGAAGGGCTGCTAAGGAAGCCGTGCCGCGCATTGCGGTTCCGGCGGGGATCGGAAATATCGTTGCCCGCTTGACTTGCGAGGGCCGATCTTCCATATGCACGCAGACCGGCCGGGCATATGCTTTGGGCCGGTGTGTTATTTTCAACGACATCCCCATGCGCGGGATGCGCTGTCCGAAGGCGGGAAACCGAACGCCAGAGCGATCTGGGGCCGAAGGACGCGGAAGCAAAGGAAACGAAGCGATGTTCGCGGTTCTGAAGACAGGCGGCAAGCAATACAAGGTGCAGGCGGGCGATGTCCTGCGCGTTGAAAAGCTGAATGCCGCGGCTGGCGACAAGGTCCAGTTCAACGAAATCCTGATGGTCGGCTCCACCCTGGGCGCGCCGCTGGTTGACGGCGCCTGCGTGCAGGCCGAAGTGATCGACCAGATCAAGGCCGACAAGGTCATCACCTATGTCAAGCGCCGCCGCAAGCACAGCTCGCAGCGCACCCGCGGGCATCGCCAGCAGCTGACCCTGCTGCGGGTGACCGACGTTCTGGCTGATGGCGCAGCTTCGACCGGCGTGAAGACCGCCGTCGGCGCGCGCACCAAAGAAAACGCGTAAGGAGACTGAGCCATGGCACACAAGAAAGCAGGCGGTTCGTCCCGCAACGGTCGTGACTCGGCCGGTCGCCGTCTGGGCGTCAAGCTGTATGGCGGCCAGGAAGCCGTCGCCGGCAACATCATCGTGCGTCAGCGCGGCACCAAGTGGTGGGCTGGCGACAACGTCGGCATGGGCAAGGACCATACCCTGTTCGCCCTGACCGACGGCCATGTGACCTTCAAGAAGGGCCTGAAGGGTCGCACCTTCATTTCCGTGGTGCCCGCGACCCTCGAAGCCGCCGAGTAACCCGAAGTTAACATTTCAGTGTTACAGGGGGATCGGCGGAAGCCGGTCCCCCGCCTGTTTTCCGGGAGGGGAGAATGGTCATGTCAGCACCGATGCGGGAAGGAACGCGCTTGGACGATCTGAAGATATCGGAATCCGCGCTGAACCAGCCCGTCATCGCCACTGAACGTTTTGTCTTGCGGCCCTTGCGTCCTTCGGATGCGGGGATGATCGCGCATTACACCTCGGACAAGCGCGTGGCCGAGGGGACGCGGGCAATTCCGCACCCGCTGCCGCCGGGCGCATCAGAGGCCTTCGTGGCCCGCGCCCTGTCGCCCGACCGTGGCGAGGATGTCTGGGCCATCGACGGATCGGCAAACAGGCTGGCCGAACTGCTGGGCGTCGTGTCCCTGACCCATATGGAGGGCGATCAGTCCGAGCTTGGCTTCTGGATCGGGGCGGGCTTCTGGAACACCGGCTTTGCGACCGAGGCGGTCGATGCGCTGGTCCGGGCCAATCCGCACAAGGCGCGGACGCTGTTCGCCGAGGCGTTCCAGGACAATCCCGGTTCGGCGCGGGTCCTGACGAATTGCGGCTTTGTCTATCTGGGCGATGCCGAAAGCTGGTCGGTCGCGCGCAATGCCCGCGTGCCGACCTGGACCTATCTGCGCAAGATGGGCTGAGGGCAAGGCTCCCTTGTTCCTTGGTGAACGGGCCGGTTGCAGAAACTGCAACCGGCCTTCTTGCATTCCGGGGCGGACAGCATAACTCGGCCGCATGAGCATTCCGTTTTCCCTTCTCGATCTGTCGCCGGTGCCCGAGGGCTTCGAGCCCGCCGATGCCATCCGCAACACCCTTGACCTGGCCCGTCGCGCCGAGAACTGGGGCTATGGCCGGTTCTGGCTGGCCGAACATCACAACATGCCTGGCATCGCCAGCGCGGCGACGGCGGTGCTGATCGGGCTGGTGGCGCAGGCGACATCGCGGATGCGGGTGGGCGCGGGGGGCATCATGCTGCCGAACCACGCGCCGCTGACGGTGGCCGAGGCTTTCGGCACGCTCGCCACCGCCTTTCCCGATCGGATCGACCTTGGCCTTGGCCGCGCGCCAGGAGGGGACGGCGCCGTGATCCGCGCCTTGCGCCGCGATCCGATGGCAGACTCTTTCCCGCAGGATGTGGTCGAACTGCTGGACTATCTTGGTCCCGAACGTCCCGGCGCCCCCGTCCGCGCCTTGCCGGGCGAGGGGACCAATGTGCCGGTCTGGATCCTGGGGAGCAGCCTGTTTGGCGCCCAACTGGCCGCGCATCTGGGGCTGCCCTATGCCTTCGCCAGTCATTTCGCGCCGTCTGACATGGAACAGGCCATCGCCATCTATCGTGACCGCTTCCGCCCCGGCCCTTGGAACGACCGGCCCCATGTGATGATCGCGATCAACGTCTTCGCCGCCGACAGCACCGAGGAAGCGCAACATCTGCGCACCTCGATGCAGTTGGCCTTCGCGCGGCTGCGGACCGGGATGCCGGGCAAGCTGCCGCGCCCCGTGCGCGACCTGGATGCCGAGATCGGGCCGCAGATGCGGCGCATGGTCGATCAGGCGCTGAAGATCAGCGCGGTCGGCGATGCGGGGCAGGTCAAGGATCAGGTGCAGGCGCTGATCACGCAGCATCGCCCGGACGAGGTGATTCTGACCGGGCAGATCCACGACCATGACGCGCGGCTGCGCAGCTTCGAGATCGCGGCAGAGGTGATGCGGTCGCTGTAGGCTGGCAGGATGACGCGAGGCTGTCTTGCTGGCGATAGCGCTTGGGATGCAGGCAGAACCACTGGCGGGCTGGCGTCATGCTTGCTTGCCGGGGTCCAAAAAGCTGGCTGGCGCGTCGGCTGGCTGGCTTTGTTGCATTCGTATAATGGGACCCGGACCCCGCTGCAAGAGAAGTCCAACAAAAACAATTAGTTGACAGATTCAGTCGGAAGTTGGTCAAGCACTGGTCGCGCAAGCGAATTTTGCAGCACTGCCGCACGAAGAAGCCGCCGATGCGAAGGCACCGGCGGCTTCCAGAAGTGCAGCACGAATCAGGGACGGGTGCGCAGCAGGCCCATGATCTCCTTCGTCTGCTCCAGGATCGGGGTCGCGATCTCGTCCGCGCGCAGGGCGCCCTGGCCCAGAATCCGGTCGATCTCGGCGGGGTCGGCCATGTATTCGTTCATCCGCCGCGTGATCGGCTCCAGCGAGGCGACAGCCAGTTCCGCCAAGGCGGGCTTGAAGGCGCCGAAGCCCTGGCCCTCGAAACGCGCCAGGACCTGATCAGGCGTTTCATCCGCAAGCGCGGCATAGATGTTGACCAGGTTCCGCGCCTCGGGCCGGTCCTTCAGGCCCTCGGTCTTGCCGGGCAGCGGGTCCGCGTCGGTCCGGGCCTTGCGGATCTTCTGGGCGATGGCATTGGCGCCGTCGGTCAGGTTGATGCGGCTGGCGTCCGACGGGTCGGATTTCGACATCTTCTTGCTGCCGTCGCGCAGCGACATGACGCGGGTGGCCACGCCCTCGATCAGCGGCTCGGTGATGGGGAACTGCTCGACCCCGTAATCGTGGTTGAACTTGGCGGCGATGTCACGGGTCAGTTCCAGGTGCTGCTTCTGATCCTCGCCCACCGGCACGGCTGTCGCCTGATAGGTCAGGATGTCGGCGGCCATCAGCGCCGGGTAGGCCAGCAGGCCGAGGCTGACGTTTTCGGTGTTCTTGCCCGCCTTGTCCTTGAACTGGGTCATGCGATACATCCAGCCGACACGCGCCACGGTATTGAAAAGCCATGCCATTTCCGCGTGTGCCGAAACCTGGCTCTGATTGAACAGAACCGATTGCGCCGGATCGACACCCGCCGCCATGAAGGCCGCCGCGGCCTCGCGGATATTGCGGCGCAGGGTTTCGGGTTCCTGCCAGACCGTGATCGCGTGCAGGTCGACCAGGCAGTAGATCGTCTCGGCATCGCCCCCCTGCAAGGCCGCGAAGCGCTTCAGCGCGCCCAGATAGTTGCCAAGCGTCAGCCCGCCCGAGGGCTGGATCCCTGAGAAGATGCGGGGCGTGAAACGGGTCTTCTTCGTCTCGGTCATGTCGGGCCTGCTTGGATTTTGCGTCTGCGTGGCTTAGCCCTTGGCCAAAGCGACCGCAACCGCGAAGGAAATCCGATGCGCCAGGCCATGCCCGTCTCGCCACTCAACCCGCTTCCGGCGGTCCTCTGGGCATTGGCCCTGCCTGCGATCGCGGGAGAGATCGTGTTCCTGCTGGGGCAGACCGGCCTGATCGGCGGGGCGCAAGGCGTCGGGCTGCGGCTGACCGCCATGCAGATGTCCGCCTTCGCGCCCGAAATGGTTCAGCGCATGTGGCAACTGGGCGCGGTCGATTGGGACCAGGCCTATCGGCTCCTGTCCTACAGCTTTGTCAATTCGTCCTTCACCCACGCCCTGTTCGTCGTGGTCTTCACCCTGGCGCTTGGCAACATGATTGCACGCGAGTTTCGCCCCTGGGCGGTGGTTGTCCTGTTCCTGGGCTCGGCCATTGGCGGGGCGCTGGTCTATACGGCGGCGATCTCGGTCCTGCCGGGACGGCCGGGGCCGCTGATCGGGGGCTATCCGGCAGTCTATGGGCTGGTTGGCGCCTTTACCTTCCTGCTGTGGTCGCGGCTCGGGGCGGTCCATGCCAACCGGATGCGCGCCTTTGCCCTGATCGGGATCCTGCTGGCCTTCCAACTGGTTTTCGGCATCGTCTTCGGCGGCGCGGGTTACGGCTGGATCGCCGAACTGGCGGGTTTCGGCGCGGGCTTCCTGCTGAGCTTCGTTCTGGTCGAGGGGGGCGTGCGGCGGGTCTTGCGCCAGATCCGGGCGCGTTAACCGCGCCGGACAGAGGCCCTGAGATCCGACAAGCGATAGGCGCGGGTTGCGAAGCTGAGCGCGAAATAGACCGCGGCCCCGCCGAAGACCAGCACGGCCAGCCCCGGCACGCGCGCGACCCCCGCCCGGTCCAGCCAGCCCATGGTCAGCCACAGCGCCACGGCCATCAGCGCGGACGACAGCACGATCAGAGGGGCCTTGCGCCGCAGGCGGGTGTCAGCGCGGGCCGCGTCGCCCATGCCGCGCGTTCCCCACCACAGCTGCGCGACCATGATCCAGGCGGCGACGGTGGTGCCAAGCGCGGCGGCAAGGAAGCCGACGAAGGGCATCAGCCCGAAGGCGACAAGGGCGTTCACCACCATCGACCACAGGGCATAGCGGAACGGCGTTTTGGTATCCTCGCGCGCGAAATAGAGCGGCTGGAGGATTTTCTGCAGCACGAAGGCCGGCAGGCCGAAGGCATAGACGACCAGCGCGCGCGCGGTCTGGGCCGTATCCTCGGCCGTGAATTCGCCGCGTTCGAACAGGGTGCGGACCATGGGTTCGGCGATCACGGCAATGGCGAAGGCGGCGGGCAGGGTCAGGAACAGACCGAATTCGGTGGCGCGGGAATAGGCGGACTGGCCGCCCGCGTGATCGCCCGCCCGCAGGCGGCGCGACAGTTCGGGCAGCAGCACGACGGCGACGGCGGCGCCAACCACGCCAAGGGGCAACTGATACAGGCGGTCGGAATAGGACAGCCAGGAAATCGCGCCCTCGAAGTGGCTGGCCACCTGGCGGCCGACCAGCAGGTTGATCTGCACCACGCCCCCCGCGAAGGCGGCGGGCAGGGCCACCGCCAGCAGGCGGCGCATGTCGGGGGTCAGGCGCGGGCGGCGTGGGCGGAAGCTCCACCCCGTGCGACGGGCGTCCCACCAGACCAGCGCAAGCTGCGCGATCCCGGTCACGGGCGTGGCCCAGGCCAGCGTCAGGCCCACGTCCCACCCCTGCCACCAGGCTACCGCCATGGCCGCAATGAACAGCAGGTTCAGCAGCACCGGCGCGGCGGCGGCGGCGGTAAAGCGGCCGTTCGCGTTCAGGACGCCCGAGATCATCGAGGCCAGCGAGATCATCAGGATATAGGGGAACATGATCCGGCCATATTGCACGGCCAGCGGAAAGCGCTCGTCCCCCGCAAAGCCCGAGGCCATCAGCCAGACCAGCGCCGGCATGAAGACCATGGCGACCGCAGACAGCAGCAGCACGGTCATCAGAAGGCCAGAAAACGCCTCGGACGCAAAGCGTTGGGCCTCCGCGCGGTCGTCCAGCTTCTTGGAGAACATTGGCACGAAGGCGGTGTTGAACGCGCCTTCCGCGAAGAAGCGGCGGAACATGTTGGGCAGGGACAGGCCCACGAAGAAGGCATCGGCCACCGCGCCGCTGCCCAGCCAGGCGGCCATCAGGATGTCGCGGACAAAGCCCGAGACACGCGACACGAAGGTCCAGATCCCTACCGAAAGGAATCCCCGCACCAGTCCCGATTTCATGTGGTCAAGCCTCTGCCCGTTTCGCCCCGTCGGCAATAGCCGCGCGCAGCTTCTTTTCCAAGGCGTCGCGCTTGGCCTCGCTGTGCAGCTTCAGGCCGAACATGTCCTTGACGTAGAAACTGTCCACCACCTGCGCGCCGAATGTCGCGATCACCGCGCTGACGATCTGGATATGATTGGCCGCCAGCGTCCGCGTCAGGTCGTAAAGCAGGCCCGGGCGGTCGCGGGTATCGACCTCGATGATGGTATAGATGTCGCTGCCTTCGTTGTCGAAGGTGACATGGGTGGGGAACCTGAATTCCCGGGTGCGCTTCTTGGGCTTGTCGCGGGTGGCGAAGGCCTCGCGCGCGACGATTTCGCCCTTGAGGATGCGCAGGATCTTCTGGCGCAGCCGGGGCATCCGGTCTTCGTCAAAGGGGCTGCCATCGGGGTCCTGCACCCAGAATACCGCCGTGGCGAAACCGTCGCGCGTCGTATAGGTCCGCGCATCGACAACGTTCGCGCCCATCAGCGTCAGCGCCCCGCAAAGCCGCGAGAAGATGCCGGGATGGTCGGCCAGCACGAAGGCCGCGCGCGTCGCGTCGCGGTCGGGATCGGCGCGCAGGTCGATGTGGATATCGTCGGGGCCGATCTCGCTCAGCAGTTCGGCAAAGGTGGCCTGCGTTTCGGTCGGAAGGCCCGACCAATAGCTGTCGTAATGCCGCCCAAGCTCGGCCCGGATGGTCCTGGCCTCCCATCCCTTGGCGATCAGCATGTGGCGCAGGCTGCGCTTGGCCTCGTTCTGGCGGCGGTCGCGGTTCAGCTCCTCCAGCCCGTTTTCCAGAACCTGGGCCGTGTCCGTGTGCAGCTTGCGCAGCAACGCGGCCTTCCAGTTGTTCCAGGTGCCGGGGCCGACGCCGCGGATGTCGCAGACGGTCAGCACCAGCAGCATGTCCAGCCGCTTGCGCGTCTTCACGGCCTTGGCGAAGTCGCGCAGGGTGCGGGGGTCGGCGATGTCGCGTTTCTGCGCCACGTCCGACATCAGCAGGTGGTTCCGGACCAGCCATTCCACCGTGTCGATGTCGTCCTGCGGAAAGCCGAAGCGCGCCGCGATCCGCCGCGCCAGCCGCGCGCCGAGGATCGAGTGATCCTCTCGCCGGCCCTTGCCGATGTCGTGCAGAAGCACCGCCAGATACAGGACGCGGCGGTTGACGCCGCTTTCCATGATCTCGCTGGACAGGGGCAGGTCGGATGGATGCTCGCCCCGCTCGATCTCGGCCAGGGCGGCGACGCATTGGATCGAATGTTCGTCCACGGTGTAGTGGTGATACATGTTGAACTGCATCATCGCCACGACCGGCTCGAATTCCGGGATAAAGGCGCCCAGAACGCCCAGTTCGTTCATGCGGCGCAGGCCGCGTTCGGGATTGCCGTGCTTCAGCAGCAGGTCCATGAAGATGCGGATGGCTTCCGGGTCGCTGCGGACCTTGTCGTCGATCAGCTCCAGGTTGGCCGCGACCAGGCGCATGGCATCCGGGTGGATCAGGATGCCTGTGCGCAGCGCCTCCTCGAACAGGCGCAGGATATTCAGCGGATCCTTCAGGAACCCGGCCTCGTCCGTGATGCCAAGGCGGCCATGCTGGTCGATGAAGCCCGCCTTCATCTTGCGGCGGCGGCGGAACAGGCGACCCAGGAAGGGCGCGCTGCGGACGTGGCGGGTTTCCAACTCGGTCAGGAAGACGCGGGTCAGCTCGCCCACATGGGTAGCGTGGCGAAAGTAATCCTGCATGAAATACTCGACCCCGCGCCGGGCCGAGGTGTCCTTGTAGCCCATGCGGCGCGCCACCTCGACCTGCATGTCGAAGGACAGCACATCGACGGGGCGGCCCGCGATCAGGTGCAGGTGGCAGCGCACGGCCCAGAGGAAATCCTCGGCCTGCCAGAAGGCCAGGTGTTCTTCGCGCGTGAAGACGCCCAGATCAACCAGTTCGACGGCCCGGTCCACGCGGTGGATGTATTTCGCGATCCAGTAAAGCGTCTGAAGGTCACGGAGCCCGCCCTTGCCCTCCTTGACATTGGGTTCCAGGACATAGCGCTGTCCGCCCTGCCGCTGGTGGCGGGCGGCGCGTTCGTCCAGCTTGGCCTCGATGAACTCGGGAACGGTCTTCGAGAAAAGCTCGACCCAAAGGCGTTCGCGCAGCTCCTCGGCCAAGGGGGCATGGCCGGTGACCAGGCGATGTTCCACCAGCGAAGTGCGGATGGTCATGTCGCCCGTGCCGAGGCGGATGCAGTCGTCCACACTGCGGATCGAATGGCCGATCTTCAGCTTCAGGTCCCACAGGATGTACAGCATCGATTCGACGACGCTTTCCGCCCAGGCGGTGATCTTCCAGGGGGTCAGGAACAGCAGGTCCACATCGGAGGCCGGGGCCATCTCGGCCCGGCCATAGCCGCCGACGCCCAGCACCGCCAGGCGCTCGGCCTCGGAGGGGGACGGCCGGGGGTGCAGGCGGGTCGTGGCGACGTGATGGGTGGCGATGACGATCCCGTCGGTCAGGGTGGCGATGGCCCGGACGGTTTCGCGGGCGGCGCGGGGATGGCTGGCAAGGCCTGCCTCGATCGCGTGCATGGCCTGCGTCCGGGCCTCGGCCAGCAGCGCCACGGTGCGGGCGCGGATCTCCTTGCGCTCGGTCAGTCCCGCCAAGGCCGCGTCGAGGATCGGAAGGAATCTGGCGGGCTCGAAGATCGGATGCGCCCCGGACAGGGCCGGGGCGCTTTGCAGGATGGTCGTGTCGGACAGGTCGGCCAAGGTCAGAACCCGAAGCCCCCGCCGCCAAAGCCGCGCGGCGCGGGATCAAGAATGACCAGCCGTTTCCCGCGCAGCGTCGCCACGGCCAGCGCCCGTTCCGAGGTTCCGTCCAGCCGCAGCCGGAAGACCCCGCCCACGCCCGAGAAGCCGGCATCCTGGGTCAGCCCGGTCGTGGTCAGCGCATTGCGGTTTCCGGTGCGCACCAGCGAGGCGATGGCAGCAACCCCGTCATAGGCAAGGCTCGCCAGTTCATGCGGCTGCTCGCCATAGGCGCTGCGATAGCGCGCGTCGAACTGCGACTTGAGTCCCTGGTCAGGGATCGCGAACCAGCCTTCCTGCAGTTGCGGCATCCCGATGCGGTTGGCGGGCTGGTCCCAGCGGGTCAGCCCCATCATCTGCGTGACGGGCGACCGGACCCCGGCCGCAGCCAGCTTCTCGGTCAGATACGGCAGCACGGCCTGGTTGTTGGCAGTCATGAAGACGGCATCGACCTGCCCCGACTGCGCGGCAGCGACGATCTGCGGGGTCACGGCGTCGATCCCGCTGATCGAGACAGGATGGTTGCTGCGCCCGGCCAGACGCGCGCGGTTGCGGGCGATGGCGGTTTCGATCGCGCGCCCGCCAAGCTGGCCGGCGATGTCATCCTCGGCCACGACATAGATGTTGCGCTTGCCCTGCCGGGTGCCATAGGCGACCAGGCGGTTCGCCACATTGGCGAAGCTGTTGCCCAGGATGAAGACGTTGCCCCCGGCGATCTCGGCATTGTTGGAGAATGTCAGGACGTTCACGTTCCGCGGCCGCATCGCATTGCCCACGGCATTCGCGCCTTCGGCGAACAGCGGGCCGACGATGATCTGCGCGCCCGCATCGACGGCGGCGTTGGCCTGCGCCACGGCCTGCGCCGTGCTGGTGCCGGTGTCATAGACGCGAAGGTCGATATTGGCGCCCTGCGCATCCGCCGCGGCCATCCGCGCCGCGTTCTTCAGGCTGCGCGACAGCCATTCCAGATCATTGGACCCACTGCCTCCGGGGGCCAGCAGGGCGATGCGCACGGGCTCGCCCGGATTGATCAGGGGCCCGATGGCGGGACCGCTGGCCTGCTGCGATCCGCCCACGGGCTCGCAAGCGGCAAGGACGAAGGCGGACAGGATGGCAGCGGCGCGGGCAACGACGCGGCCCAATCCGCTGGCGGGCCGGGTTGTAGCGGAAACGACCATATGAAACTTTCCTGCTGTGAGGTATCGGCGAGGTGCGGGCAGCCTAGGACCAACGGGCTGGCTTGGCAATCAGTCGGAAGGAAAACGCAATGGACATCCAGCCCCCGCAACGCCTGGCGGCCCATGTCGAGGCAAGCCGCCTCGACGCCGGCCTTTACCTGGTGGCGACGCCCATCGGCACGGCGCGCGACATTACCCTGCGGGCGCTGGACGTCCTGAACACGGCCGATCTGCTGGCGGCCGAGGACACGCGCGTGCTGCGCCACCTGCTGGACATCCATGGCATTCCCCTGCGGGGTCGGCGGATCCTGCCCTATCACGACCATAACGGCGAGCGCGCCCGACCTGCGCTGCTGGCGGCCCTGGCCGAGGGTGCCAGCCTCGCCTATGCCTCGGACGCGGGGACGCCGCTGGTGGCCGATCCGGGCTTTCGCCTGGCCCGCGACGCGGCCGCGTCCGGTCACCGCGTCCATGCCATCCCCGGTCCCTCGGCTCCTCTGGTGGCACTGACCCTGTCAGGCCTGCCAAGCGACCGCTTCCTGTTCGCGGGCTTTCCTCCATCGACCAGGGGCGCGCGCATGTCATGGCTGCGGCAGTGGATGGCGGTCGATGCGACGCTGATCCTGTTCGAAAGCCCCCGACGCGTTAACCAAACATTGGAAGAGATGTGCGAGGTTGATGCGAATCGGACTACGGTGGTGGCGCGGGAACTGACCAAGAAGTTCGAGGAAGTGATCCGGGGCACCGCAGCCGAACTGGCGCAGGATCCGCGCATGGCTGCCCTCAAGGGTGAGGTCGTGATGCTGGTCGATCGGCCGGGGGCCGTGGTGGTCGACGATGACGCCATCCGGCAGGCCCTTCGGGGCAGGCTGGGACGAATGACGGTGAAGGATGCCGCGAAAGAGGTTGCGGCCGAACTGGGCCTGCCGCGGCGTGACGTTTATCAGATCGCGCTGACATTGGACGAGGGTGAGGATTGATCATGGCCTATGCAAATGTGTTGGATTTCGATGAGAGCTGGCCGGCCGCGCCCCGTGCGGTCTCGCCTGCCCGGCGCGCGCGCGGGCGGCTTGCCCATCTGTCGGGGGCCATGGCCGAAGAGAGCGTAGCCCGCAGCCTGGAGGGCCGGGGCATGACGATCCTGGCCCGGCGCTGGCGCGGAAAGTCGGGAGAAGTCGACCTGATCTGCCGGGCAGGGCAGTGCCTGGTTTTTGTCGAGGTCAAGCAATCCGGTAGCCATGAGGAGGCGGCGCAGAAACTGGGGCTGGCGCAACAAGGCCGGATCATGCGCGCGGCGCTGGAATATTGCGACAAGGAAGGCCATGCGCCGGTTCCGGAACTGCGCTTCGATGCCGCCCTGGTGGACCGCCATGGCAGGATCGAGATACTGGAGGGGGCCTTCGAAGAAGCGTTCGCCTAGCAGGCCCTGCCGCAGTTGTCCAATTAGCAGCTTTTTACAGCATTGCAGAACGGTTAACCTGCCTCATGATTACGCAGAGGTTGCAGATGCGACGGCTGAGTCATCATGCGGTGGGGGTTTGCCAGGGTTCCCAACTTCTGTTCTCGGCATTCGAGGATCAGGGGGTCATGTGGACCGGCGAGGGGCCGCGCATCATGCGCCAATCCGTCACGTTTCCCGAACCTTTCGCTGCTCCGCCAGCCGTGCATGTGACGATCGGCATGTGGGATATCGAGGGAAGGGCGAACCAGCGCGCGGACATCTGCGCCGAGCAGGTTACCGCGACAGGTTTCGAGATCGTCTTCCGGACCTGGGGCGATACAAAGGTCGCGCGGATCCGCGCCGAATGGCTGGCCATCGGCGCGGTCCGTCATGATGACGACTTCACCGTCTAGGCGCGGTCAAGGCTGACGGCGATCAGGCCCGCCGTTTCGTCGGGATGGGTCAGGGGCAGCATATGGCCCGCCCCCGGCACGGTAGCGCGCCCGACATCGGCAAGACGTTCGGCCAAGGCATCGGCAATGCCGTGGATCACCTTTGGCGACTGTTGGCCCGCGATGATCAGGACGGGGGCATCGATGGCCTCCAGGCCGCCGTCGCGCAGGATATTCGCCCGATCATTGGTCAGCGTGTCGTCGGCCTCTGCGACCAGAGGGATCTGTTCGGCCATCATCCGGCGGGCGGGCAGGGGCAGGTCATCGAAGGCCTGCGCGCCCCAGACATCGATGAAGGCACGGGCGGCATCCTCGATGCGGCCCTCGGCCAGAAATCCGGAAATGACCCGATCCCGGTGTTCCTGCTCCGCGTCGGAGGCTGCCGCAAACAACACGGGTTCGATCAGGGTCAGGCTGCGGATGGCCTCGGGCGCGGCGACGGCGATGCGCAATGCCACCGTGGCCCCAAGGCTGTGGCCGATCAGATCAAGCGGCCGGTCGATGAAGCTGGCCGCGATCCGGGTGACGGCGGTGTGGAAGTCCGGCCCTTCGGACCCTGCGACCCATGAACCGCTGCGCCCGTGACTTGGCATGTCGAAGCCGGTCAGGTCGACGCGTCCGTCCAGCCGCCGGGAGATCGGCCCCCAATAGCCGGCGCTTCCCATCATGCAATGCAGCGCCAGCGCCGGGCGGCCCTTGTCGCCGGGCCAGTGGCGCTTGTGAATGCCGGTCATGATGCCGACAGTTGCCGGTCGAGGAAGTCCAGCCGATCCTGGCCCCAGAACCGCTGGCCGGTTTCCCGCACCACATAGAAGGGCGATCCGAAGACTCCTGCCTCGACCGCCTGTTCCAGGTTGCGGCCATAGGTCTCGGCGCCGATGAACAATCCCTTGTCGGCCAGCGAAGGGTCGAAGCCATGCGCGCCCAGGATGTCGCGAATCACGGCGTCATCGCTGATGTCGCGCTCCTCGGCCCAGACGGCGCGCAGGAAGCCCTGCACCAGTCCGGCCAGATCACCGCCGCCTGCCTGCTGGGCCGCGATGATGGCGTAAGAGGACGGCGCCATGTTCACGGGCCAATGGGCGGGCTTCAGGTTCAGGGGCATCCCCAGGTGATCGGCCCAGCGGGGCAGTTCCTGGGCACGATAGTCCATCCGGCTGGGATGGCGGTTGGCGGGCCGGACGCCGCCTGTCCGGTCGAAAAGCTGGAGGATATCCACGGGCTTGTAGGTGATCGCCGCGCCGTGGCGCTCTGCGATCCGTTCCAGGCGGTCGCCTGCCAGATAGGCCCAGGGGCTGATCGTTCCGAAATAATAGTCGATGTTGGCCATGACGAACCTTCGCAGTTTGCCCGCAGGCTAGCCGGGTGCTAAGGCGGGCGCAATCTGACGAATCCCCGCGCAAAGGCCCCTTCCATGCCTGTCATGACCGAACCCAAGCTGATTTCCGGAAACGCCAACCGCACCCTGGCCGCCGCCATCGCGCGGCGGATGTCGATGCACCGGGGGATGAACGTCAGCCTTTGCGATGCCCGGGTCGAGCGGTTCAATGATCAGGAAATCTTCGTCGAGGTGTTCGAGAACGTGCGCGGCGAGGACATGTACATCATCCAGCCGACCTCGAACCCGGCGAACGACAACCTGATGGAACTGCTGATCATGTCGGACGCGCTGAAGCGGTCGTCCGCGGCGCGGATCACGGCGGTCATTCCCTATTTCGGTTATGCCCGGCAGGACCGCCGCGCCAAGGCCCGCACGCCGATCAGCGCCAAGCTGGTAGCGAACCTGCTGACCGAGTCCGGAATCGACCGCGTCCTGACGCTGGATCTGCACGCGGCCCAGATTCAGGGCTTCTTCGACATTCCGGTGGACAACCTTTACGCCGCCCCGGTCTTTGCGCTGGACGTGCAGCATCACTTCCGGGGCCGCATGAACGACCTGATGGTGGTTTCGCCCGACGTGGGCGGCGTGGCCCGCGCGCGCGAACTGGCGACGCGGATCGGGGCGCCCTTGTCCATCGTCGACAAGCGCCGCGAAAAGGCGGGCGAAGTGGCCGAGATGACCGTGATCGGCGATGTCGAAGGCAAGGTCTGCATCATCGTGGATGACATTTGCGACACTGCCGGAACGCTGGTGAAGGCCGCGCAGACCCTGACCGACAGCGGCGCGACCGAGGTTCACGCCTATATCACCCATGGCGTCCTGTCCGGCCCGGCGGTGGAGCGGGTCAGCAAGTCGGTGATGAAGTCGCTGGTCATCACCGATTCGATCCAGCCGACCGACGCGGTAAGGTCGGCGCCGAACATCCGCATCGTGCCGACCGCGCCGATGTTCACGCAGGCGATCCTGAACATCTGGAACGGCACCTCGGTCAGCAGCCTGTTCGAGACCGATACCCTGCTGCCGATCTATGAAGGGCTGTACTCTTCCCTTTGACGGTCCGCGACCGGCCCCGTCGGATGCCTCCGGCGGGGATATTTGAGTGAAGAAGAAGTCAGAGCGCGCGCCAGCCGATGTCGCGGCGGCAGAAGCCCTCGGGCCAGTCGATGGCATCCACCTGGGCATAGGCGCGCCGATGCGCCTCGGCCAGGGTGGAACCGCGGCCGGTGCAGGCCAGGACGCGGCCGCCGGTGGCGATGGTCTGGCCATCCTTGCCGGCCGTGCCCGCGTGAAAGGTCATGGCGAAGCTGCTCTCGGAAAGGCCATTCAAACCATTGATGACGCTGCCTTTCCGGTATCTTCCGGGGTAGCCCTGCGCAGCCATCACGACCGTCAGGGCGTGGTCGTCCGCCCAGTTGACCGACATGCCGGCCAACCGTCCTTCGGCGCAGGCCAGCAGCAGGTCCAGCACCTGCCCTCCAAGCCGCATCATCAGGACCTGGCATTCGGGGTCCCCGAAGCGGACATTGTATTCGACCAGGCGGGCGCGGCCGCCTTCGATCATCAGCCCGGCGTAAAGGACGCCCTGGAACGGCATCGCGCGGGCCGCCATCTCGGCCACCGTGGGGCGCACGATCTTCGCCATGACCTGATCCTGCAGGGCCTCGGTCAGGATCGGGGCCGGGCTGTATGCGCCCATGCCGCCGGTATTCGGACCGGTATCGCCGTCGCCCACACGCTTGTGGTCCTGCGCGGTGCCGATCGGCAGGCAGTCCTTGCCGTCGCAGAGGATGAAGAAGCTCGCCTCTTCGCCGGCCATGAACTCCTCGATCACCACGGACATCTCGCCGAATTCGCCGTCGAAGATGGCGTCGATGGCCTCGTGCGCCTGCTGTAGGGTTTCGGCAACGGTGACACCCTTGCCGGCGGCCAGCCCGTCGGCCTTGACCACGATGGGGGCACCTTGGGCCGTGACGTATTCGCGCGCGCTTGCGGCATCGGTGAAGCGGGCCCAGGCGGCGGTCGGCGCCCCGCAGGCGTCGCAGATTTCCTTGGTGAAAGCCTTCGAGGCCTCCAATTGGGCGGCGGCCTGCGAGGGGCCGAAAACCAGGAAACCCGCATCCCGCAGGGCATCGGAAACACCGGCGGCCAGGGGCGCCTCGGGGCCTATCACCACGAAGTCGATGGCGTTTTCCTGGGCGAACTCCAGCACATCGGCGCGCGACAGGATGTTCAGGTCGGCGCATTCCGCGACATTGGCGATGCCCGCATTGCCCGGCGCCACGATCAGGCGGTCGCATTTCGGGTTCTGCCGGATCGCCCAGGCCAGCGCATGTTCGCGCCCGCCGCCGCCGAGGATCAGGATGTTCATGGGCCGCCCTTTCGCTTCTGGTCGCGGCGTTCTAGTCTGGGCCGCGAAAGGGAACAAGACGCATGGATTTGCTGGAAGACGCTCCGGGCAGCAACGCCTATGAATTCACGGTTTCGGAACTGTCGGGCGCGGTCAAGCGCAGCCTCGAGGATCAGTTCGGCCGCGTCCGCGTGCGTGGAGAGATCGGCCGTGTGTCGCGTCCCTCGTCGGGGCACCTGTATTTCGACCTGAAGGATGACCGCTCGGTGCTGGCGGCCGTCACCTGGAAGGGGCAGGCGTCCAAGCTGGCGCAGCGCCCCGAGGAGGGGATGGAGGTCATCGCCACTGGCCGGATCACCACCTTTCCAGGCCAGTCGAAGTACCAACTGATCGTGGACCAGATCGAGCCTGCAGGCTTGGGCGCCCTGATGGCCATGCTGGAAAAGCGCCGCCAGGCGCTTGCAGCCGAAGGGCTTTTTGACGAAGCGCGCAAGCGGCCGCTGCCGTCCTTGCCGCGCGTGATCGGGGTCGTGACCTCGCCTTCCGGGGCGGTGATCCGCGACATCCTGCACCGGCTGCGCGACCGCTTTCCGACCCGTGTGCTGATTTGGCCGGTAGCGGTGCAGGGCGAAGGCTGCGCCCCGCAGGTGGCCGCCGCGATCCGGGGTTTCAACGACCTGCCGCAGGGCGGGGCGATCCCGCGCCCGGACCTGCTGATCGTCGCCCGGGGCGGCGGCAGCCTGGAGGACCTGTGGGGCTTCAACGAGGAAGCCGTGGTCCGCGCCGCCGCCGAAAGCCGCATTCCGCTGATCTCGGCCGTGGGGCACGAGACGGACACGACGCTGATCGACTTCGCCTCGGACCGGCGCGCGCCAACGCCGACCGCCGCGGCGGAAATGGCGGTGCCCGTGCTGGCCGAACTGTCGGCGCGTCTGGCTGAATCGCAGGCCCGGCTGCTGCGCTGCAGCCTGCATCACATCGACCGTCCCCGGCAGCGGCTGCGCGACCTGTCCCGCGCGTTGGGCCGACCGGCCGCGCTGACGGAAAGCGCCCGGCAGCGCCTGGATCTGTGGGCCGGGCGGCTGGACCCGGCGCTGCACGGGCTGGTGCGCACGCGCAGGCACCAGCTTGCGGCGCGGCCCATGCCGGTGGCGCTGTTGCGCCGGTTCACGGATGGCAAGGGCCACGCGCTGCACCGGCTGGAGCACCGGCTGGATGCCGCCGCGACCCGGCGGCTGGAGCGGCGTCGCGACAGGATGACGGCGATGCAGGAACGCCTCGATGCTTCGCTGGCGCGGGTGATGGCGATGACGCGGCGGGCGATTTCCACGCAGAATCAGAAGCTGGCCGACCTGTCGCGGCGGTTGGATCTGGCGGCGCATAGGGCGATCCGCACGCGCGATGATGCGTTGCAGCGGATGGATCGGATGCGGCTGTCGCTTGGCTATACCGAAACGCTGAAGCGGGGCTTTGTCGTTGTGCGCGGTCCGGATGGTGTTGTCACCTCGGCCCAGGCCGCGCGCCAGATGCCGCAGGTGGAGCTGGAATTCGCGGACGGCCGCGTCATTGCCCGGCCGGAAGGCGCGCCGTCTAAACCCGCGCGCAAGCCCAAGACGCCTGAACAGAAATCGCTGTTCTGATCTTCATCTTGGCCCCAGGGCGAAGCGCCCTGCCTTCACCCATCCTCCGGGCGCAGCATCAGCCAGATCAACGACCCTCCTGCCAGCACCAGGAAGGGCAGCATCGCCAGGTTGACCGCGCTCCAGCCCGCGATGACCGATCCGCCGCTGCAGTTCATCAGCCCGCCCGACGACAAGGAGGCGAGGAACACGCCGCCGAAAACCACGGCGTCGTTCAGCCCCTGGACGCGGCCCCGTTCCTCGGGCGCGTGGGCACGGGTCAGCATGGCGGTGGCGCCGATATACCCAAAGTTCCAGCCCATCCCCAGCAGGATCAGGGTGGCGAAGAAATGCGACAGTTCCACCCCCGACAGCGCCGTGGCCCCGGCGAAGGCCAGCAGCAGCAGGCCCACGGCGACGATCCGTTCGGCCCCGAAACGGGCGATCAGGTGGCCGGTGAAGAAGCTGGGGCCGAACATGGCCAGCACATGCGCGCTGACGATATTGGCCGCGTCGGTGGGTGCAAAGCCACAACCCACGACCGCCAGCGGGGTCGAGGTCATCACCAGGTTCATCAGCGCATAGGCGACCATGCCGCAGATCATTGCGACGGCGATCTGCGGCTGGCGCAGCAGTTCGGCCAGTGGGCGACCGGCGCCATGATCTGCTTCGGCAAGGGCAGGTTTCGGACTGTCAAGAAACGCGAACAGGAAAGGCCCAAGCGCGTTCAGCCCGATCACCGCCAGATAGGCCGCAAGGAAGGGCACCGCCGTCAGCCCGTCCGTCGCGCGCACCACGGCGGGGCCGATGATCGCGGCCGCCAGCCCGCCCGCCATTACCCAGCTGATCGCGCGGGGGGCGTAATCCTCGGACGCGAGGTCGGTCGCGGCGAAGCGGTAAAATCCTTGGGCGGACATGTAGATGCCGGTTAGCAGGGACCCGGCCATGAACAGCCAGAACGATCCGGCCGACAAGCCCCAGGCCGCCAGGGCGGCACCCATGCCACCCGCCAAGACGGCAAGCAGGAACCCGGTCTGCCTGCCGCGTTCCTGCATCAGCCGGGCCAGGGGCCGGGCCGTCAGGGCGGATCCCAGCACGATCATCGACAGGGGCAGGGTGGCGATGCAGGGGTGGGGCGCCAGTATCTGGCCCGCAAGCCCCCCGACGATGAATATCACCGACATCTGCGCGCCCAGGATCGCCTGCGCCGCCACCAGCACGATCACGTTGCGGCGGGCGCGCCTGTCGTCGGTGGACAAGGTCAGCCCCGGCTCAGCCTGGATGCGGCATGCGCCCGTTCCTGGATCGCGCCCCAGTTCTCGGCCCTGACATCGGCATCGGTGGCGATCCAACTGCCGCCCACGCAGACCACGTTCGGCAGGGACAGGTAGTCGCCGGCATTGGCGGTCGTGATGCCGCCGGTCGGGCAGAAGCTGATCTTCGGCAAGGGCCCCGCCAGCGATTTCAGCGCGGGCGCGCCGCCGATCGCCTCGGCCGGGAAGAACTTCAGCATGTCATAGCCGGCATCGGCGGCGCGCATCACCTCGGACGCGGTGGCGGCGCCGGGCAGCAGCGGCAGTTCCAGTTCCTCGCAGGCCGCGATCAGCCGGTCGGTCAGGCCGGGCGAGACGGCAAAGGTCGCCCCCGCATCCTTGGCGCGTTTCGCGTCATCCGGGGTCAGCACCGTTCCCGCGCCCACATGCCCGCCCGAAACGCCCGACATCGCCTGGATCGCGTCCAGCGCGGCATCCGACCGCAACGTGATCTCCAGCACCGGAAGGCCGCCGGTCACCAGCGCCTGCGCAAGGCCGGCCGCGCGTTCGGCATTCTTGATGACGATAACAGGGATCACCGGGGCCAGCCGGCACAGCGCCCGCGTCTTTTGCGACTGGATTTCAGGATTCATGGCGCCACCTCGTCTACCGCGATCTGCCGGCAAACTGCCCGCTGGTCGGGGTCGATGCAAGCGCTTTGCCGTGCCGGACGCGAAATTGCGTTATCGCTATCAGACCGCGACCAGCACGGCGACATAATGGATCGCGGCCGCGGTGACGACAAAGCCATGCCAGATCGCGTTCTGGAACCGCAGCCGTTGCCAGACATGGAAGATCACGCCGGCGGTATAGACCACACCGCCCACGACGATCAGCAGCATCGACACCGGCGGCAGATGGTCCGAGATGGGGCCAAAGGCGATCAGTCCGCTCCACCCCATGAGGATATAGAGCAGGATCGCCAGCCGGTCGTATCGTCCAGGCAGCAGGCATTTCAGCGCGACGCCAAGCGCCGCCATGGTCCAGATCGACACCAGCAGCGCCAGCACCGTCGGGTCAGAGGATGCCTTGTGCAGGAACGGCGTGTAGGTCGCGGCAATCAGGATGAAGATCGCCGAGTGATCGAGCCGCCTGAGATACCATTTCAGCGGTGAATGCGGCAGCATGTTGTAGGTGAAGGACGCGGCCAGCGCGAGGATCAGCCCGCCGCCATAGATCGCCGCCGCCAGCAGTTCCGCCCGCTCGGCCGAGATCGCGGTGTGGAAGATCAGCGCGGTGACGCCCACCAGGGCCAGGGCAACCCCGACTCCGTGGACAATTCCGTCTGCAAGCACTTCATAGAAATCGTATTGTCGTCCAAAGTGAAAGCGGCTGTCGGCCATGGCTGGACCCCTTTCTGTTCGATCTTGCCTGACCGGCCCAGTCCCAGCAACTGACAGATTCGTCATGTTTTATCTGGCCGGGCACCTGACGGGGCTTGCAAATTCGCCGTGCAGGGTCTATTTGCCCGCTCACTTCACAGGCAGGGGCGGGCCCTTGCGGGAGAAATCCGCAAAAGGTCCACCGGTTGGGGCATCTGCCCTGAATTCCCCTGCCAAGGCGCAAACCGGAAAGGACATGGACATGGCGCTTCCCGAATTCTCTCTGCGTCAGCTGCTTGAAGCTGGCGTTCACTACGGTCACCAGACGCAGCGCTGGAATCCGCGCATGGCGGAATTCATTTATGGCGACCGCAACGGCATCCACATCCTGGACCTGACGCAGACCGTCCCGATGCTGGACGCGGCCCTGCAGGTCGTGCGCGACACCGTCGCCAAGGGCGGCCGCGTGCTGTTCGTCGGCACCAAGCGCCAGGCCCAGAAGCCGATCGCCGATGCCGCCGAACGTTCGGCACAGTTCTACATGAACCACCGCTGGCTGGGTGGCACGCTGACCAACTGGAAGACCGTCTCGCAGTCGATCAGCCGCTTGAAGGCCATTGACGAGACCATGGCTGGCGGCGCCGAGGGTCTGACCAAGAAAGAGCGTCTGCAGCTCGAGCGCGAGCAGCAGAAGCTGCAAGCCTCGCTGGGCGGCATCCGCGACATGGGCGGCCTGCCGGACCTGCTGTTCGTCATCGACGTGAACAAGGAAGACCTGGCGATCCTGGAAGCCAAGAAGCTGGGCATCCCGGTCGTGGCCGTGGTCGATACCAACTGCTCGCCCGAAGGCGTGGACTACATCATCCCCGGCAATGACGACGCCGCCCGTGCCATCGCGCTGTATTGCGACCTGGCCAGCCGCGCCGCGCTTGACGGCATGTCGGCCCAGATGGGCGCGGCGGGTGTCGATGTTGGCGCGCTGTCCGAGGCTCCCGAGGAGCTTCTGGACGAAGCGGCCGGCGAACAGGCGACCGCCGACGCCTGATCGGCATTGCACGGTACTTTTACGGAATTGTCGTCAGGCGGGGATATGCCCCGCCTGACGCGTTGATCAAAGGAGACGGATCATGGCTATCACCGCCGCGATGGTGAAAGAGCTGCGCGAAACGACCGGCGCAGGGATGATGGACGCCAAGAAGGCGCTGACCGAAACCGACGGCAACATGGAAGCCGCCATCGACTGGCTGCGCACCAAGGGTCTGGCCAAGGCTGCCAAGAAGGCCGACCGCGTCGCCGCCGAAGGTCTGGTGGGCGTTCAGGTCACCGATGGCCGCGGCGTCGCCGTCGAGATCAACTCGGAAACCGATTTCGTTGCCAAGAACGCGGACTTCCAGCAGCTCGTGCGCGAGATTGCCGAAATCGCGTTGACCACTGCCGACGACATCGAGGTTCTGAAGGCCACGCACCTGAACGGCAAGCCGGTCGCGGACGTGCTGACCGACGCCATTGCCCGCATCGGCGAGAACATGACGCTCCGCCGGATGCACGCGCTGGAAGGCGACACTGTCGTCTCGTATGTCCACAACGCCGCTGCCGAAGGCATGGGCAAGATCGGCGTTCTGGTCTCGCTGAAGGGCGACAAGGACAAGGCGCAGGCTATCGGCAAGCAGTTTGCCATGCACATCGCCGCAACCAGCCCGCTGTCGCTGTCCGAAGCCACGCTGGATCCGACCCTGCTGGAGCGTGAGCTGCAGGTCCAGACCGCCAAGGCGCTGGAAGAAAACGCCGCCTCGGCCAAGCCGAAGCCGGAAGCCGTGATCCAGAACAACATCATCCCCGGCCGGATGAAGAAGTTCGTGGGCGAAAACACGCTGCTGGGCCAGCCCTTCGTGATCAACCCCGACCTGACGGTCGAGCAGGCCGCCAAGGAAGCGGGCGTCGAGATCACCGGCTTTGCCCGGGTCGCCGTCGGCGAAGGCATCGAGAAGAAGGAAGAGGATTTCGCAGCCGAGGTCGCCAAGACCCTCAGCGGCGCCTGATCCGTTCTGCTTCGTGAAGACAACGCCGGTCCTTGGGGCCGGCGTTTTTCCTTGTGCGATTGCAACTGGACCTTCCCGGCCTGCCCATGCCATGCAGGGGCGCAACCAGTCTGACCGTGCCATGCCATTCATCATCGCCATCGACGGACCCGCCGCCTCGGGCAAGGGCACCATCGCCCGCGCGCTTGCCGCGCATTTCGGCTTTCACCACCTGGACACCGGGCTTCTGTATCGCGCGACGGGGGCCAAGGGCGGCGATCCGGTGCTGGCCGCGCAGACCCTGACCGCCGGCGATCTGGCCCGGCCAGACCTGCGCAGCGCCGGGGCAGGGCAGGCAGCGAGCCGCGTCGCCACGATCCCCGAAGTGCGCGCCGCCCTGGTTGAGTTCCAGCGGCGCTTTGCCCTGCAGGAGCCGGGCGCGGTGCTGGACGGGCGCGACATCGGCACGGTGATCTGCCCCGATGCGGCGGTTAAGCTTTATGTCACCGCCTCGGACCAGATCCGCGCGGTGCGCCGTGCCGCCGAGTTGGGCGCACATGTCGGTGACATGCTGGGGGAGTTGCAGGAACGCGACCGCCGCGACAGCGAACGTGCAACGGCCCCCTTGAAGCCCGCTGCTGACGCGGTGGTGCTGGACACGACCGAACTGACGATCCCCGATGCCATCGCGCGCGCCATCGCCCAGGTGGACCGGGCGCGGGCCTGACGCCCGTCAGCCGCAGGTCACGCTGGTGATCCAGCCCTTCGGATCAAGGAAGATGTTCAGCCGCCGCGGCTGATATTCCCGCGTGACAACCTGGCCCGGGCTGATTTCCCGGCGGGGCAGTTGCGGCGGCAGATAGACTTCGCCGATATTCATGCCTACCAACTGCTGGTGCTGGCTCAGGTCGCAACTTGTGGCGGCGACGGTCAGGCTATAGCCCGAACAGGCGGTCAGGGTTGTCGCGGCCAGGATGGAAAGCGTTGCGCGGGCCGATGGCATTCGATCACCTCTCTGTGTTTGAGGCAGAACGATTGCGCAGCCGGCTCGTTCCCTTGGGGGCCGCGAAAGGAGAAAAAACGATGAAACAACAACTTGCGGCAATTCTGATTTCGGTTCTTCCGGTTGCGGCCTGGTCGTCCAGCGACGAAGCTTGGGAGGAATTCCGCGCCGCTGTCGATCAGTCCTGCCGCGCCCTGATCGAGGCGCCGGCCGGGGTCGACATCGCGGTCGCGGTCAATCCCTTCGGCTCTGAAAGCTATGGCGCCGCGCTGGTCACGATCGGCAACGAGGACGGCCAGGACCGGATGATCTGCATCCATGACAAGGCGACCGGCAAGGCGGAATTGACGGCGCCCTTTCCGGACGCCGCCGCGGCACAGTGATCTAGCTGGCTTGGGCAAGACTGCCGCAGCCGATCCGGCCGCCGGCATGGCCCGAGGGCTGCCCGGTATAGTCGTCGGGTTGTTCGTGGATGACGATGGCCGATCCGTCCTCGTCAGCCAGCATGTCCTTGGTCAGGCCAGGGACAAAGTACTCGACCATCAATGTCCCGTTGTCCGGGACGTGGATGTTCGGCAGATCGCCCGGATGCGGGCCATTTTCTGCCATAATTCCGTGTTCCTTGTCGCCGGCCAGATGTCCGCCCGCCGATTCGAAGTCCGGGGGCGAGCATTCGCCGGTCTGGTGGATATGGGCGCCGTGGATGCCAGCCGGAAGGCCCTGCAGTTCCAGGGTAACAAGCATCATGCCGGACGGGGTTGCGACCACCGTGGCGGTGCCCCGGCTTTCGCCCTCGGCCGTCTTGATCTCGGCAATCATCGGCGCCTCGCCTTCGGTGGCGGCGGGCGCGGCGGTCTCCTGTGCGGTGGCGGGAAGGGCCATCAGCAGCCCTAGGGCGGCAGCGGTTCGGAATGGCATGGAAGCCTCCTCTGGTTGCAATCCCGGCCTCAACGCCGCGATGCCGCTGGTGTTCCGACCCTTGAACCGGGCCGCGTCATTGGCGATAAGTCCCCAAGACCCGCCCCCGAAAGGTAGCCTCGAAATGCGCGTTCGCATCTATCAACCCGCCCGCAATGCCATGCAGTCCGGCACCGCGCGGACAAAGAAATGGGTGTTGGAATTCCCGCCCGTGGGGCGCGAGATCGATCCGCTGATGGGCTGGATCAGCAGCGACGATACCCAGAGCCAGGTCCGCCTGCGCTTCGACACCCTGCAGCAGGCTGAGGAATATGCGCGCGAGCATGGCCTGGATTATGTCGTCCAACCGCCTCACAAGCGCGCCGCCAACGTCCGCCCGCGCGGCTATGGCGAGAATTTCGCGACCGACCGCCGGGGCCCCTGGACCCACTAAGGGTTTGTTGTTCGGGGCATAGTTGCTGCCGGCTAGGGGTATGTTTGTTCAGTTCGGGGCAAAGGTTTCGTAAGCCATTGATTCTTCGCTGACCGCCTCCGGGCGGTCATCTGCTTTTCAGGACATGTCATGACCATCGCCCATCTCGTCACCCACTCCGGCGGCTTTCACGCCGACGAGCTTCTCTCGTCGGTCATCCTGACGCGGCTTTTTCCGCAAGCGCGGATCCTGCGGACGCGTGATGCGGCTTGGACCACACCGGCGCCGGACCGGGTGATCTATGACGTTGGCCGCGACCACGATCCGGAGCGGCTGATCTTCGACCACCACCAGAAGAGCCCGCCGCTGCGCGACGACGGCCAGCTCTACAGCTCCTTCGGCCTGATCTGGCGGCACTTCGGCCAAGACTATCTTCGGGCCTTCGGTGTTCCCGATCTGGATCTGGACATGATCCATGCAGCGTTCGACGCCAATTTCGTGCTGCCCATCGACCTGGTGGACAATGGTGCCTTGTCGCCTACCGGGCCGCTGGCGGACCTGTCCCTGCCGCTGCTGCTCGAAAGCCTCAAGCCTGTCTTCGACGACCGCAGCCCGGGTGCCGATGACCGGGCCTTCGACCACGCGTTGACCATCGCTCGAGCCTTCGTCGAGGCGGCGGTTACACGCAAGGCCGCCAAGCTGCGTGCCGAGGCTGTCGTCGTGGAGGCCATCGCCGCCGCCGGAGAAAGCCGGGTCCTCGAACTTCCAATGGGCATGCCCTTCCGCTCTGCCATCGAGAGGGCGGGCGCCGATCACCTGCTGTTCGTGGTCCACCCCCGAGAAACAGACTGGACCCTGACCGGCATCCGCCGCGAGCCCGAGGGTTTCGCCCTTCGCGCCGACCTGCCGGAGGCCTGGGGGGGACTGACCGACGCCGCGTTTGAAGCCGCCTCGGGCGTGCCCGGCGCGCGCTTCTGCCACAACGCTCGTTTCATCGCTGTGGCGGCGGATCGTGATGCCGCT
This sequence comes from Paracoccus benzoatiresistens, assembly GCF_026913015.1. Lineage (GTDB taxonomy): Bacteria > Pseudomonadota > Alphaproteobacteria > Rhodobacterales > Rhodobacteraceae > Paracoccus > Paracoccus benzoatiresistens. Next base: position 110,417 of record NZ_JAPTYD010000009.1, read on the forward strand.
CTGCAGCTTGCTGCAATAGCAGTGCAACATGCGGGGGCACTGCGAGGAACAGCTTGAGAGCCTGCACTTGTCCCAAGTGGCAGCTTCTCCTCAGTAACCGAAACAGGCCTGAATGCGGATGATAAGCGGTGCAGCATGTAGTAGCACAGCGGGAATTGAACAGACAAGCAGACTTGCAGCATGTCTGACCAGTCCCGCACTTTTTGCCATACTATCGACGCGAAAAGTCCATAGCTGCCGGCTATCCAAGGCGTAGCGACCTGCTCGAGGTAGCTAGGAGCTACCCTTCGAGTCCGGCTGGGCATACGGGGTGAGTCGGTCCGGAATAAAACACTTACATGGTTTAAGCTATGCCATTCGGAGAACTCTTTGAATCTCTTTTGCTGACGCGACTGGTATGTCTAGAGATTGAATGTTTTGCCTTTCGATCCAGCTTCTCGCTTCGGATTGCGACATGTCTTCCCTTCTCGCCAGCCTCTGCAGGCGAGTGGAGGTGAACCGAGATAGACCAATCCCTATAAAGCTCATCATCGTAACAGAGCTTGCTCCCATTTCGAGGTAGAAAGGAACTGCGGGAATAGATTTCACGCTATCCTTATGGCCGCATTTTAGGAGCGCGGCCTCGAGAATCGCGTTGTAGCAAGAGAATAGGCGAACGTATTTGAACCTAACATCGCTTTCTATCTCCGTGAGGGTATTCCTAATGACCGTCGCGGTATTGCTGGTCCTCCCCCGGGCGCGAAGGAACTCTATATTTGCATCAATTATGACTGGCAGTGGATCCCCACGCATCCATCGCAGAATGAGTTGAGCGTAATAGTGGGCTGATTTGTCACTCCTCGGAAGCTTTAAAATCTCCTGATGGCATCGATGCAAGACTGCAACATAACTTACATATGCCCCCGGGTCTCTCGGATGTTTAGGAATGACGTAGCTTGGTCCTTTTGCTTTGATGCTCTTTTCAAGGCGCGTGAGCAGATCATTCTGCTTGTAGATTGATACGGTGGGGGATGCCGAAATCGTTTCAGCTCTCAGGGGAACAGACGCAACAGCGCGGGAAATCGATGCCTCCAGAGCAACCCTACGAGTGTCAAAATCAGGCAAACCTGAATTGCTCAGGGTCTGGGCTAGCCGGCCGTGCATATGGTCCTGAACGAGTTTGACGAAGGTATTCTCGAACTCGTCCGGCTCCCGTGGATTTGGAATGTGCTCCCTATTATCGATATACGATATTAGACTATCGGTTCGATTTAACAGGTGAGATTGTAGGGACGGTTCTACGCTTCGATCCGCTGATCCAGAAAGAGGGTCTGACTCCCAAGAACCGTAGTCAATTAAAAAAATGTTTCCGGAGAACTCGCGCCCTAAGCGCCCAGCACGTCCCGCAAGGTTCCAGAAGTCCACTGAGGAGATAGGCTCTTCGCCCTTCCGAGGATTTCGGAGGAAAAGATTACGCGCCGGTAGATTCACGCCCTGAAGTAGGGTGCTAGTCGTCACTAAAAAATTCAGCGACCCATCGCCAAATGCGTCCTCAATTGCTTTGCGAACCAGAGATGGTAGCCGCCCGTAATGATAGCCAACACCTTGCAAAACGAACGATGCCAGCTGGAAGTCGGGGTGAACCGCGTCCTTTATAAACTTGGATAACTCCAACTGTCCAGGCGTTGGCTCTCTTGGCTCCGTGTCGCTCAGGCCAAAAGCAATGTTTTCGCATTCACTGGGTCCGTAGGCATACACCAAGCTCTGGCCACTGGTGCCCAATCTTAAGGCAAGGTTTACAAGCTTCGCTACATGATCGAGCAAGGGTTGATCGCAGTCGATCGTCCCGACTTTCACAGGCTGCTTGCCGTCTAGGAAGCTCAGAACTGCTTGCTTTGTATCTGACAGTCCGGTCTCCAAAAAGAAGATGTTCTGCAAGACTGCCGGTTCGTCGGTTGTCACGGCAACTGCATCTCGCCCGAAGCCTCGTGAGAGGCGCTCCGGCGTTGACAGGTTCGGGCCAGCGAAAATCATCTGGCAGTCCTCGTCGCGTCGTAGGCATTCCTCGACAACGCTAGATAGCAAGACACCTCTTGGCCCATCCCCAAGGTTCTGCGCCTCATCAATCACTAGGAGTTGAAGCTTCAGGAAAGGATGAGCGGCAAGCAGTAGCTGTAGTCGCTCCTGCGTTACGACAAATAGCGCTCGTATGGGCAGTGCGCTTTCCGGATGAACCGGAGTGGTTAGCAGTTCGACTTGCAGCGGTGAGGTCTTGACCCAAGCGGAGGCATCCTCAGAAACTTGAGTAATTAGGGCGCGCGAGGGGACAATGATCGCAGCATAGCGAATGCGATCATCCTCAAATAAACGGCGTGTGAAAGATTGCAGGACAAAAGACTTTCCTGCCGATGTCGGCGCAGATACACCAATTGTTTTTCCTGAATTCAGCTTATTCCATAATTCTAGCTGGAAATCGGTGAGGGATATCGAATTGTCCGCAATTTTTACGCTATTCTGCGAACGCCTGATCACGCTCTCTGCAACCATCTGCTGCGGTAGGGCATGTTCACTAATGGAATAGCGCCGTTTGGCGAAGTCTAGTGCTGGAAAGTTGCCCAAGCGCCCCAACGCCAATAGCAAAGCGTAGGTCGAACCGGGAAGATCATGTGCGGCAAACTCTGCAATGTTGGTTGCGATTTCGTATGAACGTCGCCGATATTCGCGACGTTCTGATGACGCAAGGGCAATTGCACTTTGGGTCAGTCTTTGGATAATCCGAGAGTGATCCTCAAAACCATCTTTCGCGCCCACAAAGCCAAATAGGCTTGTGAAGACCAAGCGCCTCAATGCGCTGGTTTCCTCGTGAAACTTAGGATGAGACCAGATTCTGTTGGCAAGTTCTTCAATCATTTGGCCACCCAATCCTGCTCTGAAATTTATCACGAAACTCTTGAGCGGACGGGACAGGAACTAAGAAGAATTCAAATCTGAGATGGCCGATGTTACGATCTGCAAGTTTCTCGGGGAGACTGGTCAAAAATTTATGCATCTCGACGTTCGCAGCGTTGACAAATTCTTTCTCGCACAGCTCGATATCTATGTCGCCAACAATCGGAAATGGGAAGTCGAAGACCAATAAGCATGCGAAAGAGGTGACGCATTGATTGTATTCTTCGTTGTAAGGATCCAAATATCTAATAAAAGCTTCTTTAGCATCCGGAGATGCTGTATTAAAGTCCGAGAAATTAGAAACAATAGGAATTTCGAGATTTTGACCGCCTTCCTCGTGGAAATCTTTTATCGACTTCATCGCACTAATAAACGCGCCGCCAAGTGAGTTGTGCGCCTTTGACTCACCCCAGTATAGATGAAGTCTTTTCGTCGAGTCGTCAAACCTTGCATGAATGCCATCGGTGCCGTGGACTGGCATGTTATTGTTAGTTTTTAAATACATCTTCGAAACAATTTGAGGGGCCTTCAGCAACCATTCCACAAGGATGAATAGAAGAATTTCACCAGCTTCACCGGATCGATGGCTTCCCTTTTTAGCCTTTATGAAAAGGCTGCGGGCCCGCTCGTGGAGTCGAGTGGAGATTTGGTTCACCAAAACCGTGTCGCCGCAAGCTAACGCATCCGCAAGGTTGCTATGCGCAGTCATTATCTCGGATTTCGGGAGGCAAAATGAGACAATCTGATGGAAGAGAACGTCGATGAACTCATCAAATGTCGGGGCTCCATCTTTGAAGGCGATGTAGCTGCAGCGGGCATTTATCCTATCTCCGAGTTCGCTCGTATCATAATCGAGGTGTCGAATGCGGCTCGATAGCCTCGTAAAGTTTCCGAGGAAAGCATCAAGTTGTTGAGTAAGAAATTCGGTGCCTTTGGAAAATCGTTCGGTTCGAATATGTCATATACGCACGATCCTTCAAGGTCTGTCAGTGTTCAAGACTTAGTTCGCCGTGGTGTTGCAGGATTGGCATTCTTTCAGTATCGATAGGACTTATTGGAAGCCGTCGATGAAGCGTCCGCACAGTTTAATTCATCCTCAGACCGGCTTATCGGTTGGGTTCCGACGGCGGCGTCCTAGTCGACTGGGCGTGGCTCGTTACTTACTCGAAGTGTGGTTCAACTTCTTCGACGGTCCGCTTCCTTTGCTCCTTGGCCAGATAAGCGCACCGCTTGAACGTCCACATTGCCCCGCCTCCAGACATTGACACCCGCAATGGATGAGCTCGCTTCGGATGTCCGCTTTGAAGAGCGCTGCCGCGCGACATCCGAGACACCGACCGTCGGTTGTGGGCCGACTTTATGGGTCAGAACTCGCGGCTGCAGTTTGTTGATAATGTGCTTTGTTGCCAATCACGACAAAGCTTCAGATAATCCCTAGCATCCTTGCTGAGCCGCGCGATGCCGAGCAGACGTGCAAGCTCCAAGTCCGGGTCTTCAGCTTTGAATATTTTGGCTTCATCCCGATCAATGACGCTAGCGATCTCGGATCTTGATATTTCCCGCAGTGTCCGATCGCCCATACCCCTGTAGGGAACGCGGTTCCTTATGCTGCCCTTCTCCCAGAGGAACCTAACATTCCCCTCGACTGTCACATTGAAGGCGTCATGTAAGGCCGACAGACGTGCCTGGATGCGGCCGCCGGTTCGTTGCCAGCCGTGAAGCTGGGAAATCCGGCGGGCAAGAAAGCTGTCGGGGATCGGACCCTCTGCGGCGACGATCTGCTGCATCAGGCTGCGGAGGTCGGCCGTGTAGTCGTCATCGAAGAAGCGATCGGCACTTGGTTGGATGCCTTGCAATGGCAAAGGCGCCAGCAACGTGCCCGCCGCGTTATCGGCGAAGAGAACCGCTCGTTCCTCAACAGCTTCGTCGCTCTCATCGGCGTCTGATTGCTGCGGATCGGGTGCAGGCATTGGTAGGAGCGAGGTTCCCTCCGCGACGGGCGCATCCTCCTCGACAGGAACCTGCTGCGCGTCCTCTTCAGCCCGGCGCGCCCGGTCAGCTTCCAGAATGGCTTGGAGGCCGGCGTCGATGCGCCTGACGGCGGCATCTGGGGCGCGGAACCAGTCGGTCGACCAGATCCGCAGAATCTTCCAGCCCAAGCCTTCCAGAACAGCCTGACGGATCCGGTCTCGGTCGCGCGCTGTTGCCGAGGAATGGTAACGCGCTCCGTCGCACTCCACGCCGGCCAGCCAGACGCCCGCGTGATCGGGATGCCGCACGCCCAGGTCGATGCGGAAGCCCGACACGCCGATCTGCGTGTGGACCTCCCAGCCTTTTGCCGCCAAGGCATCGCGCACCCCTTCCTCGAAGGGAGAGTCTGCGGGTCCGACCGATCCGCTGTCCTGCGCGGCAAGAGCCACCGGTCCCCGGTTGGCGAAGTCAAGAAAAGCCTTGAGATCCGCAACTCCGCGGGCGCGTGTCCTTGTGGTGTCAATCTGATCGGCGGTAATCGAGGCAAAGACGTGCAATTCCGCCCGTGCCCTTGTGACGGCGACGTTCAGGCGCTTTTCGCCGCCGTCCTTGTTCATCGCACCAAAGTTCATGGTGAACTTGCCAGTCTGGTCCGGACCGAAGGTGATTGAGAACAGCATCACGTCGCGTTCATCGCCCTGGATGTTCTCCAGGTTCTTGACGATCACTGGCTCTTCCCGCTCGTCGGCGAAGAACCATTCTAGATCGGGGTTTGCCTTGCGCTCGGCATCAAGCAGGTCGAGGATCAGTCCCTGCTGCTGGGCGTTGAAGGTGATCACGCCCAGGGTGGGACGCTCTTCCTCGGGCAGCCTCAGCCATTCCGTCAGGCGCTTGCGAATGAAGGCAGTGATTGCACGCGCCTCCTCGGCATTAGTTGATCCTGTGCCGCGCCCATAGATGCCGTTGACCTTGTGCAGCCGCACAGCATTGGCAGAAGCGTCGGGCGAGGGGAACGTGACCAGGCCGCCGTCATAATAGTAATGGTTTGAAAACGCGATTAGCGCCTCGTCCCGGCTGCGATAATGCCAGTTCAGTCGATGGGTCGGGATGCCTGCAGCCGCCACCTCGTCCAGGATGGACGGCATGTCCTTTTCGAATTCAGCGAGTTCAGCGCCTTCCTGGGTGCCGTCATCGCTGCGCCCGAAGAAGTTCGTCGGCGGAAGCTGCTTCGGATCACCCACGATGATCGCTTGGCGCCCGCGGGCAATTGCGCCAATGGCATCCCAGGTCGAGATCTGCGAGGCTTCGTCGAAGATGACGAGGTCAAACTGCGCCTGCCCGGCGGGCAAATATTGGGCAACCGACAAGGGCGACATCAGCACGCACGGTGCCAGCTTGCCGAACGTCGTCGGCATGTCGGCAATCAGGCTGCGGATCGCCCGCGTCGGGCGCTGCAATCCCAGTTGATGCCGTAGAACCCCCAGTTCCGAATTCCGCGGGACCGAGTCGCGCGTGGGGAGATCATTTCCCAGCCGCCGCATTACCTCGTCGGAGGCGAGATTGGCCAGGGCATCATCAAGGTCCCGGAAGCGGCGGATCAGGGCGTCATGTTCCCAATGCGCAAAGCCACGCAGGCAGGGTTCGGCATCCATCGCCAGCCGCAGCCACCAGGCCATATAGGCCTGCTCGAAAGCACGCATGGTATCGGAAATATCTGCCTTCTCCTCCAAGGCGCGAACCAGCGGCTCCAATCCGGCACCGAGGGCCTCGGCTCGACAGGCGCGCCATTTCAGCCAGTCACCGAAGCGGTCCTGCAACGGCTCCAATCCGGCCAGCAGGGAGTCGCATTCTTGCGGCGAGACGCCTCCTGCATCGGCAAAGGCCGCTGCGGCTTGATCGGACCTGTTCGCTGTGTCGTGCAGGGCTTGCAGCAGGGAAGCAAAATCGCCGCCCGCGGCACGGGACAGTTGGGGCCTGTGTTCTTCCAGCCGCGCGGCGGGCAGGCCGGCGGCGCGCAAGTGCCGTTCCAGATCCAGGAAAGCGAATGCCGCATCGATCTCGGCAGCAAGGCGAGCGGCATCCGTCTTCTCGCCCGCAAAGCCAGGCAGCGACCGCAGGCTTGAGGCCGCGATGTCCTGCCGTGCGCGCAGAAGCTGCTTTAGTGCCGGAAGGTCGCGTGCAGGATCCGCCTGACCCGCGCTTGCATAGCTTTGCAACAGCTTGCGGAGTTTTTTCTGGGCCATGCCGGCGAAGGGCCAGGACTTTCCCTGCGCCTCACGCCACTGCAGTTCCAGAGCGTCCAGCGGCATGTCGGCCAAGCCCTCGTCGGGGTAGCGGGCCGACAGTGCGGACCGGGCCTGGGCTGCGCGCGACAAGGCATCCTTCAGAGCGTTAAGTCCGGCGCGGGCGTCAGCGGGGTCGCGCAGCGCCTCGGGAGAGACGGCGGGCTTGTCCAGCCGCTGCGCTGCCAGCCAGACAAGCGCGGCGGCAATATCCGGATTTTCCGCCTCTGACAGGGACAGGCCAAGCCGCTGCGCTAGGGTTCCTCGCGCGTCCCGTGCTGCGCTTCGGGCAAGACGTAGCGCACGGACGCATTCGAGATAGCGGTCCTGCCAGCCATAGGACCATTCGGCGCGATCCAGCAGTGACAGTGGCCCGGCAGGGTCCAGGTCTGCGACAATGCGCTGGCGCGCCCCCAGATCGGCGGCCAGCCTTCGCAAACGCTGCCAGCTCGCCTCGTCGTGACAATCCTTGTTGTCGAAACGCAAGGCAAAGCCCGGGGTGGCGGCCGCAACCTTGCCGATGGCCTGGTAGACGCTGAAGCCCTGTGTGCCAGGCCGATGCAGCGCATCGACATAGGCGTTCAGCTGGTCGCGCGTCAGGCGCAGGTCCTCGGCAACCCGGACCCATTCCTGCGCTCGTGCCGCACTGGCTCTGTCCCAGGACCGGCCAAGCTGAGTCAGCACACTCTTGCGGTCAGCCTTGCTGGAATGCAGTTCCAGCACCGCGTCGCCGAGCCCGTGACGTTCCAGGCGTCGATGCACCACATCCAGCGCGGCGGACTTTTCCGCTACGAACAAGACGGTGCGCCCCCGGCCAAGCTGGTCGGCGATGATATTGGTGATCGTCTGGCTCTTGCCTGTGCCGGGCGGGCCAATCAGCACGAAGTTGCGTCCCTGCGCTGCGGCCAACACGGCAGCCAGTTGGGAGCTGTCGGCAGGCAGCGGCGCCAAGAGATCGCCGGGCGCATGCTTGCGATCGATATCCGACGGATGGGGCATGGAGGTTCTGGCGCCCTCGAACGTCTCGGTCGGATTGTCCACGAGATGAGCCACCAGCCGGCTTTCGCGCAGACTGTCGGTGCGGTCGACCAGATCCTTCCACATCAGGTATTTCGCGAAGGAGAAGGTCGAGAGCGCACATTCCTCGACGACCTCGAAGCCTGCCACGTCGCGCACCCGCTGACGCAGGATCTCCATGATGCGCGGGATGTCTAGGCCGCTTTCATCACGCGGCAGTTCCCCCTCCAGATCGGGGATGCGCAGTTCGAAATCGCGCTTGAGCATCTCCAGAAGCGTGGAGTTGATCCGAACCTCGTCTTCGAGCTGGCTCAGACGATATTCCGATTGGGCCGAGCGGCGCTCGAGCTTTACTGGCAACAGCAGAAGCGGCGCGCGATAAGACCGGGTGTCGCCCTCCGATCTCTTCCAGCGCAGGAAGCCGACCGCCAGGAACAGCGTATTGGTGCCGCCTTCGGCCATGTCGCTGCGCGCCTTGCGGTAAAGCTCGGTCAAACGCGCTGCCATGTCGCGTGCGGTCAAAGGCACCGCAATCTGTCCCCGCATCAGGGCATCCACCGCCAGATCCCGTTCGATGTGGCGGGCCTCGTCGGCCGGGATGTCTCGGCCCGAGACGGCATTCTCGTCCTTGAGCGCCAGCAAGCGGAAGACCTCGCCATTGGCAAGCCGGTCCTCCGTTGCCGAGATGTCCGGGCAAACCATCGGCACCGCGCCGCGCGTGTCGCGGAAGTTCAGAAGACGGTTGGCCAGCGACAGGTCCAGCAGCTTGCGCTGCCAGCGTTCGATACGACCCATGGCCGTCGTGGGCGCTTCCTCGACCAGTTCGCCTGGCAACAGGCCCAGATCCAGTGGCCGCGGCAGAGCGGCGGGTGACGCAGCAATGTCCTCGTGGGCAGCAGGGGCAGGAGTGCGATGGCTGGCCAGCGGGCGGATGCGCGCGGCGCGGGCACGGTTGATATCCACCACCTGGATGAATTCTGTCTCACGGGCTTCGGACAGGCGGTCGCGTCCGGCGGCGATGGCTTCCTCGAAGCCCACGGCGGGACGGCGGGTCAGCAGGGTAGTTTCCAAGGGCACGAATTCACGCGCCACCGTAGCCTTCCTGACGGCCACCACATCAGGTTCGACCAGCCGACCGAAGTCCTTTCTGACCAGCCACACCCCTACCCAAGCATGACCATGTGAGAAAAGCACGGCCGCGTTCAGCCCTGCCGCTTCGTAGGCGGCCGCGATGAGCAGGGTGCTATCGAGGCAGGTCGCAAGGCCTTCGGAAACGATCCGTTCGGGATCGCGGATCTTTTGACCAACCCGTTCAAAGGAAGCAGGCGGCACGGCATAGGTCAGGCCGAGGCCCGTTGCCGCCGACCAGATTGCGCCCGCCAGCATCCACACGCGATGTGGATCGCCGCCCTGGTAACCATCGATGGCGCCCGAATGGCCTGCCGCCTCCAGCAGCCGGCCAGCCTCCTTCAGGATCCGGGCGACCGCCGGCTGATTGGGCGAGACAAAGGCTGCCAGGATGTTGTCCATCTCGGCCAGACCGCCCCATTCGTCCCGAGCCAGCATCTCGATCCGGTGGGTCGATGTGACGTCTTCCAGTCCCTGCGCCGACAGCCGGAACTGCAGATGGCCGATCTCCGCCTCGTCCAAGCCCCCCAGCAGCGCGGTATCAAGCGGCGTTTCCAGATCGCTCAACTGCAGGGTGACACCCGGGGCGATGCTGTCGATGACCCAAGTCTTTTCTCGCAGGATGGCGGGACTTGCAAAAAGCGTCAAACGGACATCTCGAACGGCCTCTGTTCCCGTGTTCTCGATTGCCAGCCGCTTGACGATTGCCACGCCGTTCTGGGCAGTGGCAAAGTTCACCTTGCCCGCAAGAGCGGGATGCAAGCTCAGGGCCAAGGTCGGTTCGGACGTTTCCAGAGAGACGGGGGGCGAGCTTTCATCCTGCATGGGCGCGGCTTTCACAGGGATTGCAGATCAATGACGTTGGCCGAGGGACAGGCGGCAAGGGCAAGGTCGCATAAATGGCGGTGATGGGTCAGATAGATCACCTGTCCCAGACGCGACATGTCCGACAGCAGCGCGAAGGCCGCGGTGGAACGGTGATCGTCGAAGGTTTCCATGATGTCGTCGGCGATGAAGGGAACCGACGGGCGGCTTTGGGCCAGTTCGTGATAACCGGCGATGCGCAGGGCCAGGTAAAGCTGGAACCTCGCGCCCTTTGAAAGATCGGGCGCCACTTTCGCCCCCTCACCGGCGGAAAGCGCCACGAGGATTTCGTTTGCGCCGTCGGGCTGGCTGGTCAGGCCGCTGTAAGCCCCCATGGTCAGCCTGCTGAACGCGTCCGAGGCACGGGCCATCATGGCGCTGCGGTGCTGGTCACGGTAACGCCGCATTCCTTTCTCGAAAGCCATCAGGCCAAACCTGGCAGCCAGGTGATCACGCGCGCGGTCTCGGATCTCCAGCAGCAGGTTCTGGCGGTCCGATGCGATCCGCGCCAGCGCATCATCCCCGCCCACGGCCTCGATTTGCCGCCTGGCCTCGTGATGGGCTTCCAGAAGGGTTTCGGTCTCGCGACGCAGAAGCTGCGCGTCGGCCTTGAGCGTCTCGATCTGTTGGCGGATCGTCAGTGGGTCGTCCCTTTCGCCGGGCCTGGGGCGGTCGCGAAGGTCATCTTCCAGGGCGGCGATGTCGCGGCGCAGCTTTGTCGCCTCTAGGCAGCAGGCAACATGTTCGGCCAGCGTGCATTCGCCCTCCGGCCAGCCGAGTGACGCGCCGAGATCGGCGGCTTCCCTTTCGCGAAGGGCAAGGAGGCGGCGATCGTCCTTGTCCTGCAGCATTTCAGCGTCGCGCTGCCCGGCAATCCCCTCGCAGTCGCGCGCCGTATCCTGGGCCCGGCGCAGGCGCTGCAGCACATCGCTCCACGGCACCGTGTCCGGCATGCCAAGCGACAGCGTGATAGCCGATCTGGCCTGCCGGAAACGGTCCTGGTTCGCCTGCATCTTGGCGATCCGGTCTTCCAGCATCGCCAGATCGCGCACGGCAGTGCCAAGCTGATCCAGCAGATCAAGGATCGCGCCCAGGCCGGGGTCATCGTCGGGATGGTTCGCCAGGACCGTGTCGCGGCACGCCTCGGCCCATTGTTCCTGCCAGCCGGCCAGCGCATCGCGGGCTTCCTTTTCGGCCTGCTCGCGTTCGCGCAGGTCTGCTGCAAGCCCGGTCAGTCGGCGTCGCGCCTCTCGGCGGCGGTCTGTCGCGTCCAGGCGCGCAAGAGCGGCGGCCAGCAAGGTCTCGTATTCACGCGCCTCGCCGTCGCCCGTTTGGCCGAGCGCTGCGGCAAGCGCGCGCGTCGCGCTGTCCAGCAAGTCGTTGCTGCGGGCAAGCGCCGCCTCGGCATCGCGCAAGGCGTGGCGTTCGGTCAGCGCGGCAAGCCGCAGGTCCAGCCAACGTTGAAGGTCAGGCAGCGATCCCCCGGTCAGACCAAGCGCTCCGCAGGCAGAGTCGCTCTCGGCGCCGATCGCCATGCGCTTTTGTCGGGCAGTCTGAAGCCTTGCCTTGGCATCGTCCAGCCGTGCGCCGATCTGGTCCCGTTCGTTCCGCTGCAGGGCTTCCCGCCTTGCCGCGGCCAAGGCTTCGGCAAGAAGCGCCGAAATGCGGTCATCCTCGCGCAGGGCCTGTTCGAAGCTCTGGGCGCTGCTTGCGGTCATGTTGTCCAGATGCTCGGCCCACAGGGCCTCGCGCCTGCCGCGCGCGGCGGCGGCATCGGCCAGGGTCATGCCTGTCGCTGTCAGGACCCCGGCCTCGCCCGCCATGTCAGCCTGCAGGCGATCCAACTGGTCCTGCAGGCCCCCGACCTCACGGCGGATGTCCTGTTCCTGCTGGCGGGCGGTTTCGCCATCAGACTCCCATTGGCGGATCTGCCAACCGGGCGGGACGGCAAGCGCGGCCAGACTGTCGCCGTCCCCGGACCAGGGAGCCAGCACCTCGATGGCGGCCGACAACCTGCCCTGCGCCTGATCGCGGTCGCGCAGCGCACGGTTGCGGACATCATCCGGATCCTGGGCACGCAGTCTGGTCAGCAGCGCGGAAAGCGCGGCGTCATCATCGACGGGTTCGGAACTGCCGAGCTGGTCCCGTTCCCGCGCCAGCAGATTTGCGGCCTTGCGGGTCTCAGACAAAGCGGCGGCCAGGGCAGTCAGCAAGCCCGAGCGTTCGGACAACAGCGACCGCATCCGCGCCAGAGGGGCGGACGGCAGCACAAGATCCGGCGCCTGACGGTCGCGCTGCCCCAGTTCCGAGAGAAGCGCACCAACGCGCGCCTGCACCTCGGCTGCCTCTTGCCGCCTGCGAGGCAGGTCCTTGATGGCGGTGTCATGCTCCGACCGCAGCGCCTCGGCCGCATGGATGTCGTCCGCGCAGGCCAGCACGGCGGGGTCTGCCACAAGGGAGGCCAGCTTTTCCTCGAACCCCTGCAGCCGCACGGCACGGTCGGCAAGGCGGGTATTCAGTTCCAGCCGCTCGCGCTCGATCCTGGCACAGTCGTCCTGAACGCGGGCTTCGATCTCGGGCAAATGGGCCGTCGTCTGGAATTGGTCCTGAAGCGCAGACAGCCTTGCCAGCAGCGGCAAGGCCGCATCGACATGAGATATGGGCAAAAGTTGGTGACGCCTGATCAGGCGGCGGCTTGAAGTTGACGGAGGCCGTCGCGGAACTCAACCCCCTGGATGATCTCTGGCAGCCGGTTCTGGCCATCGAGTTTGCGCCATTTCCCCTGCGCTGACATCATCAGCTTGAAGGCCATGGCCAGCCCGGTCCTGCGGCTGAGGCATCCTTTGGTGCGTTTCGTGCGGTGGCGAACGGTCGCGAAGGTGCTTTCAATTGGATTCGATGTCCGGATGTGTTTCCAGTGTTCGGCCGGGTAGTCGTAAAAAGTCAGCAACGCCTCGCGATCCTTGACCAGCTTGGCAACGGCCTTGTCGTATTTGACCCCGTAGGTTTCGACGAAGAAATCGAAAGCAGCGCTGGCCCCTGCCTTTGTTTCCGCCTGCCAGATGTCATGAAGATGGTTCTTGGCCTTGTCCTGCAGCGACTTTGGCAGCGCGTTGAGCACGTTCATTGTCTTATGAACCCAACACCGCTGCTCGCGCGTGGTGGCGAAGACCTCGCGCAACGCGGTCCAGAAGCCGAGCGCGCCGTCTCCGATGGCCAGCTTCGGATCCTGCTTCAGGCCCCGGCGTCGGAGGTCGAGCAACAGCTCACGCCAGCTCTCAGCGCTTTCGCGGAAGCCATCGATCATCGCCAGAAGCTCCTTGTGGCCATATTCATCGGCCCCGACGATCACCAGAACGCATTGCTTCTCTTCAGCCATGCGCGGTTTGAAATACACCCCATCGGCCCAGATGTAGAGAAAGCGCCGATGGCTCAGGTCGCGCTTTTGCCAGGCCTCATAGTCGTTCCACCAGTCAGCCTTCAGCCGCGTGATCGTCTTGGCGGAAAGCCCAGGGGCGTTTGGGCCGAGAAGCGCCGCGAGCGCCTCGCTGAAGTCCCCCGTGCTGACGCCCTTGAGATAAAGCCAGGGCAGCAGTTCCTCGACCGATTTCGCCTTGCGCAGGTATCGCGGCAGGATGCTGGGCGTGAAGGTGATCTTGTCCTCACCGGGCTTGCGATCGCGCACCCGTGGCACTTTCACCGGCACGGGGCCAATCCCGGTCATCACCTCGCGTTCGGGTAAGTGTCCATGGCGCACCAGGCGCGCACGCCCATCTTCAAGCTTCTCCTTGGAAAAGGCGGCCATGAGCGTGGCCAGTTCGGCGTGGATCGCCTGTTCGATTAGCTTGCGCGCACCATTGCGGAGAACGTCGGTGAATGCATCGGCGCTAAATCCCGATGGATCGGGGAGCTGGGTGATGGTATTCTCTGGCATGTGGCATATCCCTTTCTCGGCTGAGAATTGACGGCGCGTGAACACCGCCATGATATGCCGCCCCTCAGGGCATCACCAACTTTCGCTCATTACTCATCGACATTTCCAAGCCGCTCCAGTTCCGACTGCGCTGCATCCTCGCGCAAGCGCGCCTCGCGCCATGCCTGTTCCGCGGCTGCCGCTTCCCGCGTCAGTTTCTGCAAGGCGGACGCAGAGACCTCCATGCGACGCCGCTGGGCGTCCAGATTGGCCAGTTGCTTCTTGGCATCGTAAAGCCAGCCGCTGCGCTTGCCGCTGCGGTGAAAGCCGTCTAGGTCCGCGCGAAGGCCTTCCAGCCGGGGAGCAAGCTCGGCAAGGCCCGCACTGGCGGAAAACAGCATCTCGCCCAGATCGCCCCGGCTGGCCAGGATGCTGTCGCCGCCCTTTTCCAGCATGTCGTCATCCAGCGAGAACATCGCGGAATAGCTGTCGCGTGACAGCCCTCCCAGGGCTGATTGAAGAACGCTGTCAGGAACAGGCGCGTCGTGCCCGTCCAGCAAGCTCGCATTCTGTCGCTTGAGCCGTCGCAATTCCAGCGTGCCGGTGGCATGGGTCAGCCGGCCTCCGATTTGCATGGTCGGGCCGGGATGCAGGAAATCGTATCGGCTGCGAAGGGGAATGCCGAACAGCAGGTCCAGCCAGGCCGAGAACAGGGTGGACTTGCCGGCCTCGTTCGGTCCGTAGACGATGTGGAGATCGGCGCCCCCCGGCACCGGTGGCGCAAAGCTGAGCGACTTGTCCGTAAAGCGGCCATAGCGGGTCAGATCCAGCCGTTCGACGCGCATCAGATGGCCTTGTCCCCGGCCAGCCGCGCCAGGGTCGACGGGATACCCTCCAGCAGCAGTTCCCGACATCGCGGGGGCAACTCGCCCTCCTCCTGGCCCAGGATATCGCGCGCATCAGGCGGCAGGTCGCGCAGCAGCTCCCGTGCCGCCGAGACAAGTGCGGCCTCGAGACCAGGATCCTGCGGCAGGTCATTCAGCATCATGCCCGCCAGTTCGCCCGGCAGCCCGGGCGTGACGATGGTCCCCTCATCATCGGCATTCAGCCGCAGTTCCAGCTTGTCGATCCAGATGCCTGCCGCGGCGGCGAAGGCCCGCGCCTCCTCTGCCAGCCGGTCGTGATCGCGCGCCAGCCGCCAGGCAAGCGGTGTCGCCCCGCGCAGGACCGGTCGGATCACCAGGTGGTTTTCGGCACGCGTCGCCTGACCGATGCGCCGGATCTCGGCCTCGAGCAGCGTCAGCAGATCCTGCCAATCGCTTGTGCCTGAACACTCGACCTCGAGCCGGTCGAAGCGGATCGCAGCGACCGTGCGCTCTTCCAGCGAGACGGTGTTGTCGTCCGCCACATCGACCAGGGTGACCGAGGTCGGACCTGCCTCGCCGATATCCCGCCCCTGCGGTATGCCGGGCATGACGATCGTGGCCCGGCCCAGATGCTGGGCGCGGCGATGAACGTGGCCAAGCGCCCAGTAGTGATAGCCGTGGCCATCCAGATCCCCGGTGCTGCAGGGCGCATAAGGGTCATGGCCTGGACTGCCGTTCAGGCTGGTGTGCATCATGCCGATATTGAAGGCGCCCGGTTTCGCGGCAGGGTAGCGCGACAGCAGGCTTTCGGGCGCATGCGGGTCGCGGAAGCTCAGCCCGTGGATGGCAATCGGGTGGCCATCGACCTCGATCTCGGCGGTCGAAGGGCGGCCGGCGAACAAGGTGGTGTTGTCCGGTGCATCCAGTTCCCCGGTCTGCCGTGCCAGCGCATCGTGGTTGCCGCGGATGACAAAGCACCGGATGCCGGCTTCCTTCAGGCGCAACAACTCCTGCTTCAGGAAGCGGGGTGTCTTGGTCGAGCTGTGTTCCCCGTCCCAAAGATCGCCCGCGATCAGCAGAAACGCGGCATCCTCGCTGATGCACAGATCCACGATCCGGGAAAAGGCCGTGCGGGATGCGACGCCCACCTCTCGGGCAAGATCGGGATCGCGCAGGGCAATCGCGGTCAGTGGAGCGTCGAGATGCAGATCGGCGGTATGGACGAAACGAAAGCTCAAGAAAATGCACCGGCGAAAAAGGTCATTCCTCTAAGTATCGGAGAGGATGATCCTTCCGGCAAGCTTATTTAGGGCCAAGGCTCGTTCTTCATTCACAGCCAGAACATGACAGTTGCGGCAAGAGCGACAGCTGAGAGGAGGTCACCCGCGATCTTTAACCGTCTGCAATGCGGGCGCCTTGGCGCTATCTAAAGCTGCGGACTTTGCAGCACGCTGGCTGATGGCACAGCGGCGTTGTCAGCGGCCAGTCAAGACTGCTCATGAATCAGGTCTCCCTGCACAGCCTGAATCATGCCGAACGCTTGGAAACGATGGATCTGGTGCAAGGATCGGGCTTGCGAGAAAGTCTTAGGGCCGCAGAGCCACGAAATTAAGCTTCGATGAGTGCAATCATTCGTTCCAGCCTCTGCATCGCCAGCCAGCCATCGCGGATCTGAGGAACGGCATCGCTTTCCCCGCGGATTTTGGCGGCGACATCGAGAAGCAGCGCATGATAGCCTTTGTGATCCTCATTTGCAGCGGCCGTGAAGTTGGGTGTCCAGACCAGCGTGTCGCAGCCAGGATCCAGCACTGCTTCGGGATCCTCCGCCTTGAACGGTGGATTGCGGTGCCACGCGACGTTGATGACGTTCTCGACCTCAACCCGGTTCTGGTCGCCCATGATCTGCACGAATTCCATCGGAGTGCCGCGTGATTGCACCGTGCCCATGACCACGTTGCCGATTACGCCATTCTCGCACTCGAAGTTCATGTGGATCAGCATCTTGCCTTTGCCGGGCACGTTCTTGCGCAGCCGCACATCGGCGAATTCCGATCCAGCGAACCAGGTGATCAGGTCCATGTAGTGGACACAGTGATGCAAGTAGAAGCCGGTATAATCGACCTCGCCCGCGAAGTAGGTAGGCGCGGTCATGTAGCTGCCGTGAATGCCCAGAACCTGACCGAAGTCGCCGCCATCCAGAATGTTCTTGGCGATCTTGTTTCCGGTGGAGTAACGCTTCATGAAACCGACGGTCACCGGCACCTTTGCCGCATCCGAGGCATCCAGCAGTTCCTTGGCCTTTGCAGCAGAGGCGGCCGGAGGTTTTTCCATGAAGACCGGGATGCCCCGCCTGATTGCCGCCATCGTGGCACGGAAGTGAACCTCCGGGCCTACCGCCATGCCAACCGCGTCAATGTCGGCGTTGGCGATCATCTCCTCATAGTCCGAATAGACCGCTTTGGCGCCGAACTGGCGTGCAGCATTCTGCGCCGCCCCTTCGTCCCGGTCACAGACTGCAGCGATTTCAAAACCGCTGCGTGCCAGCTGCGGCATGAGCATCCAGGTTGCGTGGCGGCCGCAGCCGATCCAGCCGATCTTGATCGTCATCAGTGATTGACCTCTGCAAAGGCAAGCGCCGAACGGATCAGGCCGAGGCCCGCACGCAGCTTGCCGTCTTCATCTTCATGGGGTGCGCGCCAATGCGCGATGGGCAGGGCAACGCGGTCATCCTCCCGCCGGAATGGTTCCAGCGAAACTGGCCCCTGGTAGCCGACCTGATGCAGCGCCCGCGCAATTGCAGTCCAGTCCATGTTGCCGGTGCCGGGAAAACCGCGATGGTTCTCGTTGGCCTGGAAATGCACCAGCCGGTCGCCCGCCGCGCGGATCGCGTCGGGGATCGAGCGTTCCTCCATGTTCATGTGAAAGGTATCCAGCATGACACCAAGACCGGTCGAGCCTACCGCGTCGACGATCTCATTCGCCTGAGCGGTTGTGTTGACGATATCGGTTTCAAAACGGTTCAGCGGTTCGAGACCAAAGACCTTGCCCGCTGATGCAGCCAGGGGCGCGACCTCGGCCAGACCATCAATGGTGCGTTTCGCGCGCGTCGCGATCTGGTCGGCCGTCCACGGGAAGGGGGGCCGCCCCGCAAAGACCAAGGGCTCGCCATACAGGGGGCCACCGATGATCCGGGCGCCGACTTCCTCGGCAGCATCGATGCAGAACTTCAGATAATCCAGCCCGCCCTGGCGATGTCCTGCGTCTTCGCTGGCGATCGAGCGCTGCAGGTTCACCCGCGCGGCCAGAACAATGTCCAGTGCCTCGCCCTCGCAGATGCGACGCACCTCACCTGGGTCCAGGTCATCCTCGGGTTCGGGGACCAGCAGTTCGATAAAGTCGAAGCCCAGCTCGCGGGTCTTTTTCAGATAGGGCAATGCGGCGTTGGTGAACGGCCGGACGTATTGCATCGAAATGATGCCGATTGGGTTTTTCAAGACAGTTCCTCGGATTAGGGCTGCCGTCCACAAGAGACGGCAGCAAAAATTTTATCAGCCTTTTACGGCGCCCTGGGACAGCCCGCCGACAAGTCGACGCTGGACGATCAGGAAAAGGATGGTTGCGGGCAGCGCGCCAACGATGCCTCCGGCAGTCAACAGGCCCCATTGCACCTGATATTCGCCGATCATCGTCTGCACGGCGACAGTGATCGGCCGCACATTCTGACCGCCCAGCGTCAGTGCATACAGGTATTCGTTCCAGGCGGTGATGAAGATGTAGATGCCCGTCGCGATGATCCCCGGCGCACAGAGTGGGAGGATGACCTTGCGCATCGCCTGCAGGCGCGAACAGCCGTCGGTCATCGCAGCCTCGTCCAGCGACTTGGGGATGCCGTTGATGTAGCTGGTCATCATCCAGACCGAGAAGGGAATGGCGATGGTCGAGTTCGCGACGATCAGCGCGACATGTGTATCCAGAAGCCCGAGCTGGCGCATCAGCACGAACAGCGGCAGGATCAGCAGCACCAGCGGGAACATGTTGATCAGCAGGAACTGCAAGAGCAGCACCTTCTTGAAGCGGAATTCGAAGCGCGAGAAGCTGTAGGCGGCCGTGACCGACAGCGTCAGGCCCACCACCACCGTGCCCGCCGCGATGATGAAGCTGTCGAGCATGTTCCTGGCAAAGCCGACATTGGCGAACAGCCTTTCGTAGTTGCTCCAGACCAGGTCGAAGACCGAGGGACCGCGCGTGAACAGGCTTTCCTCGGCGGTGAGCGAGGTCAGCAGCATCCACAGGTAAGGCCCAAGCGTAAAGGCCAGAATGGCCAGCATCGGCAGATCCACGGTCAGCACCCGGGTGAGGGTCGATTTGCGTCCCAGCGCCATTACTGCACCGCCTTTGCCGAGCGCTTCAGATACAGGATCACGATGCCCAGCAGAAGAAGCGTGAAGGTCATGGCCAAGGCCGAGCCGTAGCCGAAGTTGAGGTTCGTCCGCGCTTCAAGGAAGGCATAGAGCGGCAGGGTATAGGTTGAATATCCCGGCCCGCCGCCTGTCATCACAAAGATCACGTCCATGGAGTTGGCGACCCAGATGGTGCGCAAGAGGATCGCGGTGAACAGCACCCCCGATATGCCCGGCAGGGTTATATGCCAGAACTGCCGCAGCGGCGATGCCCCATCCAGAGAAGCGGCCTCGTAGTAGCTGCGCGGAATGGATTGCAGGCCCGCCAGGATCATCACAGCGAAAAAGGGAAAGCCCTGCCAGGTCAGCGTCAGGATGATCGCGTAAAGCGCGGTATCGGGGTTCGCCAGCCAAGGGATCGAGGCTTCCAGGATCCCGATCCGCAGCAGCAGGTCGTTCAGGATCCCGTAGTTGGAGTCATAGATCCAGGCCCACATCAGCGCGATCACGACCGACGGCAGCGCCCACGGAATGATGATCAGGGCCCGCGCGATCGGTCGCCAGGGAAACTGCTGATTCAGCAGAAGCGCAGTTGCCAGTCCCAGCAGAGCCTGTGCAGGAACGGTGATCGCGATCCATAGAACCGTGTGGCGTAGCGATATCCAGAACACCTCGTCTTGAAAGACATTGAGGTAGTTCTGCAGCCCCACCCAGTCGAAGTTCTTCGGACGGAACAGGACATACTCGTGCAGGCTCATCCAGGCGGTCTGGACCATCGGAAAGAACACGATAGCCAGCGTGACCAGGACGGCCGGTGAGAGCAGGGCCAGCGGCATGACCTGACGCCAAAGCGCTGTGCCTCGGCTGGGGGATGATCCCGCTTGCTCGGGGACGGGGATGGATGTCATCGGGCGGACTTTCCTCGGCCTTCGCGGACGGCTCCGCCAAGGACGTTCCATTCGGAAGAGGGGCGGGGAAAGGTAGCCCCGGCCCCAAGCGCGATCAGTTGTCGGCGAAAAGCTCCGCGATGGCCTCGTTCATCTGCAAGGCCGTGATCTGACCCAGCAGGGCGCGCTGCATATTCGCAGGCCAGACCGTATTCACGAACTCCGGCGTATTGGACGATGCTGGCAGCAGTTTCGCGAAGGGGAGCGATTGCTTGGTCGCCTCCACGAAGCGGGCTTCATGGCCTTGCCAGGTTTCGGTGTCGGATTTCGTGACTGGAAGCTGGCCAGTGGCGGTGTTGAAGAGTGCGTTGTTCCCCTTAGTGGAGAGGAACGAGATCCACTTCCAGGCCGCTTCCTTGTCCGAGGCGTTGGATAGAACGGCGGTCGACTCATCGCCAAAGGTGGTCCAGCGTCCGCCGCCGCATTCTGGCACTGGCACGGCTGCGACCTTGTCGCCAAGTGCTTCGACCAGGTCGTTCGATGATCCGACGTGGTGGATGGTCATTGCGGTCACGCCGGTCTTGAAGGCGCCGATGATCTCCTGAAACCCATCGTTCGGAGCCGAGGGCGGGAACACCTTGTCTTTCTGGAAGAGGTCGATGACGAACTGCGTGCCAGCCACACCCGCGTCCGAGGTCAGGCTGTTGTCCAGGGCAACGCCCGTGGCCCCAAGCGTGAAGCTACCCCAGTGTTCATGCCCTGACTTGCCGCCGCGGAAGCCGAAGCCATAGGTGTCGATCTTGCTGTCGCCGTTGGTGTCGCGGGTCAGTTTGACCGCCGCATCGCGCAGCTCCTGGCATGTCTGGGGCGGAGTCAGGCCCAATTCCTCGAACATGTCGGCGCGGTAATACAGATAGAGCGCGACATACTGGACCGGCAGGTAGTATTGCTTGCCATCCTCGGCGCGCGTCAAGTCGAACAGGTTTTCCTGGATGTCGTCCTTTCCTTCCCAGGCGGCGATCTGATCGTCCAAAGGCTCAAGCGCCTCCATTTCCAGAAGGCGCGGCAAGGCATGCATCTTCAGCATTGCGGCATCGGGGGCATTGCCGCCAACGATCGAAGTGTAGAGATTGTCGTAGTAGCTGTTCCACGGCACGTTCATCGCATCGATCTTGATGCCGGGATTTTCGGCCTCAAACTTGGCGATCAGGTCCGACATCGGGTTTTCCGGATTGTCGAAGTGATACCAGAACCGCACGGTGCTGTCGGCGTGGGCAAGGCCTGGCAGAAGCCCGGCTAGAAGTGCAAGGGCGCTGATCGTCGTTTTCATCTTTCTCTCCTCCCCAGAGTGAAGTGTTCAGGTCGTCGGCAGCGGCGTTTCGGTCATGTTTCGGAACGCCTGGCCTGCGCGGTGATAGGCATCGGCCGATTGCGGCAGCCAGAGGCTCATCTGCATGAAGCCGTGGATCACCCCTTTGATCAGATCGAAGCGATCCCGGCGCCCAAGCCTGTGCAGCCGAGCAGCGAGACGTTCGCTATCTGTGCAGAGCGGGTCAATTTCTGCAGCGTTCAAATACAGCGGCGGCAGCCCCGCCAGCATCTCATCTGGTGCATTGGCGGGCGTCAGGCAGGGATCTGACATGCGATCCGCCTGCGTGCCGGTGTAGTAATCCCAATAACGGCGCATCTTGTCGCGCGTCAGGCCAGGCCCGTCGGCAATTGCGCGATAGCTGGGACTCTCGAAGTCGGCGTCATAAACCCCGTAGAACAGCAGCCCGGCCCGCGGCAGGTCCCGGCCCTCCAGGCGCAGCATCATGGCAAGGGCAAGATTGGCACCCGCGCTGTCGCCTGATACCGACCAGGCGCGACCAGGCAGAATGGCATCCCGCTGGGACCAGACGGCAAGGCAATCTTCAAGCCCGGCCGGATAGGGGTGCTCTGGGGCCAGTCGATAGTCGAAGGTCACGACCGCAGCCCCGGTTTCCTGCGCCAGCCAACGCGCGGCGCCATCATGGGTCGCGGCGGAACAGAAGCTCCAGCCGCCGCCATGGATATAGAGGATGGCCTGCTGCCCGCGGTCGCAGGCGGGGATGAAGACATGCGCGCGGCGGCCATCGGCAGTCTCGACGATCAGTTGCTTCGCCATGACGGGACCGTCGACATTCCATCTCTGGTTCGACGCTTCGGCCAGGGCGCGGCCCTCGGCGGGGGGCAGAAGCGTCGGGTCGGGCTGCACGCCATCCTCGGAAAGTAGTCGTTCAAGGACTGCCTTCATTTCAGGGGCAAGTCGGTCAACCGTGGTCATGTGCCATGTCTCCCTTTGGCAGCGAAGACATCGGGCCCGAAGTCGACGATGGTAGTGATGTGATGCGACAGCGCGCGGGCCAGCGTGTCTGGTTCACCTGTTGTCAGAGCTTCGAGAATGGAAACATGGCGTTCTGCTGTGGCCTTCAGGTCACGGGTTTCGGGCGCGCTATTCAGGATCTTGAAGCGTTGGGTATGAACAAGGCAGCGGAACAGCACCGGCTCGACCACGGGCATTGCGGCAGCTTCGAACAGGCGCAGGTGGAAGCTGCAATCATGCTCCAACAGAGAATACTCGTCCTCGCGCAGCGCTGCGATGCGCATGGCCTGCAGTTGGGTGTCCAGATCCCTCAGAAGGGCGTCATTGCGTGCCTCGATAACACGAACCGCGGCACGGCACTCGATGTCATGACGGATGCGCAGAAGCTCGCCTGCGTCGTCAGGACTTGCTTGGGCAACATGCGTGTCCCGTCGGGCGCGTCGGGTCACGAGGCCATCCTCTGACAATCGCATCAGGGCCTCGCGGATGGTGCCTTGTGCGCAATCGAAGCGCTCGGCCAATTCCAGTTCCCGCAGGGCGGCGCCGGGTGCAAGCGTGCCGAGCACGATGTCGCGCCGCAAGGCATGCTCGGCAGTCTCGCTGCGGCTGCGTTGCCGCGGTGTGCTCTCCGCCAAGCTGATCATCACCCTGTTCCGGTCTCCTAGACTCGCGCTATCAATAATTCTTGCATTATCGATAATGTCAAGTTTATTGATAATGCAAGTGCTGCGCTTGTGTGGCGCCACAACGAGAGGGATGAACATGGCGCAGATTAGTCTCGAGAAGGTCATCAAGCGTTATGGTGCGGTCCAAACGATTCACGGCGTCGACCTTGAAATCCAAGATGGCGAGTTTGTGGCTTTCGTCGGACCGTCCGGCTGCGGCAAGTCGACAATGCTGCGCATGATCGCGGGGCTGGAGGAGATTACCGGCGGCCAACTGCGCATCGGCAATGTGGTTGTGAACGATGTCGAGCCGAAGGGCCGCGATGTGGCGATGGTGTTTCAGGATTACGCGCTTTATCCACACATGACCGTGGGCCAGAACATCGGCTTCGGCCTGAAGATGCGCGGTGAATCATCTTCTATCATTGCGGAGAAAGTGGCCGAAGCCGCTCGGATCCTGCAGCTCGAGGAACTGCTGGATCGCCGTCCGGGCCAGCTATCGGGCGGTCAGCGACAGCGAGTCGCCATGGGGCGCGCGATCGTTCGCAAGCCCAAGGTCTTCCTGTTCGATGAACCACTGTCCAATCTAGATGCCAAGCTTCGCGTCGAGATGCGAACCCAGATCAAACGGCTGCACCGGATGCTGCGGACTACCACGATCTATGTCACACACGACCAAGTCGAAGCGATGACCTTGGCGGATCGGGTTGTGGTGCTTCGCAAGGGCGAGATCATCCAGCACGGCAGGCCCCTGGAGCTGTATGAGCGTCCGAATTGCCGCTTTGTCGCCGAATTCATCGGCTCTCCGCAGATGAACATCCTGCCCGGCAGGGTCGTCTCGTCCGATCGCGGAGCAGCGATTGAATTCGACGGCGGCACCATTGTGCTGGCTCGGCTTGATGCGCCGGTAGGCGCCATCGTCGATATCGGCCTGCGCCCCGAGCACCTGCACCCCTGTGCGGCAGCGGAGGCGGACTTTGCTGTCGACGTCGATGTGCTCGAAGAGCTTGGCTCCGACACATTGGCTGTCTGCTTCCTGGGCGGTCGCGAGCTGACCGTGCGCATCGCTGCCGAGGAAAGCCGGGGTCTAAGCGGCAAACTGCCACTCCGCTTTGACCGAAAGCACCTTCACATTTTCGATGCTTCGACAGGCCGACGCTTGGAGGCAGCATGATCATGCTGAGGTGTCCATAACTTCCCATGTAGTCCACGACGAGTCGGCCCGCTGGTTGTAAAACATCCGGTTCAACCGTCCTATCGCTTACGTGAAGCTTTGGTCCTGCAGCTGCTTGTCGACGTAGAGCGTGTGCATCAAGAGGTCATCGGAATTCGCTCCTTGGGGTAGAGGCAGCTCCCGCAAGAGCGAATACTTGACAATTAAAATCGGGATCTCTAGCCGAAGCAGCCTGGCCTTTGGCGCGTCCATCATGTGCCGGCGCGTCTCTAATTCCCGTGCCTCCACGTGGGGCATTTTCTGCCATACTGCCCAAGGAACCATGATGAAAAGACCGTTGATTGCCTGCCTGCTCGCCGGTGTTGCGGCCCTTCCCGCTGTGGCTCAAGACGCCCCTTATGTGTTGTCCGAGATCACGCTTGAGGCGGAAAGCGACACCACGCTGGTCCAGGATGGCTATGTCCCTGGCATCAGCCGCACGGCGACCAAGCTGGACACGCCGGTCGGCAAGATCCCGCAGGCGGTCACCATCATCACGCAGGACCAGATCGAGGATCAGGCGCCGCGCACGCTGAACGAGGCCTTGGGCTATACCGCTGCGGCAAACCCGAACAACTACGGTTTCGACACCCGGTTCGACGCCTTCTTCCTCCGCGGCCTCCCGGCTTACTACAATGGCTATTTCCGTGATGGGCTGCGCCAATACAACGCGCCAACCGCGTGGTTCAAATCCGAGCCTTACGGTCTGGAAGGGGGCGCGGTGCTGAAGGGCCCGAACTCGTCGCTCTACGGCGTCAGCGGGCCGGGCGGCATCGTCAACCTGATCACCAAGCGACCGAAGAACGAGCACTACCGCGAGATCGAACTGACCACCGGCGCCAACGACCGCGCCCAGATTGCAGGCGATGTCTCCGGTCCTGTCTCCGAAGGCAGCGAGTTCAGCTATCGCCTGACGGGTCTGGCCCGCAAATCGAACACCGATCTTCCGGGCTATGCGGACGACAAGACCTATCTTGCCCCGGCCCTGTCCTGGGACAATGGCGTGACCCGTGCAACGCTGCTGGCGGAGGTGTCGAATTCGCTGACGGGCGGAACCGCCGCCTTCTACAACCCGTCCTATGGCGAGGTGTCGGACCTCTACGAGGGCGATCCCGACTACAACGACTTCGAGCAGGACCAGTGGCGCCTCGGCTATGAGGTCGAGCATGACCTCAACGACAGCGTAACGCTGCGCCAGAGCTTCCGGGCGGCAAGTGTTGACATCGACCTCGAATACAGCGGGCACTATCCCGTGGGTGCCGATCTGGCCCGCTACTGGGGACACTACAAGGAAAACATCGACACGCTGGTGCTCGACAACGGGCTGCGCTGGAGCGTGGATACCGGCGCAGTGTCGCACGAGATCCTAGCGGGCATCGACATGACCCGCGCCGACTACGAGACCTACAGCACGGTGGGCTATGTCTCGGCCGCCGACACGGCTGCGGCGGCAGTGCCATTCACGGGCGCGCAGGAGCAGCGCCAGAAGGGCGTCTACCTGCATGACCAGATGCAATGGGGAAGCTGGCAGGCCTTTGCCAGTGCTCGCTGGGACAGTGTCGAGACAACCACGACGGATCCCGTTCGTTCGACAACCACACAGGACGATACCGGCCGGTCTGGGCGCCTGGCGCTGAGCTATGACTGGAGCAACGGCGTCATGGTCTATGGCAGCGTCTCGACCTCTTTCGCGCCCAACATCGGCTTCGTTTATGATGATCCGGCCGATGACAGCACGCAGAGGGCCGCCCGCCCGACGCAGTCCACGCAGCGTGAGATCGGCCTCAAATACGCGCCCGAAGACACGAACCTTCTGCTGTCAGCGGCCGTCTTCGATATCGATCAGCGCGATGGCACCGTGCTTGATGTGTCGACCGGCGAGAACCGCCAGCGTCAGTTGGACCTGAACAGCCGCGGCTTCGAGCTGGAGGCGCAGGCCAACTGGGACAATGGCTGGGGCGTGATCGCCAGCTATGCCCATCAGCGCGTCAAGATCGAGAAGGGTGCGGCGGGAACTGTGGGCAACGAGTTGTCCGGCGTGCCGAACGACACGCTGTCGCTCTGGGGCAAGTATGACGTCCAGTCGGGACCTGCGGCGGGTCTGGGGCTGGCGGCAGGGCTGCGCTATGTCGGGGAAAGCTACGGCGATGATGCCAATGTCATCACCAACGACGATCGCGTCTTCGTGGACCTCGGCGTGAGCTATCAGCCGGCGCAGTTGCCGGGGGTCGAGATGCAGTTGAACGTCAAGAATCTGTTCGACGAGCAGAAGCAGACCTGCACGGCCGGATACTGCTATCGTGACGAAGGCCGCACCTGGACGGCGAGCCTGAGCCGCCGCTTCTGATGGCGCGGAATGCAGGGCAGCCTGGGCAAGCCGCGATCCTGTCCGGTTTGTGGGCCGCCTATGTCGCGCAGAGCGTGATCGGCGGCCTGACCTGGGGCGGGCTGCCCGCCGTGCTGCGCGACCAGGGCCTGCCCCTGGACCGGATCGGCCTTCTATCGCTGCTGATCGCGCCATGGGCGCTGAAGGTGCTGTGGTCGCCTGTCATTGAACGGTGGCGGCTGCCCCCGGGCCGGACACCGCGCACTGCCTTGCTGGTCCTGCTCTTCGGCCTGATCGCCGTTCTGGGTCTGCTGGCCACCGGCGCCGTCGGCCTGGTGCCGCTGCTGCCGGCATTGGCCTGCCTGATGGTGGTGGCCTTCGCCACGGCAACGGCCGATATCGTTGTTGACGGCCATGCGGTCGGCGCTCTGGCACGCAGCAGGCACGGATGGGGCAATGCCGCGCAGGTCGGGGGCGCCTATGTCGGATCGGCTATCGGCGCAGGACTTCTTCTTGTCATGGTTGCTCGCATCGGCTGGACAGGGGCGGTCTGGTGCATGGCCGGTCTGGTAACTGTTCTGCTTGTCTGGTTCGCTGTGACGGCATGCGGTTCCGCGTCATCTCCGGCCGCAGGTCCGCGCCCCAGTCTGCGCCGGGCACTGGCCCGACGGGACATCCGGCAGGGACTGATGTTGACGGCGATCTTTGTCGTCGCCCAGAAGCTGTCCCTGGGGATGCTGGGACCGTTTTTGATCGACAGGGGCATTTCCCTTGCAACGGTAGGCCTGCTCAACGGCTCTGGCAGCCTGGTTCTCGGGCTTCTGGGGGCATTGCTCGGCGGGGCGGCCGTCCAGCGGTGGGGGGTGCGGACAACCATGATTGGCGCACTGGTGTCCCAAGCCATCCTGATGCTGTGCCTGGCGCTGAGTGGTGCAGGGGCAGCGCTGCCGCCCGCCTTGCCCGTCGCGGCCGCGCTCCTGTCCGGATCGGCGCTGTCGGCCATCGGGTTTACCGCGCTTTATGCCCAGTTCATGCGGTGGGCCGATCCGGGGCAGGGCGGTGTCGACTTCACCCTGTTCCAATGCCTCGATGGGGCCCTCAGCATGGGTCTTGGTCTTGTCGCCGGGATCGTGGCGCAGCAGGCGGGTTATGGCGTCTTCTTCGGCCTTGCCGCCGTCCTGCCCGTTCTGGCAGTCCTGATGCTGCAATGGCTGGTGAAGACCCATACCCCAGCAATGTCGGCGTAAGGGAGAGGCGGCCGCCGGGTTCAGGCGGCCGAACTGTGGTGCGGTTCTTCCGCCATCTCGCCGGCCATGCCGCGCGCCAGTAGGCTGCGACCATGTGCCGGTCGCGCGGCATCTTCCAGACCGAACGGACGTGGCGGCGGATGTCGCGGAAGGCATCGAACTCGCATCCGGCCCAGACGTAAAGATCGTCGGAGGGCTGCCGACGGGCAAGCGCCTCGATCAGAAGCCGCTTCGTGCCAGGCGCAGCGCCACGCCGATGCAGCCACTCCACCGGTCCGGCCAGATCTTGTTCGTCCTCGGGGCCGTCCACCTCGATGATCGCCTCGCAGATGGTCCCGGACGATGCAGCATCCAGCATGCGGGCAATGGCCGGCAGCGCCGTCTCGTCGCCCAGCAGAAGCACCCGTGGCGCCTGGGGGATCGCTCCGCCGCCCGGTCCCAGCAGACCCGCCACATCGCCCGGGCGGCATGTCGCAGCCCAACCCCCGGCCGATCTCTCGGCGGTCGGATGGAGCACGAAGTCAATGTCCACCTCGCCCCGCGCCACATCGAGATGGCGGATGGTGTAGACGCGCACCAGCAAGGTATCGGACCCTGCGGGAAAGCTCAGCGCACCACTGGCCGTCAGCATCGGCCACACAGGCGGCAGGTTTGCTGGCCGATCCTCCGGAGGCAGAAGCAGACGGACGTGCAGCTCATCCAGCGGCAGGTCTTCCAAGTCCGGAACAGCGAAGGTCACCCTTTGCATGGTGGGGGTCAGGCGGCGCGAGGCCGTGACGCGGACCTCGCGGAAGAACGGCGGAACGCCATGGGACTGTCCGTCGCCTTCCCAGTGCAGATCCACATCTTCTGCCAGATACTCGCGGATATGATCCACGAAGATCAGCTTCATGTAGCTGAGGCCAATGGGATTGACCCCTGTCGCCTCAACGAGAAGCGCCTCACCGTCTCGCCGTGCCTCGAAGCTGCCCAGCGGGATCTGCATCCGCCACGGACCCGCCTCCGTTCCCGTGATGTATTCCGGATGATCCGCCGCGAAGCGAAACATGGCAGCGGCGCCACGAGGATAGGTAAGCCGGGTTTTCGCGTGCAGCATCGGTGTCTCGATTTCAGGAGGTTTCTGGCTGCGCAAAGCGTGGCTGGCACATACGTAAACTATGACATCGGAGGCGGCTAGAGCGGCCATGCCTGCCACAGGAGACATATTTCTACCAGGCATGGCGATTTGATTGGCCGCTGCCTTCCGGCACACAAAAAGAGCATCAAGAGATACTTTTTGGTAACACAGGGCAGAGCATGGTGTCAGAACAATAGGTGTTTTACCATCTACCAGTTGCCGAGTTTGCCGGCTTAATGATCTTTAACCAGGCAGACAGAACCATCGTCAAAGTTACTCCGGCTTACCTCAAGAGGAGGTAAGCTACCTCCAACAACTTCGGAGGAGAGGTAAGTGCGTGATCGATGGCTACAATGGCGGCATGCAAGGTGAGCTCTACGCCCGTGCAAGATCGAAGCACGTTAGCGCCTGAGGAAGGAAGCTTGTCAGCAGGGATGCTTCTGGCACTGCCGTTCCAATTTGCAGCGAACGATGTTCGACCGGCAAAATTACGGACGGACGGGATGAAAGCTTGCTCGAAGAGAGTGTCCGATCTTCTGTGTATCGCTGATCTGGTCCATGCTTCCTGAGAGGAGCAAGGACGATGACGATTTCCAACGAACTGCTGGATGAGTTGCTGAAGGGCTGCAAGCGGCCTGAGGACCTGCTCGGCTATGCCGGGCTGATGAAGGAGCTGAAGGTCCGGCTGATGGAGCGGATGCTGGGCGCCGAACTGACTGCGCATCTGGGCTATGATGCCGGCGCTGAGCCGCCAGCCGAACAGACCAACCGCCGAAACGGCGTGGCGACGAAGCGGGTGAAGAGCTCGGATGGCGAGGTGCCTCTGTCGGTTCCACGCGACCGCGAGAGCAGTTTCGAGCCGGAGTTGGTGAAGAAGGGCCAGACCCGAATTGATGGAGGCCAAGCCCGAAGATTTCCGGATAGCGGCGCATCAGCGCCTCGTCGCGTGGAGATACATAAGGGCACCTCGATTTTTGACCGCTTGCACTGTTCTTGGCCGGTTCGACGGCCTTAAGAACGCATGACGCGTTTGGGC